>NZ_DAOUDC010000050.1:0-80571 GCF_034431535.1 Chloroflexus sp. | reverse complement strand
GCGGAGTATGCGGGCGGCGGCGTTGCTGGCCGGACGCACCCCGCCGCCGCAGGTGCTGGAGGGAGGTATGCTGGCGTGGGAAGCGGCCAATCTTCTTGAGGCAGTAGAGCAATTTTGATCGACATCAGGCAGTCGCTACCGGAAATGGCAGAGGACACGACGATGGACATTCCCCAATCACAACGGCTCGGCCCCAACACTGGCCTTGATCTGGTGCGCGCCACCGAAGCCGCGGCGATTGCCGCGGCCCGGCTCATGGGGCGCGGCGAAATCGAAGAGGCGGATCGGGCGGCGGCCACCGCGATGGCCGCGGCGCTGGCCATCCTCGAACTTGATGGACGGCTAGCGATGGGTGAAGAGGTGCGGGCAATGGCCAGCACGCCGCTGTCCGGCGGCACTCGGGTTGGCACCGGCAATGGGCCGCCGGCAGATTTGATCGTAGATCCGGTTGATGGCCGGCGCCAGTTGGCGCAAGGGCGCGCCGGAGCGGTCTCGTTTGCCGCAGTAACGAACCGCGGCGCATTGTGGGCGCCGCATCCGGCAGCTTATATGGATAAGATTATTGTCGGGCCTGAGATTGCGCCCTATCTGGTGCCGGAATGCCTCGATGCGCCGGCAGGGTGGACGCTGGCGCTCGTGGCGCGCGCTACCCGGCGCACGGTGCGCGATCTGGTCGTCTTTGTGCTCGATCGGCCTCGCCATGCTCACCTGATCGAAGAGATCCGGTCGGCTGGCGCACGAGTTATGCTGGCCGATGATGGCGACATCTACGGTGCGTTGCTAGCAGCCATGCCCGGCACCAATGTCGATCTCCTGATGGGGATTGGCGGTGCGCCGGAGGGGGTGCTGGCGGCGTGCGCAATCAAATCGCTGGGTGGGGCGATGCTGGCCCGCCTCGCCCCGCAGAGCGAAGCCGAGCGCGAGGCGATTACCCGCGCCGGTCTCGACACCAAACACATCTTGACCTGCGACGATATTGTTAGCAGCAACCAGATCTTTTTTGTCGCCACCGGCATCACCGACAGTATCTTGTTGCGTGGGGTGCGCTTGGCCGGCGATCGGGCAGAGACCAATTCGCTGATTCTGCGCTGCGAAACCCGTACCCGCCGCTTGATCTTCGCCGAGCATTTGTTGACGGGGTGAAGAGAGCAACGCGATTGCCGGCTTGGCGATGGCGAGACGAAAGGTGCACCCTCTACCACCTATAGTGCGATTGACGCACCCTTTCTCCTATCCGCGGGAGAAGGGGTACTTATGCGTCTTGATGACCAATCCGAACGATCCAACCGAGAGGTTCGCCAAACCACGCTATCTGTGAGACAGGCCATTGGGCGCGAAGAGCACTCCGAAGCGGCGTGACTCAAGTCGTGCGCAAGCAATCTTGCGTGCCGCTGCCGGCTCCTTCCGGCGTGAGACCGATTTGCATAATTGCCAAGATTGTGCTATAATCTGGGGGTGAAATGAATACGACCCCGTAGCTCAGTGGATTAGAGCGTTTCCCTGCGGAGGAAAAGGTCGCGCGTTCGAGTCGCGCCGGGGTCGCCAGTCAGCCCGCCAGTGTGGCGGGTTTTGTTTTGGCCGCATTCGGCCCTCACTCCCAGCCTGTCATTGCGAGAGGGCGCAGCACCCGCAGCAATCTCCTCCTTCAGCGGAAACGGTATGCTCAGGCATTAGCTCTCGCTAAAGCGTGGGATTGCTTCGGTCGGGCGGCCCCCGCTGCGCTGGGCGCCGCCACTCCCGCGCAATGACCTCAGCGCACATTGAGGGGCGCTGGGTTGCTCCCTCCCCCAGTGGTTGAAGGGCGGACAGAATAAGTGCTCGATCACACCCGTTGATCGCTATGCAGTGCCTCGAAGCCCGGCTCTACACTCCCCTCTCTCGCCCCAGTGGGAGAGGGCTAGGGGTGAGGGCAAACCGGTGCATCACACAGCCAGCAACCATATCTACGCTCATACGTTCTGCCTGCCCCTCAACTGTCATTGCTTCGGAGGCAATACTCTCGGCAAGCGCCCGCTTTCCTAACTGTCAGTGCGAGGGGGCGCAGCCCCCGCAGCAATCTCCCCCTTCAGCGGAAAGGGTGCGCTCAGGCACGGGATCTCGCTGAAGCGGGGGATTGCTTCGGTCGGGCGGCCCCCGCTGCGCTGGGTGTCGCCACTCCCGCGCAATGACAATCGAACACGCCGCCGCACAATGAAAAGCATACCCCCCACGCAGTAGCACACCATCGCCAGAAGTTATCCCTCCGGCAGCAATACCCCCTCAAGCGCCAACAAGGCCCGCTTGCGCTCGATGCCCCAGCGAAAGCCGTGCAGCTTGCCGTCAGCGCCGAGGGCGCGGTGGCAAGGCACCACGATCGCCAGCGGATTGGTTGCGCAGGCCCGGCCCACGGCCCGCGCTGCCGTTACCGGCAGACCAAGGTCGCGGGCCAGCTGGCCGTAGGTGCGGGTGCTGCCGCGCGGGATGGCCTGCAGCGCCTGCCATACCCACTGTTGGAACGGCGTGCCGTGCAGATCGAGCGGCACCGGTGGCAGATCGGCTTCGTTGCGCAGATAGGCTGCAATCGCCGCGGCAGCCGCACCGGGTGCCGCGCCGGCACTGATTGGCGCTGCCGGACATTCGGCGCGGAGCGCGGCGAGCAGGGTGTCGTCGTCGTCACCGAGGTAGACGGCGCAGAGGCCGGCGGCGGTGGCGGCGACCAGCACCCGGCCTAGCGGGCTAGCGGCGAAGGCGACGGTGATAGGGGTATTCGTGATCACGGCGCGCTCACGGCGAGGCATGCCTCGCCCGCTAGGATGATGGGCTACCGGCTTGCAATTCTTCCGCCAGATCGATCGCGCGCAACGATGCCGACGCTTTGTTGCAACTCTCGTTGAATTCGTATTCGGGTGTGCTATCGGCGACCACACCGGCGGCGGCTTGGGCGTAGGCAACGCCATCTTTGACGATCAACGTGCGCAAGGCGATGCAGGTGTCAAGGTCGCCGTTGAAACCGAGGTGGCCGACTGCGCCGGCATAGACGCCACGCTGCTCGCCTTCGAGTTCGGCGATGATCTCCATCGAGCGAATCTTGGGCGCACCGGTGACGGTGCCGGCGGGGAAACAGGCACGCAAGGCGTCAATCGGCTTCAGGTCGGCGCGCAACCTGCCGGTGACCTCTGACACAATATGTTGCACGTGGCTATACTTCTCGATGGTCATAAAGACCGGCACCTGCACTGTGCCGGGTTCGCTGATCCGGCCCAGATCGTTCCGGCCCAAATCCACCAGCATCAGATGCTCGGCGCGTTCTTTTTCGTCGGCCAGCAGCTCGGCGGCCAACCGTTCATCTTCGGCGGCATCGCGTCCGCGCCAGCGGGTGCCGGCAATCGGGCGGGTCGTGACCTTGCCGTCGCGCACCTGCACCAGCATTTCGGGTGACGCGCCGACCAGATCGCCTTCGCCGGTGCGAATGTAAAACATATACGGCGACGGGTTGATCGTGCGCAGGGCGCGATAGATGGTAAAGCTGTCGGCGCTGGTGGTCTTGCTGAAGCGTTGGGAAATCTGCACTTGAAAGATGTCGCCGGCCATGATGTACTCTTTGGCCCGCAACACCGCTGCCTTAAACTCGGCTTCGGTACGGTTCGAGACCGCCGGATTCGGCACGACGCGCGCCGGCGTATTGTGCGGCTCGTAGTTGCGCAGACTGAAGCCGATGGTCGGCGGCAGCGGCTTTTGCAGCCGGGCAATCAACGCCTCGATCCGGTGGACGGCGCGCTGATACTCGGCGGTCAGATCTTCGACATCGAGATGGACATGCGAAATGACGATGATTTTGTGACGGACGTGGTCGAAGGCGAGCAGCGTGTCGACAAACATCCACCAGCTATCGGGCATGTCGTAGGGGCGCACCGGCGGCAGCGGCAGCCGCTCGAAGTAGCGGGCCGATTCGTAGTTGAGGTAGCCGACCGCGCCGCCGACGAAGATCGGTAGGTTGGGCAGGCGGATCGGACGGTAGGCGTTGAGGTAGCTCTCAAGCACGATCAGCGGATCGGTGTACAAGAGGGTCTGCTTGTAGCCGCCATGGGTCGCCTGCGCCACGCCGTCGTGCATACGCAGCACCATATAGGGATCGCTGCCGATGAACGAATAGCGCCCCACATTCTGCCCGCCGGTCACGCTTTCCAACAGAAAGCCGAGACCGTTCTGCGCGATCTTGAGATAGGCCGACACCGGCGTTTCCAGATCGGCCATAATCTCGCGGTAGATCGGGCAGAGGTTGCCCTGCCGGCGCAAGTCGTACATCTGGTCAAGAGTTGGGTAATACATGTTGATGTCCTTAATATCGTAACGCTTCCGTAACGGCGCACCACCGCGCGCCGCCACCGGCGGGATTATCTCCGATCATTCGGCAACACAAACCCCACCCGCTCAAGGATCAGGGTCATCTTTGGTTCGGCGACGGCCCGGGCCTGCTCGGCGCCAATCGCCAGAATGCGATCCAGCTCAGCCGGATCGTTCATCAACTGGTAGTACCGCTCGCGGATTGGGCGGAGCGACTCGACCACGACCTCGGCAACCTCCTTTTTCAGCGCACCATAGCCTTTACCGGCGAAATGGGCCTCGATCTCAGGCCGGCTCTTCCCGGTGAGCAGCTCGTAGATTTGCAAGAGATTGTTGACGCCGGCCCGCTCTGGGTCATCGCTAAAGCGGATTTCGTTGTAGGAATCGGTAACGGCCCGCTTAATCGCCCAGCGAATCTCGTCGGGGTCATCGACAATGCGGATGGCATGGCCGCGAGTGTTGTCCGATTTGCTCATCTTGGCCGATGGATCGTTCAAACCCATAATCCGGGCGCCGCTCTCGCGGATCACCGGCTTGGGAATGACAAAGGTCTCGCCGTAGAGATGGTTGAAGCGCTGGGCCAGATCGCGGGTCAGCTCAATATGCTGCTTCTGATCCTCACCCACCGGCACCTCATCGGCGTCGTAGAGCAGAATGTCGGCAGCCATCAGCACCGGATAGGTAAGCAAACCGGTCATCACACTCTCTTGCTTTTGGGCCTTGGTCTTGTATTGGGTCATACGTTCGAGCCAACCCAACGGCGTGACGCAGCTAAACACCCACGAACATTCGGCATGGGCGCGCACATGGCTCTGCACAAAGAGCGTCGTCTGCTGCGGATCGATCCCGCAGGCGAGCAACAGCGCAGCGAGTTCGCGGGTTTGCTGGCGCAGCGCTGCCGGCTCTTGCGGCACGGTAATCGCGTGCAAGTCAACGATACAGATAAAGTTGGTCTTCTGGCCCTGCCCGGCCACCCATTGCTGGATAGCGCCCAAATAGTTGCCGATATGGAGATTGCCCGAAGGCTGAATGCCGGAAAAGACTCGTGGTTTGCGTTCCATAAGCTACCCTCTTGTCAATGTCTATCGCCAAAGGTGTGGTACGAGTAAGCCAGCTCTATTTACCGCCGAGATCGCAGGGGACGCCGAGGAGCAACCCGATCTGCTCTCCAGCGGCCTGCACCTCATCAGAGCGTTCCCTCAACAATGCTATACTAGGAACATCGGTGCCCTTCATCAGCATTTTAGGTACACAATGAAGCGTTTGATCCTCTTATTTGCTCTGCTCGGGCTGCTCGCCAGCCTGAGCGCGCCGATTATGCCGGCGCTGGCCGAGCCGTCCGCAACCTTCACCAGCCTCAACCCCGTGGTGCAACCACTGGACTCTGCGCCAGTGGCAGTGCGCATCAGCGGGTATGATGGCCCAGCCATTCTGCTTATCTTCGACAGCCGCGGTCGATTCGCCGGCGCGTTTGGGATGACTATTGCCAACGGCGAAGGATGGGTCGAAGTGGCACCACGCGGTGGCTTGGGCGACCATTGGGCCGCGCTCTTCACGGCTGACGGGCGGATGGTGGCGAACGGCACGATCTACCGGCTGGAAGCCGAAACCACTCTGCGCACCGGCGTAGCCGGCTACGACCGGCTGTACCCAACGGTACGCAAGTTTATGGCCGCCGACCGGCTGAGCTACCGGCTCGATGGGCAACTGGTGGCCGGCTACCGCTCGCCTGACAGCCCGTTGCTCTGGCTGCGCGACCATTATTACCAAAATCGCGCGTTTCGCTACTTCGAGACCGACCTGCGCTCGTTGCCGGAAGCGTTCGCCCGCGTGCAAGCGCCTGACGGCAGTCTGCCCGACTTTCTGGCCCGCCCGGAATGGGACATCGCCGCCTTCCGCACCCCGGTCGAAGCCGACGTAGAATACCTCTTCGTGCAGTTGATCTACGAGACGTGGCAAGTCACCGGCGACACGGCGTGGATGCTGCGCATGCTGCCGGCGGCGCAACGCGCCATCGACTACACGATGCGCGATCCGCTGCGCTGGGAACCGGCACTGGGCTTGGTCAAGCGCCCATTCACCATTGACACGTGGGATTACGAATACGGCCCGCCGATGATCAACACAAACACCGGCGAACTGGGGCCGCGCCACTGGATCGACGACCAAACCAAGTGGGGCATCTTCCACGGCGACAACACCGGCTTGGCGGCGGCGCTCAATATGCTGGCGCTGATGGAAGAGGCGGCGGGGCAGGCCGATCTGGCCGCCGTGCGCCGCACCATCGCCGCTGATCTGATGGTGCGCCTCAATGCGCTGAGTTGGAATGGCCGCTTCTACACGCACCATGTCAAACTCATTCCCTACGACGTACCCGGCGTAAACGAAGCCGAGCAACTGAGCCTCTCGAACGCGATTGCGCTCAATCGCGGCGTCTTGACCGAAACGCAAGGGCGCGCGATAGTCGCCGAATACCTGCGCCGGTTGAACGACCCGAACCGGATCGCCTTCGCCGAGTGGTACAGCATCGACCCGCCCTTCCCGGCAGACGCATTCGGCATGAATGGCCGGTTGGGCGAACGTCCGGGAGAGTACGTCAACGGCGGTGTGATGCCGCTGGTCGGCGGCGAACTGGCCCGTGGCGCGTTCCGGTACGGTTATGAAGCCTACGGTTTTAACATCTTGCAACGTTACATTGACCTGATCGAACGCACCGGCGCGACCTACCTCTGGTATTACCCGACCGGCGGGATCGCCCCGGTAAGCGAATTTTTGCCTACTGACGGCTGGGGCGCGAGCGCCATGCTCGGCGCGCTGGTTGAAGGCGCTGCCGGGATCGAAGACCGGCACATCGCCTTCAACACCGTCACCATCTCGCCACGCTGGCCAGCCGATCCGGTCTACACAATCCGCGATGTCTACGCGGTGGCCCGCTACGCCGCCAGCGACGGCTATGTCGCCTATCGCTGGCAATACACGCCGGCAACGGCCAACCAGCCGGGCCGGATCGATCTCACCACCACCGGCAGCGGCGATAGCTTCCGGTTACGCCTGCTTGTACCGGCGGGAGCGACGCCGCAAACCGTGACCCTCAACGGCGTGCCGGTACCCGTGCAGATCGAGCAGATCGGTTTTAGCCGGTACGCCGTCATCGCCGCCGCCGGGCCGATTGCCACCGTGAGCGTCACGTTAAGCCGGTGACGGCGTCTCTCACGCACCCACCGACGGCAAGCCGGCCAACGCCATCGCCACCTCGGCGTCGGAATACTCGTAATCGCGCAACTTGCCGGCCTGATAATCCATATAGGCTTGCAAGTCGAAATGGCCGTGACCGCACAGATTGAACAGAATCACCTCGCTCTTGCCCTCCTCCTTGCAGCGGAGCGCCTCGCGGATCACGCCGGCGATGGCGTGATTGGCTTCAGGCGCGGGCAAGATGCCTTCAAGGCGGGCAAATTGCACGCCAGCGGCAAAGGTTTCGAGCTGCTGAATGGCAATTGCCTCGATCACCCCCAATTCAAGCAGATGGCTGACGAGCGGGGCCATGCCGTGGTAGCGCAGACCACCGGCGTGAATGCCGGGAGGCACGAAGGTGCTGCCAAGGGTGTGCATCTTGACCAGCGGGGTCAGGTGGGCCGTATCACCGTAATCATAGGCATACTTGCCCTTAGTCAGCGACGGGCAAGCCGCCGGCTCGACCGCCACCACCCGCAGCGGACGCTCGCCGCGCAGCTTCGCGCCGATGAACGGGAAGGCAATCCCGGCAAAGTTCGAGCCGCCGCCGGTGCATCCCACCACCACATCAGGATAGTCGCCGGCCATCTCCATCTGGATCATCGCCTCTTGGCCGATCACCGTCTGGTGGAGGAGGACGTGATTGAGCACGCTACCGAGCGCGTAGCGGGTATCATCGCGCTGGGCCGCCACTTCCACCGCCTCAGAAATCGCGATGCCAAGGCTGCCGGTGCTATCGGGATGTTCGGCCAAAATCGCGCGGCCCGACGCCGTCTCGGTACTGGGGCTCGCGATCACCCGCGCGCCGTAGGTCTCCATCAGCGCCCGGCGATAGGGCTTCTGGTTGTAGCTGACTTTGACCATAAACACCTCGACCTCAAGGCCGAAGAGCGCGCCGGCGAAGGCGAGCGATGAGCCCCACTGACCAGCGCCGGTTTCGGTCACGAGTCGGCGCACACCCTCGATCTTGTTGTAGTAGGCCTGCGCTACTGCCGTGTTCGGCTTATGGCTGCCGGCAGGGCTGACACCCTCGTACTTGTAGTAAATGCGGGCCGGCGTATCGAGCGCGCGCTCAAGCCGGCGGGCGCGGAAGAGGGGCGTTGGCCGCCACTGCCGGTAAATCGCGCGCACCTCATCGGGAATTGGGATGGTACGCTCGGTGCTGACCTCTTGCTTGATCAGCTCCATCGGGAAGAGCGGCGCGAGATCGGCAGGGCCGAGCGGCTGGCCAGTCGCCGGATGCAACGGCGGCGACGGCAGAGAAGGCAGATCGGCGGCGATGTTGTACCACGACTCCGGCAGGCGGTCTTCGCTGAGCAGATACTTAACCGTTTCCACAGAACCCTCCTCGCAGCAAGAAACCAACAAAAAACTCTCGACCGAATTGGTCGAGAGACGGGGAAACCGCGGTGCCACTCTCGTTCGCCGCTGCTCGCGCAAGCGACGCACTCTACAGGTGCTGCCGACTAAGCCGTTCCACACCTAGCGCCCTGATAACGGTGGCGTCTCCGGCAACAGCTACTGCGGGGCCAACCCGGTTCGCCGCGCGACTCACAGGCCCATTCACAAGCACCGAACTCGCCGATCTCGCACCACCACCGGCTCGCTGGACTGTCGCCACGCTTGCTACTCTTCCTGATCAACGTCAGCTATTTGAATGTGACGGCAGTATACCATTCTCGGCGGCGAGTGTCAATGCAGGATGGTTGCACCGAAGCAGGCGCAGAGGATTGACGGTTTAGCCATGTTCATCGGCTGTGCGGCTGTTATAATGAAAGCGTCATCAGCCATTCGCAGAAAGGGAACATCAATGTCAACAGCCGGCAACGCGCCCGATGAGCTGGTCTATCCCAACCAGATCAGCAAAGAGTGGTTATTCGACCTCTACAACAACGCTTATTTTGAGGTTGAACGAGATAGCGACGGCGACGTGTGTATCCGGCAAGGCTTTCGCATCTGGGCCTTCCCGATCCGCGAAGGCGAACAGATCCGGTTTATGAGCCAGTTTCGGGCTAGTCCGGCGCATGATTTGGCCGACCGGCTGCTGTACGTTAACCGAGTCAACGACGAGCTGCACATCGTGCGCGCCTATGTCGATCGCGACGGTGACATCGGCTTTGACGGCTATCTGGTTGTATCGGGTGGCGTCACGCGGCGCAACATCATCTTTGCCACCCGCACCTTCATTGATCACGTGCGGGCCGCGCTGGCGAAAGACCAGACGGATGTGATTGCGTAAGTTCCCATTTTCTCCCCTTAAGGGGCGGACAGAACCTCTGATCCGGAACCCGGCCCTCAAGGGCCGGGCTACGCTGACGAAGCCCGCGCAGTGGGTTGCTGGCTCTCACCCTCCGCCCCTTTCGCCCACCTGATGGCAGGAGAGGGGGCGCTGCTGGATGGCAAGTAAAGCATTGCGGGAGTGAAACGCAATAGCGCGCCACTCCTGCGCCAATGGGAGCGGGGCTAGAGGTGAGGGTTCCCCAGCGCCCGCATTCCTTCTGTCATTACGAGGGAGGGGCGGCCTCAGCCACGCTGGGGCTGACCAACCGAAGCAATCTCCCGCTTTGACGCAATGGGTTCACTCCGTGCTCGTGGGGGATTGCCTCGCCTCGCGCGGGCAGAGCGGTGCTCTGCCCCTGCGCTTGGCTCGCAATGACAATGGGCGAGCGGGGGACAGCCCGATCCTCAGCCGTCCCCTAGCAAGGTTCAAGGGCGGACAGCACCTCTGATCCGGAACCTAGCCCTGAAGGGGCGGGCTTGGGTGACGAAACACGCTGCGCGGGCTGCTGGCCCCCCAACCCCGCTCTCCCACCTGACGGCAGGGTCAAGGGCAGACAGCACATTTAATCGAGCACAACGTTGATAGCTGTGTGATGCCTCAACACTGGGCACTTCGCTCCCTTCTCCCACGCTCGTGGGAGAGGGCTGGATGTGAGGGTACACCGGCGCATCGCAACGTCATCAACCGCATCTGCACGCATGCGATCTGTCCGCCCTTGCGATTCTCACCATAACGTGCGGCAGTGCTGCTGCCGCATCCCCTAGCGCGACGTCCACTGCCACTGGCGGTGGTGGGCGCTGCCATAGCGTGCATCAGCAGCGTTGCCGCAGGCCACCGCGATCCCAAGCGGCGAGCCGCCGCTCGCGAGCTGACAACCCCTGCCGTGACCATCGAGTGTTGCTGGCATAGAATGCCTATCGAATCCACAGCGTGCCGATTAAATTTGAACTTCAGGTTAGTCATGGGTTGGATCATATTCGCATGAATCAACAACGGCCACCTGTCGTAGGCGGCCGGAGAGCGGGGGAGTGAGGGCGGTGTGCAGATTGGGAGTTCTTTTGTCTTGCGGCGACCACCGCAAATCGCTTCGCTTGACGATATGCACTATAGCAATCTTAGATTAGCTGCGGATTAATCGAATATTAGATGTGTGTTAACGTCTCACCAAGCACGGTCAACCACACATGTTATCCACAATTCCACCAGTTATCCACAATTTATACGCTAAGCCGTTGAGGATGGGGAGTAGAGAGTGAAGAGATAGGTTGCCTAGCGAATCCCACCTCAATCTCAGCGTGACCAGCTTAGAAAAGCGGTGTATACTCAAACAGGAGGTCTCTGCACAGGAACTAGATAGAGGAGTAGAGCGTGTCACAACGGATTGTGATTATCGGCGCCGGGCCGGGCGGATTAGCGACCGCTATCCGGCTAGCCGGGCGCGGGTATCAGGTAGAAATCTTTGAAGCGGTTGACCGTCCGGGCGGGCGGATGCGCGGCTTCTCGCTCGGCGATTATCATTTCGACACCGGCCCGACCATCTTGCAAGTGCCGCGGGTCTACGACGAACTATTCAACAGCGCCGGGTTACGCTTTAGCGATTACGTGACCCTCGTGCGACTCGATCCGAACACGCGGATCCGGTTTTGGGATGGCGAATACCTCGATCTCGCCTCAAATACCGCCGCCTTCAAAGCGCAACTAGCCCGCTTCGATCCCGCCTTGCCCGCCGAATTCGAGCGGTGGTACATCGAGCATATCCGCAAGAATGTGGTTGGCTACGAACCATACCTCGGCACGCCGGTGCGGACGCCGCGCGGCTACCTCAAGCCGCGCGAAGTAGCGGCGGCGCTGGCTTTCCGGCCTTGGGAAAGCCTCTACGACCACTTCAAGCGCTTCTTCCGCGACGAGCGGGTGGTGTACGCGCTATCATACCAAGCGAAATACCTTGGCATGCACCCTACGGCCTGTTCGAGCGTCTTTAGCCTTGTCACCTTCCTCGAATTCGCCGAAGGCATCTGGCACCCGATTGGCGGCTTCCGGGCGCTGGCAACGGGGCTGGCCAAAGCGGCGACCGATCTTGGAGTGACGATTCATTACAACCGCCCCGTAAAGCAAGTGTTGGTTGAAGGCGGCGCCGCGACCGGCATCGAGCTAGCTGATGGCGAGCGAGTGCGCGCGGACGCAGTGGTGGTCAACGCTGACTTTGGCCACGCACTGACCCACATCATCCCGCCGCATGCGCGGGGCAAGTACACCGATCAAAAACTGAACTCAATGGAGTTCTCGTGCTCGACCTTTATGCTCTATTTGGGAGTCAACCGGCGCTGGGACGATCTGCCGCACCACCAGCTCTACTTATCATCAAGCATTCGCCGCAACGACCCGCTCTGGGCCAAGAGTGCAGTGCTTGATGAAGACGATCCATCGTTCTACGTCTGCAACCCAACGATCGTCGATCCAGCCAACGCACCTTCCGGCCACAGCACGCTGTTTGTGTTGGTGCCGGTGCCCAACTTGCGCTACCCGGTTGATTGGCCGGCGGTCGAGCAGCGCTACCGCGACCTGATCATTCGCCAGATGGCCAAACTCGGTTTTGAAGATGTCGAGCGCCACATTGTGGTTGAGCGGCGCTACACCGCCGAGACGTGGCGCGACGAGCACCACACCTACCTTGGCGCAGTTTTCAACTTGATCCACAGTTGGAGCCAACTCGGCCCGTTCCGGCCCCACATCCGGCACGATGGCGCGCGCAACCTCTACTGGATCGGCGGCGCCGTGCATCCAGGCAGCGGGTTGATGACGATTTTAGAGGCGGCCAAGAGCGCGGTGTATTTCATTAGCGAAGACGTTCCTTTGGCGCAACCAGCGCCAGTCGAACGGTAAGGTCAATCGGAGGGCCGCACCGCCGTGCGCTGTGCGGCCCTACCAGTCGCATCAATGACGCCTACGGCATCAATCACGCGCACTGCCGTGGGCCAAAGCAAACAGCTCATCGACATCCAACAACATGGCCGGCTGCGGCAAATCGCGTACCACACCGCACGAGATGCCATCGATGTGATCGAGCGGCGCTAGGCCATCGGGGCCAACCCGGTGCAAACTGATCACCTCATCAACCAACAAGCCAATCTCCGGCAGTTGGTCGATATCCGGCGCAGCAAGCAGAATATGGCTATCGAGCGCATAGCCGGGCGGCTCGCCAAGCAGCGAACGGCCATCGATAACCGGCACCGTCGCACCGTGGAGCGTCACGATTCCGCAGACCACAAGCGGAGCATCATCGGGAGGCGCTAATTCGCTCAGACGGGTGGTATGCACTACGGTCTGCATCGGCAAAGCCACCAATCGGCGGCCAATGCGACAGACAACCACCATCGCGGTTGGGGGCGGTTTCAACAGGCTCATAGAGACCTCCTCGTCGTGTAGCGGTCATGGTTGAGTATCGCTACCAACACCCAAAAGAGCGCCAACAGGTTGGGGCGTCTGCAGTTGCGCTCTGCGGACAGCGCTTCACCCCTCACTCTTTGCCCGGCAAGTGGGCGAAAAAACGATGCGATCATTGCTAACGTTCACAAAGCGAGTAGCGATCGCGGCTCGTGCAAACGCGACTCAAGCTAGCTCGATTTATTCATACTGTACCGTGGAGAGCAGCAGAGCAGAGTTACAATCGGGCAACGCGCGATGAACATTAAACCTTTCCAGACGGTCTATATCGGACTGGATTTAGCGTGGTCGGAACGCAATCCAAGCGGGTTAGCCGTGTGTACCGGCACGCCAGCGGGGGCGCAGCTCGTGCAGCCGCCAAGCCGTCTGGTAACGAACGAAGCCATCGTGCAAGCCATTCGCGCTACAATCGGCGATGCGCCGGCTATCCTCGCAATCGATGCGCCATTGATCGTACCTAACGAGACCGGACGCCGGAGTGCTGAAGCGGAACTAGCCGCCGTATTCCGGCGGTACGATGCCGGCCCGCACCCAGCCAACCGGCGCTTGTTGCGCCGCTACGGCGGGGTACGCGGCGAAGAGTTGCTGGCCGCACTGGCTGCGGATGGTTTTGCCTACGTACCGTCCATCGAGGCCGGCATGAACGGGAGGTTCATCATCGAAGTCTTTCCCCACCCGGCAACAGTGGTCTTATTTCGCTTGCCGCACATCTTGCGCTACAAAGCGCGGCCCGGCCGCGAGCTAGCCGAGCGCCGACGCGAACTGAGCCGCTACCTGCGTTTGTTGCGCGGATTATCGAGTGGTGATCCACCTCTGCTTGGCAGTAATGACCTCTGGCGGGAAATAGACCTCGACCGGCTCGGCCCGAGCGCGCTGAAGGCGATTGAAGACGAAGCCGATGCGTTGCTCTGCGCGTACATTGCCCTCTACGGCCAGCACTGGGGTGCGGCGCGCTGCCGCAGCTTCGGCACGGCGGAGGGTGGGGCGATTTTTACGCCGTATTGGGCAGAGAAAGCCTAATTTCAGCGCACTATGGAGTGCGGCAGTATAACTGCCGCACTCCACATGTTCCAAAAATACATGGTGGGCAAAACATCGGTGCGGGTGCAAGATTCTGCACGCTGGAACGATTGCAGCGCTACTTCTCGAATAGTATGCTAGAACCCAACAGCCTACAATTCACCAATAAATCATTGCAACCACTATGCTCGACAACACCGCCAGCACCGAACTCTTCTACCAATTCGGCCTTGCCCTGCTGATCGGCGCGCTGATTGGCTTACAGCGCGAGCATGCCCACGGCGCGAGTGGTGATCTCTTCGCCGGCGTGCGCACGTATGCCATCGTCGGCGTGATCGGATGCGCGGCTGGGTTGGCCGCGCTGACCCTGCAAGCTCCGGAGATCTTCGCGGCGCTGATATTGGCGGTAGGCGGGTTATTGATCGCGGCATACGTGTTAAGCCATGGCCGTGAAGGGCCCGGCCTGACCAGCGAGATGGCCGTGCTCATCACGCTGCTCTGCGGCGGGATGGTCGCTTGGGGGTATGACACGGTAGCCACAGCGGTCGGAGTGGCTATCGCCGTCCTGCTGGCGCTCAAAGCGCGCTTGCACGGCTTGGCCCGCCAGCTCAGCCCGCAAGATATGCAAGCGGCCCTCACCTTGGCCGCTATCAGCCTGATCGTCTTACCGGTGTTGCCGAACACTCCTATTGGGCCAGCTCCGTTTGATGTGATCAACCCACAGAAGATCTGGCTCCTTGTCGTCTTAATCTCAACGTTGAGCTTTAGCGGGTATGTACTCCACCAAATCATCGGCGCCACCCGCGGCATCGCGCTTACCGGCCTGATCGGCGGGATCGTCTCCTCCACCGCCGTGACGCTTAGCAACACCCAACGCAGCCGGATCGCGCCGGAGTTGAGTCAGGAATACGCGCTGGCCATTTTGCTCTCGTGGGGTGTGATGTTTGTGCGGGTCGGGTTGCTCACCGGCGCTGTCGCGCCGCCGGTGCTCCAAGCATTGTGGCCAATCCTGCTGGCCGGCGGCAGCGGCTGCCTGCTTTGGGGAGGGTGGCTGGCCCGCCTAGCGCGCCAGCACGAAGGAGCGCCGCTGAGCTTTGGCAATCCGTTGGAATTGCGTTCAGCGATTGGGTTTAGCCTGCTCTACGCGGCCATCCTCGCCGGCGCCAATTTCGCACGGGCTCAATTTGGCGATGCTGGCCTCTTTATCACCAGCATCTTCGGCGGCCTCGTCGATGTTGATGCAATCACATTATCGCTCAACGAGCTAGCGGTTGCGGCAGGCGGCTTGGCTAGCGAGCTAGCCGCGAGGGCAATTGGGATCGCGGTGCTCACCAACACGGTGGTCAAAGGCGGGATTGCACTGGCCGGCGGCAGCACCCACTTGCGGCGCGCCATTGCGCCAGCGTTGCTCTTGATCAGTGGGGCGATACTGGTCACGCTCGTTTGGCCGTGGTAAGATCACATCACGCTGGCTACCAGACGAGCGGCACTAACCGCCACGATCGTTGCTGGTATTCGTGGTAACTGGGGATAGAAGCCGACAGCATCCGTTCTTCATAGCTCAACTTGGTCACCAATACCGCCAGCAAGAGCAACCACAACCCCCAGCGCCACAATGCCGGCGACGCTAACACCCATGCCAGCGCCGCCAGCAGCAGACTGGCGTACATTGGGTGGCGGATCACGCGGTAAGGGCCGGCACGCACCAATTCAACCCGCGGCAGCGGATCGGGCAGCACTGAGAGGCGGTTCAGGCGCATGGTGCGCAAGGCCCACAACCCAAGCGCCAACCCAGCGGCTAACAACCCTAGCAAGAGTGGGGACGAAGGCACCAACGGACCAGTGAAGGCAATCGCCCCTAGACTAGCAAACTGGCCAAACACCAAACCAAACGAACGTAACGGCGAACGAATCATCATCAACAACCTCCTGAAGTAGCACCAGATAAGGCCTATTCTCATGATTGCATCAATTCGCGGCGTAATCCAGAGTATTGGCACCGATCACCTGATCGTCGAAACCGGCAGCGTCGGCTTCCTCATCTACGCCCCCCGCCCCACGCTGGCAGCCGCCGGCGCGGTTGGCAACGACATCTTGTTGTATACGATCCTGATCGTGCGAGAAGACGCGCTTACCTTGTATGGCTTCAGCGACCATGCCCAGCGTAGCCTGTTCGAGCAACTGATTGGGGTGAGCGGAGTGGGGCCAAAGATGGCGCTGAGCCTGATCTCAAGCGGAACCCCGGATGAAGTGCGCAGCATGATCGCCGGCGGCGACCTGACCCGGCTGGCGCGAGTGCCGGGCATTGGCAAGAAGACGGCAGAGCGGATCGTGCTTGAACTACGCGGCAAGATCGATCTCCGCCAACTGACCAACGCCGGTAGTCCAAGCACAAGCGCGATCGACCGTGAACTGAGCGATATTTTGGTGAGTTTGGGTTACAGCGCCGCCGAGGCTGCTGCCGCAATCGCCTCATTGCCGGCCGACGCGCCGCCGGCGTTGGAAGAACGGTTACGGTTGGCCTTGCGTTATTTCGGGAGCGCCTAACCCGGCCAGCCGGCAATCACCGGTTTCCCGCTAGCAAATCGCTCGATCTGGGCCAATGTAATCACCGGGATCCCCAACGCAACCAAGGGATCCCGCCCCTGTTGGAACAACTTCTCAACCACAAACGCCGCCGCCACGACGTTAGCGCCGGCTTCGTGCGCCATTTCCACCAACGCCAGCGCCGTGCGTCCGTTTGCCAAAAAATCGTCCACAATCGCCACCCGCGAACCGGCGGGCAGAAAGCGGGCCGTAATCGCCAACTGGGTCTCGCGGCCTTTGGTTGGCGAAGGCACCCGACGAGTCAAGGCCGGGGCAGGCACAGCGGGATCATACTTTTTCGCATAGACCAGCGGGACACGGCAGGCAAAGGCGGTGGCGAGCGCCGGCGGAATCCCGCTCGCTTCCGCGGTCAAGATCAGGTCAAGCTGGAATGGCGCTAACCGGTTGGCCAACTCGGTGCCGATAGACTGCATGAGATCAGTGTCGATGCGGTGATTCAGGAAATGGTCGATCTTGATAATCCGATCATCAACAATCACGGCCTCTTGCACGATCCGTTGGACGAGGATCGGGAAGGGATCACAAGGTGCTGAGCGTATACCGGTCATAAATCATCCACAGTGCTAAACACGATACTCCATTGAGATCAGCATAATAAAACAGTTCGAGAGAAAACCGTCATGATAGTAGTCTTGTGGAAGATGTGGAAATAAACGTACAAACCGCTTCCCAATGAGCTAGATGAGATGTGGAAAGCATGGGAATGAGTATCCACATGGGGAAACGAATCGAGGAGGTGAAGCAGTTGTTCCGCAGAGCGTCCACGTGCTATCAACGACGTATTCCGCACGTTATCCACAGGGACGGCGAGTTTTCCACATAATATCGCCAGTTATCCACAAGATGGGGAAAAAAGAGTGGGGTGGTTTTACCACCCCACTGCGGAGACTATCTGTGGAACTTACGATTTATCACTGGGGCGATCGCGATCGTCGAGGTCTAACGTATTGATAAAGTTACGGAAGATGGACAACGAATCTTCGTTCAGTTCCGGTTCAGGTTCCGAAGTAGACTCCGGCTTGGTTTCTTCGCTGCGGCTTGCAGTTGGGGGTGCAGACTCATCGGCCTGTTCTTCCTCATCGAAGAGAACACCGGCCTGATCCAGCACATGGTCTGTCACGAAAATCGGGGCTTGCACCCGTTCGGCGAGCGCGATCGCATCGCTGGGGCGGGCGTCAAGCTCGACCGTGCGCCCAGCCTGATCGATCACAATCCGCGCGAAGAAGGTATTATCGCGAATGTCATTAACGTAGATATGGCGAACTACCCCATCCAATTCGCCGATGGCAGCCTTGAGCAGGTCGTGGGTCATCGGCCGTTGCGATTCTTGACCCTGAATAGCCATCGCGATGGCATCGGCCTCAAATTGGCCGATCCAGATAGGCAGATAGCGATTTCCTTCGGTTTCGCGGAGGACGACGACCCGGCTCTGCGTTAACAGGCTGACACGGATACTAT
Organism: Chloroflexus sp.; assembly: GCF_034431535.1. Classification (GTDB taxonomy): domain Bacteria; phylum Chloroflexota; class Chloroflexia; order Chloroflexales; family Chloroflexaceae; genus Chloroflexus. Next base: position 62,204 of record NZ_DAOUDC010000050.1, on the reverse strand, counting down.
CGACAACGACTCGTATCATCGGCCGGCCTTTCATGAAACGCCCTTCACCGGTTCACAGGGGGAGGCCGGATCGGGCAGCGGAAGAGTCAGTAGTTATATCTTATCATGCGATGAAAGATGCCGTCAAGATTGACAAACTATTCCGCTCGGTGTATGCTCTCTCGGTGAAGTGAGCGAGAGCACGCAATGCAGGTTATCTTCGAGCAACCTCCATGGTATGAGCGGTGGGTGCGCAGCCAGCGACGGTTGGCTGCGGCGCGTAGAACTGCTCGCCGTCTGCGTGAAGGTCGGGTGCATGCGGGTGAGGCATTACCGGGCAGCGCTTATCGGCGGGTCGTGCGTTGGCAATTCCGCCCATCACGCCGTCTAGGGCATCTTTTGCTGCTGGCGGTCGTCATCCTGATTCTTGCTATTGATCATACGCTCCCCCTCCAGACGTTTACCCCCATCATCCATTCTGTGCCGGCGCCAGTCGTTCCATCGTTGCTGCCAGCAGAGCAAGCGGTTGTCGTTGCACCGGCGGTACGGTATGCCGCGACAGCGCCGAGCGAGCCTGAACCGATTGCGCCGGTGGTGCGCGCACCCATACCCGTGGTGACTGCCTATCAGACGACCCACTTCCTCGCCGAGGGCGAGACGCTAGCTGAGGTGGCGGTGCGCTACCAGATCCCGCTTAGTACGCTTGTCTGGACGAATCAGCTTGATCGAGGCGACGCGCTGCGGGTGGGCCAGCCGTTGCGGATTGCGCGCTTGGCTGGCGCGGCGCATATGGTGGCGGAAGGGGAGACGCTCACAGCGCTAGCGGAACGGTATAGCGTCGCGCCGGAGGCGATCGTCACTTTCGCGCCGAATCGGCTGCGTGATGACCAGTTGATCGTTGGGCGCGAGATCTTCATTCCGGGTGGGCGATTGCCGTGGACGGCTGAGCAGGAGGCGACATTCGCCCGGCGCGTGGCTGAACCGGTTGGGATCGTATTGGCAGACGAAACAAATGTTCGATCTGGGCCGACCACGGATCACCCTCGACAAGCGCAGTTAGCAGCCGGAAGGCAAGTCGCGCTGCGTGGCCGGTACAATGATTGGGTCAAGATCGCGATCGGTGATGTCACTGGCTGGATCCGGAGTGATTTGCTCGAGTTGGATCTGGCAGTGGTCGCTGCTTTGCCGGAAGTGCGCGATTTCCCGCCGCCGCCGCCGCGTTGGGTGTGGCCGGCGCGCGGGGTGGTGACATCAGGGTTTGGCCCGCGCTGGGGCGGTTTCCACAATGGGATTGACATCGCCAACGCCGCATGGACGCCGATTGTAGCGGCGAGTCGCGGTTGGGTTTACGAATCGGGCTGGTGTAGCGGGTACGGCTATTGTGTAAAGATCCGCCATCCCGGCGGAATTGAGACGATCTATGGCCACTTGATTACTCGTCCGGTGGTGAGCGCTGGCCAAGAAGTCAGCACTGGTCAATTGATCGGCTATATGGGCAGTACCTACGATCGCGCCGGTGGCGGTTATTCGACCGGCGTCCATCTCCACTTCACTCTCCTTGTCAACGGGCGAGCGGTGAATCCACTGCGTTATTTGCCGTGAGGGGTGGGATAGCCACGAAAAGACGCACAAGGATCGCGATTGACTGGCGCTTGGTAGGTGACGGGTGACTCATCTGTGTTGCTTTGCAGCTATCCCAACTCAGGTATCACGGTAACGTACCCTCCTCGTTGCCTATGGTACAATAGCGGTTGGATTGGCTGCTTAGCACGGGTGTTTCACGTGAAACAGCAACCAACAGGCCCACAACCGCGGATACTCGCTATCGCCAACCAGAAGGGCGGCGTCGGCAAAACGACCACTGCCGTGAATCTGGCCGGCGAACTGGCCCGGCGCGGGCGGCGCGTGCTGCTGGTTGACATTGATCCGCAGGGAAACGCAACCACGAGCCTTGCCATCGCCAAAGCCTCATTGACGGTGACGACCTACGATCTGCTGCTAGGGGGCGCGCCGCCAGAGACGATCCCGATGGCAAGCGGACGCGATCGGCTTGAGATTATTCCGGCTGATCAAGAATTGGCCGGTGCAGCGATTGAATTGGTCGACCTCGACCGGCGCGAATGGCGGCTCAGCGATGGCTTGGTTCCCCTCTTGCCGCGTTATGATTGGATCGTGATTGATTGCCCGCCCTCATTGGGCTTACTCACCCTCAATGCCTTGTGTGCGGCCACCGCGGTGCTCATTCCGTTGCAATGCGAATATCTGGCGCTCGAAGGATTGGCGCAGCTTAAGACCACGCTGGAACGGGTGCGCGAAAGTCTTAATCCGACCCTGCGCATTCTCGGGGTGGTGATGACGATGTACGATGGCCGCACCAATCTGGCCCAACAGGTGGTTGATGAAGTGCAGCGCTACTTTCCTCGCCTCATCTGCCGCACCTTGATCCCGCGCAGCGTGCGCCTGAGCGAAGCGCCGAGCCACGGGCGGATCGCTTACGAGTATGATCCGCACGGCCGGGGTGCGCAAGCATACTCGTTGCTGACCGAAGAATTGATTGGACGGGAGGAGCGATTGGTATGAGCCGGAAGCGTGGTTTGGGCAGCGGGTTAGATGCGCTCATTCCGTCATCTACGGCGGAGCAGGCTGCCGTGCGTGAATTGCCGGTGGCGGCGATTCGGGCTAATCGCGCGCAGCCGCGCACATCATTTGATGAGGCTGCCCTCGCTGAACTCGTCGCTTCCATTCAAGAGCACGGCGTGTTGCAGCCGCTGATCGTCAGCGAAGACCCGGCTGGCGGCTATGAGCTGATCGCCGGCGAACGCCGGCTGCGCGCGGCGCGAATGGCTGGTTTGGCCACCGTGCCGGCAATTGTCAAGAATGCGACTCCCCAGCAGTTCCTTGAATTGGCGTTGGTTGAGAATGTGCAGCGCGCCGACCTCAACCCGCTGGAAGAGGCCCAAGCTTACGAAACCTTGCGGCGTGAGTTTGGCTTGAGCGATGATGAGATTGCTCGCCGGGTCGGCAAAAGCCGGGTGGCGATCGTCAATAGCCGCCGCTTGCTCCGCCTTGCCTCCGCTGCCCGGCAAGCCCTGCTCGACGGTACGATCAGCGCCGGTCACGGGCGGGCGCTGCTGCGGCTTGACGATCCCGCCGACCAACAAGCCGCACTTGAACTGATCCAACAACGCGATTTGAACGTGCGTGATGTCGAACGCCTCGCTGAACTAGCCAGCCAACCCGGTCTAGCGGCGCCTACCCGGCGCGCGTTATGTACCGGACAGATCGAACCGGCGCAGGCGCTGGCATTGCTCCAACTGACCGATCCCCAAACCCAAGTGGCTGCTTGTGAGGCGGTGATCACGCATCGGTTTGGTGCTGCCGAGAGTGAACGGTTTTGCGCGGCGCTGGCTGCCGGAGCCGATCTCGCTGCTGCCATCGCCGCAGTGAAAGGGCCTACGAGCACCGTGTCACCGGCTACCACGGCGGCGCGGTCTGCGCCGGAGCGCCAACGCGCGAGCGATACCCGCTCACCGGAAGATCAGATGGCTCAGCAGATGTTTGAAGAGCTGTTGCAAACCCCGGTGCAAATTGCGCGCAGTGGGCGCACCATCAGAGTGACGATTACCCTGTACGATGACGAACAATTGCAAGGATTGTACGATCGCTTATTAGGAAATGGCTAAGCACGCTATGGTAGATGTTATTGCCTTTGGCAATCCGGTGTATGACGAGATTATCACGCCGGTGGTGCGCACCGAAGGGCGCGTACTGTCGGGTTGTTCGACCAACGCCTGTCTTGCCCTCAGCCGGCTTGGCCGCGCCACCGCACTGGTGGGACGGGTGGGGCCTGATTACCTTGACCGGTTTCAGTCTGATCTGGTTCGCTACGGGATTGCGCCGTTTGTGAAATTAGCTTCCCAGACCGGTGGCTTTAAGTTGGTGTACGATCATCGCGGTGATCGCACCCTCGATGTGCTCGGCGTGGCTGAACCAATTACCGCTGTGCCGGCAGCCGTCGCCACCGCTCAAGCGGTTATCGTTGGCCCGATTTTGCAAGAGACGCCGCTCGCGTTGATCCAAGTCATCCGCTCCCAGACCGATGCGCCAATCGTGCTTGACCCACAAGGCTTGCTGCGCCGGTTTGGCGCCGATGGCCGGATCGAGCACTTTTTACCGGATGAATTCGCTGCGATCGCGCCGCTGTGCCACGTGATCAAGGCCAATGAAGTGGAAACCAAAGTCATTACCGGCATTGATCCGCGGATCGATCCGGTGCTCGCGGCGCGGCGGCTGCACGAAACCGGCTGCGCGATTGCGATTGTCACTATCGCCGAAGCCGGTTCGCAGATTGATGATGGTGAGCGCTCGATCGCGATCCCGGCTTACGCAACCGATGCCCGCGACCCGACTGGCGCCGGCGATACGTATATGGCCGGCTTCTTGCACGCCTACCTCACCGATCCGTGCGATCTCTTCCGGGCTGGCTGCACCGGCGCGGCGACGGCCTCGATCTGGATTGAGCATACTGGTCCTGATGCGCCGATCACGCTGGTCGAAGTGGAACGGCGGACGTCCGTTCTGCTATCACAGCCTTGATAATGGCAAAGTCTGATGGAATGAACGCTTCAGTCATTGCCCTAGCTAAAGGATGAACGTCAATGATGCCGTTGCTTGCCCGCTTTCGCCAGTTCTACGAACAGGCCTCCTTGCCGCTTGGCCATTTCTGTACCCGTCTGGGAATCCATCCCAATATGCTGACATATCTGAGCCTCGTGTTCAGTGTTTTGGCTGGGTATCTCCTCTCGCAACAAGCCTTCCTCTGGGGAGTGGTTGCTATCTTACTGATGGGGCTAGCTGATGTCCTCGATGGTGCGACCGCGCGCGCCAGTGGCAAGGCGAGCGAGTACGGGACGGTGCTTGACCACGTGACCGATCGCTATGCCGAGGCGTTTGTGATGGGCGGTTTGATGCTCTCCGGTGTGGTGGCGCCGGTGTGGGCATTGTTTGCGATCTTTGGCATGGTGATGGCAAGCTACGTGCGCGCCCGTGCAGAAGCGACCGGTAAATTGGCTTCGTGCAATGTCGGCTTTGCTGGCCGGCAAGAAAAGCTCGGTCTGCTCTTGTTCGGCTTGGTAGTAATGCCGTTCTTTCCCGACCTACCGATCCTTGAATGGGCCGTGATCGCTGTCGGGGTCGCTTCGCATATTACCGCCGTGCAGCGGCTGCTCTATACACGCCAGATGCTGGTTGGCTCGGCCCGCGATCGAAAATTGCGCAAGGAATCAGGAGTTGCCTAAATCACTGCTTACGAGGTTGCTATGTCACTGTCAGAAGCCGAAGTTCGCCACGTTGCCCGCCTCGCTCGCATTGCCCTGTCCGATGAAGAGATTGCGGTGATGCGAGCCCAGCTCTCGGCGATCCTTGACTATATCGCGATGTTGCAGGAAGTCGATTTGCGTAATGTCCCGCCGACGGCGCAAGTCACCGGTTTGACCACGGTTTGGCGGCCTGATGTGGTGGGTGAGATGTTGACTCAAGCGCAGGCGTTGGCCAATGCGCCCGATCAGCAAGATGGCATGTTCCGCGTGCGCGCCGTGTTTGAAGAGTAGTGCGGTGTGGGCGGGTAAGCGTCATCAGCCGTAGCTGAACTGCAACCTTTTGTAATTCGGCAACGTCGTACCGGCAGCGATGCAATGGTGCTAATGCAGTGAAAGGATATGGCGATGTACGGGAACAATGGCAATGGCTCGCGCCAATCGTATGTGCTCATCGGCGGCTACCCGATCAAGTCGATCTATGTGATCATCTTCGGGTTGATCGTCTTTGGGTTAGTGGTCTACTTGTTGCTGCGCTTCTTTAACATCGGTCTCACGATGCACTTTAGCGCCTTTGCCGGGGTGCTGTTGCTGATCGCCAATCTGCGCGAACTGTTAGGTACGGGCTATATCCAGCGCGGCAGTACCGCCCTGCTCAATACGCTGGTTGGCGGTGGTCTAATCTGTGCGTGGCTGGCCCAATTCTTCGTCTTCTTCTGGTTGCCGGCGCTGCTGGCAGTTGGCGTCGCGACGCCACTAGTGCTCAACCGGTCGGGTGTCTACGCGGCCTATCTGACCACTGCCCAGCAAGCTGTCGAGCGAGTGCGCCGCACCTTGGTGCGGTGAGGGGAATGTGGATAGAGTGGGTTTGGAAGGGCGGGTGGGAAGGGCGGGTTTCAAACCCGCCCTTCCCACTCCTACGGATAGATCCGGTATAACTGGCGGGGGAACGGGATCGTCTCGCGGATGTGGCGGGTGCCGGTGATCCACGCCACGATGCGCTCGATCCCCATGCCAAACCCACTGTGCGGTACCGTCCCATAACGGCGCAGGTCAAGGTACCACTCGTATTCCTCGATCCGTAATCCGTGCTCGCGGATACGCTGCTCGAGCAACACTGGGTCGTGGATGCGCTGCGAACCGCCGATGATCTCACCGTATCCCTCTGGCGCCAGCAAGTCGGCGCAGAGCGCCACTTCGGGCCGGTTGGGGTCGGGTTGCATGTAGAACGCCTTCACCGCCGATGGGAAACGCTCGACAAAGACCGGACGGTCGAACTTCGAGGCGATCAGCGTCTCGTGCGGCGCGCCGAAGTCTTCACCCCACGGCAACGGATCGGCGCCCTCTACTTCGCCCTGATGAGTGGCAATCAATGCAATCGCCTGATCGTAGGTGATGCGCGGGAAGGGCGGTACGACCTGCTCGAGCATGGTGGTGTCGCGTTCCAGCACCTTCAGATCTTCGCGCCGGCGATCGAGCACGCGGGCCACAATCGCGCTGACAAATTGCTCTTGCAGCCGCATATTGTCTTCGTGATCGGCAAACGCAACTTCCGGCTCGATCATCCAGAATTCGGTCAAGTGCCGGCGCGTCTTGCTCTTTTCAGCGCGGAAGGTGGGGCCAAAGCAGTACACCCGGCCAAACGCCATCATGCCGGCTTCGACATAGAGCTGACCGGTTTGGGCAAGATAGGCTTTGCCAAGGTCGAAGTAATCGGTAGCAAAAAGGTTGGTCGTGCCTTCGGCGGCGGTGGCGGTGAGGATCGGCGTATCGAAGCGGACGAAGCCCTGCTCGTTGAGCCATTCTTGCGCAGCGGCGATGACTTCGGCCCGGATGCGCAAGATGGCGTGCTGTTTGGAAGAGCGCACCCAGAGATGGCGGTGTTCCATCAAGAACTCGACCCCATGTTCTTTGGGGGTGATAGGGTAGTCGTGGCTTGGGCCGATGAGTTCAATCTCTTCGACGTCAAGCTCGTACCCGCCCGGTGCCCGCTCATCGGCGCGCACGCTGCCGGTAATCCGGCATGAACTCTCTTGCGTCAACGCCTGTGCGGTGGCAAACGTCGCTTCACTCACATTCTTTTTAAAGGTCACGCACTGAATCGTCCCGCTGCCATCGCGCAGCAAGATAAAAATCAGTTTGCCTTTCTCAGTCTTGTGGTAGATCCAGCCGGTCAGCGTCACCCGTTGGCCGGTGTGGCGGGCAATGGTTGCGACAGTTGCAGTCGGCAATAGCGACATACACACTCCTTTATTGCTCACTATGGCCAAGGCGCGTAACCGGTCGCTGACAAACCGCTTCAGCGTGTGAACGTTGGTCTGAGCATCGCCCTGGCTCGCTACTCACAACTTCCTACTCCCCATTCCCCTTTCTACCGCGTCAGTATGCCACGACTCAGAACGGCTGGCAAATTGACAGCAATCGCCCGTTGCCGGATAATGCTTGCCAAAGGCGCGTAATCGCGGCGAATGCCGCCCAGCGCCTGATCTGCGCATTGTTCCTGTATGATGAGGAAGCGGCGATGAAAGCTGTGATTCAGCATTGGTATACCCATCCAGCGGTACGCGCCGCGTTGGCCGATCTGGCTGACTATCGTTCGACGTTGGCGACAGCGATCGAGATTCAACAGGTGCCGGCCCCAACCTTTGCTGAACATTCGCGTTCGTCGCTGGTGAGCCAACGGATGCAGGCGCTCGGCTTGCACGATGTCGAAATCGATGAGCTTGGCAATGTCTATGGTCGCCGGCCCGGCCAGCGCGATCGCCCGGCACTGTTGGTTTCGGCCCATCTCGATACCGTTTTCCCCGCCGACACCGATCTCTCGATCCGCTACGAAGGCGATCGGGTCTACGGCCCCGGCATTGGTGATAACAGCGCCGGTTTGGCCGGTCTGCTGCGCTTGGCCGAAGTCTATCAGCGGTTTAATCTGCCTACCGCTAGCGATATTTGGTTTGTTGCGAATGTCGCCGAAGAAGGGTTGGGTGATCTGCGCGGGATGCGGGCCGTGATCGACCGGCTGCGCACCCGGCTCGGCGCCGTCGTGGTGATCGAGGGTTGTGATTTTGGCTCGCTCCACCATCAGGCGATTGGGGTGCGCCGCTTTCGGATCGAAGCTTCGGGGCCGGGGGGCCATTCGTGGGGCAATTTTGGCACGCCGAGCGCCATCCATGTGCTGGTGCGGCTGGCCGCCCGCTTGACCGAACTGAATGTGCCGCTGTCGCCCCGCACGACGTTTAATATTGGTACAATCAGCGGCGGCACCTCGGTCAATACGATTGCCCAACACGCCAGTATGCTGATTGACCTGCGCTCGGTGTCGTCGGCGGCACTGGCCGATCTGGTCAACGAGGTCTACCGTTTGGTGGAAGAAGTGGCCCTCGAACAGCCCGAAGTCCATCTGCAATTGACCAAAGTCGGCGATCGCCCGTCCGGTGCGATCCCGCGCGAGCATCCGCTGGTGCAAGCGGCAGTGGCCGCGTATCAGATGGTTGGCGCGCAGATTTCGTTCCAGCAGAGCAGCACCGACGCAAACGTTCCGCTCAGCCTTGGGATGCCGGCGGTGTGTGTCGGCCTGACTGACGGCGGTAATGCCCACCGCACCGACGAGTATATCTTGCCGGCCAACCTGAGCCGGGGGATGCAAGCGTTGCTCTTGCTGACGTTGGCTGCCGCCGCGATCGAGGGGTAAGGCGCTCGTCGCGGGCAACGCAACAGATCATGCGTCCTCTCCGCTTTCTTTGCCTGAAGGAGAGGAGATGAGGGTAAATCCGTCAGGATGCGAAGGCGATGGCCGATGTCGCCGAATGGAGCAACCGGTCGGACAGCCGTTCTCTCGGTAGTCCGGATCTGGCAATGCGCCAAAGGGTTTCCAGACTCGGTTGGCTTGCTGGCCCAGCCTAAAGTTCCACTAGAAATACGGTACAATGCAGCTATGCGTCGACTACTCATCCTCTGCTTGATCGCACTGCTGATCGGATTGGAGCCGCTGCCAGCGGCTGCCAATACCGCCGCCGGTACGCCGGTGCTCTTCCGCGAGACAGGGCATACCTTGGCTTATGCGTTCCGCGAGTTTTATGACCGGCAGGGAGGGTTGCCGATCTTTGGCTACCCGCTGACCGAGGTGTTCATCGAAGATGGCCGCCCGGTGCAATATTTCGAGCGGGCCCGCTTCGAGTGGCATGCCGAGTTGGCATTGGTGCAGGTGGGGCATCTGGGACGTTGGGCCGCGGCGGCGTATGCTGATCATCCTGCCTTCACCCCGCTGCCGGCGCCGCCGGCCAATGCCGATTTCTTCCCTGAAACCGGCCATAGTCTGAGTGGCGCGTTCCGAACCTTTTGGTGGCGGAACGGCGGCTTGCCCACCTTCGGTTATCCGTTGTCGGAGCCGTTTGAGATCATTGACGATCACGGTCAACCCCGGCTCGTACAATATTTCGAGCGGGCCCGTTTCGAGTGGCATCCCCAAAACCCGCCGCGCTATCAGGTGTTGCTCAGCCATTTGGGAAGGGCATGGTTGGCCGCCCATCCGGCACCGGAATGGACACTCGCGCCGGTGAAGACCGCCGATGCCGCGTGGGTTGCTGTGCGCCCTACCCGCGTGCGCGTGCCCCGGATCGGAGTTGATACCGAGGTGGTCAGCGCCGGCTTTTCGTTCGGCGCGTGGGATGTGCCGCGCTACACGGCAGTCCACTACTGGCCGATCAGCGGTTATCCCAGCACGAGCGGCAATATCGTTATTGCCGGGCATGTGGGCTATCGCGGCATCATCTTTAATCAACTGCCGGCGATTGCCGTTGGCGACGAGGTGTTGGTCACGGTGAATGGCAGCGACCGCCGCTATATTGTGCGCGAGGTTGTTACCGTCCTGCCGGAAGATACGTGGGTGCTGGCGCCTACCAGCAGCGAAACCTTGACCCTCATCACCTGCGTGCCAATTGGTGTCTATTCGCATCGCCTGATTGTGCGCGCTGCGCCAGTCGCCGGCTCGTGAGAAAGGGGGGAGCTATGGAACAACGCCGTCGTGGATCGGGCTGGATCGGCTGGCTCGTGTTCCTACTGTTTATTCTGGGGCCGTCTATTCTGCCGCCGTTGGCGCGTTGGCTGACCCAACAGACCGGCATACCAATCGGCACCACCGAACTGTTTATTGCCCTGATTGTGTTGATGGTGGTCATCTCAGTTGGCAGCAGTATATTTGGCGCGCTGCGCCGGTCGAGCGAGGGTAGTGGCGGGCAGTCAATGCCGGAAGGGAATGCCCCCTTTAACGTTCCATCGGCACAGGGCGAAGTTTTTCGCTTACCGTCTTCAAACCCTGATGAAGTGTTTCGCACGCCGCCGCCGCCACCCAAACCGCCGCGTATGCCGGCTTCGTCAACCAATCTGCCCGGTGCGCCCCGTTTCGAGCCAATTATCGATCCGCGGATCTTGACGATAGGGATTATCGGGGTGGTATTCATTGGCTTGGTGTTTGGAGTGCTGTTTTTGCTGACCAATCCGTAACCGGTCTGCTCCTTTTCCTGAAGAAAACGCATGAACCTGTACGATCCTTTTGCGCGTTACTACGATGCCGATTTTCGTCATTTTCACGATGATGTGCCCTTTTACCGCGAGTGGGCGCGCCGCACTGGCGATCCGATCCTCGAATTGATGTGTGGGACGGGGCGGGTGCTGGTGCCGTTGGCCAGCGCCGGTTATCGTCTCACCGGCGTTGATCTTTCGCCAGCGATGCTGGCGCTGGCCAGCGAACGGCTTGCCGCCGAAGGCTTGGCCGACCGGGTGACGCTGATCGAAGCCGATGTACGCGGCGTGGTCTTGCCGGAAAATCATTTTCCATTAGCGTTTGTAGCAGTTAATTCGTTTATGCACTTAACCACGATCGAAGATCAGCTAGCGGCGCTGGCAGCGGTGCGCCGGTCGCTCACCCGCAAAGGAACGCTGATCATCGATCTGTTTAATCCCGATCCGCTGGCCATTACCCGTGAAGATGGCCGGATGCAGCTTGAACGCAGCTACGAACTCGATGGCCGCTATGTGCAGAAATTTGTCGTGATCGAGAGCGATGCCGCCGAGCAGATCAGTCACGTTACCTTCATTTACGACGAAACGGCGGCTGATGGCGTATTGACCCGGCGCACGATGCAGTTTACCATGCGCTGGCTCTACCGCTTTGAGCTAGAACATCTGCTGGCGCGGGCTGGCTTTACCCTCCGCGCTATCTATGGCAATTACGATTTGGAACCGTACACCTCGGCGAGCCCGCGTTTGATTGCGGTGGCTGCGCCGCGCCGTTAAGCGACGTTGTTACTGAAGGAGCACGCTCGTATGCTGTCGATCCAAGAGATTATGGCCCTGATTCCGCACCGCTATCCGTTTCTGTTGGTTGATCGGATTGTCGAGTTGGAACCGGGGGTGCGCGCGGTAGGAGAGAAGTTGGTCTCGGCGAATGAACCCTACTTTCAGGGCCATTTCCCGGGCAACCCGATTATGCCCGGCGTGTTGATCCTAGAGGCGTTGGCCCAAACTGGCGCAGTAGCGGCGCTGAGCCTGCCCGAAAACGCCGGCAAGCTGGTGCTCTTTGCTGGGATTGACGGCGCGCGCTTTAAGCGGGTGGTGCGCCCCGGCGATACCCTGCGGCTGGAAGTGCAGCTCGAACGGATGCGGCGCGGGATCGGCAAGGGTCAGGCCCGCGCCACCGTCGCCGATCAACTGGCGTGCGAAGCCGAATTGCTCTTTGCGCTCCAGTAGGCCATGGCGCGCCGTGGCCCGATACGTGAAGGGTGTGTAATCTATACTCCTCTGTCCGCCCTTTTGGTGACAGGCGTAAGTTCCCTTTCACTGTCCACTGGAATGGGAAGGGGAGTGGAGGCACAATCCCGCACTCGTGGCTACGCCAAGCGGAGTGCGGTGCGCACAGACAGGAGAGGAGCGTACCTCCGCTCCCCACAGAGCTTGCGAGGGCGCGTGGCCGGTTGTCATTGCGAGGGCGCGGAGCGCCCGAAGCAATCCCCCGCTTCAGCACAAGGTGAGGGGGTTAAGGCTAAGGCGCAAAGCGTTTACACGCAAAGACGCAGAGGACGCGAAGGGGCGCAAATGCGATTCATCCTCGACTTCCTCCGCGGTACAAGCTACTGCTCAACCGGCTTTGACCACGCCACCACCAAGCACGACAGCGCCGTGACCAGCGCTACCGGCCCAAACAACAGTTTTTCGCCGAGGCTTGGCGAAGCGAGATTGGCTAGAGTATTCAGGAACAGGTAAGCGGTTATCAGCCACGCCACAATTACCAGCCCTTTCCTCGGACGGCCCGCGCCGTCAAGCCCGGCATGCCGCCAGATGGCGTAGGCCGATGGGGCTAGAATGGCAATTGCTGCCACCCCGCCGATCTGTACCGTCGGATTGAGCGTTTTCTGGGTGCCGCCCCATGCCCACGAGACCGGGATCACGCCGATGATCAACAAAAGCTGCCCCTCCATCGCGAGGGCAAAAGCGCCAGTCGCGATGTGGCCGGCTATGCGCGCCGTCGCCGGGTTACGCCATTGTTCCATTGGCCTGCCCTTATCAGTGGTGAAGGAAAACCTCAGCAACGCCCGTTGTAGGCGATGATTGTTAAGCGCAGGCTAAGCCGGCCAGACCGGCCCGGTATGGGTAAGAGTGCTAGCGAGGTGTGAAATGACAACGTAGAACAGCGCTAACATTTCTTAGGGCTAAAACCTCGCCTATCGACGTGGCTAGCAATTTTTCGTATACTAGCACGTAAGTACCACAATACGCATCCAAAAGGTAAACCCCGGTTTCGGCGCTAACGATAGCAAGGAACGCAACCGGAGCAAGGGTATGACGGGTTCGCAACTGCTCAAAGAACAACGAGCAGAGATGTTAGCGATCTACGCTCGGTATGGGACGCGAAATGTGCGAATCTTTGGCTCGGTTGCCCGTGGTGATGCCGATGAGCAGAGTGATATTGATTTTATCGTTGATCGAGAGGAAGAAAGAACACCGTTTGACCTTGGCGGCCTCCAGTATGATCTTGAACTATTGTTGAAACTTCCAGTTGATATTGTTACCGAGTCTGGTCTCAAGCTGCGCATGCGCGATCGTGTGCTTCACGAGGCAAGAGCATTATGAGAAATCCGGTCCAGCGCTGTCGCAGCGCAAATAGGCCATCTCATCGCACTAGCTAAGCGAGCTAGGTCACTTGCTCAGAACATTCCTTGCCACCGAAGCAACATCTGAACAAATGACCTAGCTCGCTGCTTTCCCAATTCATTTCCTTCACTTCCAACCTATTTCAAGCCAACAGTATTTTCACCCCTCCCACTGTTCAAGCCGCTGCTTAACCGTGGCAAGGAAGCGATCGGCGGTGGCGCCGTCGGCGATCCGGTGGTCGAAGGTGAAGGAGAGGTAGCAGAGCGGGCGAATGGCGATGGCGTCAAGCCCGTTTTGGGTGATGACGACCGGACGCTTGACCACTGCGCCGATGCCGAGAATGCCGGCTTGGGGCTGGTTGATGATCGGCGTGGCAAATAGGCTGCCGGTGACGCCGTGGTTGGTGATGGTAAACGTGCCGCCGTAGGTCTCTTCGGGCCGCAGCCGTTTGGTACGCGCCCGCTCGGCGAGATCGTTGACGGCGCGGGCCAGACCGAGCAGATTCTTCTCGTCGGCGTCGGGAATGACCGGCACCAGCAAGCCTTCGTTGAGCGCCACCGCTACACCGATGTTGATCCGGCGGTGCATCACGATGCCTTGCTCGGTGAAGCTGCCGTTGAAGACCGGCGCCGCTTGCAGGCCAGCGACGGTCGCCATCACGAAGTAGGGGGTGAGGGTCAAACGCACCCCTTGCCGGTTAAATGCTTCTTGATGGGTGGCGCGGTGCGCGAGAACCCGGCTCAGATCGACCTCCATCACCGTGGTCACGTGCGGCGATGTGCGCACCGAACGGGCCATGTGCTCGGCGATGCTGCGCCGCATGGGCGTCAACGGCACTAGTTCAGCGTCGGCAGGAATCTCGATCGGCGCTGGGGCCGGCTCGACCGCCGGGGCGGGGGCGACGCTCGGCGTGGCGGCGACCGCCGGGGCGGGGGCGACGCTCGGCGCGGGCGCAACTGCCGGAGCCGGCGCAGCCGGTTGCCGCTCGCGTTCGGCAAGGAAGCGCAGCACATCTTGTTTCGTGATTCGCCCGCCTTGCCCGCTGCCGCGGATTTGGGCCGGGTCGAGGTTGTGTTCGGCTAACAACCGGGCCACTACCGGCGAGAGGTAAGCATTGCGGCCATCGGTGGCCGGCGGCGGCGCAGTCGTTGTTGTGGCGGTAGCTGCGGCCACTGCCGGCGCGGCAACAGTCGCTACCACCGGGCTGGCTGCCGGGGCCGGTGCCGCTATCGCCTCCCCAGCCGGGGCAAGCCGGGCAACCACCGTGCCGACCCGCACCGTCTCGCCTTCGGGTACTAGTATCTCGTGGAGGATGCCGGCTTCGGGGGCCGGCACCTCCGTATCAACTTTATCAGTCACCACTTCCAATAACGGCTCGTATTTCTTCACCGGTTCGCCGGGCCGCTTGAGCCAGCGCCCGACAGTGCCTTCGGTGACGCTCTCGCCCAATTGGGGCATCTTGATGTCGATCATGGATCTCACCTGCTAGTACGTTGCGCGTTGAACGTAGGACATAGCGGCGCTGTGTCCCTACGAGATGACCCGCCTTTCAATATGCGGCCAACCGGCGCATAGCGGCGGCAATTGAATCCGGTGAGGGCATAAAGGCCGCTTCGAGCGAATGGGCAAACGGCATTGCCGGCACATCGGGCCCGCCGACCCGCATCACCGGCCCGTCGAGATACTCGAAGGCGTGTTCGGCGATAATCGCCGCCACTTCGCCGCCAAACCCGCCAAACAGATTGTCTTCGTGGACGATCAGCGCCTTGCCGGTGCGGCGCACGCTGGCGAGAATCGTCTCGGTGTCGAGCGGGCGCAGTGTGCGCAGGTCGACCACCTCGACGCTCACCCCTTCGGCGGCGAGCGCCTGCGCCGCTTCGAGGCAGTAGTGCAGCATCAGGCCATAGGCAAAGACCGACATATCCTCGCCGGGCCGCTTGATGTCGGCGGGGCCAATCGGCACGCGGTAGTCCTCTTCGGGCACGAAGCCTTTGATCAGGCGGTAGGTCTTTTTGTGTTCGAGGAACAGCACCGGGTTCGGATCTTCGATCGCGCTCTTGAGCAAGCCTTTGGCGTCATAGGGGGTTGATGGCGTCACCACCTTGAGGCCGGGCACGTGGGCAAAGAAGGCTTCCACACTCTGGCTGTGGTAGAGCGCGCCGTGAATGCCGCCGCCGTAAGGTACTCGGATGACCAGCGGCACCTCCCAATCGCCGTTCGAGCGGTAGTGAATTCGGGCCGCCTCTTGCACGATCTGGTTAAAGGCGGGCGCAATGAAGTCGGCGAATTGGATTTCGGCGATCGGCAGCGTATCGTTCATCGCCGCGCCAATGCACGCGCCGACGATCACGCTCTCGGCCAGCGGCGAGTCGATCACGCGCATCGGGCCATATTTGTCGTATAAGCCCTCGGTGACGCGGAAGACGCCGCCGCGCTTACCAACATCTTCCCCAAAAATAAAGACCCGCGCATCGGCAGCCATCGCCTCGTCGAGGCCCCGCCGGATCGCTTCGAGCAGGTTCATCTCGGGCATACCATTCTCCATGAATATGTTTAACGCCAAGCCGCTAAGCACGCGAAGTTCGCTAAGGTTTTTTGGATGGTCGCCTCAAGCGCACTTGCACCATCCCCCACCATCCCTTTGCGTCTCTGCGCCTTTGCGTGTCATCGTCCTTTGCGTCTCTGCGTGTACCATCCTCTGCGCCTTTGTCCCCTCTGCATCTCTGCGTTAACGGCGTGGCCGCACTGGCGCATACACATGGTCATACAGTGTTTCGGGTTCGGGCATCGGCGCGCGTTCGGCCTCTTCGGTGGCCCGATCAACGATCGCCGCCACTTCAGCGCGCATCTCCTGCTCTTCAGCTTCGCTCAAGATACCGTGCTCGCGCAGGTGGGCGACAAAACGCACAATGGGGTCTTGGTGGCGCACCAACGCGATCTCGTGCGGTGGGCGATAGGTGCGGTCGTTGTCGTCGCTCGAGTGGGCCGTCATCCGCACCACGCGGGCCTCGATCAGCGTGGGGCCATCACCGCGGCGCGCGCGCTCGACAGCGCGGCGGGTGACTTCGTAGACGGCCAGCACATCGGTTCCATCCACGCTGATGCCGGGAATGCCATAGGCCGGCCCGCGGTCGGCCACGCTGGCCACCGCCATCTGCTGGCGTTGGTGGACGCTAATCGCGTACTCGTTATTTTCGCACTGGAAAATGACCGGCAGCCGGTGAACGGCTGCCAGATTGAGTGCTTCGTGAAAGTCGCCTTGGCTGGTGGTGCCCTCGCCGAAGGATACCCACGCTACCGCATCGCCGCCTTTAATTTTTTCGGCCAGACCAATCCCCGCCGCGTGCGCAATCTGCGTCCCCACCGGCGACGATTGGGTCACAATTTTCAAGCGGCGGCAGCCGTAGTGAGCCGGCATCTGCCGGCCTCCCGAACTCGGATCGGTGGCGCGGGCAAAGAGACCAAGCATCACTTCGGTCGGGGTCATCCCCATCACCAGCACCGTCGCCAAGCCGCGATAGTAAGGCAGCACAAAGTCCTTCCCGCGACTCAGCGCAAACGCCGCCCCCACCTGCGCCGCTTCGTGGCCTTGGCAACTAATCACAAATGGCGCTTTGCCGGCCCGGTTGAGCACCCACATTCGCTCATCGAGCGCTCGCGCTAACATCATATACCGCAGCATGTCACGCAACGTATGCGGCGGCAGATCGTGCCCAAATCCCGGACTGGCGCTGACTTCGTTGGTCGAGACGGTCATCGATACTACCTCCCTCTTGATTTACGCGCCAATACCAAATTCCCGCCACGGTTCGCCGTAGCGGGGCGCGACAACGCAGGCGCACGCTCGTAAACGCTTACGTTCCGTCCCCATCGACGGCGATCGTGTGTTCAGGCTATCATGAATAGTATAGCCGAAAATGCCGGTTTGCGGATAGTCTCAGCCGTTATTCCCGTACCGCCAGTGCCACCGGCCAGCGCCGCAAGATATCGGCCAGCGCCAGTCCCGGCCCCACCGGATGATCGGCGACGGTCAGGCACTCATCGGTAAACAGATTGCGATAGCACGTCCCCGGCGCCACGGCAGGCAGCGGCAGCCACGTTTCGCCCCACAGTTCACCAACCGGCGGCGTTTCCCTGCCGCCGCTGAGCCGGGCCGTCAGCCGGGGAGCGACCGCAATCACTTCACCGGCAGTTGGATGGCGGCGGGCGAAAGCAATCACATGCTCACCTGCTGGCCCGCTCGCGGTGAGCGGCAGGTAGGCGCCGGCGTGAAAAAGATCGGGCCGCTCGCGCCGGAATGCCAGCGCGGTGGCGATGGTGTAGAGCTTGATCCGGCCATCGGCAGCGGTAACCAGCAATGCTTCCGCCAACGCCTGAGCCCCGCGTTCGGCCCGCTGCACACGCAATTCGGCCAGCAGCGCCATCCGGCGCTGGAAATCAACCGGTCGCCGGTTGTCGGGATCAACCAGACTCAAATCCCACAGTTCGCATCCCTGATACAGATCAGGCACTCCCGGCGTCGCCAAACGCACGAGGGTTTGGGTCAAGCTGTTGAAACGACCGAAAAACGCGATCCGCTTGGCGAACGCATCAAGGCTCTCAAGAAACCGGCGCGAACGGCGCGGGTCGAGAATGCCGGTGACGAAGCGTTGCATCGCAGCATCGTACTCGGCGTTGGGGTTGATCCAGCTCGTATTGACCTTCGCCTCGCGAGTGGCCTTTTCCATATAGGCGACCATCCGCTCGGTAAAGCGGGGCAGATGCTCCATCCCTTCCCATGCCCCAACTAGCGTCTGGTAAAGCAGATACTCGTCATTGCGGCTCGGTGCCATCCCGCCCTCGATCTGGCTGCGCTTCGCTGCATTCAGCCGGCTCCATTGCACGACATGCTTGCGCCATTCGTCGGGCAGCTCGCTCAACACACTGATGCAGGCCCGCACATCTTCGCTGCGTTTGGTATCGTGGGTGGAGGTCGTCACCATGCTGTGCGGCCAGTGCTGTTGCCGTTCTTGGGCCGCCTGATGCAGCTCGGCCACGTCGTTGCCAAAGAGTTCGGGGTGGCCGCCCACCTCATTGAGCGCGATCAGCCGGTTGTAGACGTAGAAGGCCGTGTCTTCCACCCCCTTCGCCATTATCGGCCCGCTCAGTTGCTGGAATTTCATCACAAACCGCACCACGTCATTGCGCACTTCTGGCGCAAAGTGGTCGAGATTGCGCAAGCGCAACGTCTCTTCGATAAAGTCGAAGATCTGCGCCGCCGTGCGCGGGTTGCGCCGTTTCGCCTCGCGCACCGCTGCCCGGATCGCCTGCTCGTCGCGCTCGCTGACCACGCCATCGGTGCTGATGTAGGTCCGATAGACCGGCATACCGGCGATCACTTCACGAATAGCGAAGGTCAAGCTGTTAAGGGTAAAGTCGCGATAGCGGCGGGTGCGTTCGGCCAGCCGGTCGAGCAGATGGCTGAGGGTATTGACTTCGCTGGCCAGCGCGACCAGCATAATCTCTTTCTTTTTGCTGTTGACCAGATTGGCGAAGGTGGGTTGCGGCCCGGCAAACTGGCTGTACAGCCGGTTGAGCGCGCGCTGGCTGCTGCGGTCGATCAAGACGCCGCCGCTCTGGTTGAGGAAATCGTAACCGGTGGTGCCGGCCACCGCCCAATCGACGGGCAACGGTTCGCCGTGGCTGAGAATCTTCTCGGCCACCACATAGAGCGGCCACAACCGTTCGCCACGCTCGGCCTGCGCCAACCGCTCGCAAATCTGCTCATCGAGATCGGCGGGGGCGCTGCCGCCAAAGCGCACCGCCGCCGCATAGCGCAGGTAGCTCTCTTGCAATTGGCGGAAGTAGGCTGCCGGCTGCCACAAACCATCAGGGTGATCGATACGGGCGCCGGTGGCAATCCCCTCCGCCAACAAGCGCAAGATCAGATCGTGGGTCGCTTGCAACACCTCCGGCAGCTCAACCCGGATGGCGGCCAGATCGTTGATGTCGAAAAAGCGGCGATAGTTGATCTCTTCGGTCGCTACCCGCCAGAACGCCAGCCGGTACGATTGGCGAGCGATCAAAGCATCAAGTAAGTCAAAACTTTTCGGATCGGCGGGATCGCCGTTGTAATCGGCCAGCGCCTGCGCGATCATCTGGCGCACCGGTTCGCTGGCCGCCGCCAGCGTCGCGATCCGGCGCTTGATTACCTCCTTTTCGCGATTGCGCTCGATCACCCGCTCAGGCGCCGTCTCGTGGCGCGCCGGCAGGTAGCCAATCGCGGTAATGATGCTCTGCAACTCAATCGCGTCGGGATGATCCGGCCCCAGTTCACCTAACAGATCGTCGAACCGGTGGGCCAAAATATCGGCATAACTGCGCGGATTAAGTGGGAAGCGGTGCTCCCAGTAGCCCAAGCTAAACCCGCCATCGTCATCGTAGTACAGATGTAACTCGCCCCGTTCGAGAATCACGCCATACTGATCGCCTAACACCGGCAACAGCACCTTGCCGTGCAATTCAGGCGGCACCGGATCCCAGTCGATGTCGAAGTAGGGGGCAAACACCGAACTCGGCCCGTTTTCGAGCACATCGCGCCACCAGTAGTTGCGCAAATCGCCGATGCCCATGTGGTTGGGCACCACATCAAGGATCAAGCCGAGGTGATGGGCGCGCAGCGCCTCGGCGAGCTGGGTGAAGCCCTCGGCCCCGCCTAATTCAGGGTTGAGTTGCGAGTGGTCGGTAATGTCGTAGCCGTGCCGGCTACCGGCGCGCGGGGTCAGAATCGGCGAGAAATACAGGTCGCTTATGCCAAGGTCGGCAAAGTAGGGAACCAGCTTAGCGACATCGGTGAAGGTCAGATCGGCGTTCAGTTGCAAACGGTAGGTGGCGCGTGGAATGCGCGGTTCTACATCAATCATGGTTCTCCCGGCGGCAGACGAAAGCGCAGTTTCGCGCCGAGCGCGCGGAACAGCCGCACCCACGCATGGGCATCGGCGTACCCCGCCTCGGCTTCCGCCTTCATCTGCGGATAAACAGACTGCAACAACTCATAGTAGACATTTTGGGCATGCCAGACATCAACCTCAAACGGCAGATTGCGCGCCAAACCGATGGCTGCGTCGAGGTGTGCCAGCAACGCCCGATCTTCAGGCGTGAGCTGGAAGGTCTCGCTGATGCGCCGGATGGTGCGCGAGAGGGCATAACTTAAGCCCTCGGCATCGAGGATGACGCCAGAGCGTTGCGCTTCGCGCAGCAGACTGTTGATGCGGTCGAAATCGAGCGGGTCGGCTTCAAACAAACGGCGCAGTTCGGTATTGATGGCAAACTCAGCGGCGATCTGAAATTCGCGCGGCACTGGCATGCCCATACTGGCCAGAAAGCTCATCAGCGGGGCATAGTTTTCGTAAATCTGCCGGTAGGCCGCTTCAGCTTCAGCCAAACTTGAGGTGAGGATGCGGTTGAGGATCTGGCGCTGCTCGTCGCCGAACAGCAGTTTGAGCGAATACTGCTCTTGGCCGAAATTGCGGTCAACCAAGCGAATGACGCCGAGGATATCGGCCCGCAAGAAGAGTTCACTTAGCGCTTCGATCAGTTGCTGGTAGGCTTGCTCGCTCTGATATTCACGCACCCCGCCGGAAATGTTGTGATCGCCGAGATGGAGAACACCGAAGCTGAGTCGGGTCGCTTCGCCGGTGACATTCGACTCGATGCGAATTCGACCCAGCGCCAAGCGAGCCTTACCCGCCAAGAGCAGATGGTAATCTTCGCGCTCGACGGTGTAGGCACAGATCTGCTCGCGCTCGCCAGTGCCGTTGAAAAGCGAGGTCATCGCGTAGTGCGCACCCACTTTGCGCAGATCGACCATTGCCGGGCGCACGTGGCGCTCGTAGAGATCACGCCCGTTGCCGCGCGACAGCAGATTGCTGCGCGCCTGCGCCAGCCGGTCGAGGAATTCCGGCTCAAAGTCTTCTCCAAACAGCTCGTGAGCCAGTTGGAGCGCCCGCCCGGCGTACATCATCACTTGTATGGTTTCGATCCCGCTCAGATCATCGAAAAACCAACCGCACGAAGTGTACATCAGCATCAAATGGCGCTGCAACTCCATCAACTTCAGCACTGCAATCCGCTGGCCTTCATCAAGCCGGCCCCGGCCATGCCGGCCAATAAAGGCGGCGACATTCTCTGGCGAACGGTCAAGAATGACGTTGATGTAGTCATCGCGCGCTGCCCATGGATCGATCAGCAACCGGCGGGCATAGCCCTCGAAGCGGGGGGCGATCGTGTCGCGCAGCCAGTCGAGCGCAGCGCGCAGCGGTGCGCGCCATGCCTGATTCCAACCCGGATTGCCGCCGGTATTGCAGCCGCAGTCGGTTGACCAGCGCCCCACGCCGTGCGCACAACTCCACGCCGTGCGTTCGATGATCTGCACTTCGTGGGTGGGGCGGTAGCGTTGCAGGTACGAGGCATAATTGGTCAGCTTGGCCAAGCCTGTCTCTTCGATGTAGTGGAGAGCGTAGGCCAGCGCCATATCGCCATGGCGGTGGTGGTGACCATACGTCTCGCCGTCGGTAGCGATGTGGGCCAGTTGCGGCCACGGACGCTGGTCGTTGAAGATGCTGACCAACCGGTTGGCAAAGCCGACCCCGCTGCTGAGCAAGCGCTCGAAGGCAACGGCCCGCGACACCGGCCCATCGTAGAAAAAGACCGTGATCGCCCGCCCGCTCGCCAGCTTCACCAGATACGGCTGGGTCGGATCGATCCGCCCGCCGCTGACGTCGTGCCAGATCATCTCGCCGATCCGGCGCACATGGCTAGCTTGGGTCGGGGCCAAGATAGTAAAGCGAATGCCTTGTTCGGCCATGATATCGAGCGTTTCGAGGTCAACCGCCGTTTCCGGCAACCACATCCCTTCCGGCTCGCGACCAAACCGGTAGATAAAGTCACGGATGCTCCACACCACCTGCGTCACCTTATCGCGCCGCGAGGCCAGCGGCATAATCATGTGGTTGTAGCACTGCGCCATCGCCGAACCGGCGCCGAAATAGCGCTGGCTCTCTTGATCGGCGCGGAGAATGGCTTGGTAGACCTGCGGCGCCTGCGCGGCCAGCCACGTCAAGAGAGTTGGCCCGAAGTTGAAGCTGATCCGGCTGTAGTTATTGACGATGCGGACAATCTGGTTTTGGCTGTCGAGAATGCGCGAGGCGGCATTTTCCTCGTAGCATTCGGCAGTGATCCGCTCGTTCCAGTCGTGATAGGGGTACGCCGAGTCTTGCTGTTCAACCGCCTCAAGCCACGGGTTTTCCCGTGGCGGCTGGTAGAAGTGGCCGTGAATGCAGATCAGCCGCTCGGCCATAGTAGATACTCCATTGTTTCAGCTTCGTGTGTGTTGGCGCAAAGACGCTTTCACACGCAGTTGTATACAACTGCGCGTCGTTATGTCACTTCTAGGCGGTTGCTACCAGCAGCACCGCGCTGTGGCCGGCGCAGACAACGCGGGCCTGATTCAAGATCGCAGCCGGCGGATCGGCGCTATCGAGCCGGATGCGCCACGGTTGCGCCGGTAGGTCGATTTGCGCCGGATCGAGGCCGAAATTGAGCAATAACCGGATACCCGGCCACTCGACGACGATCACCCGCCCTTGCACGCGGGTGCGCGGGCGCTGCCGCAACCCCGGCAACTCGCGCCGGATGCGCAACAGTTCGCGGTAGAAGGCCTGATGCGCCGCGTGCCGCCCCACTGTGCGCAAGCTATGATTCAGCTTTGAACGCATGAACGTTGCCGGGTCTTGCGGATCGGGCACGGCTTGGCCGGGGCGGAGGAAGTAGGCGAATTCACGCTTGCGCCCCTCGCGCACACCGGTGATCAGGGCTGGATCGCTATGATCGGTAAAGTATTGGAACGGCGCCTTTTCATTATACTCTTCCCCCATAAAGATCAACGGCGTGTACGGGCTCAGCAGCACCGTTGCCGCCGCCAAGCGCATCTGCGCCTCGCTGAGTGTTGCGCCTAACCGGTCGCCAACCGCGCGATTGCCGACTTGGTCGTGGTTTTGGGCGAAGACCACAAACTGCTCGACAGCCAGATCAGACGGATCGCGGCCAAACCGGCGGCGGGCGTGCGGTGAGTATTCACCGGCAAAGACGAAACTGCGCTCGATCGCCGTTGCCATCTGCTCGATGGCGCCAAAACCCTCGTAGTAGCCGTTTTGCTCGCCGGTAAGCAACGTGTGCAGCGCGTGGTGGAAATCATCCGACCAGATGCCAGTCAGACCATATCCACCCAGCTCTTTGGGGCGGGCAAAGCGCGGATCGTTGAGCGGATGCTCGGCGAAGAGGTAGGCCGGGCGGCCTAGCCGCAACGCTTGCCCCCGCACCCGATCGGCCAATTCTTCGAGCACATGGTAAGGCGATACATCGAAGATAGCATGGGTTGCATCGAGGCGCAAGCCGTCAAGATGGTACTCGCGCAGCCACTCAAGCGCATTTTCGATGATCAACCAGCGCACCAGATCACTCTCGGCCCCATCGTAGTTGATCGCCGCCCCCCACGGCGTGCGGTAGCGGTCGGTAAACGCCGGCGGCGCGATGTCCCACAAATAGTTGCCTTCGGGGCCGAAATGGTTGTAGACCACATCGAGCAGCACCGCCATGCCGTGGGCATGGGCGGCATCAACCAGCCGCTTGAGGCCCGTTACACCACCGTAGGCAGTATGCGGCGCGTAGAGGTAAACGCCATCGTAGCCCCAATTGCGCATGCCGGGGAAGTGCGCCACCGGCATCAGCTCGATCGCGGTGATGCCGAGATCGAGCAGCATGGGCAGATGGGGAATAATCGCCTCGAAGGTGCCTTCCGGCGTGAAGGTGCCCACATGCAGCTCGTAGATGACCAGATCAGCGAGCGGCACCCCGCGCCATGCCGCATCGCTCCAGTCAAAGCGATGATCCACCACCGCCGACGGGCCATGCACACCGTCGGGTTGGCAGCGCGACGCTGGATCGGGCCGCTCGCGCGATCCGTCGAGCCGGTAGCGGTAGCGTGTGCCGGGAGGCGCTGCCGTGACCGCATGCCAACAGCCGTAGCCGATCGGCTGCATCGCCACCGCATGCGGCTGCGAATCGAGCACAATCAATTCGACGGTTGTCGCTGTTGGCGCCCATAGCGTAAACGCCGTTGTGCCATCAGCCCGGTAGACCGCGCCGGGCAGCGGTAAATCAAACATAAGCATTCCACGATGCCGGTTGGCGTAGGGTCGGGTTTTCATCCCGCCCGCCCCCGTTTAGCCATTATGTTTAAAGAACAACGCCCCCAATGGCGGCAAGCGCAGCCGCAACGAGAAGGGCCGGCCATGCGAAGGCGTCTCTTCGGCCATTACCCCACCGGCGTTGCCTTGCCCGCTGCCCCAATAGTACTCAGAGTCGCTGTTAAACACCTCGCGCCACCAGCCACCCGCCGGTACGCCGACCCGGTAATCCTCGCGCACCACCGGCGTCGCATTCAGCACGACCAACATCATCTCGCCGTGCCGGCTCTTGCGCAAAAAGCTGTAAACGCTAGCGTCAGCATCGTTGGCATCGACCCACTCAAACCCCTTCGGATCGCAGTCGAATTCGTGCAGCGCCGGCTCGCTGCGGTAGAGCCGGTTGAGGTCGCTGATGACGCGCCGCACCCCTTGATGTGAGGGGAACATCAACAGATGCCAGTCAAGACCGGTATCGTGCGACCATTCGCGCCACTGGCCGAACTCGCCGCCCATAAAGAGCAGCTTCTTACCGGGTTGGGCGAACATGTAGCTGTACAGCAGGCGCAGGTTGGCAAACTTCTGCCACACATCACCCGCCATCTTGTCGAGCAGCGATCCCTTGCCATGCACGACTTCATCGTGCGAGAGCGGCAGAATATAGTTCTCGGTGAACATATAGAGGCCGCGGAAGGTCAGCTCATTGTGGTGGAAGCGGCGATAGATTGGATCGCGATGAAAGTATTGCAGGGTGTCGTGCATCCACCCCATATCCCATTTGAAGCCGAAGCCCAACCCGCCAACGTAGACCGGACGCGAGACCATCGGCCATGCCGTGCTCTCTTCGGCGATCGTCTGCACGTCGGGGTAATACTTGTAAATCTGTGTATTCAATTCGCGCAAGAAGCTAATCGCTTCCAGATTTTCATTCCCGCCGTACTGATTGGGAATCCACTCGCCGGGCCGGCGCGAGTAGTCGAGGTAGAGCATACTCGCCACTGCATCAACCCGCAGGCCATCGATATGGAACTTATCGAGCCAGCAGAGGGCGGAGCTAATCAGGAAGCTGCGCACCTCGTTGCGCCCGTAGTTATAGATGTAGCTGCCCCAATCGGGATGATAGCCCTTGCGCGGATCGGCATGCTCATAGAGGTGGGTGCCGTCGAAATAGGCGAGGCCATGGCCGTCGGTGGGGAAGTGGCTCGGCACCCAATCCAGAATCACACCAATCCCGTTTTGGTGCAGGTAATCAACACAGTACATGAAATCTTGCGGCGTGCCGTAACGGCTAGTCGGCGCAAACATCCCGGTTGACTGATAGCCCCACGAGCCGTAGAAGGGGTGTTCGGTCACCGGCAGCAGCTCAACGTGGGTAAAGCCGCACTCTTTGACGTGCTCGACCAGCTCGTGGGCTAGCTCACGGTACGTCAGCGGGCGATTATCCTCTTCGAGCTTGCGCCGCCACGAACCGAGATGCACTTCGTAGATCGAGATCGGCACATCGAACCGCTGGCGCTGGCCGCGCTCGGCCATCCATTGCTGATCCGACCACGTATACTCACGATCCCAGACAATCGCCGCCGTCTGCGGCGCGACTTCAAAGTAGCTGCCAAAGGGATCGGTCTTGTCTTCGCGGTAGCCGTAATAACGCGAGGCGATGTGGAACTTATAGCGCATACCTTTGCCGATGTAGGGAATAAAACCTTCCCACACGCCGGAAAAGCCGCGCTGGCGCAGCGGATTAGCCCCGGCATCCCAGTTATTCCAATCGCCGATCACGGCCACATATTCGGCGTTAGGCGCCCAAACCGCAAAGTAGGTTCCGGGAACGCCTTCAATCGTAACCGATTGCGCGCCGAATTTATCGTACAGGCGATAATGGGTGCCCTGATTGAAGAGATAAATATCGTCTTCGCTGAGAATGCTGGCCATCATCGCTTTGGTCGCCGCTGACGGCTCGTCGGCCATGGCGCCGGGTGGTTCGGTATGCGGTGCAATCATCGGTGCAGTCGCCTCTTCGACCGGCGCCTCTTTCTTGCGACGGGTACGGCGAGGTTTTTCAGTATCGCTCATGGGTGGTTCCTCTTGTGGGTATTCATGGCTGCGCTCATGCGCAACTCGTAGGCTATCGTACTATCGTGCTGCATGGTTTCTTTTTTACCGCAGAGAGCGCCGAGGGCGCAAAGGCGAAGTAATCTCTCGCGAGCGTGAAACCAACTCCCTCAGCCATCCGTTCCGTTAAAGTAAGTGATTGCTGCAAGGACTGCCCCCCACCATACTGGCTCACTCCCACCCTCCCCCGGAGGGGAGGGCGAGGATGGGGGCAGCACTGAAGCCCTCTCCTGCTCCCCGGTTGTCATTGCGAGCCGCGCACCGCGGCGACGCCATCCCCCGTGAGCACGGCAGCCAGCCGCTCAGGTATATATTCCGCTGAAGCGGGAGATTGCTTTGGGCGCTTCGCGCCCTCGCAATGACAAACTGGCTCCGCCCTCTCGCAATGCCAACCAAACACGCTCTCTCGCTATGACAGACTGGCTGCGCCCTCCGCCGCCTCTGCAGTACATGACTACTGCTCAATCTGGCGCAAAATACCGTTGACCGGGATCGGCAACCAATCCGGGCGGTTGTTCATTTCATACGCCAGTTCGTAGACTGCTTTTTCGACCACAAAGGTCTCGATCAACGCTTCCAAATCGGCGCGATCGGCGGGCACAAATGGTTCGTTGCCCGCCGTGGCGAGGTAGCCGTGCAGGAACGACGCACAGATCCAGAAACTCCAAAAATCGGCCCAACATTGCAGCCGCTCGAATTCATCGGTGCTGCTCGCGACGCTATCACGGGCAAAGAGGGCGGCATAGGCGGCGTACTGGTACGAGCGCAGCATCCCGGCCACATCACGCAGCGGCGACCGCTTGATCCGCCGCTCGCTGATCGGGCGCAGCGGTTCGCCCTCGAAGTCGATGATCACGTAATCTTTACCGGTGAAGAGCACCTGCTCAAGATGGTAGTCTCCGTGAATGCGAATGCGCACCGTCTCGATCTTGTCGCCGGTAATGCGTTGCAAGCGGGACAGCAGCGCTTCCTCGCTCTGCGCGACGCGCTCGGCGGCGGGGCGCACCGTTGCCGGCAACGATGGCAACTGCTTGCGCAGGTCTTGCAAGGTACGCCCGATCAGGCTGCGGATGCTCTGATAGATCGAGCGTTGGTAGAGGGTTGAGAAGGGTTCTGCCGCCATGGCCGGCCCGCTCCCTTTGTCCAGCGCCTGATGCATCTCGGCGGTGCGCTGGCCGAGCAAGCGCGCCGCTTCGAGGTAGCCGCCGATCAGCTCTTCGGCCAACGACGCTGGCGGCTGTTCGGCAGCCGCTAGCAGTTCGGCTACACTCCCCTTCACCGCTGGCGGGGTCAGATCAGGCCGGGTGAGTACCGTATCGTAGTAGCGCCGCACCACATCGAGCGCATAATCGAAAGCGTCACCCTCATTTTGCACATACCCTTGCACAATCGCCAGCGTCAGCGGCTCGTCTTTACCGCGCAGATATTCGATATAGCCGGCCACCGGTGGTGTGTGGGCAAACCCGGCCTCTTCAGTCAAGTAGCGGCCTAGCTCAAGATCGGGGTTGCGGCCCGGCTCGATCTTACGGAACAGCTTCATAATCAGCCGGCTGCCAAAATTGATCGACGAATTGCTCTGCTCGCCGCGCATCAGGCTCGGCTCAAGGCCATCGCTGCCGCTGATCAATTTGCGCAAGGCGCGGGTCGTGCCTCCCACCAACTCGCCGCCGGATTCACCACGTAAGCGCCGGCGGCCAATCGTCAGTTCGAGCAGCGCCGCCGCAAAACGCCGTTCGCCGAGCGGATCGTACAGCACCCCCGCTTCGGGCCGCCGACCCACCTTTAGTCGGGCAATCGCCATGTGGCGCTGATCGGCCAGTATCTGATCGGCCCGCTCACCTTCGGCGTAGGCCATCGGTAACAAGTAGGTTTCGGGACTGCCTTCCACGTACTGCACATTCAGCAGCGTGAGGTAGGCCGGGCCGCCGGCATAATCGAGCCGGGCGAATTCATTGATATTGACCTGCTTGATCTTGCGCGTCTTAGCGCCAAACCAGCGCCGGTTGCGCAGGTAATCGGGCAAGACCCGCTCCAGCCGCTCTTGGCGGCCATCGTAAAAGACGGCGTCCCACTCGATCGCATCAACTGGTATCTCAACCAGCTCGGTTTCGGGTTGCGGCGCCGTCATCCGCATCCCTTCCACCCGCTGCGGCACAAGCGTAAACCAGTAGAAGCTATGCGGGCCAAGGGTCAGAAAGTAGGGTTGGTCGCCAATCGGCGGAAACTCAACTTGCCCAAACAACTCGACCGGCATCAGGCCGCGGTAGGGCGAGAGATCGAGTTCGACGCCTTGCACAAACCGCGACAGATTGAAGACCGCGAGCAAGATTTGGTCTTCGGTTTTGCGCAAGAAGCAGAGCACCTTGCGATTTTCGGGGTAGAGAAATTCAAGCGTGCCGCGACCAAACGCCGCATACCGCTTGCGCAACGCGATCAGCCGCTTCGTCCACCAGAGCAGCGAATGCTGGTTGGCGCTTTGCGTCTCGACGTTGACCGTCTCGTAGTGATATTCGGGGTCGGTAATCACCGGCAGGTAGAGCTGCTGCGGGTTAGCGCGGGAAAAACCCGCGTTGCGATCGCCGCTCCACTGCATCGGCGTGCGCACCCCGTTGCGATCGCCGAGGTAGATGTTATCGCCCATGCCGATCTCGTCGCCGTAATACAGCACCGGCGTGCCCGGCAACGAGAAGAGCAGGCCGTTCATCAGCTCGATCTTGCGCCGGTGGTTGCCGAGCAGCGGGGCCAACCGGCGGCGGATGCCGAGATTAATGCGGGCCTGCGGATCGCGGGCGTAGACCCGGTACATATAGTCGCGCTCTTCATCGGTTACCATTTCGAGCGTCAACTCATCGTGGTTGCGCAAGAAGATCGCCCACTGGCAATTATCGGGAATGGGCGGCGTTTGCCGCATAATATCGATGATCGGGTAGCGATCCTCAAGATGCACCGACATAAAGAGCCGCGGCATGACCGGGAAGTGGAAGGCCATGTGGCACTCATCGCCATCGCCGAAATAGGCGACCGAATCTTCCGGCCACTGGTTCGCCTCAGCCAGAAACATCCGCCCATGGTACTTCTCGTCCATATGCCGGCGCAAGCGTTTGAGGAAGGCGTGAGTTTCGGGCAGATTCTCGCAATTAGTACCCTCTGCCTCGTAGAGGTAGGGAATGGCGTCGAGCCGCATGCCATCAACGCCGAGATCGAGCCAGAACTCCATCGCCTTAAACACCGCCCGCTGCACCGCCGGGTTCTCAAAGTTGAGGTCGGGCTGGTGGCTGTAGAACCGGTGCCAGTAATACGCCTGCGCCACCGGATCCCACGTCCAGTTGCTAGTCTCGAAATCTTTGAAGATAATCCGCGCGTCTTTGTAGCGGTCAGGCGTATCCGACCACACGTAAAAATTGCGCGCCGAGGAGCCGGGCTTAGCGCGGCGGGCGCGCTGGAACCACGGATGCTGGTCGGAGGTGTGATTACAGACCAGTTCGGTAATCACGCGCAGGCCACGGCGATGCGCCTCGCGAATAAAGACCTTAAAGTCGGTGAGGGTGCCATAGTTGGGATGGATATTGGTGTAATCGGCGATGTCGTAGCCATCATCACGCAGCGGCGAAGGATAGAACGGCAGCAGCCAGATCGCCGTCACCCCCAGATCCTGCAAATAATCGAGCTTGCTGGTCAGGCCGGGAAAATCACCAATCCCGTCGCCGTTGCTATCGCAAAAGGCGCGCACATGCAGCTCGTAGATCACCGCATCTTTATACCAGAGCGGATCATCGGCCAGAATCGTCGGCGCCTTGGCCGGGCGGGTACGGGTCATGGTGCATCCTCATCCTTCGTCCAGCGTCATCTCCTCATCCGACGTCGTTGTACCTGCGCGGCGTTGCGCATACCGTTAGGCGAAATACTCAAACCCGCGCTCATCGCGGCGCAAGCGGCGAATGCAGAAGATATGCACCGGTGCTTGCGGGTTGAGTTCGACATAATTAAACTCGCCCGACCACGTGTAGCGAGCATCGGTCAACAGGTCGTGGGCTTGATAC
The DNA here is from genome assembly GCF_034431535.1 of Chloroflexus sp. Classification (GTDB taxonomy): domain Bacteria; phylum Chloroflexota; class Chloroflexia; order Chloroflexales; family Chloroflexaceae; genus Chloroflexus. The sequence continues at coordinate 31,391 of NZ_DAOUDC010000050.1, read as the reverse complement.
ATGCTATTGAGTCCCCACTCGGCCACCGGCACCTGCACCCAACCGCGCTGCGTGCGTTCGGGATCGAGATTGACGATCACCAGAATAATATCTTTCCCGTCGGGCGAGGTCTTGCTATAGGCTAACAACCACTCGTGTTCGTGGAAGTCTATGTCAACCCGGTGGAAGCGCAGTGTATCGTTGCGGTGCAGCGCGGGATGCTCGCGGCGAATCCGGTTGAGTTGAGCGATATAGCCGCGCAGACTATGCGGCGCATCGAGGTTCCACCGCTTGATCTCGTACTTCTCGTTGTCAATATACTCTTCGCGCCCCGGTACCGGCACATGCTCCATCAGCTCGTAAGCCGGGCCATACATCCCCCAACTTGCCATCAGCGTCGCCGCCATCGCCGCCCGTGTCAGGAAGACGGAACGCTGGCCGGCGTAGAATTGCGGAGTCAGAATATCAGGCGTATTCGGCCAGAAGTTGGGGATAAAGAGATCGCTCACTGGCGGCGTGGTCAGTTCCTGTAGATACTGGGTAATCTCTTGCTTGGTGGTGCGCCACGTGTAGTAGGTATAGCTCTGGGTAAAGCCGATCTTAGCCAGATGGTACATCACCTTCGGGCGGGTAAATGCTTCCGAAAGGAAGATCAGATCGGGATGCTCGGCCTTGAGCGAATTGAGGCACCAGTCCCAAAAGCGCAGGCTCTTGGTGTGCGGGTTATCGACCCGGAAGATACGCACCCCCTGCTCAATCCAGAAGGCAAAGATCCGGCGCAGCTCTTGCCACAGCCCCTGCCAATCATCCGACTCAAAATCAAACGGATAGATATCCTGATACTTCTTGGGCGGATTCTCAGCGTATTGGATCGTGCCATCAGGGCGGGCGCGGAACCACTGCGGATGCTCGCGCACGTAGGGGTGGTCAGGCGAGCATTGGAAGGCGATATCGAGCGCCACCTCGATGCCGTAGGTGCGTGCCACCGCGACCAGCGCCCGAAAATCTTCGAGCGTACCTAATTCGGGATGGACGCTCATGTGGCCGCCGTCAGCATTGCCGATCGCCCACGGGCTGCCCGGATCGTTAGGGCCGGCGGTGAGGCTGTTGTTGCGGCCTTTGCGGAAGGTATAGCCGATCGGATGAATCGGCGGCAGATAGAGCACATCAAAACCCAATTCGGCCACGTAAGGCAGGCGCTTGATCACATCGCGGAAGGTGCCGTGGCGGCCCGGCTCATCGGCGGTCGAACGGGGGAACAACTCGTACCACGCGGAAAACCGCGCCCGCTCCCGCTCGACCGTTACCGGATACATTTCGGATTCAGTGGCGAAACGACGTGGCAAATGAACCGCCATCAATGAATGAATTTCGCTGGCAAAGGCAGTATCGACATCACCGGCGATCAAGGCTGCCTCAGCCACGTGCAACACCGCCGAATCGGCGCCGCTGGCATGGCGCGCCGCTTCGCCGACAAGCGCCGCCCCGATCTGTAAATCGACCCGCACATCTTGGCCGGCGGCCAACCGCTTCTCAAGCTGATGCACCCACGTCGCAAAGCGATCGATCCATGCCACAATCTGAAACTCGTGGCGGCCAATGCTGTTGAGGGTAAACTGGCCTTCCCAGCGATCGTTGACCAACGGGCGCAACGGCGCTTCGTGCCACGGCTTGGTCCCGACCGGACGGTGGCGCACTACCGCAGTCAACTCGTCATGACCGTCGGTAAACAGATCGCACCGCACTGTCAGCACATCACCCACAATCCGCTTGACCGGATACCGCCCGCCATCGATTGTCGGTTCAACCGCCTCGATAATAACCCGGCACCGCCCTTCACCAACTGCTGCCAGATCAGGAGCGACTGCCGCCGCTGTGCGGCGCGAGCGAGAACGTGGCACCTTGACGGTCATGGAGCCTCCGCAATATGTGACACATTGAGACTTTGCGCGTGGGGTGATGTCTCATTCACCCTTCCCCACTTTCGATTGTACGGTGCTCGGCGGGATGTGTCAAACTGGTTGCATGCGGTACCGATGGGATGTCATTGTCCTTATGCTATACTACCACTATCGCTTGTGCTCCCGCGTCCCCGGCTGTGCGCTGGACAACTGTCTGAGAGGAGTTGCAGTTGCTGCGCATGGTGTTGTCCTCCGTTTTTATGCTCGCACTTGCGAGCATGCTCAACGGCCAGATACTGGCCGGCATCGCACCTGTTCCTTCACCCGCTTCAACCATCACGTGGGAGATTGAGACGGTCGATGCCCCGCGCCATTTCACCCGGCTGCGCGATCGCACCCTGCGCATCGACAGCATCGGCCAGCCGCATCTCGCCTTTGGCGGCGACGCGCTCTATTACGCTCACGCCGAAGCCGCCGGCTGGCGCATCGAGGTCGTTGATGAAAACCCCGGCGCCGGCGAATACGCCGCCCTCGCCTTAGATCAAGCCAATCAGCCGCACATTGGGTACTACGACTGGCGCAACGGCGTCTTGAAATATGCCCATCGCACCGCCAACGGCTGGCAGATCACAACCGTCGATGACTCCACTTATACCGGCCACTACCCGGCCCTCGCCCTCGATCGCACCGGCTATGCGCACCTTGCCTACTACGATTGGACGAACGGCGCGCTGAAGTATGCGCGCTGGGATGGGCAAGGTTGGCAGATTCAGACCATTGACACCCAGAACGATGCCGGCGTCGCCGTCACTCTCACCCTTGACGCCAGCGATCGCCCGCACATCAGCTTTTTTGCCGCTGCCACCGCCACCTTACAGCATGCGCTGTGGACGGGCAGCGCGTGGCAGGTGCAAACGGTTGACCGTCACGCCGGCCAATTTTTGTCACAGGCCCTCGACCGGCAGGGCCATCCCCATCTTGCCTACTACGACTCGGCCAATGCCGATCTGAAATATGCGTACTGGGATGGCGCAGGTTGGGTCATCCACGTGGTTGATGCAACCGGCATCACCGGCTGGTATGTCACGCTGGCGCTTGATTCGTTCGATCAGCCGCATATCGGGTACTACAACGCCTCGCAAGCAAGCGTGCAGTATACGTTCTGGAATGGCGCCGCGTGGCAGCGGCAGACCGTCATTGCCGCCAACAACGCCATCCGCGCCCTCAGTCTCGACCTTGATGAGGCTAACCAACCACAACTCAGCTTGTTCACCGAACACAGTTGGGATCAGAATGCCCTTTGGCATGCCCGCCCCAGCAATGGCTTCTGGCAGATCGAGCTGGTCGAACAATCCGGTCAAGTTGGCCGTTACGCCTCACTGGCCCTTGATAGCGCCGAGCATCCACAGCTCGCATATTACAACATGACCAGCGGCAATCTGGCATACGCACGGTGGACAGGTACTTACTGGGTGACACAAATTGTCGATCAATCGTCGCGGGTCGGGCAGTTTGCCCAGCTCGCGCTCGATCGCGCCGATCAGCCGCACATTGCGTACTACGATGCCGCCAATGGCGATCTCAAGTATGCGCGCTGGCGCGCCAATCGCTGGGAGCACCAACGGGTGGATAGTCACGGTCAAACGGGCGAGTATGTCACGTTGGCGCTCGATAGCCGCAATTGGCCGCACATCGCCTACTATGACGCCACGAATGGCGATCTGCTTTATGCGCAGTGGAACGGCCAGCATTGGCGCATCCGAATCGTCGATGCGATCGGTGATATTGGGCAGTATGCGGCGCTGGCGCTCGACCGCTTCGACTATCCGCACATCGCCTACTACGACGCTACGAATGGCGATCTGAAATATGCCCGCTGGAATGGCAACGGCTGGCAGATTGCGACCGTGGCCGCCGAGGGGGATGTGGGTCGCTATGCTTCGCTGGCCCTCGATAGCGCTGGGCAGCCGCATGTGGCGTACTACGATGCTACTAACGGCGTCCTCCAATATACGTACTGGAATGGCGTTGTTTGGATACGGCAGATCGTTGATGGCAACGCGCAGGTGGGCATTGATGCGTCACTCGCTCTTGATCGGGCCAATCGCCCCCACATCGGCTACCACGGCGCGATCGCTGGCGACCTGAACTATGCGCGCGCTCGTGATGGCCTCCCACTGCTTCCGACCAGCACCCCCACTGCCACGCCCGTGCCGACTAGCACCCCCACTGCTACACCTGCCCCAACCGCTACCCCAACCGTGCCGCCGCGCCTAACCGCGGAACCAACCGCTACCCCAACCGTGCCGCCGCGCCCAACCGCGGAACCAACCGCTACCCCAACCGTGCCGCCGCGCCCAACCGCACCGCCGCGCCCGATCGCGCCGTAGGGGCGCGTAGGGGCGCAGCGCGCTGCGCCCGCGCCCCTACGGTGTGGGCCGCACCAACGTATATTGGCCATAGTGGTGATCGGCGCGACCAAAATCAACCACCACATACCCGGCGGCAAAAGCGGCTTCGGCGCAGGCGCGGAAATGATAGCGCCACGCCTGCGCCGCGCTCGGATCGCGTTGCTGCACAACGCTGAAATCGAGCGGGATGCGCAAACGCGCCACCGCTTCACCGGGCATAGCCGGCGGCGCATCGAGCGACGGATTGATCAAAGGCGCTGCCGCCACCTGCTCGGCAGACGGCTGCGCCACCGGTGATTGCACCAGCCACCACTCAACCTGAAACCGATCACTTGGCAATACACCATCGACCAGCTCCGGCTCCGGGCCATATACATTGCGCAAATAGGTGCGGCAGATCGCGCCCAGCTTGTGAATATTAAGATGGGCATTGCGCGCCAAAAGCGGATCATACGTCCACGTCATCAATTCGAGGTCTTGGACCAAAGCAAACTCGCGCTGCGCCCGCTTCAGCCGCTCACCGATGCGCGTATCACGCAGATCGGGTCGCACCGCCGCCATATGCGAGGCATGTTTCAAACGGCCATCGGCAGTGCGGGCTAAAAAGCCAAAAACAAAGCCTACCAGCTCATTGCCGGCAAATGCGCCCAGCACCAACCCGCCATTGCGCTGCACCGTCACCAGCAGGTTGAGCGGCACCACAAACTCATCGCCCCACACCACTTGCTGGAGTTGTTCGCAGGCCCGATATTCGGCGTATGTGGCTACTGGCCGGATAGTGATCTGCATAGTGTCCTCAAGATATATGTGATTGCTGCCTGAAGAACTACGCCGAATTATAGCAACAAAGGGGGAACAGCGGGGCGTGATCGACTGTCATTGCGAGGGAGCGGCGTCCAGCGGAGCTGGAAGCCGCCCGACCGAAGCAAGCTCCCGCTTGAGTGTAGGCCAATGGCTTACAGACACGCTTCTCGTGCTCGCAGGGGATCGCTGCCCTTTCATCGCAAAACTGTGAACAAACCCTGTTGACAGACGCCCCCATCTGTCTTGATACTAGAGAGACGAGATGGCGCACAGCAACGTGGCCGCCATACGCCACAACTGGCCAGTAGCCGGCAATCCTTTCGCGTGCCATCGAGACCCGGAAAACATCTGCGCTTGGAGGTCTACCATTCGTGGTTGCGCCACTCTCTGCGACAACCCTTGCCGGCCTGATCGATGACTTTTTGGCCGAATATACCGCGGCTCACCCGGCCCAAGCCGCCGCGAGCCGCTTGCCGCCGCCGCCAGTGATCGGCGAACATAGCCTGGCGGCCATCGCGGCGCGGCTGGCCCGTTACCGAGCTTTGGCCGCGGCGTTGAGCCACATTACGCCGCACACCATCGCCGAACGGCTCGATCACGCCTTGCTGAGTTGGCAACTTGAATGGGCCATTTGGCAACTGAGCACGTTACAGCCGCACCGCCGCGATCCCCGCTACTATGCCGGGCTAGCGTTTCTTGACTCGCGCCGGTTAGAGACCAGTGATGAAGCCGAATGTGACGCACTCTTGGCCGAACTGCGCGCCATTCCCGGCCTGTTGGAAACCGCGCGCGCCAACCTCCGCCGTCCCCTGAGCCGGCTGGCGATCGAAGAGGCGCTGATTGCGCTCCAGCTCACCGCAGCCACGCTCAATAGCACCCATCTGCCCAACCGCGAGTTGCGGGCCGTTGCGCGTGCGGCCCTCACCGCACTGGCGGCGTTTAGCCATTTTTTACAGGTGGAACACCTGCCTGCCGCCATTGAGGAAGTGGGTCTCGGTGCCGCCTACTTCAGCGATTGGCTGCGGCTGGCTGAGCAGATTAGCCTCTCGCCGGAACGGCTGCGCGCCTTGGGTGAAGCCGAACTGCGCCAGCAGCGCGATGTCTTGAGCGCGCTCGCCCCGCACCGCGACCACCGCTGGCTGCTGCGCGAGTTGGCCGCTGACCATCCGTCGGCTGACCACGTGTTGGACGAATTGCGCCGCTGGATTTCCCATGCGCGCACCCTGCTCGCTCGCTACGAGCTGGTGAGTCTGATTGATACAACGTTACCGCAGGTGACGATCTCGCCGCCGTTTGCTCGCTGGGCGGCCTTGAGTCTCATCCCGCCGGGACGGAGCGGGCCGGCACAGGTGGCGGTCAGCCTGCCTGATCCAACATGGCCGGCTCACGAACAAGCGGCATGGCTGCGCGCCTTTGGCCGGCCGGCACTGGCGGTCGCCGCCCTCCACGAAGCCTACCCCGGTCATTACCTGCACCTTGCCTTCATCGCGCGCGCGCCGGGCCGGTTGGCCCGCCACTTCTGGAGCATGTGCCACCTCGAAGGCTGGGCGCATTATGTCGAACAGATGACAGTCACTGCCGGCTTTGATGGGTATGATCCCCGGCTCGCAGCGGCAGTGGCCGGCGAGGCCCTCTTGCGCGCCTGCCGGCTGGTTGTAGCAGTGGATCTGCACACCGGTGCGACCGATCTCGCCGCCGCCGTCGAGCGATTTCGCGCCGAGGCCGGGCTCGATCCGCCGCTCGCTCTACGCGAAGCGCGCCGGGCCGCGCTCGATCCGGGAGTCATCTGTTATACCGTGGGCCGCTTGGCGATGATCCGGCTGCGCGAACGGATGCACCAACGCTGGGGTGAACACTTTTCGCTGCGCCGGTTTCACGATGCAGTGCTGTCATTTGGCGCACCGCCCTTGCCGGTGCTCAGCCGGCTGCTGGCAGCAATCGATATGCTATAATGCGTTTCTACAATCGCGTCTGGGGGACGGGCGCGCCCGTCGCGCCTGCCGGGGAGCCATGTGTGCCTGCGCGTCCATTTTTAAAGTGGGCTGGCGGTAAAAGCCAACTCTTGCCAGAGCTATCACGGCGAATTCCCGAACGCTTTGGCCGCTATCACGAGCCGTTCGTGGGCGGCGGTGCCCTCTTCTTTCACCTCTGGAACCAAGGCCGCTTGCAGCAGGGCGCGATCTTGAGCGATGTGAACCCGGAGCTGATCGATTGTTACCGGGCTGTGCGCGATCAGGCTGAAGAGCTGATCGACCTGCTCCAGAGTCTGCGCCCGTATGCCACCGACCGCGACTTCTTCTACGAGATTCGCGGCTGGGATCGCCGGCCCGACTTTGCCCAGCGCCCGCTCGTCGAGCGTGCCGCCCGCACCATCTTCCTCAACCGCACCTGTTACAACGGCCTCTACCGCCTCAACAACAAAGGCCAATTTAACGCGCCGTTCGGTTACTACAAGAACCCACTGATCGTTGATAGCGACAACCTGCGCGAAGTGAGCCGGGCCTTGCGCTACGCCGAACTTCGCGTCGCCGATTTCGCCGCCGTGCTCGACCATGCCCAAGCGGGAGATTTCATCTACTTTGACCCGCCCTACGTCCCCGTGAGCCCCACTGCTTCGTTCACCAGCTACACCCGGCGCGGGTTCGACGAAGCCGAGCAGCGCCGGCTGGCTGCCGTCTTCCACCGCCTCGCCGAGCGCGGCTGTTACGTGATCCTTTCCAATTCATCGACGACGCTCGCCCATCAATTATATGCCAATGCCTATGAGGTGGATGTGGTGCTGGCCAGCCGCAAAATCAACTGTGACGGTAAACGGCGCGGGCTAGTCGAAGAGTTGATCGCGTGCAGCTTTCCCACCGGCATCGTGACGCGGTACGACCTTGCTAGTGACTGAATGACGCTTGAAGTGTCAAATATTTTGCTGCGTCCTTTTGCTGTGCAGCACGGCATGGGGTCAAGCAAAGATCTACCTCATGCACAACTTTTGCACAAGCAAAATATTTGACAGTTCGCTGATTTCTGTGCTACTATTCCCGAAGTTATCACGCACAGATCTTACAGGGTATGGTTACGCCTAAACGATAAGACAAGCCCGTTGCGGGCAGCGGAGATCTGGCATGAAATTGCACGAATATCAGGCGCGCGATCTCTTGGCACGCTACGGCATTCCGGTGACCGGCGGCGGCGTGGCGGTCACGCCAGCCGAGGCGTGCGCCATCGCCGAGCAGATCGGCGGGCCAGTGGTGGTGAAAGCGCAAGTGCATGTCGGCGGGCGCGGCAAGGCGGGTGGCGTCAAGTTGGCCCAAACCCCGGATGAGGCCGAGCAGGTGGCCGGGCAGATTTTGGGTATGAACATCAAAGGGTTGACCGTCGAGAAGGTGCTGGTTGCCGAAGCGGTCAGCTACGAGCGAGAGATCTATCTGTCGGCGATCCTCGATCGCGGCAGCAAGCGGATCACCATGATCGCCTCAGCCGAAGGCGGCGTCGAGATCGAAGAGGTCGCGAAGACGAACCCGGCAGCAATTATCAAGATTTCCGCCCACCCGACGATGGGCTTGCTCGATTTTCAAGCCCGTGAGCTGGCCTTTCGCATTGGGTTGCGCGACGGCAAACAAGCACGCCAATTCGCCCAAATCGCCAGCGCCCTGTACCGCGCCTTCGTCGAGAATGACGCTTCGCTGGCCGAGATCAACCCGCTGGTGGTGAAAGCTGACGGCAGCCTGCTCGCGCTCGACTCGAAAGTGCTGCTCGACGAGAGCGCCCTCTTCCGCCACCCCGAACTGGCGGCGCTCCGCGACCCCTCCGCCGACCCCGAAGCCGAGCGGCGCGCGCGCGAGGCCGATATTACCTACATCAAACTCGACGGCAACATCGGCTGTATGGTCAACGGCGCCGGGTTGGCTATGGCCACGATGGATGTGATCAAGCTGTCGGGCGGCGAGCCGGCCAATTTCCTTGACATCGGCGGCGGGGCCGGCAAAGAAAAAGTCAAAGCAGCGTTGCAGATCATTCTCTCTGATCCGAACGTCAAGGCGGTATTGTTCAACATCTTTGGCGGCATCACCCGCGTCGATGAAGTCGCGCGCGGCATTCTCGCCGCTCTCGAAGAGGTGCCCACCGATGTGCCGATGGTGGCGCGGCTGGTCGGCACCAATGAAGAGGCCGGACGGGCATTGCTGGCTGGTTCTAAGTTGATCCCGGCGGCCACGCTGGCCGAAGGCGCCCAGAAGGCAGTGGCGGTGGCCCGCGGTGAGCCGTAGGTCAGCCGTCTAGTTCGCGGCGCGCAGCGGCAATCAACGCCCGTTCGCGATGATCGAGCGTCTCACGGGCGAGTCGGTCGAGCCGCCAGCGCCACTTGTCGATGATGGCGGCGGCTCGTTGGTTTGCTGCCGCCCCCATCTCGGCTAGCCAAGCCCGATCGCGGGCCAGCAACGCCAATTGCAACTCGACTTCGGTGTAGCGGCAGGCCACAAACGGCAGCCGCTCCGCCCGTGCCGGCGGGTAATCGGTACCGGCGACGAGTTGCAGCGGTTCACATTTGAACAAACCGGCTAGCAGCGTGATGGTGCGCTCGCCGGGCATTGACAGCCCCAACTCGAGGTGAGAGACTGCCACCCGCGAGATGGCCAGACGCTCAGCTAGTTCCTGCTGCGTCCAGCCGAGGTTGGCGCGTAACTGGGCAATTCGTTGACCAATCGGTTCATCAGTAACGGTCATGGTAACTCACTTAGCAGACGCGATCCGCCAATCCGTTGTATAGTAGCACCGTTTGAGTCGCCGTGGCACAGTAGCCGCTGGCGTGTCGCCCTGCTCATGTGAGAGGATAACGAACAATGGCTCCGAAACGCGCATTGATCACCGGCATTACCGGGCAAGACGGCAGCTATCTCGCCGAGTTCTTGCTGGAAAAAGGGTATGAGGTGATCGGGATGGTGCGGCGCTCGAGCACCGTCAATTTCGAGCGAATTAAGCATATTCAGGATAAACTGACCCTTGTCAGCGGCGATTTGCTCGATGAGGTGTCACTGATTCACATTTTGCGCGAGCATCGCCCGCACGAGGTCTACAATCTCGCTGCACAGTCCTTCGTGCAGACCTCGTGGCCGCAGCCGGTCTTTACCGGCGAAACCACCGCGTTGGGCGTTACCCGGTTGCTCGATGCGGTGCGGATTGTGGATCCCGACATCCGGTTTTATCAGGCGTCGAGCAGTGAAATGTTCGGCAAAGTGGTGGAGGTGCCGCAGAAAGAGACAACGCCATTCTACCCGCGCAGCCCCTATGGGGTCGCTAAGGTGTATGGTCACTGGATTACGGTGAACTATCGCGAAAGCTACGGGATGCACACCACTTCTGGCATCCTGTTTAACCACGAGAGTCCGCGGCGCGGGCTTGAGTTTGTCACTCGCAAGATTTCGCACGGTGTGGCGCGGATTAAGCTCGGGCTCGATGAGGAGCTGCGATTGGGCAACCTTGAGGCTCGGCGCGATTGGGGGTTTGCCGGTGATTACGTCGCAGCGATGTGGCTGATGCTGCAACAGGATCAGCCCGATGACTACGTGATCGCCACCGGCGAAACGCATTCAGTCCGCGAGTTTTGCGAGTTGGCATTTAGTTATGTCGGTCTTGACTATCGCGATTATGTGGTGGTCGACCAACGCTTTATGCGCCCAGCCGAAGTGGATCTGCTGATCGGCGATCCCTCTAAGGCCCGCCAGAAGCTTGGCTGGCAACCACGCACCTCGTTCCCCGAACTGGTGCAGATGATGGTCGAGGCTGACCTACAGTTAGTTAAGGAGCAGATGCGATGAATCAATCCGAGACTCGGCTGATCGAGGAAGGATGGGCGGCATTGGTTGAGCGTCTGGGACTGGCAAACGCGAGTCGTTTCGTGATGTTGCTCGATCGGCGCACCGGCGGCGCGCGCCAACACCTTCAGTCGTTGTGGGGCGTGAACCCGTTGCCGGCGCGCCGGCCCCAACCACCGGTTACCAACCAGTCTGACGCCTAACTGCTCGCATCCGGTCTCTATGCACCGCCCTGCCTATCATCAAGGCAGGGCGGTTTGGTGTTATCCGCCGTTCCGCGCGCTCCCCACCCGCCGGAAATCACGCACCAGCAACCGCATCCGCCGTTGCCCGTTCCATTCATCCACTGCCAATTGATAGGCGAGATCAATCGTTGGGTACCGCTGCAACGCTTCGGCCAAGCGACCGAAGTGAAAGCCGATTGCCTCGAAGACGCTATTGCCGGCGCGCACCCGCATGCGCAGATGGGCGCCGTCGCTAGTAGGCTGGGGGTCAATGGCGGTCACGTTGGGCGCCATCAAGATCGGCTGCGGGTTGCCTTGCCCAAATGGCTCCAGTTGCTGGATACCGGTGTACAGCTCCCACGATAGTTCGGTCAGCGGCAACACCGCGTCAATCATCAGCCGCGGCATCAGTTGGTCGTCGCGCAAATATTGCCGGCTCAAGGCGAGCAATCGCTGTTCGAGCGCCGGAATCTGCGCGGTGGCAATGGTAAAGCCGGCTGCCGCAGCATGGCCGCCGTAACGCACGAAGAGGTCAGCGCATTGATCGAAGATATCGATCATGCTAAAACCCGGAATCGAGCGGGCCGAACCGCGCGAGGTTTCAACGCCTTGCTCGATCACCACGACCGGACGATGGTAGGTCTCGGCGATGCGAGCCGCCACCAACCCGATCACACCAGCGTTGAATTCAGGACTGGCGAGCACGATCAGCGGCTGCTCAGCCCGACCGCTCTGCGCAACTAGCTCTTCGGCCCGCGCCTGCAACTGGCGGGTCAGCGTCTGCCGCTCGCGATTGGTGGCATTCAATTCAGCGGCTAACCCATCGGCAGTTTCCCGGTCACTGGCCAGCAACAACTCATAAGCGCGGCGGGCGTCGGCGAGCCGCCCGGCGGCGTTGAGACGGGGGGCGAGCGCAAAAGCAATCGCATCGCTGTCGATCAAGCCGAGTGCTAGCCCGGCGGCAGCCATCAGCGCGCGCACACCGGGGCGTGCCGTCTCGTTGAGCGCGATCAGACCCGCCCGCACTAATACCCGATTCTCATCGAGCAATGGCCCCATATCGGCTACCGTGCCCAGCGCTACTAGATCGAGCATATCACGCCCGCGCAAATTGGCCGGACGCTTGCCGTAGCGCGCCAGCGCCTGTATGAGCTTGAAGGCAATCCCAACCCCGACCAGACCTTTGAATGGATACGCGCAATCGGGTTGCTTGGGATTGACCACCGCCAACGCCAGCGGCAGCTCGGCAGGCGGATGGTGGTGGTCTGTAACGATCACGTCAATCCCCAACCGGTTGGCCTCAGTCACTTCAGCATAGTTCGAGATGCCGCAATCAACCGTAATCAGCAAACGCACGCCATCAGCGGCCAACTGGCCGATCGCAACGTTGTTCAAGCCATAGCCCTCGCGAGCGCGATGCGGAATATAGGGCCGGATTCGCCCGCCCATTGCACCAATCGCTTGGTTCAGCAGCGCGACTGCCGTCACCCCATCAACATCAAAATCGCCATAGACGGCCATCAACTCACCGCGATCGATGGCCGCAGCGATCCGGGCCGCGGCTTCAGCCATACCGCGCATTTGGAACGGATCGTGCAAGCCGGTAGCGTAATCGGCGGCGAGAAAAGCGCTAGCGGCGGCGGGATCGTGCAACCCGCGCTGGTACAGCAACGTCGCCAGCAACGGCGGTAGACCAAGACGTTCGCTAACATCGGCAGGCGCTGGCGGGCGGATCTCCCAGCACTGGCGGCGAGCTGACATACGCATCACTCCTGTCGTGAGGGGCAGAGTGCAGGCGGCACTTATTATACTCCGCTTTCGCACTGCCGGTACGAGCACCGTATTGGCACGAAATGATTGCCGGTTGGTAATATCATCGTACTATCACGAATACCGCAAAGAATGCTAAATCGTTACGCCCAAATTTTTATCCAATGACGTCACGTCTCGTCAAACTACTGTTTGTAAGCTGGGTTATGATCGGTTGTGCCGCGCCGTCGCCACTGTCGCCGCCCCCCTGCGCTGCTCCGCATCCTCAACTGGGATACCTATATTGATTCCTGCATTACTTGATGCGTTTACTGATGAAACCGGCATTGCCATTGTCTACCACACCTACAGCAACAACGAAGAGCTGTACAACATTCTGACCACTACCAAAGAGCCGTACGATTTGGTGATCGTCAGCGATGTGCTCATCGATCGACTGCTCCGCGAGCAGCGGTTGGCCGTGCTAAACCTTGGACGGATCCCCAATCTGACCAATCTTGATCCAGCATTTAATTCGGATCGCAAGTGATCCGGTCAATCGCTTTTGCGTACCGTATTTATGGGGGGCTTGGCTTTGGCTACCGCCAATCAGCCCAGAGCTAGCCGATCACCAATTGGGCCGACGTGTTCGACCCGGCCCGCAGCAATCGCGTGGTTATGATTGACGATCCCCGCTTTGGTCTCGGATTAGCCTTGATAAAGCTGGAATATAGCCCAAATACAAGTGATCCGGCCGCTATCGGCGCTGCGCGTGATTGGTTGCGCGCGCACGCTGGGCGCATTATTCGTTTTGCCGGCGATGATGGGCAAACCTTCTTAGCCAACAGCGAAGCCGATGTGGTGATCGAAGGGAGTGGCGATATTCTCCAAGTAGCGAGTATCGATCCTGACATCCGGTTTGAAATTCCGGCTAAGGGCGCCATTTTCGCGGCTGATAATATGTGTGTGCTCACCGATGCCGCTCACCACGCTGCTGCCGAGCAGTTTATCAATTGACGGCTGAACACGGTGCGGCTTTAGCAAACAAGACTCGCTATATTTCCCCGAATCGCGCCGCCTTTGATCGTCTTGACAACGAACTACAGCGCTTAATCCAGCGCTATCAGGCCCTCGAACAAGAGGGGCGGTTGTTCCGGTTAGTCGATGTTGACTTAGCGACGTACGAACTCTACCGTGCAGTTTGGGCTGAGGTGCGGCGATGATGGATCCGGCGCCTACATTGAACCGTCGTCTCAATGTCGTGTTCTCTAGCGCAATTGTCATCAGCAAGATTATGCCTGGTTGGCCCTGTATCGCCCGCAACCCAACGCCTTCACCGACGACGAGATCGCCTATGTAGGCATTGCCGCACGCTTGTCCAGACAGGCACTGACTCAAGTGAGGCTGGTAGGGTCGTTACAACAAGCAAAAGAGGCTGCCGAAGCCATCAATCGCGAGCGCAGCGCCTTTCTGGCCCGCCTCGACCACGATGTGCGCAACCCACTTAATACCATTATTGCGATGAGTGAAATGTTGCGCGAGGCCATCACTGACCGCCCGGCAGCTTCCGAAGACGCCGGCACGATTGCCCGCGCTAGTCGTCGCTTGCTGAGCCGGCTCAATATTCTGCTCGATAGCGCCAAGATCGAGGCGGTGGCCGGATGATGTGAATGCGGTGATTCACACTGTGAAGACAGTGTTGCAACGACCACAACCGGCGTCAATCTCCATGTTATTGCTTGAAGACGATACACCAACTCGCTTGATGATCAGGCATGCATTAGAAAGCGAAGGTTGGCATGTGCTTGAAGCTAGCGATGGCGTTGTCGGGCGAACGGTCTGGCTTAGTGCGAAGCCGGCGCTGGTAATTCTTGATTTGATACTGCCTGATGGCGATGGGTTAGCCCTCTTGCATCAGATGCGGCAAACAATGACTACTCCGGTTGTGGTTGTTACTGCCAAAATGCTCCATCACGATGAGTTGAGCACACTCACCAACATTGGCGCAACGGTGGTACAAAAGGGTCGCTACCGGCGCAGTGATTTGATTGCCGCAGTGCGTGCCTTGGCGAAATGAGCGGAAGCCAAGGCACGGACGGACGCTCGATCTGTTCGGATAATGGTCAGGGCGGGTTGCAAACCCGCCCTGAATCGCATCCTGCGCGACTGAACTACCTACCGTCGCACAAGCAGGCTTTGCCCGGTCATATCGGCAGCCGGCGGCAAGCCCAACAGCTCTAGCAGCGTCGGCGCCACGTCGGCTAACCGTCCGCCGCTGCGCAGGCTTACGTCGTCTTTGCCGTAGCCGGGGCCGCCGATCAGGAAACAAGGCGCGGGGTTGGTCGTGTGGGCCGTGTGCGGGCCGCCCGTCTCCGGATCGATCATCTGCTCGGCGTTGCCGTGGTCGGCAATGACCAGCGCTACCCCGCCGTGGGCCAAAATCGCCGGCACCACCTTCGCCAACCCGGTATCGACCGCTTCGCACGCCTTAATCACCGCTGGAATGCTACCGGTATGGCCTACCATATCCGGGTTGGCGTAATTGACCACAATGAAATCGTACTGGTCGCTCTCGATCGCCTGCAAGAGCGCCTCGGTCACTTCCGGCGCGCTCATTTCCGGCTTGAGGTCGTAGGTGGCGACTTTCGGCGAGGGAATGAGCTGGCGATCCTCGCCGGGGAACGGCTCTTCGCGCCCGCCGTTGAGGAAGAAGGTGACGTGCGGGTACTTCTCGGTTTCGGCGATGTGGAACTGGCGCATGCCGGCTTGGCTAATCACCGCCGCTAACGGGCTCGTGACGTACCGCGGCGGGAAGGCGATCAATACCGGCAAACCTTCTTCGTATTGGGTCATCGTCACGAAGCACAGATCACGCAACTGCCGATCACGCTGCCAAATCTGCGGCGGCAGCGGCTGACCCTCGGCTTTTTGCCGCTCGTAATGCTGGCGAATGCGCTCGTTGAGGTCTAGATCGACGAAGGCGCGGGTCAATTGGCGGCCCCGGTCGGGGCGGAAGTTGGTGAAGATCACTGCATCGCCGTCGCGCACGGTAGCGATGGGCGCGCCATCAGCGCCGACGATCACCGTTGGCAAGACAAACTCATCGCTGACATCCTTCGCATACGAAGCTTCAATCGCCGCCCGCGCCGAGGGCGCCCGCTCGCCAACGCCATCGACCAGTGCCGTATACGCCTTGCCGGTGCGCTCCCAGCGCTTGTCGCGATCCATCGCGTAGTAGCGCCCTGACACCGTGGCGATCACGCCGGTACCGAGCCGGGTGATCACCCCTTCCAGCGTATCGAGAAAACCCAGCGCGCTGCGCGGCAATACATCGCGCCCGTCGAGGAAGAGGTGCAGATAGACGCGGCGCAATTGGTGGCGGTGAGCCAATTCAAGCAGCGCATGCAGGTGATCCTCGTGAGCATGGACGCCACCGGGGCCGAAAAGACCCATCAGGTGCAGGGCCGAGTCGCGTTGTTTGACGTGCTCAATCGCCTGCAATAAGGCTGGATTGGTGAAGAAATCGCCGTCAGCGATCGCTTTGCTGATGCGGGTCAGCTCCTGATAGATGACAAAGCCGGCGCCAATATTGAGATGGCCGACTTCCGAGTTGCCGATTTGTCCTGCCGGCAGCCCCACATCCAACCCCGAAGCGCCTAGCGTCGTGAAGGGGCAGGTCGCCATCCACTCATCAACGTGCGGCGTATCGGCCAGTTCAGCCGCATTGCCGGGGCCGGGAGGCGCAACGCCCCAGCCATCCATAATAATTAACACCACCGGACGGGGACGGGTCATACGGTTTTTCTCCTTATCCAAGCCCAAAGGCTACTTGCGCGATTCGCCATGCCGCCAGCAGGCCAAGCAGCGCCGCGCCTAAGAGCGGAACAACGGTTAAGAGGATACTCCAGATACGTTCGCCAGCCGGAGGATTGGTACTCACGAACCCGCGTACGAGTTCGCGCTGCACCGCCTGCCAACCACCCCAGAGGGTCGCAATCGCTAACGCGGCAAAGACCAGCGCCGCACCCAACGCAATCAGTGAACCGAGCAGCGCCATACTATTCTCCTTGTCTGCGAACCGTCTAACCACCCCAAAGGAGCGAAATCTCGATTATTCCACGATCCACCGCCCCGGATTGAGAATCCCCGCCGGATCCCACCGCTGGCGCAATGCACGCATTAGATCGATCGTTGGCGGCGGCGGTCCCCAGCGATCGATCCCAGCGGGGCCGCGTTCAACCACGGCGTAGCCCTCCATCCCGGCAAGGGTTTGGCGGAGGGCAGGCAGATGCGCTGCTGCTGCTGCCGGCCAGCGCCCCACCATCAGACCAAGACCGGGGAAGATGGTGAGATGGGAAGGGGCCAGCGCCGTCACTGCATCGACGGCGGCGGCCAGCATCCGCTCAGGCACGCCAATGCGCAGCATGAGAGCATTGTCCGGCGCGGATGATACTGCCCACAGTTCACGATCATCGACGCTGAGCGCGACATCCTCAGCAAGAGCACAAGCGGCGGTCGCTAACCCCAGTTGGCGCTCGACGGCTGCGGCGACGCCGGCAAACCGAACCGTCAGCGTGACCGTCTCAGCCACGGTGATAGCCAACGCGACCGGTTGCGCCGGCGGTTGCCGGATGGCGGCGGCGGCGTGCAGCGCCGCGGCAGGGGTGGCAAAGACGGCTCGCACCGATGCGATGCGTTCCGGCAAGGGTGCGACTTTGAATGTGACGGCAGCGATGACACCAAGCGTACCGAACGCGCCAAGGTGCAATTTATGCGTGTCGTAGCCAGCCACATTCTTCACCACCCGCCCGCCGCTCTGGGCAATCCGGCCATCGCCGAGCACCACTTGCATGCCGAGCAACCAATCGCGCGGCCCGCCATAGCCAAGCCGCAACGGCCCCCACGCCGCCGTCGCCAATAACCCGCCGATGGTAACGGTCTCAGGCGCCGGCGGATCCCACGGCAGCCATTGATTGTGCTCGGCCAGCACCGCTTGCAGTACGCCCAAGGTGATGCCAGCCTCGACCATCACGACCAGATCGGCGGGAGAGTACTCGATCACCCGATTGAGCCGGCGCAGATCGAGGGCCAGATCGTAGCGTGTAGGCGGGTTAGTCACAAACTGGCGCATACCGGCGCCCCACGGCGCCACCGCCGCGCGCGCGCGGGACGCAGCAGCGAGCACTTCAGCCATTTCGGCCCCAGTCGCCGGCTGCGCCACGTGGCTCGGCAAGCGATCACCGAGCGCATACGCGGCGGTTTGGAGGGTTGGTTGGGAAGCTGCTACATTTTTCATTATCACGCCTTTGCACCGGCATCAAATCCATGCCCCGCGATCAACCGCGCGCAACGCGCCGTGCGCACGGCGAATATCGGTACAATTGCTACCGCTAGGCAACAGTTTGCAAGGATTCATCATGCCAACCGGATCAAAGACCGCCCGCACATCGGCAAAAGTGGCCAGATCGGAGGGGCCAAAGATCCATCCCAAATAATCGCGCTTCTCGATCCCGATCCCGTGTTCGCCGCTGATAGTGCCACCAGCAGCGACACAGGCCTGCAAAATCTCTTCACTCGCCGCCACTGCCCGCTCGAGGGCACCGGGGTGGCGCAGATCGAACAGCAACAACGGATGCAGGTTGCCGTCACCGGCGTGAAAGATATTTACGATGGTGATCTGATGGCGTGTCGCCACCTCTTCGGTGAGCCGGAGCAATTCGGGCAACCGCGAACGCGGCACCACCCCATCTTGAATATGGTAGTGGGGCGCAATCCGCGCACAGGCGGCTAACGCACCCTTGCGCCCGGCCCACAACTTGGCCCGCTGCGCTTCATCTTGGGCGGCGCGCAACTCGCGCGCGCCATGCTGCCGGCACAAGGCCGCGATCTGCTCAGCCTGCGCCGCCACCTCTTCGCCCAAACCGTCGATCTCGATCAACAGCACGGCCCGCGCATCAGCCGGATAACCGGCCCGCACCGCCGCTTCCACCGCCGCAATGCCCTGCCCGACCAGCATCTCAAGCGCCGCGGGCAGAATGCCGTGGGCAATGATGGCCGATACCGTCGTGCTGGCGGCATCGAGATTATCGTAAATGGCGAGAAACGTGCGCACCGCTTCCGGGTTTGGCGTCAGCTTGACCAGCGCCTCGGTGACGATGCCCAGCGTGCCTTCGCTGCCAATCATCACGCCGAGCAGATCGTAGCTGGGGGCATCGAGCGCGGCGCTGCCCAGCTCTACCACCCGGCCATCGGCTAACACCACAGTAGCGGCTAAGACATGGTTGGTGGTCACACCGTACTTCAAGCAATGCGGCCCGCCAGCGTTGGTGGCGAGATTGCCGCCAATCGTGCTTGAACGCTGGCTGCTCGGATCAGGGGCGAAATGGAGGCCGTAGCGCGCGGCGGCCAGACTCAGATCAGTATTGACCACGCCAGCTTGTACGCGGGCCGTGCGGGTCACTGGATCAATTGCGAGAATGCGGTTCAGGCGGGTGAGCGAAATGACCAACCCACCATGTTCGGGCACCGAACCGCCGGCCAAACCGGTGCCGGCGCCCCGCGCCACGATTGGTGCGCCGAGTTGGGCAGCCACCTTGACGCAGGCAGCCACCTCGTCAGTGGTGCTTGGCACCACCACCACCTCCGGCATCCCTTGATCGAGCACCGAGCCATCGTACTCGTAGAGCATCAGCTCTTCAGGCCGGCGCAACACAATGGCGGGATCGACGACGCGCAGCAGCGCCGCGACAAGATCATCTCTCATAACCTGCTTCAACCCCTCGCTGCCGTCACCGGCAAGGAACGCCAATCCACCGTTTGAACGCTACTTCGTGCGTACTCGGCGTTTCAGGTCGATCACCGGACGCCGAAACGAAAGCACGTCAAGCGTGCCACGGGGATACGACCGCAAGATAAGCGCCAACCCGCGCGGATGTTGCCGCCAGATCCCGGCCAGCGCCAACCCGATTAAGAGCGGCGTCATCACCCACACTAGCACCGGTGTGCCATTGTTGATCACAATCGAACCGAGCCCTACCCCGACGAGGATCCACTGTACCATCGGCAAGAAGAGCATCCGTTCGCGCAGATGAACAAACGCAACCAGATATGCGATCACATACCACGCCGACAGCAGGATCATCATCAGCAAGAGCCACGAAAGTACTGTCTCCATACCCATCCTCGCTACGCCCGCCACGCCGCAGGGGCATGATAACACACCTAGGCTCGCACAGCGATCCAACGACGCAGAGGGAGCAAAGGGTTTCAACGCAACGGCGCTAAGGACGCAGAGGACGCGAAGAGGTTTTGGGATGGTGATCATCCTTTGCGTCCTCGGCGTTCTCTGCGGTAAACACCATGTGTTCCCCTCAACCCCTAGCGCGGGAGAGGGGCGCGGCTGCATTTCGCTCGATGATGCCTTTCCCGCCAACCCTGTGGCCCCCTCGCCCGCCGTGAGGTGGGAGAGGAGGCCGGGGGGTGAGGGCAGGTAAAGCCAAGCACGCAAAGGGCGCGAAGGGTTGCATGCGAAGACACAGCGTTTGCCCCCTCACCGCCACGAACAACACCCCTATGGTATAATCAGCCGGCAACTAACCCAATGGCGCAGGGAGTTTTACAGCATGGACAATCGGCCCAGTATCAGTGTCTTCTTCCCCGCTTGCAACGACGCCGGCACGATCGGCAGCATGGTGGTCGCAGCGATCGAGACGCTCGAAGAGATTACTGACGATTACGAAGTGATCGTGGTCGAGAACGGCAGCACCGACTACACAGTCGAGGTGCTTGAGTCGCTAGCCAAACGCTACGACAAGCTGCGGGTCTACACCCACCGGCAGGCGCTCGGTTACGGCGGCGCGTTGCGGGTCGGCTTCGCCAAGGCGACGAAAGATCTGGTCTTCTACACCGATGGCGATGCCCAATACGATCCGCGCGAACTCAAGCTGCTCTTGCCGGCGCTACGCGAGGATGTCGATATTGTCAACGGTTGGAAGATCGATCGCGGCGATCCGCTGCACCGGATCATTATCGGGCGGATCTATCACCACACCGTGAAGTTTCTCTTCGGCTTCAAGCTGCGCGACGTCGATTGCGATTTCCGCCTGATTCGCCGCCATGTCTTCGACGACATCGAATTGGAATCAGACAGCGGCACCATCTGCCTCGAATTAGTCAAGAAATTGCAAGACTCCGGCTACCGGTTCGCCGAAGTGCCAGTGCATCACTATCACCGCACCTACGGCAAGAGCCAGTTCTTCAACTTCCCGCGGCTGTGGCGCACCTTTGTGCAATTGATCGAATTATGGTGGAAGTTGGCGGTGCGGCGCGAGCATCTGCGCAAACGCAAAACCCGCGCGCGTACCGAAGCCGAGCAGACAACGCGCTGAAATGTAGCAAGCTAACTCTGGGCCAATTCGCGCAAGCGCGATGGGTTGAGCAGCGTGATGCCGGAGCTGTCCACATCAAGCAAGCGCGCATCGCGGAACTGATTGATCACTTTGGTAACGGTTTCGCGGTAGGCGTTGATCATGTCGGCCAGTTGTTGATGGGTACGGCGCGGCAGCCGGGCCGGCTGCGGCGTTGCGACCGGCTGCGTCTCAGACATTTCGAGCAGCACCGAAGCCAACCGGGCCGGTACCGACTTGAACGCCACTTCTTCGATCCGGCGGCTGACGATCAGCCGTTGCTGGCCGAGCAACTCGATCATTGCCGTCGCCAACGCACCATCGTTCGCAATCGCCTGCAACGCTTCGACTCGCGGCACGGCTAACGCGCGCACCGGCGTCAACGCCTCGGCGAAGGTGTCGTACGTGGCCTCACGCTCGAGGGCGCTCAAGCCAAATACTTGGCCGTTCTCAACGACGCGCACAGTCAGCAAACGCCCTTCTTTTGAGGCAAGGTGCAACCCTACTTGCCCGTTGGCAAGCAGGTACAAGGTTTGTGCCGGTTGGGCCGGAGTATAAATGGTGCTGTGCCGGCGAAATGACTGCGCCTGCCCGAATGGGGCCAAGCGATGCCAGACGAAGGATTCCGCTTCATGCAGCCGTGATGCCATGCTTTATCCCTTTCCGCGCCATCTCGACCGGCCAGTGTGGAGCGTTTCATTGCTATGGTATTGTACCACAAGCTTTCGTTCATCGCCCCCTGATAAAATGAGCATTGGTATAATAATTTTATGAAGCATCGTAACCCTCGTTGGCAGCGCTGGTTCCGGATCGTCTGGTTAATGGGGTTGAGCATCTGGCTGGCGGCGTGTGCGGCGCCAGCAACGCCAACACCGACCAGCACCCTGCCGCCGACCGCAACACCGCCGCCGACCGCAACGCCGCTGCCGCGCGGCGGCACGCTAAACCTGCGGATTGCCGCCAATATCACCGATCTGCGCCCTTGGCAACCGCGCTCACGAGGTGAAGAACTCCTGATCGGCTTGCTGTACAACGGTTTGATGCGCCTCGACGCCGATCTCTGGCCTACGCCCGATCTAGCCGAACGGCTCGATATCGATGCCGAAGGCCGGACGCTCACCTTTACCCTGCGCCCCGATCTGCGCTGGCACGACGGCCAGCCGCTAACCGCGGCTGATGTGCTCTTTACCCTCGAAGCGTTGCGCAGTTTGCCCGAAACCAGCACGGCGTTGTTAGCCGATCTGCGCTACATTGCCACCGCCTCCGCTTCTGACGAGCGCACTGTGGTGATCGAACTGCGCAGCCGGTATGCGCCGATGCTCAGTTTGCTCGCCGTGCCGATCCTGCCCCGCCACCTCTTCGCCGGACGCGAGCTGAGCCAGATTAATTTCTTGAACCAGTCGGTCGGCAGCGGGCCGTTTCGCCTGACCGAGCGGCAAGCCAATGGGAGCCTCGTTCTCGACCGGTTTGAACAGTATCACCACGGCGCACCGCTGCTCGATCGGGTGGTTTTAACGGTCATTCCCGAAACTGGCCTCACCCAGAGCGCGCTGCGCGATGGCCGGCTGCAAGCCGCCGAACTGCCATGGGGCAGCCAAGACGCGCTCATCGATGTGACCACGCTGCGCAGCGGCAGCATCCCCGAAAACGGCGTATATTTTCTCGCCTTCAACTTGCGCCCCGGCCGGCCCTTTGCCGATGTCCGCCTGCGGCAAGCCTTGGCGACCGCGATTGACCTCCCTCGCCTCGTCGAGACTGCTACCAAAGGTGCTGGTATTCCGGTTGGCAACGGCGCATTGCCGGGAAGCTGGGCCGACCTGACCCCGCCGGTGACTGCCGGCGACTTGCCGGCGGCGCGTGAAATCCTTGATGCCGCCGGCTGGACGTTGCCGGCAGGGGCGACGATTCGCCAGCGCGAGGGGGTGCCGCTGATTGCCCGCCTCTATGTGCGCAACGACGATGAACGGCGGTTGGTTGCAGCGCGGCGCATCGCTGAAATCGCCGCCAGCATTGGCATTCAGATCGTGGTTGAACCAGCCGACTTTGCCACCGTCATGCTCGCCCGCTATGTCGCGCCTTACGATTTCGACCTCTTGCTGGGCAGTTGGATCAACGGCGCCGGTGATCCAGCCTTTGCTGATACCATGTTCTACGATCCCGGCGATTTCGCCCTTTTCCATTCCAGCCAGCTCGAACAGGGGCCGGGTGACACGCGGGCCACGCGCAACTTCGTCGGTTTCAACGATCCGGTCTACGATGAGCAGGCGCTGATTGCCCGCCAGCTCTACGGGCGTGACGAACGGCGCAGCGCGATTGCCCAGACGCAGGCCCGCCTTGCGAGCGAGTTACCCTATTTGTACCTGTGGGTTGATCGCACGGCGATCGTGCTCGATGCACGCTTGCGCACACTCGACGGCCCGATCGATCTGAACACGCCGCGGTATTTGTGGAATATTGAACGATGGTATCTGGAACGGTAAGGAGATAGGGAGTGGGGAATAGGGAGTAGGCAATAGAAACCAGTGCTTGAACATACCCTATCTGCCTGATCCCTACCTCGCTATTCCCCCGCAGGTGGAACGTATGAACCCCTTTAGCGAACGCGGGCGCATCACCGATCCGGGCAAGTTTGTCGGGCGTTGGCGCGAGCTCGGCGCGGCGTGCGAGCACCTCGAACAGCGGCGGCCCATTTTGCTGTACGGGCCGAGCGGCAGTGGGCGCTCGTCGCTGCTCACCCATCTGGCCCAAGCTGCCGGTGCAGTGCTCGAAATCCCCAACCTCAACGCCTTCTACCTCGATCTGGCCGTCTTGCCCGATGCCGCCACCACCTACGGCCTGATCGTGCGCGCGCTCGGCGGCAGCGAACCGACGATCGCCGCGCTAGAGCGGCGGTTGGCCGCCAATGGCCGCCCGGTGCTGATCTGCCTCGATGGGGTCGAGTCGGCAATTGCCGCCGGCTGGGGCGAAGACCTGCTCGAACGGTTAGGCCGGCTCGCCCGGCGCAGTGCCCCCGGCTACCACGGCGTCGCCGGGCCGACCGGCCAGAGCATGGCTTACGATCTGATGGTGGTTGGGGCCGTGCGCGGCGCGCCGCCAGCGCTCAGCGAACCGTTCGCCACCGTGCGGCTTGGCCCGCTCAGCTTTGCCGAAGCGCGCCTGCTGCTCGACAGCTACCTTGAGGAAGGCGAACCGCTCTTTAGCGCCGACGAAGTGCGTGAACTGATGGCGCTCAGCGCCGGCCAGCCGGCTTTCTTGCAGCGGGCCGCCTACCACCTGTACGAAACGCGCCGCCGGCCAACCTATCGCTGGCGCAAAGCCTACCGCGCCGAACTGCGCGAGAACCCGCCGGTCGAGAACCCGCTCCCGCCGGCCATCTTCGAGGCCGAAGATGATGACGAAGACGATGGCGAAACCGAGCAACCTGACTTGCCGCCAACCGAAGCGCCGCCGCGCCCGCGCCGCCGCCGCGCCAGCCTCACCCCCAGCGACGATCTGCGCCCGCTGTTGGCGGCGGTCGGGCCGCTGCTGGCCGGCTTAGTCGGCATGCAAGCCAGCAACTCGTGGCCGGTTGGGGTCGCGATTGGCGCCGCCGGCTACCTCTCGGTCATCATCTGGAACTGGCGGCGCGGAGAGGGGTGAACGTTGCGTCCGATCACCTCACACCGCCATCGCCACCACCAACGCCAGCACCACAAAGATAATCAACGCAAACCCCAAATCACCGCCACTCGCCTCTGCCGGAGTTTCGGCACGCAGCTAGACCATCGGCGGCGGTATAGGTCGCGGCAGCGCCGAGCTGACCACCGTTATACCCACCAGCGCCGTTAGCCCCAACAAGAAGATGGTCATCATGGCGCGCCTCCTTGTAAGTGTCTTATTGACACTAATTAGTACCGGTCGAAAGACGGGCTATACCCGTCTAGTGTTAATTTTACACTATTGGTATGGGCTTGTCAAGAGGTAGGATGATACGCTGGGGTGGATGCATGTTGCCCCACCCCACTGGAGGTTTAGGGGCGGACAGAGTGCGTGGCCGCAGATATGGTTTATAGCTTTGGGATGCGCTGGTGTACCCTCACCTCCGGCCCCCTCTTCCACCTCGCAGCAGGAGAGGGGGGAGCTGCGTTGTTGGTGGGCACAGCAGTGCGGAAGTGGAACGCAGCAGTGCCCCTCTCTCACTGGCGCAGGAGAGGGTGAGCGCAAAGCCGGGTGTTGAGGCATCGCACAGCGATCAACGGGTGTGACCGACCACATGTTCTGTCCGCTCCTCAACACGCTGGGGGAGGGAGCAGGATGTTGCTTCCGCAGGAGGCGCGGCGGGCGCGGAGAGTCAGACTCATTTCAAATCTCTTTGCGCGCTCTCCGTTCCGTTGTGTCTTTGCGTTAAAACCCTTTGCGCCCGCTGCGTTCTTAGCGCCTTTGCGTTCCATCTCTTTGCACCCTCTGCGTCCTCCGCGTCCGCTGCGGTACACACACCCGAAACCGCGTACAACACAACGAGGGCGGCTGCAATGCAACCGCCCTCCACCGAACGCAGCGATTGATTTACCGCATGCTGCGGCGCACCACCATCCCACCGAGTGCGGTCAGGGCCAGCGCGATCAGGGCCAGCGCCGCCAGCGGCAGTGTCTCGCCGCTGGTGGTGGGCAGCGCCGCCGGCGCCGCCGTAGTCACCGGCGCAGTCACCGCAAGCTGCGGGGTGATGTTAGCAACGAAATTGGTGGCAAAGACGCTGTAGATCTGGCCGGCATTGAGGGTCGTACCCGCCAGATTGATCACCACCGCGCTGCCGCCCGCGGGTGTCACCTGCAGATCGTAGGTGCCTGCCGGAACTTCGAGGTAGTTGCTGGCATTGGGGAAGGCCAAGTTGCTGATCAGGGTCGTGCCATTGGCTAGCTTGACATCCACCGCTGGGGCATCAGGCGAGAAGTGGTACACCCGCACCTTAGCTTGACCAGCCGCCGGAGCACGCAGATCATCGACGATCACCTGCGGATTGATGCTGGCCACCGGGCCAACCGCAGCGATGGTGTAGGCCTTGCCTGCCTCGATCGTCACATTTGCATCGATCACCGCTGAACCGGCGCCAGCGCCCGTAGGAGCAACTTGTACGCGGTAGGTGCCCGCTGGTAGATCAAGGTAAGGACTGGCGGCAAAGAAGCCGACGTTGGTCAATACGGCATTCCCGTTGACGAACACATCCACCGCCGGCGCATCGGGCGAAGCGTGGATCACGCGAACTTTCGCCGCGCCGCTCTGGGCAAAGGCAGCCGGCACAACCAACAGGGCGAATAAGAGGGCAGTGGTCAGGGCAATCGACAGCTTACGAAACACGGATGTCTCCTCCCTACAATACAACGCTTCCGCATACACCGGTATTTGGCAATCTCTTGCAAATATCTTGCACAATTTCCGGCTTCACTTCTCTTTACGCAAGGGAGGAGTAAGTGGATGTATGAAATGGCGGGAAGTTCAAATATTTAAGAACGAAGCATAAGCAACGCGGCGGTAGGGACGACGTATACCTCGTCCCTACCGCTGTTCCCCCCAAAACAGCGCATCCTGTTCGGTCCGTAACTGATCGCTCAACCGGCCTTCCGGCAGGCGCACATCATCGTAGGTAATGATCCCATCTTTAGGGATGTCACGCAGCAGAGTGCAACCCTCAGCCAACCCGATCGGCAAGAGCCGTTCCGCTTGGGCAATATCGGCATTCTCAGCTAACCCGTAGGTCATATACCCGCCAAGCCCGTCGATCGTCTGCCCAGCCTGCAAGTCAGTCTTGGCGGCGGTAATCACCTCGACAGAA
Source organism: Chloroflexus sp. (assembly GCF_034431535.1). Lineage (GTDB taxonomy): Bacteria > Chloroflexota > Chloroflexia > Chloroflexales > Chloroflexaceae > Chloroflexus. The sequence continues at coordinate 4,305 of NZ_DAOUDC010000050.1, read as the reverse complement.
GGCCGGCCAGCAGCGGCTAACACGGTATCGGCAAACAACGCGGCCCGCGCCACCGAATTGGGCACTTCAAAGTGGCAGAGATGGTAGGGAGTATAGAATAGGTAGAGCGGCCCTTTGCCCAGTTTGTACAGATTGAGGTAATGCTGCATCCGTGGATGGTCGTGGGTGCCGAGCACAAACACCCCCGGCCCCGGCGTCGCGCCGACGACGTAATCGACAATTCCCGGCCCTGACAACAATGCTTCGAGCGGATAGAGGTCGTGAACAACATCGGCTAGCGGTGTGCCGGAAGACACGGTGGGACCGAACATACCGCGCCGCCCAACCCGCATGCCGGTTGCATTAGCCACCACCGCCTGCTCAAACGAAATCTTAGTGCCGTCGGCGAAACTCGTGACCATATACGGATTTTGCCCCCACTGGCGGGCAAAGTTGGCCTGTGTGGTCGGATTGCGGTACGGATCGTGCAGACCCTTGATATTGCCGCACAACACCGGCTTCACCCCTAACCCGCGCACAAACCGGTAGAGGTTCATAGTCACACCGGGTTGATCGCCGTCTGACAAGGTAAAAATGACCCCGTAGCGGCGCGCGTACACTTGCAAAATTGCGCCAAGCGTCCCATCTAGCTCGGCATTCATCGTCACCACGTGTTTGCCGTGGCGCATCGCTGCCAACGCTACCTGCGCACCAAACTCCACTGCGCCAGTGACTTCGAGGATTACATCGATGCCATCGGCGGCGCAGAGCAACAGCGCATCATCGGTCACTGCCGGCGCGTCGGCTGCGAGCGCCGCCGCGAGTGCAGCAGGTGAATCGACACGCCGGATCGCCTCCGCCGGCACATCAGCCTCGATATAGGCCTGCACTGCTCGCTCGATCGTGCGGTTGGCGATCGCCACTAGCCGCATCCCATGGGTGTAGCGAATGATCTGGAGCGCAATTCCCCGCGCCATAAAACCTGCGCCAACCATGCCCACCCGAATCGGGCGACCTTCAGTTTCAGCGCGTTCAAGCGCAGTGTCGATGAGGATCATAGTGGATTCCTTGGCTACAAACGTCGATCTCCGGTATGCTGAGAGGCTAGAGTCGATTGGCGGCGGCAGCGGTTCATAAAGAGCAAGCGAGTGTGTGCGGCAGTCTCACTGCCGCACTCTATGCAAACGCAATCCTGCGCCAGTGGATCACCCCTGAAACAACGGCCAGTGCTTATCTTTCTCGCTCATCTCGGTGATCGGCAGCGGCCACTCGATGCTAAATGCTGGATCATCGTAGCGCACGCCACCCTCGGCGCTCGGCGTGTAGTACTGCGAAACCTGATAGAAGACCTCGGTATCGTCTTCCAGCGTTTGAAAGCCATGAGCAAAGCCTTCCGGCACATACAGCGCCAACCGGTTGGCGGCAGTCAGCTTGACGCCGATCCAACGTTTGTAAGTCGGTGAGTCGGGGCGCAAATCAATGATGACATCGTAGATCGCGCCGCGAATGCACCGCACTAGCTTGGTTTCAGCGTAGGGCGCGTGCTGGAAGTGCATACCGCGCAAGGTGCCGGCGACCTGATTGTACGAGAGATTCATCTGCACAACCCGATCAACCAACCCGTGTGCGGCGAATTCATCTTTGGCCCACACCCGCGCGAAAAAGCCGCGATTATCTTCGCGCGGTTCCAACTCGATAATATGAGCATCCTTCAGCTCAGTCGGAATGAAGCGCATACTTAACTCCTCCAGAATAATTCGGCATCAAGCTGATTCGTCGCGATTAGATGGCGCAACATTTTGAGGCGCGTATACGGCGACGCTTCAAAGATTTCGCGCGTCATGCCGATCCGCTCAAACACTGCGCGCAATTGCTGAGCGCCAGCCTTGGCATCGTAACGGCAGGCGAAGCCGGGCAGGCGCGTGGCAATCTTGTTAAAATCAACCCGGTAACTCCGATTATCGCCGTCGTTGCGGCCAAATGTCAACTCACAGCCGGGAAACACCTCGGCCACAATCTCGGCAATCTCGCGCACACGGTAATTGTGCCGGCTATCGCCGACGTTGAAAATTTGGTTATGGATCGCTTCCCGCGGCGCTTCGAGCGCGCAGGCCACCGCGTGGGCAATGTCGAGAATATGCACCAAGGGCCGCCACGGCGTGCCATCGCTAATCATCGCAATCTTGCCGGTTGTCCACGCTAAGCCGGCCAGATTGTTGAGCACGACATCAAACCGCTGGCGCGGCGATGGCCCAAAGGCAGTGGCATTGCGCAGAAAGACCGGCGAGAAGTCGTCATCCGCCATCTGCGCCAGATCGCGCTCGACCAGCACTTTGCACTCGGCATAGGCCGTCTGCGGATTAACTGCCGACTCTTCGGTTTTGATCTCGCCCTCCTCGCCGATCCCATACACCGAACACGACGACATATACACAAAGCGGGTGACGCCGGCGGCTTTCGCGGCTTGGGCAAGCGTGACGCTGCCCTGATGGTTGATCTGGAACGTCAACTCGCGATTAAGCTGGCCGAGCGGATCATTCGAGAGTTCGGCCATGTGAATGACAGCATCAAAACCGGCGAGGTCTTCGGCTGTCAGCCGGCGAATATCTTGCACGATCAACTGGGGCTGGCGCTGGCCGCTGTGGTACAGCCAGCCACTCTCATAGTAGCCGGTATCAACCCCAACGACTTCGTGGCCGCGTTCCATTAGGTACGGCGCAGTAACGATACCAATATATCCGCCGCTGCCGGTGAGGAGCGCTTTCATGTTAGTCTCCTTTGTGTGAGCGCGCTGCTAGTGGGCAATGGTGAAATCATCAGCGATCTGGTCGTTGGCAATAGCATTGCGTGAGCTGTGAGCAATGAATTCCGGCGCGCTGGCGCTGGAAAAACGTTTACCAAATCTTCCACGGCGCATGGCCGCTCTGCCACAAGCTTTCGAGATAATTCTTGTCACGCAGGGTATCCATCGGGTGCCAGAAGCCGTGATGGCGGTAGGCGGCCAGTTGGCCGCTTTGGGCCAAATGCTCCAGCGGCTCACGCTCCCAAATCGTTTCATCGCCGGCGATCAGATCAAACGCCGCCGGTTCGACCACAAAGAAGCCGCCGTTGATATACGCGCCATCGCCGCTCGGCTTCTCTTTAAAGCTCTCGATCAGGGTCTGGTATTCACCCAAGGTAAAGGTGCCGAAGCGGCCCGGCGGCTGCACCGCAGTGAGGGTAACAGTCACGCCTTGCTCACGGTGATGGGCAATCAGCGAGCGAATATCGACATCGCTCACGCCATCGCCATACGTCAAGCAGAAGGTCTCATTACCGACATACGGTTGGATGCGCTTGATCCGCCCGCCGGTCATCGTATTCTCACCAGTATCAACCAGCGTCACCTGCCAAGGCTCAATTTCGGTATGGTGAACGGTCATGCGGTTTGCGTGCATGTCAAAGGTCACATCGGCGTGATGTAGGTAGTAATTGGCAAAATACTCCTTGATCACATGCCCTTTGTAGCCGCAACAGATGATGAACTCGTTGATGCCATGGGCCGAATAGATCTTCATGATGTGCCAGAGAATGGGTCTCCCGCCGATCTCAACCATCGGTTTGGGACGAATGGCGCTCTCTTCGCTAATGCGCGTACCGTAGCCACCGGCTAGAATGACCGCCTTCATACCGTGATCTTTCCTCCTGCTTGGTTATAATTCGCCGCGGCGCTGCAACTCTTGGCGGAACCACGGGATGGTCTGTTCGAGACCCTCGCGCAGCGTCACCTTTGGCTCCCAATTGAGAATCCGGCGTGCCTTGCTGATATCGGGCTGGCGCACCTGCGGATCGTCTTTGGTGCGCAGATCGCGGTAGACCACACCGGCCTTATTGCCGGTAATCTCGTTCACGATCTGCGCAAATTCAGCGATAGTGAACTCGCCGGGATTGCCGATGTTGACCGGTTCGACCTCATCGCTAAACAACAACCGGTAGACTCCCTCAACCAGATCAGAGACGTACTGGAACGAGCGAGTTTGGCTGCCGTCGCCGTAGATAGTCAGCGGCTCGCCGCGCAGCGCCTGCGCAATGAAGTTGGGCACGACCCGGCCATCGCGCAGCCGCATACGCGGGCCGTAGGTGTTGAAGATACGCACAATCCGCGTCTCGACCCCGTGGTAGGTGTGATAGGCCATGGTCATCGCTTCGGCGAACCGCTTGGCCTCATCATAAACGCCACGCGGTCCCACCGGATTGACGTGGCCGTAGTAGCTTTCCGGCTGTGGATGGACTTGCGGGTCGCCGTAGACTTCCGAGGTCGAGGCCAGCAAGAAGCGCGCGCCCTTG
>NZ_DAOUDC010000049.1:0-211085 GCF_034431535.1 Chloroflexus sp. | reverse complement strand
CCTGCGACTTGCCGTCGGGGCGCAGCCACGGCAGTTGCCCAGACTTGCGCACCTCGGCGAGTCGTCGCGTCAGTCGGTGGGCCAGCGCGATCGTCAGCGGCATCATTTCGGGCGACTCGTTACAGGCGAAGCCGAACATCATGCCCTGATCGCCGGCGCCGACCGCCTCGACATCATCTTGCATCGCGCCAACTTTGGCTTCGAGCGCCTTGTCAACTCCCATGGCGATGTCGGGCGATTGGCCGTGAATGGCGACCATCACGCCGCAGGTGTCGGCGTCGAAGCCGTATTCGCCGCTGGTGTAGCCGATCTCTTTGACCGTGCGGCGGACGATCTCTTCGATCGGGATATAGCCGCGCTCGTAGGTTACTTCACCCAGCACGACGATCAACCCGGTGGTGGTGGCGGTCTCAACCGCGACCCGTGCTTTCGGATCGTGGCTGAGGAAGGCGTCGAGGATGGCGTCGCTAATCTGGTCGCACATCTTGTCGGGGTGCCCCTCGCTCACGCTTTCGCTGGTGAAGTAGAAGCGCGGGGAGTTCATGAAGGTGTTCGCCATAGTCAACCTCTTGCTGTGTGTTGGTTCGACCTGTTCTCTATCGGACGGAGGGCGCGGCCCCGGTGGGGTCATACGGCAGTATGCCCCTACGTGGGGCCTGTGTGCCCCTATGTGGGGCCGCGCATCCGCGACGATTTACGTGCCCTCTTGCCACGAATTGAGGTAGGCCTCTTGTTCGGGGGTGAGGGTGTCGATCGAGATACCCATCGCCGCCAACTTCAACGCTGCGATCTCGCGATCGAGTTCTTTGGGCAAGGCATGCACGCCGACCGGCAACTTGCCTTGGTGGCGCAACAAGAACTCGCTCGCCAACGCCTGATTGGCGAAACTCATATCCATCACTGCGCTGGGATGGCCTTCGGCGCTGGCCAAATTGATCAAGCGGCCTTCGCCGAGCAGGTTGATCGCCCGTCCGTCGCGCAGAATGTACTGATCAACGAAGGCGCGGGGTTGGCGCTTCTCGACGCTGAGCGCTTCGAGGGCCGGGATGTTGATCTCGACGTTGAAGTGGCCGCTGTTAGCGATCACGCAGCCGTCTTTCATCACCGCGAAGGCGTTGCTGTCGATCACATGCTTGTTGCCGGTGGCGGTGACGATAAAGTCGGCTTGCGGGGCGGCCTGCTCCATCGGCATGACCCGGAAGCCGTCCATCACTGCTTCAAGCGCCTTGACCGGATCGATCTCGGTAACGATCACATTTGCGCCCAAGCCGCGCGCGCGCTCGGCGATGCCGCGCGAGCACCAGCCATAGCCGGCGACGACGAAGGTTTTGCCGGCCAGCAGGATGTTGGTAGCGCGGATGATGCCGTCGAGCGTGCTCTGGCCGGTGCCGTAGCGGTTGTCGAACATGTGCTTGGTGTCGCTGTCGTTGACCGCGATCACCGGGAAGGGCAACACGCCTTGCTTGGCCATCGCCTTGAGCCGGATGACGCCGGTAGTCGTCTCTTCGGTGCTGCCGACCATGTGCGGGATGAGGTCAGGCCGATCCTTCAGCACGCCGGTTACGAGATCGGCGCCGTCGTCCATTGTCAGTTGCGGATTGTGATCTAGCGCCGCCCGGATATGGCTATAGTAGACGTCGTTGTTCTCACCCTTGATCGCGAAGACCGGAATCTCTTCGTAGGCAACCAGCGCCGCTGCCACATCATCTTGGGTGCTCAGCGGGTTGGAAGCGACCAGCACCACATCGGCGCCGCCGGCGGCCAGCGTTCGCATCAGGTTGGCGGTCTCGGTGGTGACGTGCAGACAGGCGCTAATACGCAGGCCGGCCAATGGCTGCTCGCGGGTAAACCGCTCGCGGATCAAGCGCAGCACCGGCATCTCTTTCTCGGCCCACTCGATCCGTTTACGGCCCTGCTCAGCAAGGCTAATGTCTTTGATGTCGTAGCTCGCGGTCATACTGTTTCGTTGCTCCTTTACTCATGCCCAACCAGTGTGCCTGCCGGCCACTCCGGCGCTAACGCTGGTTCGAGAATAACCGAATGCGTTGCAGTGTTGGCGCTGGCAAACAGCGCCTCCATCGCAGCAAGATTGTCGAGCGACTCGGTGAGCGGCATCGCGCCGATAGTGGGAATGGGTTCACCGGCGGCGGCGAGCCGCGCAAAGCCTTCCGCCTCTAACTGAAAGTGATCGGCTGGCGGAATGGTGATCGTTTCCACCGTGACATGGCGACCGCCGCGAGCCACGGCGATCGTCGTCGCCTGTTCGGGGGTTGGGTTAAACGGACGTTCGAGATGGAGCCAGCCGGCGTCGCCAATCATCTCAACCCGCTGGTTCCACGCGCTGCGGAAGCTGCATGTAATGGTGGCGAAGCGATCGCCGGCAAAGCGCAGCAAGCCGCTGAGGCTCAGATCGATCGGTTCACCGGCGCTAAACGCACTCGCCATCTGGGGACGGGAGCCAAAGGCCATGCGGGCATAGCTCAGCGGGTAGCAGCCAATATCGTAGAGCGCGCCGCCGCCTAGGGCGGGGTCGAGGCGAATATTCGCCACATCATCAAGCCAGAAGGCGAAGCTGCCGCGCACCTGTTGCACCTCGCCGATCACGCCATCGGCCAACAAGCGTTGGACGGTGATCGTTTGCGGATGGAAGCGATACATGAATGCCTCCATCAGCAGCCGTCGGTTGGCTTGGGCCGCAGCCACCATCGCCAACCCGTCGGCCAGTGTCGTCGCCATTGGCTTCTCGCAGAGCACATGCTTGCCGGCCTGCAAGGCTGCAATTGCCCATTCGGCATGCAGGGCATTGGGCAGCGCGATATAGACCGCCTCCACCTCCGGATCGGCTAACAGCGCGGTGTAATCGCTGTAGGCGCGCGGAATGCCGAAATCGGCGGCGAACGTCACGGCGCGGGCAGGGTCACGCGCCGCGATCGCGACGGTCTGTTCGGTTGGCGAAGTGGCCAGCGCGCCGGCAAACCGGCGGGCAATCCGGCCAGCGCTGAGAATGCCCCACTTCATGCTGCCTCCCGCAGCGAGAAGACCTCGAGCGGCAGATCGTGGCCAAACGCAGCGCGATACCGGCTGGCAAACTGGTTCAACGTAAAGCGATGCTCTTGGCAACCGCGCTCTTCAATCGCATAGGCCGCGCAGAGCGCCGCGATCCGGCCGGTCACTTCCAGCGGCAGACCGCGCGCCAGCCCAAACGCGATCCCGGACAGGTAGGCATCGCCGGCACCGGTCGGGTCGCGTACCTCGCTCACCGGCGCAATCGGAATCTGGGCAGCCAATTGGCCATCGACATAGATCTGCGAGCCATCAACCCCGCGGGTGACGATCGTGATCGGCGCGCGTGCGATCAGCTCGTCTTCGCTGATGCAGAGACACTTCGCCATCATCCCAAACTCGTAATCGTTACTGATCAACACCCGCGCCCCTTGCAAGCCAACCGCCAACAGGTCAGGGTCAAGCCGCGGCGTCTGCTTGCCCGGATCGAAGATATAGGGCACCCCCATCTGCTGGCATTCGAGGGCAAACCGGCGCATCGCATCGGGGTTAGTCGGCGAAATCAGCACCAGATCATCCGCCGTCAAGCCGCGATTTAAAAGGGAATTGTGGTGATCGTGTCCCATCGCGCCAGCGTAGAACGCGACAATCTGATTATTGGCCTGATCGGTATTGATAAAGCAAGAGGAGGTAAACTCGTGCTCGATGATCGCAATCCCGCTGGTGTCCACGCCCTGCTCTTCGAGCCACTCGCGATAGGCGCCGAAATCGTGGCCGGCGGCGCCGACGATCAACGGCCGTTCGCCGAGCAGCGCCAAATTATAGGCAATATTCCCGGCGACGCCGCCGCGCAACTTGCGCATCGAATCGACCAGAAAACTGACCGAAATAATATGCGCTTTGTCGCTCAGCATAAAATCTTTGAAATAGCCGGGAAAATCCATGATGTAATCGAAGGCAAGCGAACCGGTGACCACGATCTTCACGGTACGTACTCCTCTGCATACCCCGCGACCAGCGGGAGACCGATGTTACATGTCAGTAAAACCAATCGCCTGTTGAACTAACTGCGCCGTCTCGGCGCAGATCTGCAACGCTTGTTCGGCTTGGGCCGGGTTGAGGTAGGCTAAGCTCCCAGTGAACGAAAGAAACGATTGGCGCTGCACCACTGCCGCATCAACGCCGGTGGTGGCGGCGATCTGATCGATCGCCTGCAACGTCTGATCACGTAGCTCAGCACTCTGCGAGTTGGCGAGCAGGCGCGCTTCTGCCGGCACCACTCCCCAAGCCACACATCCGCCATCGGCCAGAAATTCGGCGAGCGGCGTCGCAGCGGCCAGCAGCGGTTGCAGATGGTCGGTCAGGTGGCAGCCGATCACATCGACTGGCAGATGCAATACCTCTTCCCACTGCACGCTGCCGCTCAGAAAGAGACCGCGGCGGCTCGGCAGATGAGCCAGCAATCGGTTGAGCAGATCGATGCCATCCTCCCACGTGAGCGGGCAGAGCGGCGTTGACAGCGCATCGAGGAACGGCTCATCAATCATTGCTAGCCGGTGAATAGCGTACCCCTGCACCTGTTCGTGTTGCCATGCTACGCGCAGGCTGCACAAATAGAGCAAGAGCTCGCGCCATTCCGGCTCGTAGGCCAGTGGCCGGTCGTGATCATCGGTCAGCGCCAAGCTGAGGCTCACCGGGCCGATCGTCTCGTATTTGAGCAGCAGCGGTTGCCGTTCTTCGGTATTGAGCCGGCGCAGCAATTCTTCCAGCACCGTGACTGCCGGGCCGCTCAGCGCGGCAAACTGGGCATCACCGCGGAGGTAGGCGAGGCCAACTTGGGCCGCATCGCGTTCCAGCGTTTCGTGCTCGACTGCCAATCGGTCACGTTCCACATCGATCTGCACGCCGGGCACCCCCTGCGCCGCCAGTGCAAACGGTGTATCGGCCAGCGTGCGCGGCGGCGGCAACGGCCATGCCGGCGTTTGCGGCAGATACTGGCAGATCAACTGGGCAACCATTGCCGGGTTGGCATGCGGCAACCCGCCGCGTAGCAGAGGCCGGCAAGCTGGTTGAAACGCGCCAAAGCCGCTCATGGCTCGCTCGCAAGTTGACGTAAAGCGTCAAGGAAGGGCGGGCGTACCACGCCACGCTCGGTAATAATGGCCGTCACCAATTCGTGCGGCGTCACATCAAAGGCTGGGTGGGCAGCATTGACACCGTGCGGTGCAATTGCGATCCCGGCAATATGCGTCACCTCAGCCGGATCCCGTTCTTCAATCGGAATCTCGGCGCCGCTAGCAGTGGCGAGGTCGATGGTGGAGTAAGGAGCGGCGACGTAGAAGGGGATATTGTGATAGCGAGCCAACACGGCCAAGCCATAGGTTCCGATCTTGTTGGCGACATCGCCGTTGGCGGCGATGCGGTCAGCGCCGACGATGATGCAATCAACGAGGCCGCGCTGCATCATAAACGCAGCCATATTGTCGGTAATCAGGGTCTGGGGAATCCCGGCTTGCAGCAGTTCCCATGCGGTCAAGCGGGCTCCCTGCAAGAAGGGGCGCGTCTCATCGACAAAGACGTGGATCGGGCGGCCTTGGGCGAAGGCGGTACGGATCGGGGCCAGCGCCGTGCCGTAGCCGGCGGTGGCGAGCCCGCCAGCGTTGCAGTGGGTGAGCACATGGCCACGGGGCGGGATCAGCGGCGCGCCGTGGTCGCCGATGGCGTGGCACATGGCCAAATCCTCGGCATAGATCGCTTCAGCCTCGGCCAAGAGCGCCGTCTTGATCGCGTCGACGCCTTCGACGGCAACTGCCTCGGCCCGGCGCACCATGCGCGCGGTGGCCCATGCCAGATTCACGGCGGTGGGACGCTGCGCGTCGAGGGTTGCCTTCGCCTGCTGCAGTTCGGCGAGCAACGCCTCGGCGGCAGCGGCACTGCTCTGGCTGGCGGCCAACGCCATTCCGTAGGCGGCGGTGCAACCGATCGCCGGCGCGCCGCGCACTTGCATACTCCGGATCGCGTGAGCAACGTGGGCCAACTCGGTGCAATGCACCACTTCAAAGGTGTGCGGCAGCTTGCGCTGGTCGATCAGGCGAACCGATTCCTCTTCCCACCAGACAGTACAGAGTTCCATAGGCGTTGCAATAAGATGGAGCCACTCGTGCGGCGAGAGGCTCCGATAATCATGTCGTTCCTCTCATCTTCCGGCCAATGTTGTCCATTGCCGCTGGATTTGGCACCTTCCCTGACGGGGGTTGCCGGGCGTCATCGGGCCAGTCCCTCAGCCCATCTCGATGAGCGTCTGAAGTTCACCGGCGCACCATGGCGACAGGCGAACGTTGCGTGCGATTATAACACGGGTATGCGCAAGCGGCAAATGACCCCGATCGCCGGTTCTACACAAAGTGGGCAAACACCTGATTGCCCAGCATCCGGCCGCGATCGGTCAACCGCACCCGTTCGTGATCGATTGTGATCAACCCCTGCGCGCTGAGTTCAGTCAGGGTGGCGCCGTAAACCGCGGTTAACGGCTGGCCGGTGCGGGCGGCGAAATGGGCGAAACTGACGCCGATGTTGAGCCGCAACCCCATAAACATCGTTTCGGCGGCCAGATCGGCGTCGGTGAGCGGCATGGTTTCGGCGATCGGGCGATTGCCGGCCTGCACTGCGGCGATATAGCTGTCGATTGGGCGCAGGTTGGCGTACCGCTGTGGGAAGACGTGGCCGTGTGCGCCAGCCCCGGCGGCGAGGTAGTCGCTGTTGAGCCAGTAGGCGAGATTGTGCTGGCAGGCCAGCGTGGGCGGCGCGCCGGGTCGGTCGGCGGGGTGTGGTCGCACCCAGTTGGAAATCTCGTAGTGGCGGTAGCCGGCTTTACCCAGCAGCTCCATCGCCAGCTCGTACATCGCGCCGGTCAGATCATCGTCGGGGATGCGCAAACGTCCCGCCGTCACCTGCGCATAAAGTGGCGTGCTCTCTTCCAGAATCAGCGAGTAGAGCGCGAAGTGATCGACGTCCCACCTGATCACCTCTTGCAAAGTGGCGCGCCATTTGGCCAAGTCTTGCCCCGGCAAGCCGAAGATGAAATCAAGATTGATCGACTCAAATCCCACACTACGGGCGTCTTCGTAGCTGGCCCGCGCTTCGGCGGCGGTGTGAATCCGACCAAGCATGCGCAAGGTTGGGTCGTGCAGGCTCTGCACCCCCATACTCAGCCGGTTGACGCCAAGCGTGCGCAGATCGCGCAGGTAGTCGCGGCCCAACACCGTGCCGGGGTTAGCTTCGAGCGAGATTTCGGCCTGCTCGATGGGGACAATTGCCGCCGCTGCCTGCAATATCCGCTCGATCTGGGCCGGGGTGAGCATACTCGGCGTGCCGCCGCCAAAGAAGATGCTAGGCCGCAACGCCGCCGCTTCGGGCGAGGCCGGCAACGGCGGGATGTGCTCGCGCAGCCTGGCGAGCTCGGCGCAGAGCGCATCAACATACGCCGCGATCCGGTGCTCCATGTTGGCGTAGGTGTTGAAATCGCAGTACGAACAGCGGCGATGGCAGAATGGGATATGGAGGTAGAGATGGCGCATAGCAGCGTTACCCGATCAAAATCTGCTCTTCAGGGTAGGCAACCGCTTGCGGTGCCGCATTGGGTCGCGCGATCGCGGTGATGATCGTCAATGCGCCTAACCTGCCCCAAAACATAACCGCAATAATCACGAGTTGACCAAAGGTATTGAGTTCACCGGTGAAGCCGAGGGTTAAACCGCATGTAGCAAACGCTGACACTACTTCAAAGACGGCTCGATCGAGGGTGGTGTCGTGGGTGGTGACAATCAGCCACGACGCGAACAGCACCACGAAGAGCGAAATGGTTAACACAGCGGCGGCGCGCCGCACCATGCCGGTGGCGAGGCTGCGCCCGCTAAATTGGGCGGTCGGCAAGTTGCGCGCGTAACTCCAGAGTGAAATCGAGAGGACGGCGAAGGTGCCGGTGGTAATGCCACCTCCCATCGAGGCCGGCGCACAGCCGATGAACATTAACGCGATGAGCAGCAGTTGGCTGCCCGCCGTTAATTCCTCAAAATTGGCGATGCCTGAAAAGCCGGCGGTGCGAGCCGAGATAGATTGAAATGTGGCGACGATGATCTGGCGATCGAGCGGTTGCCCGTGTAACGCGCCATCGGCATCGAACCCCTCGCTCAGCCAAAGCCCGACTGCGCCGCCACTCACGAGCAGCATGACGACAATGAGCGTAATGCGGGTGTGCAGTGATAGCTTGCGTTCGCGAGCATACGAGATGAGATCAGCAATCACCGGGATGCCCAACCCGCCAAGAAAAATGAGCGTTCCCATCACAAACAACGTAACACTGTCGCGCGGAATCCCATTCTCAAAGCCGGGTGTGCCGGTAAAGAGATCAAACCCGGCGTTACAAAACGCTGAGACGGCGTGAAACATCGCGTAGAAGAGCGCTTGCCCCTCACTCAGCCGCGGATCAGTGCGCCAATGAATGTAGAGCATCGCCGCGCCAATCGTTTCGATCGCGATCACCGTAATCAGCACGCGCCGCGTCAGCGTCACGATCGCCTCTGGCGAGAGCAGGCCTAGCGAGTCACTCAGCGCAATGCGATCCGTAAAGCTGATCCGCCGTCCCAACAACCGGAAGATAATCACGGCGACGACCATAAAGCCGACACCGCCGATCTGAATCAGGAGCATGAGCAGGATTTGGCCGGCTAATGAGAGGTCTTGCACCGGCGTGATCACCGACAAACCGGTGACGCTCAAGGCTGAGGTCGCGGTGAACAGCGCCTCCATAAAGGTTAATGGTCGCGTGCTGCTGATCGGCAGCAAAAGCAAACCGGTGCCAATCACAACCAAGAGCGCTAATCCGCCCACAATCCGGATCGACGGAGGGATGGGCTTGCGCCGCAAGCGAGCTAGATTGCTCCCGCTGACAAGGGTGGTCATGATGATAGATCGCAGAAGGTGCTGATACTGGCGTCAGCGCCGATGATCAGAATCCGGTCATCGCGGCTGAACACATAATCGGGCGGCGGTGTGACGATCATCTTGCCATTGTGATTGATGGCGAGGACGTTGATGCCGTAGCGCCGGCGCAAGCCGCTTTGCATAAGAGTCTGCCCAACCAGCGGCGCTGGCACTTTGACTTCAGCCACGCTGAAACCGTGGCCAAGGTTGAGGTGATCGAGCACGTGCGGTTCCGAGAGTTGCCATGCTAGCCGGGCGCCGGCTTCGTGTTCCGGCAACACCACCATATCAGCGCCGACGCGGGTTAAGATGTATTGCTGCCGCTCGTTGAGCGCCTTGCATACCACCCGCTTGACGCCGAGTTGCTTGAGCGCGACGGTGGTCATCAAGTTGGCTTCAAATTGCGATCCGATCGCTACCACCACTGTATCGAATGACAAGATATCAACCGCCCGCAGCGCATCTTCGTTGGTTGAGTCCAGCGCGACCACTTGGGTCATGCGGTCGGCTAATTGTTGAACGATATTCGGATCGCGATCAATCCCTAACACCGTGTGGCCGCGTTCAAGCAGGCTCAGCGCGACGCTGCGTCCAAAGCGGCCAAGGCCGATCACGGCGAATTCGAGCCGGCTTGGCTTGCGCGCCATGCGACTCTCCCTCCTTCAATGGCGTCGTTATTTCTGTCGCTGATGTCATTGTACCGCATGAGGCGCATGGCTGAGGCGGGGGGCAGGGAGCCGCACCGCCGTGCGGCTCTACAGGTCGTGGGCCAATGCCCGGCCCTGTTCAGTCAGGCATAACACGTCACCTTGCCGCCGCACCAACCCGCTCTGCTCGGCCCGGCGGACGATCGCGTTGGCGAAGGCCGGTGGCCAGCGCAGTTCTTCGATCAGGTGTCGCGGGTGGCACTCGATCACCGCATCGCCGGCGCCTTCGTGGTTGAGCAGGTGCAGGGTTAACATCTGCACGGCAAACCGCTCGCGACGGTTGCGGTGTTGCAATGCCTGCGCGACGATGCCGCGCTGCGGCGCGAAGAGCCATGCCGCGCCGAAGCCAATGCCGGCCATGGTCGCCATAGCGCCGGCGATCGAGATATCGAACCAGCGCGCGACCCAGTACCCGCTTAGCGCGGCGGCGACGCCGATCGCGACGCTGAGGCCGATCATGCGCGGCAGCCGGTCGGTCAGCAGGTAGGCCGTCGCCGGCGGCGCGACCATCAACGCGATCACCAAGATCGAGCCAACGGCGTCAAAAGCAGTGACGGCGGTCAGCGAGACGCTGGTCATCAGGCCGTAGTGGATGATGGCGGGGCTGAAGCCAAGGGTAGCGGCCAAGGCCGGATCAAACGTCGCCAATTTCAGCTCTTTGTAGAAGAGCGCCAGCAAGAGCGCGTTGAGCACTAACGCGCCGCTCCCGAAGATCAACGCGCGCGGCAGGTTAATTCCAAACAGTGCGATCCGGTCAAACGGCGCGAAGGCCAATTCTCCCAGCAGCACGCTATCGGTGTCAAGATGAATGTTGCCGGTGTAGCGCGAGATGAGCAACACCGCGATACTGAACAGCGCCGGAAAGACCAGCCCGATCGCGGCGTCTTCGCGCACCAGCCGGCTACCGCTGACCATTTCCACCAGCCAGACCGTGATCACACCCATCGCTGCCGCGCCGATCAACAACAGCGGCGACGAGAGGCTGTTGCTGATCAGGTAGGCCAGCACAATGCCCAGCAAGACCGTATGGCTGATCGCGTCGCTCAGCATGGCCATGCGGTGCAACACAAGAAACACTCCCGGCAAGGCACAGGCGGCGGCAATGATTACAGCAATCAGTTGCACTTCGAGTTGTGGCGTCAGCATGGTCTCACCTCATCACTCGCCATTCCCAACCTGCCAATGCCGCATCAGCCGCCATTGTCGCCAGAGCAAGCCGCGTTCGGGAGCGATCAGCAGCGAGATTGCGGTTAAGGCGCTCATTGCCAGCACAATCACCGGCCCGGTAGCGAGCCGCTCGCCCTGCGCGCTGATCCACGCTCCGATAAACGCCGCCAGCGTGCCAAAGCCGGCGGCCAGTAGCACCATCGTCTCGATCCGGTTCGTCCACTGGCGGGCAGCCACCGCTGGCGCAATCAGCATCGCGCTCATCAGCACCACTCCAACCGTCTGCAACCCGATCACGATGGCCGCGACGAGCACACCGGTCAACAACACCTCAAACCGGCGCACCGGCAGGCCAAGGCTGCGGGCAAAATCAGGGTCGAAGCTGATCAGTTTCACCTGCGGCCAAAAGATCGCGATCAACACCAACGCCGGCCCGCCAATCGCCAGCATTGCCCACAGATCGCGTTCGACTAAGGCCGCCGCCTGCCCGAACAGAAAGCTCTTGAGGCCGGCTTGGGCAGCGGTGGGTTGGCGCTGGACATACGAGAGCAGCACCAAGCCAAAGCCAAAAAAGACGGCGAGGATCAAGGCCAGCGCCGCGTCATCCTTAATCCGGCTGGTGCGCACGATCGCCAACAACCAGAGCGCAGCGACCAGCGCCGCAATCGCCGCGCCGAGCAGCAACGTAAACGGGTCGCGCTGGCCGGTCAACAAAAACGCGAGCGCAATGCCGGGCAAGGCCGCGTGCGACATTGCATCGCCGAGCAATGCTTGCCGGCGCAGCACCGCGAAGCAGCCAAGCAAGCCGCTGATCGCGCCGAGTAGCATTGAGCCGAGGGTAACGTTGCGCAGCGTATAGTCGGTGAACAGTTCCATAGGCTCGCATCAATCTCCCGGCGCTGGCGTGGGGGTGGTGACAGCGCCAGCCGATCCGTTCGCACCCAGCAGCGCCACCCGGCTACCGTAAGTTGCACGCAAATTGGCTTCGGTAAACACCTCGCGCACCGGGCCGGCAGCAATCCGGCGCACATTGATCAGCGCCACCTGATCGAAATACTCCGGCACGGTTTGCAAGTCGTGATGCACCACCACCACCGTCTTGCCGGCGGCGCGCAGCTTGCGCAAGACGCGGATGATGGCCCGTTCGGTGACGGCGTCCACCCCTTGGAACGGCTCGTCCATAAAGTAGACCTCGGTGTTCTGGGCCAAGGCGCGAGCCAAGAAGACCCGCTGCTGCTGGCCACCGGAGAGCTGGCCGATCTGGCGGTGGGCAAAATCAGCCAGCTGCACCTGTTCGAGCGCGGCCAGCGCCACTTCGTGCTCGGCTCGGCCCGGACGGCGTAACCAGCCAAGCTGGCCGTAGCGCCCCATCATCACCACATCCAGCACCGTGGTGGGAAAGTCCCAGTCAACGCTGCTGCGTTGCGGCACATAGGCGACAAGGCGGCATTGTTGCTCGTAGGGCTGGCCGTGAATGCGCACGCTGCCCGCTGCCGGCTTGATCAACCCCAAGGTGGCCTTGAGCAGCGTCGTCTTGCCGGCCCCGTTAGGGCCGACGATCGCCATCAACACTCCCTGCGGCACGCGCAAATCAATATCCCAGAGCGCCGGTTTGTCGCCGTAAGCGACAGTCAGGTCTTCTATTTCGACGGCGAACGCCATAGTGTATTTCCTCCATCAGTACAGTAGTGCAACTGTCGCTGGTTCAATCCCCAGCACGTTCCGAACCCACAGGCGCGAGCGCGGCGACGATAGTCTGCATATTGTGGCGCATCATACCGACATACGTCCCGGCTGGCCCATCAGGATCGCCAAGCGAGTCGGAAAAGAGTTCACCTCCAACCCGCACATCGTGACCGGCGGCGCGAGCCGCGCTCTGCACCGCCTCGATCGTGCGCGGCGAGACGCTGGTCTCAACGAAGATCGCCGGAATGTGGTTGGTGACCACCAATTCGGTCAAGGCGCGAATATCGGCGGCGCTGGCTTCGCTGGCCGTGCTGATGCCCTGCACCGCTTCCACCCGCAAGCCGTAGGCCTGCCCAAAGTATTGAAAGGCGTCGTGTGCAGTCACAAGGATGCGCCGTTCAGGCGGGATCTGCCCGGCCAGTACGCGTAGCTCGGCATCGAGCGCCTGCAACTCAGCCAGATACTGCTCGCTGCGCTGCCGGTAGATCGCACTGCCCGCCGGGTCAACCGCGATCAACGCATCGCGCACCGCTTCCACTGCGTAGCGCCAGCGTTGCGGATCGTGCCACACGTGCGGATCGTAAACCTTATCACCCTTATCCCAACGCAACAGCAGCGCTTCCGGCACCGCTTCCGCGACAGCGATCGCAGGAATCCGCCCGCTCCGGTTGATTGCCGTAAACACCCGGCTCAGACCGGCTTCGAGGTGCAAACCGTTGTAGAGAATCAGCCGGGCCTCTTGCAGCGCAAACAGATCGCTTTCGGTCGCGACATAGGTATGCGGATCGATGCCGGGGCCGAGCATCGTGCGCAGCGCCACCTGCTCGCCGGCCAACGCCTGCACAAGATCGCCGATCGGGCCGGTGGTTGCGACCACCCGGATCCTCCCATCGGCTGCCGGCGCGGCGCAGCCGCTTAAGATCACGAGTATGATCACGATGAAGCCTAGCCGAAGACGCATATCAATCCCTACAAAAATATTTTTTAGCCATGCCTAAAATAGCAGAGAAACTACCCCCTGTCAAGAGACCTCCAGCCGTAGAGGATGATATGGAGTGCGGCTGTTGGTTTTTTACCGCAGGGGACGCAGCGGATGAGCACCATCCCAAAGAGCTTTGCGCCCTCTGCGTTCTTTGCGCCTTTGCTCGCTTTGCGGCGTGCGGCTTTACTGGGGGCGGGTATACATCCCGTACCGTCGCTGCGGCACAAAGCCGCACGCGCGGTAGAGGTTGAAGGCAGGCACGTTGGTCTCTTCCACTTCGATCCGGATATCGTGATAGCCGATGGCGAGCAGATGGTGCAAAGCGGTCAGCAAGAGCAGCCGGCCATACCCGCGGCCCTGCTGGTCGCGGCGCACACCGAAGGTCGTGATCATGATCCCCTGCTCGTTGCGCAGCAGGCGCATCGCCGCCACCGGTCTCCCGCCGATTTCACCGATCACAAAGCGATGCACCGGATTCGCGATGCGGTCGGCGACAAACGCCGCCACCTGCGCGGCGGGGTCGCCGAAGGCATCGGCGATGATCGTAGTCAGTGCATCGGCATCGCTAGGTTCAGCGAGGCGGGTGTGCCACGCCGCCGGAACGTCGAGCAGCGGCGGTAGCCGGGCCGGGTCGAGGGCAAGCTGCACTTCGATGTTCTGCTGTTGCAACCCCAACGCCGCCGCGAATGGCGCGACCGCCGGCCCGGCTTCATCAGCCACCGCTAACCAGCTTCCGCCCCGCGCCTGCGCCCATTCCCCGATCTGGGTCAGCAGGCGCCGGCCAATTCCGCGCCGGCGCCACGCCGGGTCAACCGCAATCACGGCTTCGATCTCAAAGTAGCCGTACAGCACCGCACCACCCGCCACGGTCTCGCCGATCTGCGCCGCGACCAGTGTTGGCAATGGATCGGCATCGAGCCACACCGGCAAGACGATGCCGTCGCTGTGGTTGCAGCGGTCAAACAGTTCGAGCACGGCGGGCCATTCGGAATGGGAAATGATCGTGATGTTGGGAGTCATTGTGATATTGGCGCTTTCATAGGGGCAGGCGAGATGTCTCCGGCCTTTCTCTCAGCACATAGTGCCAATGGTGCGGGTTTAGCCACTGAACGTCCTTGCATTCAGCTCGTAACGAGTCAGGTGTGTTGGTTGTCATGAGCCCGTCGAACACCCGAAATTCAAGCGTCCCTTGCTCAAGCACCAGCTCGTAACGAGTCAGGTGTGTTGGTTGTCATGAGAGTATACGCTAGATCGGATCTTATGTTTGGGTCTTTTTGTGGCTATCCTAACTCTCCGCCAGCATGCGCAACCGCCGATCGAGCGGGCCACCTGCGCGGTAGGTTGCACTCTGCGCAAACCACGCCGGCAACAGATCGCGCTCGATCCACGTCCAGCGGTCGGTGGTGTTGGCAATGCTGCGCGCGCCGCTCAACACCGCCGGTAGGCCAAAGAAGTTGGGGAAGGACGGCCCGCCCACTGGCCCGCTGCCGGTGAAGTCCATCCACGTGCCCAACGAGGCGATCAGGCGGCCAAGGTCTGACAAGCGGGCCATATATGGCGGCAAAATCGTCATCTGCTCGTGGCGTAGCAGGGTCAGCGCCGCCTGATTCACCAACTCCCAGCCGTGGGTGAAGGTCGCTGGTTCGCACATGCGTTGCGCGCCTTCATCAAGCAGGCGAAACGCTGTTAGAATGGCCTGATCGCTCTCGGCAACGCACCGCTCAAGCTCGACCAACCCGCCGTGGATGTAGGCCAGATGGGGCCAGCCGGTATCGTTGAAGATAGCATCGTTGGCCTGCTTGATGATCAACAAGTCTTCCAGCAGTTGGCCGGTGGCGGCGGCATGCAACAGGGTAGGCGCGAGCAGGGCCAGACTCACCCCGCGCCCCACCAGCTCGCCGAGCAGGTCGAGCGTGGTGACATTGGCCGGTTGCGTGGCGCCGTTGCCGATCATCCGCTGCGGTGCCATAAGTTGCTCGGCCAGTGCGATGCCAATCCCGACTTGAGCCGAAGCAAAAGCAGCCAAGCCGGCCCAGCGAAACAACCACGGTTGGCGCAGATACCAACTGGCGTAGGCGGCGGTGATAGCGCGATTGCGCGCGACGAGCTGGTCAACCGGTGGCAGATGGTGATCGATGATGGCGCACCAGTCGGTTTTGGTGGGCATAGGGTTCCCTTATAGACAAAGCGACGTTCCGTCTCTCATGGTACAGCAGGCAGTTCCCGCGCTCGCGGCAAGCGGCGTGGCCCCCACCCCAGCCCTCCTCCGCTGGGGGGGGGAGGCACAGCAATGCGGAAAGGGGCCGCTCTCGCGCTCGTGGGGGATTGCTTCGGGCGAGCGAACCCATAGCGGGTTACTCCCGCGCTCGCGGCAAGCGGCGACTATGGAGTGCAGCAGTCAAACTGCCGCACTCCATAGTTCCTACAACTTATACCCAATCCGGCGCAAGAACTCTTTCCGCCACGCGATACCCGCCTCATCCTCAACACCCAGCGGCGGCGAACCGTCGATCACGCCGAGGATGCCCCGCCCTTGGCTGCTCTCGGCGATCACCACCTCGACCAGGTTGGCAGTGGCGCAAAAGATGCGGCAGACCTCCGGTACCTGTTTGATCGCGTTCAACACATTGACCGGATAGAACCCGTTGCCGAGCACGATGAGAAAACTGTGCCCAGCGCCGATCGCCAACGCATTCTCGCGCGCCAGCGCGATCAACGCCTCGTCGGTGCCGCTCCAGCGCACCAGCCGTTCGCCCGACGCTTCGCAGAAGGCGAGGCCGAACCGAATCCCCGGTACGGCGTTGACCAATGCCTCGTGTAGATCTTCGACCGTCTTGATGAAATGGCTCTGGCCGAGAATAATGTTCAGCTCTGCCGGTTTCTTGATTGGTACGAGATGTAGTTCCATCGCTCACCCCTTCCACCTTCGCGCCTTCCGCTTACCACGCACCCATCTCTTTGATGTCGTTATGCGGCGCCGCCACTTCGCGCCGGTGCTCGGCGACGAACGAGGCGATGGTTGGCTTCGCCAGCCGGGCAAAGTCGCTGTAGGATAGGCTCAGCGCCGTGGTATGCTCTCCCGGTTGGATGAAGATAATCGGATCGGCGGTCAGTGTCTCGTCAACGTACACCGGCATCTGGTAGAGATTGCCGAACGGCGGAATAGCGCCGATCTCGCAATCCGGGAAGGCTTCGGCCAATTCTACCTCGGTCGCCAGCCGCACCTCGCTGGCATTGAGCAACTCGCGCACCTTGGCCAGATCAACCCGGCGCGAAGCCGGTGCCACCAGCATCACCAGCTCGCCATCGGCCACTGCAATCACCACCTTCGCCACCATCTGGTTCGGCACGTGCTCGCGCTCAGCCACTGCCTGCGCGGTGTATGCCGGCGCGTGATGGTAAAGATGGTAGGCGACGCCATTGTCGTGCAGATACTGTTCGAGCCGTTCGCGGCACTTCATTGTACTGCCTCCTTTGTTGGGAATAGGCCAATTGCCACGCATATGCACCTATCGCAAGGATAGGTATACTGTAGCGCAAGCGCGGTGGGTTGCGCGAGAGCGATTGCTCACCTAACGCAAAGATCTGTTTACACAGCAGTCGCAAAGATCGCAAAGTATTTAACACGCAAAGACGCAAAGGATGTTGGGTAAGATAGTTTAAGCGTGATTATGCCCCTCCCAAAAAACCTTCGCGCCCTCTGCGTTACTTAGCGCCTTTGCTTGCTCTGCGCCTTTGGATAAGGAGGTCGTATGCTATGGCCACTCTCGCCTGATCGATGTTTCAGCAGCGACCCGGCCCGCCGCACCCTCGCCCGCGCGCTCTACGAACAGGTCAAAACGTTACCGCTCGTCTGCCCGCACGGCCACGTGCCGCCGCAGCTACTGGTCGATCCAACAGCGCGCTTTGGCTCCCCGGCCGAACTCTTCATCCTGCCCGATCACTACATCTTGCGCATGTTAGTCAGCCAAGGCGTGCCGCTCGAACAAATGGGCATTGCGCCGCGCGATGGCGGGTGGTACGAAACCGATCACCGCGCGATTTGGCAACGCTTCGCCGAGCACAGTCACCTGTTTCGCGCCACTCCTACCGGTCTTTGGCTGGCGACCGTGCTGGTTGAGCTGTTTGGGGTCACGGAACGGCTCACTGCCGCTAGCGCCCAACGCATCTACGATCAGATCGCGGCCCGGCTGGCCGAACCGGATTTCACCCCGCGCGCGCTCTTCCGCCGCTTCCAGATCGAGCTGCTCGCCACCACTGACGCCGCGACCGATCCGCTCGACCACCACCGCCGCCTGCACGCTGACGGCTTCCCGCAAGTGCGCCCCACCTTCCGCCCCGACGCCCTGCTCGCGCTGGCCGACCCCGGCTGGTGCGAGACTGTTAGCCGGCTAAGCAGTTTGGCCGGCATTGACGTAGTGGATTACCGCACCTTCATTATGGCCATCGAGCAGCGGCGGGCCGCCTTCAAAGCGCTCGGCGCGCTCGCAACCGATCACGGCGTCGAGACACCGTACACTGCGTGGCTAAGCGTGGTGGAAGCCGAGACAATCATCGCTCGCGCTTTGTGCGGCACAGTCACGGCGAGCGATGCGGCCCGTTTCACCGCGCACATGCTGATCGAGTTTGCCCGCATGAGCTGCGAAGACGGTTTGGTCATGCAGCTCCATGCCGGCAGTCTGCGCAACCATCATGCGGCCCTACTGGCCCGCTTTGGCCCTGACAAAGGCGCCGACATTCCGCTAGCGACCGAATGGACGCGCAACCTGCGGCCGTTGCTCAACGCCTACGGTGACGACCCGCGCTTCCGCCTCATCCTCTTCACCCTCGACGAGAGCGCCTACAGCCGCGAGCTGGCTCCGTTAGCCGGCTACTATTCCGCCGTGCTGCTCGGTCCGCCGTGGTGGTTCTTTGACAGTGTGCAAGGCATGCGCCGCTACTTCGATCTGGTGATCGAAACGGCTGGCTTTGCTAACACCGCCGGTTTCAACGACGACACCCGCGCCTTCTGCTCGATTCCGGCTCGCCACGATGTCTGGCAACGGGTGAGCTGCGACTGGCTGGCCGGGCAAGTGGTGGAAGGCCTACTCATCGAAGACGACGCGGTCGAGCTGGCCAGCGAACTGGCGGTCGGGTTGGCGCGCCGAGCGTATCGCCTGTAGGACCGCACGGCCGAGCGGCTCCCGTGCGGCAATGCCCCCGGCCGTGCGTCGCAGATCCACCGACAGATCGGGCGAACGGTGGATAGGAAATTGGTCGGCGGGTGTGATACACTCTGGATCGACGCAGATCTACTTATGGAGTGCGGCAGTCACACTGCCGCACTCCTCACATTTAGCCGGTATCGCTTAACCAGAAAGGAACCACCCTTGCTCCTCTACTACCTCGACCTTGCCGGCGTCGCGGTGTTTGCCGCCAGTGGCGTGATCGCCGCCCGCGACCGCGGTCTTGATACCTTTGGCCTGCTCGTCGTTGCAGCGGTGACCGCGATCGGCGGCGGCACCCTGCGCGATCTGCTGCTCGACCGGCACCCGATCTTCTGGATCAGCGATTCGTGGTACGTCTTGGTGATCATCGCAGCGGTGGCGCTGACCGTTGTTTATCTGCGCTTCTGGCCGGCGCCGCGCACACCGCTGCTCGTGGCCGATGCGTTAGGCTTAGGCTTGTTCGCCCTCTCTGGCGCGCAAGTGGCCGAAGCTGCCCAATGCCCGCCGCTGATCGTGATCCTCCTCGGCACCATGACCGGCGTCACCGGTGGTGTCTTGCGCGATGTGCTCACCGCGCAAGTGCCGCTGATCTTGCGCCGCGAAATCTACGCCACCGCCGCCGTCAGCGGGATCGCGGTCTACCTCGGCCTCGGCGCGCTCGGAGTCGCGCAATCCATCGCGCTCGCTGTAGGCATGCTGGTCGTCGTGATCCTCCGCCTGCTGGCCGTCCGCCGCGATTTGCACCTGCCGGCGTTGGGGAGGGCATAGAAAGCGGACACCGATCGACACGGGTGGAACGGATTGACACTGCTTTGCGGCCCATTCCCCAAAAGAGTCGTGTGCATCCGTACCATCCGTGTGCGTCCGTGTCCGATTCCCCTAAATGATCCCACCACCCACTATCATGGCCAGCACCGCGCCGTTTCCACGATGTGCTGCGCCAGTGCCGCCGGCAGCTCTGGCTGCTGCAACTGCTCGGCCAGCGCGACGATCCACGGCGCCAGCGCCGCCAAATCGCCGAGCAGCGCCGGACGACCACGGCGGGCAAGGTCGGGCAGCGTCTTGGCGAAGAGGGCGGGGTTAGCGCCGTGCGCGCTGGCGAGCTGCGGGGCGAGAGCGGCCAGTACTGCGGCACGTCTCTCCTCATCGCTGATAGCTGTGGCAGCGACGAGGGCCGCGGCCAACAGCGGCGGTACACGGGAGGCGAGGGCGGCAAAGGCCTTGGTGCAGTACCGCTCATCAGTGATGGGTGCGGGCGGCGGTGAGGGCCGCGGCCAGCAGCGGTGACGGTAGGTGGGGGGCGAGGGCGGCCAGCGCCTTGGCGCGGTGCCATTCGTGGTCGATGGTGCGGGCAACCTCCAGTGCCCGTTCCCACGGCAGTGAGATGCCGGCTTCGACGAGCGCGCCACTACACGCGGCTTGCCGCTTTGGTTCAGGCATGTGCGCCACCGTCTCTAATGCCGCCGCTGCGCTCCACGCGCCCTCCGGCGTGCCTATCTGCACCAGTTGCACCAGCAGTTCCGGCGTGAGGTTGCCGCTCCGGCTGCGCAGGCTGGCTGCGATCAGCGCGCAACACAGCGCTATCCCCGGTTTGTGGCGGCGCTCGGCCCAATCCCAGAGGATGGCGAGGTCACTCAGGTAGCCGGTATCGCTCCCCTCCGCCGCGGAGCGCGCCGCCTGCCATGGTTGGTAAAAGCGCTGGCCGTCAGCGCTGGGGACGATCTCCGTCAGCACGCACTCCATTAGTTCCCATTCCCCTCCATCGCGCAGGTGGGCGATCCAGAACTGGCGCAGGTAGCTGGATAGGGGCTAGCTGCGGTCGACGTACCACTGCTTGTCGTAGCCGATAAACCGTTACCGGAGCTGGGTCCGATCCTTGGCCGGGTAGACCTGTTCGAGGAAGACTTCGCGCAGCCGCTGGTGGCTGAAGACATACGTGTGCTCGCCGACGGTGATGATGAACCGTGCCACCTCATCGTCGTTAACGGCATCAACAATCTCGCTCTGCTCGGTAAAGACGTCCGGCGGGTCGCAGTGGCATTGGTCAGGAGCGTTACCTGCCCTGCCGGGTAGCCGCAGAACGGCGGATCATGCACGACCGTCGCCACCGCCGCGGCATCAGCCACCGTGATCGGCACGGTCAGCCACGGCTCATACTGGTAGCTGCCGACTCCAATGATCAAGGCGTGGCCGTGGGTGGAGGGCATAGGCTGGCCTCACGATGGATAATTTCAAGCGATATTCACTGTTATGGCGTGGCCGTGGGTGGAGGGCATAGGCTGGCCTCACGATGGATAATTTCAAGCGATATTCACTGTTATAGCGCGCCTTGTACTGCTCTTGCTGGTAGATAAGTAACCGGCGGGCTATGATGCGCAGCCGCGCGATGCGGGCTCGCAGCGTGATGGCGAGGGCCATTCAATAGTCAATTAATAGCACACAGCTGAACATGGGTGGAACGGATTTCCACCGTTCTGTGTTCCCGCAAAGCTGTGTCCATCCGTACAATCCGGGTGTATTCTTGTCCCATTCAAACGCAATCGGATGCGGATCCACCTCTCTTGCGCCCTGCACCCGCGCCATCGCCATGATATACTTTTTGCATGGCTTTTTCGTGTGATTTGCAGGGGTCAACGCTATGAACATCTTTACGCTCCGTGACCGGTTGATTGGCGAGTATCGCGATTACACCAGCAGCTTTTACCAGATCCGCGATGCGCGGATCCGCCAGACGGTAGAGGACGCGATTGCCAATGGGTTGCTCTGGCCGGATGCGTTGATCCAACTGAACCCGGCCTTGGCAAGGATCACGGCCCCGGCCAGCCGTTGCGCTTGCATTCCCACCAAGAAGCCGCGGTACGCACGGCGCGCGCCGGCCATCATTATGTCCTTACCACCGGCACCGGTTCCGGCAAGAGTCTGTCGTATATTGTCCCGATTGTCGATCACGTGCTGCGGCGCGGGTCAGGCAATGGCATTCAGGCGATTATCGTCTACCCGATGAATGCGCTGGCCAATAGCCAGTACGGCGAGTTGGAGAAGTTTCTCCGCGCTGGGTTTCCCAACGGGCGCGGCCCGGTGACCTTTGCCCGCTATACCGGCCAAGAGGATGATGAAACGCGCCAAGCGATTATTGCTCATCCGCCCGATATTCTACTCACCAACTATGTGATGCTGGAACTCATCTTGACCCGCCCGCTCGAACGCCAGTTGGTGGTGCAGGCGCAGGGGTTGCGGTTTCTGGTCTTTGATGAGCTGCATACCTACCGTGGCCGCCAAGGGGCGGATGTGGCGCTGCTGATCCGGCGGGCGCAGAATCGGTTCGCCTCCGCGCCCATTCAGATGGTCGGCACCTCGGCGACGCTGGCTGGCGCGGGGACGTTTGCCGAGCAGCAGGCGGAAGTGGCGAAGGTGGCGTCGCAGATCTTCGGCATCCCAGTTGCGCCAGAGCACGTGATCGGCGAGATCCTTCGCCGGGTGACGCCAGAGCGGCGAGTGGACGACCCGGCGTTTCTGGCCGCCCTGCGCGACCGCCTCCGCGCGCCTGCCGCGCCGCCTCCCACCCATTTGGATGCGTTTACCGCCGACCCGCTAGCGAGTTGGATCGAAAGCACGTTCGGCGTGCGCACCGAACCTGGCAGCGGGCGCTTGGTGCGGGCGCAGCCGTGCAGCATCACCGACGCGGCGGATAAGCTGCACAAGCTAACTGGCGCTCCGGTCGCGGATTGCGCCACCGCCATCCAAACCACCCTGCTCGGCGGCTATGCCTGCGAACCCGACCCTGCCACCGGCATGCGCCCGTTTGCCTTCCGCCTGCACCAGTTCATCAGTCGCGGCGATACCGTCTATGCCTCGCTCGAACCGGAAGACCGGCGGTTTATCACGGTGTATGGCCAGCAGTTTGTTCCCGGCGCGCGTGACAAACGGCTGTTTCCGCTTGCGTTCTGCCGCGAGTGCGGGCAAGAGTACTACAGCGTCTTCCGCGTGCGTGATAGCCAGACCGGACGGGAGCACTTCACGCCGCGCGCGCCTGATGAGCTGAGTGATGACGATGCTGGTGAGCGGGCGGTTGGCTATCTCTACGTCAGCAGTGACGTGCCGTGGCCGGAGGACAGGGACGCACAGCTCGACCGGCTGCCCGACGAATGGCTGGAAGAGACTGCTGTCGGCGATCTGAGGGTGCGCAAAGATTTGCAGAAGGTTGTGCCGGAGCAGGTGGTGGTGACGCCAGCCGGTGAAGCCGGTGATGGTGCGCTCACCTGCCACTACGTGCCGGCGCCGTTCCGCTTCTGTTTGCGCTGCGGCGTCTCGTATCAGGCCCGGATCGGCGAGTTTGCCAAACTGAGCACGCTCAGCTCGGAAGGGCGCAGCACGGCGACCACGATTCTCAATCTCGCCGCTATTCACGCCCTCCGCGAATCAGAGCTGCCGCTCCGGGCGCAGAAGGTGCTCAGCTTCACCGATAATCGCCAAGACGCGGCGCTGCAAGCCGGCCACTTCAACGATTTTGTCGAGATTGGCGTGCTGCGCGGCGCGATCTATGCGGCGGCCCAACGCGCTGGGCCGCACGGGTTGCGCTTCGATGAGCTGACCCAAAGGGTGTTCGAGGTGCTCAGCCTGCCGTTTGAGGCCTACGCCGCCAATCCACAGGCGCGCTTCCAAGCGGAGCGCGAGACCAAGCAAGCCCTCCGCAACGTGTTGGGGTATCGCATCTATCGCGATCTGAAACGCGGCTGGCGGATTACCTCACCCAACCTTGAACAGTGCGGCTTGCTGGAGATTCACTACGAGTCGCTCCCTGAGCTGTGTGCCGCCGAAGATATCTGGCAAGTGACGCATCCGGCCCTTGCCGGTGCGTCACCTCAGACCCGCCGCGAGGTGACGCGGACGCTGCTGGATGTGATGCGGCGCGAGTTGGCGATTCAGGTCGATTATCTTGACCAGACGTATCATGAGCGGCTGCGCCAAGCCAGCAGCCAATACCTGATCGCGCCGTGGGCGCTCGATGAAGACGAGCAGATGGAGCATGCCGCCGTGCTCTATCCGCGGTCGCGCGCCCCGAACGATTATGGCGGCAATCTCTACCTCTCGGCCCGCTCAAGATTTGGCCGCTTGCTCCGCCGGCGCACGACCTTTCCTGAGTACGGCGAACGCATCAGCCTTGCCGATACCGAGGTGATCATCCGCCAGCTTCTTGGGGCGCTCGTGATCGCGGGGTTGGTGGCCGTAGTCGATCACCCCAGTACGCCGCGTGACGTGCCGGGCTATCAGCTTAAGGCGTCCGGCCTGTACTGGGTGGCCGGCGATGGAACCCGCCCCTTCCGCGACCCTATCCGTATGCCGAACGAGTCGCAAGACGGCGGGCACACCAATCCGTTCTTCGTGCGCTTCTACCGCGAGGTGGCGGCGAAGCTGGCCGGGATCGAGGCTCGCGAACATACGGCGCAAGTGCCGGCGGAACATCGCCAAGCCCGCGAACAGGCGTTCCGCGAGGGGGCATTGCCCGTCCTCTACTGTTCGCCGACGATGGAGCTGGGGGTGGATATTGCCGAGCTGAACGTGGTCTATCTGCGCAATGTGCCGCCGACCCCGGCCAACTATGCCCAGCGCAGCGGACGGGCTGGGCGCAGCGGCCAGCCGGCGCTGGTGATGACCTACTGCTCGACCGGCAGCCCGCACGACCAGTATTTCTTCCAGCGGCCCGAACGGATGGTGGCTGGTGCGGTGTCGCCGCCCCGCCTCGATCTCGCCAACCAAGAGTTGCTCCGCGCCCACATCCATGCCGTCTGGCTGGCCGAATCCGGCCTCAGCCTCGGCGTGTCCCTATGCGATGTGCTGGATGTTGCGGGAGACCATCCCTCGTTAGATCTGCAACCGCACGTCACGGCGGCGCTGGCCGATCCCGGCGCGCGCCAGCGCACCCACACCCGCGCCAAGCAGGTGCTTGCCTCTGATTGGCTTGCCTATGATTAAACTGTCTTCACGATAGCGCACCCACACCCGCGCCAAGCAGGTGCTTGCCTCCCTCAGTCCGGCATTGCAGGCGGCAGGGTGGTTCCACAACGGCTGGCTTGATCAGGTGATTGCCCGGATTCCGGCGGCGTTCAACCGCGCCTGTGACCGCTGGCGCAGCTTGTACCGCTCGGCGCTAGATCAAGCGGCGGCCCAAGATCGGATCATCCGCGATGCGTCGCGCAGCGCCGGCGACAAACAACAAGCCGAGCGGCTGCGCGCCGAGGCCGAACAACAACTCAAGCTGCTCACCGCGGTTGATAATCTGCTCCAATCCGACTTCTACAGCTATCGCTACTTCGCCAGCGAAGGCTTCTTGCCCGGCTACAACTTCCCGCGCTTGCCGTTGTCGGCCTACCTTCCCGCCCGCCGCACCCGCCAGCGCGATCGCGATGGATTTCTCTCCCGCCCGCGCTTTTTGGCGATTACCGAGTTTGGCCCGCGCGCGATTGTCTACCACGAAGGCTCGCGCTACATCATCAACAAGGTCATTATGCCCCTAGCCAGCGAGGACGAGCCGCTGACCAGCGAGGCCAAGCGGTGCGCGCAGTGCGGCTATCTCCATCCGCTCGCGATTGCCGGCGATCCCGATCGCTGCCACCACTGCGGCGAACTGCTCGATCCGCCGTTCCGCAGCTTGTTCCGCTTGCAGAACGTCGCCACTAAACGGCGCGACCGGATTACCTCGGATGAAGAGGAGCGCATGCGGATCGGCTATGAGGTCATTACCGGCGTGCGCTTCGACGAGAGTGACCAACGCGGCGTCGCCAAACGGGTTGCGACCGTCATGCGCGCTGACACCGCGCTGGCCCGCTTGACCTACGGCCACAGCGCGACCATCTGGCGGATCAACCTCGACTGGAAGCGGCGCAAGGTCAAGGAACAGCACGGCTTTCTGCTCGATATCGAGCGTGGCTATTGGGAAAAGCATGACCGGGCGGATACTAGCGATGATCCGATCTCCGAGCGCGTCCGGCGCGTGATCCCGTATGTTGAGGATTATCGCAACTGCCTGCTCTTCCAACCGGCAGCGCCGCTCTCGCTGGCGGCGATGGCGTCGTTGCAAGCCGCGCTCAAGCATGCCATGCAAGCTGTCTTCCACCTTGAAGACAATGAGTTGGCGGTTGACCCGCTGCCCTCCGAGGATGATCGCCGGCTGCTCCTCTTCTACGAGGCCGCCGAGGGCGGGGCGGGCGTGCTCAGCCGGCTGCTCGATGAACCCGACGCGCTGGTCCGCGTCGCCCACGAGGCGTTGCGCATCTGCCATTTCGACCCGGTAACCGGTGCCGACCTGCATCGCGCTCCTCGCGCGCGCGAGGATTGTGAAGCGGCCTGCTACGACTGTCTGCTGAGCTACACCAACCAGCGCGATCATGCCATCCTCGACCGGCAGACCATCCGCGAGGTGCTGCTCGATCTGGGGCAGAGCCGGGTTGACGCTGCGCCAGCGGCTCGCAGCCGCGCCGACCATCTCGACGCGCTGCTGCGCCAAGCCGGTTCCGACCTCGAACGGCAGTGGCTGCGCTTCATCGCCGACCGCGGCTGCGGTTGCCCTCGCACGCCCAATTCCTGATCGCGGCGTGCCAGACCCGGCCCGATTTCGTGTATCGCGATGAGCAGGTGGCGGTGTACATCGACGGCCCGCACCACCTTTTCCCCGAACGGGCTGCCCGCGACGCCGCGCAGCAAGCGTGTCTTGAAGATATGGGGTACACCGTGATCCGCTTCGGCCATACCGATGATTGGCAGGCGATCGTGGCCCAGTATCCATTCGTGTTTGGCCTCCCGGCGACGCCGTAGCGCCGGACAGGCGTCCGGCGCCGCAAAGGCGCAGCGGGGGAAATCGCCACAAAGAGACACAAAAGCCACAAAAAAGTCCTGATGTGTGTTGGGTGTCTCTTTGTGGCTTTGCATCCTCCCTCGCTCTGGCACGGGCCAGTGATTGCGGGCCACAAGTGTTGTATCATATAACAAACCATCCATCCTGTGACGAGATCACCCTATGACCACATCCGCCACCTTCACACCCGGTTCGCTGGTGCGCGCCCGCGGGCGCGAATGGGTTGTCTTGCCCGAATCAACCCCTGACCTGCTCGTCGTGCGCCCGTTGGGCGGGACGGATGATGAGATCACCGGCATCTACCTCCCGCTCGAACCGGTCGAGCCGGCTACCTTTGCCCTGCCCGACCCCGCCTATCCCGGCGATGCGCGCTCGTGCCGGCTGCTGCGCGACGCCGTCCGGCTGGGGTTCCGTTCCAGCGCCGGCCCCTTTCGCTCGTTCGCCCGGATCGCCGTCGAGCCGCGCCCCTACCAACTGGTGCTGCTGCTCATGGCGCTCAAGCTCGATCCGGTGCGTCTGCTTATCGCTGACGACGTCGGTATCGGCAAGACGATTGAAGCGGCACTGGTCGCCCGCGAATTGCTCGATCGCGGCGACGCCCAGCGCCTCGCCGTGCTCTGCCCGCCCCATCTCGCCGAGCAGTGGCAGACCGAGTTGCGCGAGAAGTTTCATCTTGAGGCCGAGCTGGTGTTGCCCGGCACTGCCGCTCGCCTCGAACGGCGCTGCGCCCTTGACCAGTCGTTGTTTGAGGTCTAGACCACGTGATCGTGTCGCTCGATTTCATCAAGTCCGAGCGCCGCCGCGATGAGTTCTTGCGCACCTGCCCCGATCTCGTGATCGTGGACGAAGCCCACACC
Organism: Chloroflexus sp.; assembly: GCF_034431535.1. GTDB lineage: Bacteria > Chloroflexota > Chloroflexia > Chloroflexales > Chloroflexaceae > Chloroflexus. Next base: position 183,642 of record NZ_DAOUDC010000049.1, on the reverse strand, counting down.
TGCGCCTTTAGTCTCGAACGGCGTAGCGGCCAGCACCAGCGCCACGCGCTGGTCAAGGCGCTGGCCGCCAATCGCCAACGCCATCTCATCCTCGTCACCGCGACGCCGCATAGCGGCGATGAAGCGGCCTTCCGCTCGCTGCTGGAACTGCTCGATCCGGCGTTTGCCAATCTGCCCGGCGACCTGAGCGGCCCGCAGCACGAGGCTCACCGCCGCCGCTTGGCCGCCCATTTCGTCCAGCGCCGGCGCGGTGACATTCGCCACTACCTCCACGCCGATACGCCCTTCCCCAAGCGCGATGACCGCGACGCCACCTATCGCCTCAGCGAGGGGTATCGCCGCTTGTTCGAGCGGGTGCTGCGCTACGCCCGCGAGACGGTGGCCGATCCCGCCGGCGGCGATCGCCATCGCTAGCGCGTGCGTTGGTGGTCGGCCCTCGCCTTGCTGCGCGCCTTGGCCTCGAGCCCGGCTGCCGCCGCCGCCACCCTGCGCACTCGCGCAGTCACCGCCGATACCGAAACCGTCGAAGAGGCCGATGTGCTCGGTCGCCGCACCGTGCTCGATCAGGTCGATGACGAGAGCAGCGAGGGGATTGATGTCATCCCCGGCAGCGATCCCGGTGAGGATGGCGATGCGTCGCCGCTGCGCCGACGCTTGCTCGATCTGGCCCGCGAAGCCGAGGCGTTGCGCGGCGCTGGCGATGCCAAGCTGCAACAGGCGCTTGGTCTGGTACGCGAACTGATCGACGACGGCTACCGCCCGATTGTCTTCTACCGCTTATCCACACCGCCGAGTATGTCGCTGCCGGCCTCCGGAGCACCTGCCCGGCGTGACGGTCGAAGCCGTCACCGGTTTGCTGCCCCACGACGAACGCGAAGCGCGGGTGCTGGCGCTGGCCGAACATCCCAAACGGGTGTTGGTGGCGACCGACTGTCTCAGCGAGGGGATAAATCTGCAACACCAGTTCAACGCCGTCCTGCACTACGATCTCTCGTGGAACCCGACCCGCCACGAGCAGCGCGAAGGCCGGATTGACCGCTTTGGCCAGCCCGATCCAACCGTGCGCGTGATTACCTACTACGGCGTGGATAACCAGATTGATGGGATTGTGCTCGATGTCTTGATCCGCAAGCATCGCGCCATCCGCAACGCGTTGGGGGTGTCAGTGCCGGCGCCGATTGACTCGGATGCGGTGGTCGAAGCGATCTTCGAGGGCCTGCTGCTGCGCGGCGGCGTTCCCGCTGCCGGTGCGCAGGCGGCCTTGCCCGGCTTCGCCGAAGCGTTGGTTCCGCAACGCGAAGCGCTGTTTCGCAGTTGGGAAGCCGCTGCCGATCGCGAGAAACGGTCGCGCACGATGTTTGCCCAAGAGAGCTTGAAGCCCGATGAGGTGGCCCGCGAGCTCGACGCGGCCCGCGCCGCGATCGGCGGCAGCGCCGAGGTCGAGGCGTTTGTCCGCGCCACAGTGCCGGCGTTCGGCGGGCTCGTGACGCCGGCCAACGGCGCGTTGCGGATCGATCTGCGCGAAGCGCCGCGCCCGCTCAAAGATGCCACCGGCGTGGCCGAGACGCTGACTACCCGTTGTGCGCTGCCGGTCGCCGAAGGCGAGGTCTACCTCAGCCGCACCCATCCGTTTGTCGAAGGGTTAGCAAGCTACGTGCTCGAAAGCGCGCTCGATCCGCTCGGTGCGAGCGTTGCCCGCCGCTGCGGCGCTATGCGCACCCGCGCCGTCGCCACCCGCACCACACTCCTGCTGCTGCGCCTGCGCCACCACGTTATCACCCGCCGCGCCGCCGACGAAACCGCCATGCTCGCCGAAGAATGCGTCACCGTCGCCTTCACCGGCGCGCCCGACCGCGCCGTCTGGCTCGATCCCGCCGCCGCCGAAGCCTTGCTCGCTGCCCAACCCGACGCCAATATCACGCCCGACCAAGCTACCCAATTCCTGCGCCGCGTGATCGACCATTTCGACCTGCTCTGGCCGCAGCTCAATCAGGTAGCCCACGACCGCGCCCAACAGGTGCTGGCCGCCCACCGCCGCGTGCGCGACGCCGCCCGCATGCGCGGCGTCACCTACCGCGTCGAACCACAAACCCCGCCCGATGTGGTGGGGGTGTACGTGGTATTGCCGATGGCGATGTAAACGTAACTCTGCGCGCTCGTCACCCGCTCGGCCAGCATCAGATAGGGTGTACGTGGTATTGCCGGTGGCGATGTAAACGTAACCGTCGTCGTCCCCCGTCCCGACGTCCGGCCGGGCGGTCGTCGTTTTCCAGTAGAGACGCCCGGCCGGGCGTCTCTACCTATGCCGACCCGCCATGCAACCCGTCATGATGCCCGGCCGGGCGTCTAAAGGCGCAAAGGGGGCCAAGGTGCAGCGGATTCAAACGCAAAGACGCTGTAGAGCCGGACGGCTGTCCGGCTCTGCCGGGCGCAGAGATGTTGGTGTGTTGATCCCCCTCTGCCGTAAAACATCCCCCCTCCCCCAGCGGGGGAGGGGCCGGGGGTGGGGGCGCATCCCCCCACAAACTGCTATAATACCCGCCAGAACCGTCGTCGCTCGCTTGTCTGACAGGATACCGTCTATGCCGACTCGCACGCGCACCCCCTTCACCGCCATCCGCAGCGAAGGCGCGCTCTTGCCGCCCGACCTGCTCCAGCGCATTGCCGATGGTGACCTCACCCTCGGCGGTCTTGACCCGGCATCCTACCATCTCGACCCTGGCGAACGCCTCTCCGAGGCGATCAATCGCTCGTGGAGCCGCCTGCTCGGTCTGTGGGCGTCGTTTCGCCACGCGGCTGCTGTGTTGCCGCCCGATGATCCAGCCACCGGCCTCACCCGCGAACGCTGGTTGCTGCCCCTCTTTGCCGAATTAGGCTATGGCCGCCTCCAACCGGCCAAGGCGGTCGAGGTCAATGGCAAAACGTATCCCATCTCGCACCTGTGGGGCCAGACGCCCATCCACCTCGTCGGCTGCGGTGTGGATCTCGACCGTCGCCAGCCCGGCGTCGCCGGCGCCGCCAAAGCCAGCCCGCATAGCCTGCTCCAAGAAGCCCTCAACCGCAGCGCGGCATGGCAGTGGGGGTTGGTGTCCAACGGCCTGCGCTTGCGGGTGCTGCGCGATACCGTCCATCTCACCCGCCAGTCGTATCTTGAGTTCGACCTCGAAGCGATTGTTGCCGGCCAGCTCTACGCCGATTTTGCCCTGCTCTGGCTGATCTGCCACCAATCGCGGGTGGAAGCGGGGCCGGGCGGTTTTTGCTGGCTGGAGCGCTAGTCGCAGGCGGCGCAGGCCCAAGGCGCGCGCGCGCTGGATCGGTTGCGCGCCGGGGTCGAGCAGGCGATTGCCGTGCTTGGCCGCGGCTTTCTCGCCCATCCCGCCAACAGCGCCCTGCGCGATCGGTTGCGCAGCGGCCAGCTCAGCGCCCAAGACTATTACCGCCAGTTGTTGCGCTTGGTCTACCGGCTGCTCTTTCTGTTGGTAGCCGAAGATCGCGATGTCCTGCTCGATCCCCGCGCCGATCCCGCCGCCCGCCAACGCTATACCCAGTACTACGCCCTCGCTGGCATTCGCCGCTTTGCCGAACGGCGGGCCGGTACCCAGCACGCCGACCTCTACCGGCGGGTGCGGCTGGTGATGCAGTGGCTCGGCGGCGACGGCGCGCCCGCGCTGGCCCTGCCCGCCCTCGGCGGTTGGCTCTTTTCACCCGCCGCCCTCCCCGATCTCGATGCCGCCGAATTGGCTAACCGCGACCTGCTCGCCGCCCTGCGCGCGCTGGCCTTCGTCGAAGATCGCCATGGTCGCCGTATGGTCGATTACCAGCATCTCGGCGCCGAAGAGCTGGGTAGCGTCTATGAGTCGCTGCTCGAACTGCGCCCCGTCCTCAACGTCGATGCGGCGAGCTTCGCGCTCGAAACGCTCAGCGGTAACGAGCGCAAGACTACCGGCAGCTATTACACGCCAAGCAGTCTGATTGCCGTCTTGCTCGATAGCGCGCTGGAACCGGTGCTGGCTGCCGCCGCCCGTCAGCCCAACCCCGAACAGGCCATGCTGGCCCTCAAAGTGGTCGATCCGGCCTGCGGCAGCGGCCATTTCCTTCTCGCCGCTGCCCACCGCATGGCCCGCCGCCTCGCCGCTGTCCGCACCGGTGAAGAGGAGCCGGCCCCGGAAGCGACCCGCACTGCCTTGCGCGATGTGATCGGGCGCTGTCTCTATGGCGTTGACCTCAACCCGATGGCCGTTGAGCTGTGCAAGGTGAGTTTGTGGCTAGAGGCGCTCGAACCCGGCAAGCCGCTCACCTTCCTTGACCACCATATCCAGTGCGGCAACAGCCTGATCGGAGCGACGCCGGCCTTGCTCGCCGCCGGCATTCCCGACGGTGCCTTCGATCCGGTCAGCGGCGATGACAAGGCGGTCTGCCGCGAGTATCGCAAGCGCAACCAGCGTGAGCGCAGCGGCCAGCTCAGTATGTTTGATGCGGCGCAAGCGCCGTGGGAGCGGCTGGGGAATCCGGCCACTGCGATGCTGGAAGTGGATGCACTGCCCGATGCGACGATTGCCGATGCCCGCCGCAAACAAGCCTTGTACGAGCAGATGGTGCGGTCGAGCGGCTACGAGCACGGGCGCTTGCTGGCCGACCTCTGGTGCGCGGCGCTGGTCTGGCCCAAAGTAAGAACTGATACGTTGCCCTATCCGATCACGGAAGAGGTCTTCCGCCGCGCCGAACTCAATCCCTACGACCTGCCCCACTGGCTGCGGGCCGAGGTCGAGCGACTGGCCAGACAGTATCGCTTCTTCCACTGGCATCTCGCCTTCCCCGATGTCTTCCGTCCCTGCGCACCGGATGACCCCGCCGGCGGGCCGCACGGCTGGACGGGAGGGTTCGGTGTTGTGCTGGGCAATCCGCCGTGGGAGGTGATCAAATTGATAGAGAAGGAACATTTCGCCGATGTGCCGGAAATTCGCGACGCACCGACCGGTGCAGCGCGGAAGCGCCTCATTGAGCAGTGGCGGCAGGGAAACGAGTACCAAGGCTCCCAGATCGCTCAATACGATCAGGTGCTCTATCGGGCGGAAGCCGAGAGTCGCTTTATTTCCGTGAGTGGCCGGTATCCGCTCACCGCAGTAGGCCGGCTAAACACCTACGCTCTCTTTGCCGAGCTGAGCCGCAGCCTGCTCGCGCCCCACGCCCGAGCCGGGATCATCGTCCCAACCGGCATCGCCACCGACGACAGCACCAAAGCCTTCTTCGCCGATCTGGTGCAGCGCGGCCAGTTGGTCAGCCTGTACGATTTCGAGAACCGCGAGAAACTGTTTCCGGCGGTGGATAGCCGCTACAAATTCAGCCTGCTCACCATCGGCCAAACTGCACAGCCGGCCCGCGTCGCCTTCTTCCTCACCCAGCCGGCCTAGCTCGCCGATGCGCAGCGTGTCTTCACCCTCAGCGCCGCTGATCTGGCGTTGCTCAACCCCAACACCCGTACCACGCCGGTCTTCCGCACCCGCGCCGACGCCGAGCTGACCAAGGCCCTCTACCGGCGCGTCCCGGTGCTGGTCAACGAGCGGACGGGCGAGAATCCGTGGGGTATTTCGTTCCGGCGAGGGTTATTCGATATGACGATCGACAGCCACCTCTTCCATACCGCGCCGGGGGCAGGGTTGCTACCGCTGTACGAAGCCAAACTGCTCCACCAGTTCACCCACCGCTGGGCGACCTACCAAGGCGGCGCCAAGCCGGAGACCCGCGCACTGACCGCCGCCGAACTCGCCAACCCCGCGCTGACGGTCACGCCGCGCCATTGGGTACCCGCCGCCGAGGTTGAGCAGCGGCTGGCCGGCCGGTGGTCGCGGCAGTGGTTGGTGGGGTTTCGCGACATTACCAACGCCACCAATGAACGTACCGCGATCGTTAGCCTGCTGCCCCGCGTGGGGGTGGGGCACAAAGCACCGCTGATAATACTTGAGACAGCAATGCCAGCCGTTCAAGCGAGTGTATTGCTCGCACTGGTGAATAGTCTTGTCTTTGACTTTGTTGCTCGTCAAAAGATTGGCGGAACGGACTTGACCTTGTTTATCCTAAAACAACTCCCCGTCCTGCCCCCATCGGCCTTCACGCCGGACGATCTGGCCTACATCGTCCCGCGGGTGGTGGAATTGGTCTATACCGCGTGGGATCTGCGCCCCTTCGCCGCAGATGTGTGGGCAGAGCTAGCCGCCGTTCTGTGGGGCAGCGCCGTGCAGCAGGAACTGTGGCAGCGTTGGCAAGCCAGTGCGAGCAGCCCGGCCCCGTCTGATCCCTCGCAGTTTCCGCCACCGTTCCGCTGGAACGAAGAGCGGCGCGCCGTCATCCGCGCCGAACTCGATGCCCGCATCGCCCGGCTCTACGGCCTCAGCCGCGACGAACTGCGCTACATCCTCGACCTCGCCGATATCTACGGCCCGCCTTTCCCGGCGAAACCTTTCGCGTGCTCAAAGACAACGAACTGCGCCGCTACGGTGAATACCGCACCCGCCGGCTAGTGCTCGAGGCGTGGGATTGGGAGCCACACGCGCAACAGGACACGGATTGATGCCAATCCGTGTCCTCTGCCAACCAGCGTTATGCCGCAGCTTCCGCTCGCTGCCGCCCGCGCCGAAAGGAGCGGCCATACCACATCAACAACGTCACCTGCCCCATATCCAGCGGGATAGCGGGGCAATGGGTGTACTTCAACTCGCGCAGCCACGGCGGCTCCCCCTCTTCCGCCGTCAGGCGGGTGAGGGGGCCGGGGGTGAGGGCGTCACCGCAAAGCCGCTAAGACCGCAAAGATGGGTGGGGATGGCGACATCCTCCGTGCCCCCTGCGGTAAAAAAACACCCCTCTCCCCCAGTGGGTGAGGGGCCGGGGGTGGGGGCACATCCCCCTAGCGCGAGGCCGGGGGGGGGTGAGGACAACGCAAAGGCGCGCAGGGTTGGTGGGAAGCGCCGCTCGCCACTTGTCATTGCGAGCCGAGCGGTCGGGGCCGAGCGCTGGGTGCCGCCGCTCCCGCGCCATGACAGCCGGAAAGCGGGCGAGGGTATACCAGCGCATCGCAAAGCCGTCAACCACATCTACGCTCATGCGTTCTGCCCGCCCTTGAACATTCGCTAAAGGACATCCACAATGGAAATGCTCAAAACTCTCAATCGCGGCATGCGCTTCTGCCTTGAACTCGGCGCTCTTGGCATCTTTGGTTATTGGGGCTTCACAACGGGACATCCCGCTCTTATGAAATTCCTGCTCGGCTTCGGCGCTCCGATCCTGTGCGCCGTGATATGGGGGATGTTCATCGCGCCAAAATCGCCTCGCCGCCTGCAAGAACCATGGCTGTTCCTGCTCGAACTCGTCATCTTTATGCTGGCTGGTTGGGCGTTCTACAGCACGGGCAAAACCAATCTGACCGTCGCTTTCGCCGGTCTTTATACCATCACCAAACTGTTCGTCGTCATCTGGAGGCAATAACCATGAACGTTGACTCAACCGCCCCCGCCGTTGCCCGCCGCGAGATTCTGATCCACGCGCCGGTAGAAAAGGTTTGGCGCATCCAAGCCGATATCGAACACTGGCCCGCGTGGCAGCCGGATATTGCTGTCGCCAAACTGGATGGCGACCTGATAGCCGGCGCCACCTTCCGCTGGAAAGTGCAAGGCTTGACTATCATCTCGCGCCTGCACACCGTCGAACCGCTGCATCGCCTCGGCTGGACTGGTGTTGCGCTCGGTATGAGGGCTATCCACAATTGGCGATTTGAAGCGCGCGGCGACGCCACCCTCGTCGTTACCGAAGAATCGCTTTCGGGCTGGCTCACCCGCCTGATGCTATTGTTTGACCCGCACTTTCTGGAAACATCGCTCGCAGCCGCCTTGCAACGGCTGAAAAACCAAGCCGAAGCCTGAGCAATTCCTCGCCTGTTTTCGGCGAGAATCATCGCAGAACTGTCTTTAACTCAAGGTGAAGCCAATGGATATCATCATCCGTCCCGAAACCGCCGCCGACATCACTGCCATCGTTCACGTCCACCAACGCGCCTTTGGGCGTGACAACGAAGCCCGGCTGGTAACCACACTGCGCGCAGAAAACGCCATCATCCTCGCGCTGGTGGCGCAAGTAGCCGAAACCATCGCCGGCCACATCCTCTTTTCACCGGTCACGATCAGCGATGGCGCGACCGTATGGCCGGCGGTTGGGCTTGGCCCAGTCGCAGTCTTGCCGGAATGGCAACAACAGGGCATTGGTTCGTCCCTCATCCGCGCGGGGTTGGCGAAACTGCCGGCGCTTGGCTATGACCTCGTGATTGTATTGGGACACCCTGACTACTATCCACGCTTCGGCTTTCGGTCCACCCAGCCCTACGGCATTCGCTGGGAAGTGGACGTGCCCGCCGAAGCCTTCATGCTGGCCGAACTCACTCCTGGCGCTTTGCGTGGCAGGCGCGGGCTTGTGTACTATCACCCCGCCTTTGCCGAGGTATAGACCGCGATGAACCTGCAACTGGTGCTGGAACAGATCCGCGCCGGGCAAAACCTGCCCGCCTTGGCGGCCTTCGTTGCCAACCACACAACGATCCTAGCGGCAGACGTGACTGGCGTGCGCCGCGCCGGCCAACCCGGCGTCGCCATCACTCTCGCCGATTACTTTCAAATCGGCTCCAACGCCAAAGCCTTGCTGGCCACGGCTTGCGCCACGCTGATTGATGAAGGTGCCCTAGCGTGGGACGCCACTCCCGCCGATTACTTCCCCGAATACGCGGCGACTATGCAACCCGATTATCACCGCGTCACCCTCGAACAGTTGCTCAGCCACCGTGCCGGTTTACCGCCCTACACCGATACCGGCGCCGTCGATTTCATCCTGTCCGCTGTCACCGGCCTGCCGCCCCAAGCGCACCTCGCCCGCTTTACTGCCTTCCTGCTCTATCACATACCACCCGCCCCGCAAGACGCCGCGCATTACTCCAACGCCGGCTACAGCCTTGCCGCGGCAATCGCCGAACGCGCCAGCGGCGTCGATTGGCCCACCCTGCTCCGCCAGTGCATTGTTGAACCGCTCGGCATACAGGCGTATACCGGCTATGAACACCCCGCCCGCCTATCACCCAACCAACCTTGGGGGCACCTGCCCAACCCGCAAGGCGAATACGACCCTCACCCGCCCTACGAACCGCTCATCCCGCCTTGCCTCGCCCCCGCCGGCGATGTCTGCCTGCCCGTCTTGTCCTACGCCCGCTTCCTGCAAATGCAACTACGACTTTTGCATGATACCCGGCCCGCCTTTGCCCCTCTGCACCACCGGGGTGAAGCGGGGATCGGCGCCGACTGGGGCATCAACCGCCTGCGCGGCCTCGAATCACTCGGCTTATTCAGCCTGCATGCCGGTTCCACCGGCACCTTCTTCGCCCTCGCCGCCCTATCACATACACACCAGCTCGCCTTTGGCCTGCTCACCAACGCCGGCGCACCCGAACTGATCTCCGCCCTCAAACGCCTGCTCAGCGCATGGTTTTAACCTGCACCGGCCCGGCATAGCAAAAGGACACGGATTCGCTCCGTGTCCCATTCACTATTCATCCCCAGCGAGAGCGCGTGGGAGTCGAACCCACCGGCGCAGTTCGTCACTCCGCCCAACGGTTTTGAAGACCGCGGCAGCCACCGGGCCACATGCGCTCTCATCGCTGATTGTAGAGGGCGAAACCGCGCTTGTCAATCGAAAGCCCTGTAGAGATGGACGGCAGTCCGTCTCCCCTAACGCCAAGATCGCAAAGATTCTAAACGCAAAGACGCGAAGACCGCAAAGAACGCATTTGATAGTGGGGCTGCCAGCGCGCTTGTCCGCAACCACCAAAAAACCTTCGCGACCTTCGCGTTCTCTGCGCCTTTGCGTTTGAATCCTTAGCGCCCTCTGCGCCTTTCACACCACCAATTGCACGGCTCGCGGCAGCACTTCGACGGTGACCCGCTGCGCCGCCGTTGCGATCACTTCCCCATCGGTCGCCACCGGGATCGGTGTCGGGCACGTCACCTCAATCTGGCGAGCGCGGGCCAGCGTCACTTCCGGCTCGTTAGTATGCACCCCGCGCATCAACAGCGGAATCTTGCGCAGCGCGCGCAGAATCGGCATCGTATCGACGATACACAGATCGAGCAAGCCATCATCTAGCTTCGCGTCCGGCGTCATCCAGAAGCCGCCGCCTTGGCACCGCCCATTGCCGACGCTGGCAAAAAAGAGCTGGCGGCTGACCCGTTGCCCATCGAAGCGCACCGTCATCGGGCCGGGCCGGTAGGTGGCTAGCGCCTTCAATACCGAGATCAGGTAGACCGCGAAGCCGCGCAACCGCTTGATCTTCAGACTCTCGACCGCCACTGCCGCATCGAGCCCCATGCCCAACCCGTTGATAAAACAGCGGGTGAGCTTCAGCCGGCTTGCTTCCACCCGGATCCGGCCCACATCAATCGCCTGTACCCGATTGGTCGCCAGCCGCTGCACCGCGCCGGCAATATCGCCGGGGCGCACGTCGGGCAACGATTTCACGAAGTCGCTGCCGGTGCCGAGCGGGATAATGCCCAGTAGAACTTGCCCGCCTTTACGGCTATCAATGATCCCGTTCACCACCTCATTGATCGTGCCATCGCCACCCACCGCCACTAACCGGCTCACGCCGCGGTTCATCGCCTGTATCGCCAGCTCGGTCGCGCCGCCGCGCGCATGGGTGGTGACAATCTCGTACTCGATGTCGTGCTTGCGCAATTCAGTTTCGATTGCACCCCGCCGCCGGCCCGCCAACCCGCGCCCCGCCGCCGGGTTCAAGATGACTGTCGTTGTCATACGTGTACCCTGTAGAGACGGAGGCTGTCCGTCTCCCGCAGCGGTCGCTAAGAATCTTAAACGCAGAGGCGCGAAGATCGCAAAGGACGCTAAGGGATTTCAAAGGTGGTTTCTTAGTGTCCTTCTGCCCCACCATAAAACCCTCTGCGCCCTTCGCGTTCTTTGCGCCTTTGCGTTAAAACATTCTCTGCGCCGCTAGATTTCCACCCCTAACAGATCAGCGACAGTGAAGATATCTTTGTCTCCCCGTCCCGACAAATTCACCAAAATCGTCTGCTCAGGCCGCATCGCCGGCGCCAGCTTAATCGCCTCGGCCACCGCGTGGGCGCTCTCTAAAGCCGGGATAATCCCCTCTAGCTTGGCCAACAACTGGAACGCGGCCAACGCCTCGTCATCGCTAGCCGCAGTATACGTCGCCCGCCCGCTATCGTGCAGCCATGCATGTTCAGGGCCGATGCTGGCGTAATCCAACCCGGCGCTTACCGAATGGGTCAGCGCAATCTGGCCGGCTTCGTCTTGCAACACATACGAATAAGTGCCCTGCAACACCCCGGGAGTCGCAGCGCGGAAGCGGGCCGCGTGTTCGCCGAGACCCTCGCCTCTGCCGCCGGCCTCGACGCCGCGCAGCGCCACCTCGTGATCGTCAAGGAAGGGGTGAAAGATACCGATCGCGTTCGAGCCGCCGCCGACACACGCCACCACCACATCCGGCAACCGGCCTGTTGTGGCGAGCATCTGCTCGCGCGCTTCCACCCCGATCACCCGCTGAAAGTCGCGCACCATGGTCGGGTAGGGGTGCGGCCCCAACGCCGATCCCAGCAGATAATAGCTGTTGGGGTTCGTCACCCAATCGCGCATCGCCTCATTGATTGCATCTTTCAGCGTGCGCGAACCGCTGGTCACGCCGCGCACCTCGGCCCCCAGCAGCCGCATTCGGAAGACGTTGGGCCGCTGGCGGGCCATGTCATCCACTCCCATATACACCACGCACTCAAGGCCGAGCAGCGCACAGACCGTTGCCGTCGCCACGCCGTGCTGGCCGGCGCCGGTTTCGGCAATCACCCGCCGCTTGCCCATGCGCTTCGCCAATAGCCCCTGCCCTAGCGCATTGTTAATCTTATGCGCGCCGGTGTGGGCCAAATCCTCGCGCTTGAGATAGATCCGCGCCCCGCCGCAGTGGGCCGTCAACCGCGCCGCAAACGTCAACGGCGTCGGCCTGCCGGTATAGGTGCGGTGCAGCGCCGCCAACTCCTCCCAAAACGACGGATCGGCCTTCGCCGCCTCGTAGGCCTCTTCTAGCGCACTGACCGCCGGCATCAGCGTTTCCGGCACATACCGACCGCCATACGGGCCGAATCGCCCCGGTCGCGAAATCACGTCCTGCATAGCTACACTTTCTAGGCGAAGCAAAGGCGCAAAGCGTAGAGACGGACGGCCGTCCGTCTCCCGTAAAGGTCGCAAAGTAATGATAAACGCAAAGAGCGCAAAGGTCACTAAGGGATGTGAAATAGGGGACTACTAGCGGGCTTGGGCATCCAAACCATAACAAACCTTCGCGCCCTTCGCGTCCTCTGCGCCTTTGCCCCCTCTGCGCCTCTACTTCTGGATCAGGCTTTCGTCTTTGTTCTTCTCACCCTCTTCCAGCAGCATGATCGGGATGCCATCCTCAATCGGGTAGCGGTAGCCGTTGCGCCGGTTCACCAGCCACTCTTTGCCGTTCGCATCCACCATTAGCTCAACCGGCCCCTTGTCGCCGGGGTCAGCCAGCATGCTGAGCAGTTCCGGGCTAATGCTCCCCCGCTGCCCGCTATTGCCGGCCGTATTGTTATTCGTTGCCGGAGTCAGGTCAAACACACTGTCCTCCTGATATTGGCGCACAGCCCGGAAGATGGCAATCGCCAACCCGATCACCGCCGCAATCCCCAATACGCGCAACACGTTCTTCATCGCTTCCTCCTCATTTCCATGTGCCCGATCTATCACTGGCAGCTTCGGTTGCCTGCCCTATTTCCCCAGTCCCTACCTCTCTACTTCCCCCATTGTACACGACTTTGCCGTCGTTGCCGCGGCGGTTCCTCGTCGTACCACGGTTGCGGCGGCTGATCAGGCCCATACCACACCAGCAGCCGTCCATGCGGTGCGCCGTCGTTACCGTTGGTGATTTCGAGAAACGGGTAGCGTTGGTGTGGTCGTCGCATCGTCTCCACATCAAACACCACATCAGTCCACGTGCCGACATTGATATAGCAGCGACCATTGCCGAGATCGATCACTCGCGCCACGTGGGTGTGCCCGCACACAAACAGCCGGTCGTCGCGGTAAGCCGGCTGGCGGGTCAGCAGCGCAATGTCGCGCGCAATCTCGTCGTTGAAGGCGGCCACTTCACGGCTCGCTTGCCGGCGCGCTTCATCGCGCACCTGATCAACCATCTCTGGCAGATCGCCCACCGCTTCGGCAGCCGCCCCAAACTGGCGCGCAATCGCCTGATGTCGCGCCACTCGCTGCCGACGCAACGCCGCAATCGGTGGCCACAGCACGATCAACGGCGAGCGTTGCAGCCATTCGTCCGGTTCACTTGACAGATGGTGCGGCGGTGCCCACGCCGTGACTTGCAAAAAGCCGATCACACCGCGGGTGACAAACCGCCGTGCCGCTGGGTCGCGCAGCCGTTGCAAGCTGATTAAGTACCAAAAAAATGCCGATGACGGTTTAATGTTGTCAACCAGCGGCGCAAGCGGGAAGGGGTCTTCTTCGAGTTCGTTGATCACCTCTTTGACCAACTGGGTGCCGCGCACCACCTCAAACGGCTCGCTGATGCTGGCAAAGTTGACGAACCGGTTCCACCGGTCGAATTGGTTGCCATGCACGATATAGACGCCGCCGCCGTGATAGCTGATCCCAAACCGTAGCCGCGGATCATCCGGCGGCAGACCGAGCGTTTCCCGCAAGACCTCCTTGGCCGCCGGGTAGTGCAGTTCAAAGTCGTGGTTTCCGATCAAGACCGTCAGTTGGTTGCCGGGTTGCTGCACAAACTGGCGCAGCGCCTCAATCACGCCGGCATGCGCGGCAATAATCGCTTGCAAGCGTCGGGCAGTGGCCCGTTGCGACCATTCGTCATCGGCCACGTCGGGCAGGCTGATCTGCAAAAACTCAAAGGTGTCGCCAGCGAGGATCAGTTCGGTCGGTTCGCGCGCAACGTAGTGATCGAGAAAGGCGATCAACGCCTCATCATCGCAAAAATCATCGCGCCGGTCGCCGCCGCCTAGATGCAGATCGCTGAGCACGATCCGCCGGCGTTGGGTGTCAATCTCCTCCGGCCCAATCGGCGGTGTAGCGTAAGGGGTGGGCCGGATGCGCACTCGCCGGAAGCGTAGCACGATCCAGCGTAAGGTCAATAGGAGCGTAACCGCGATGGTGAGCCGGATCAGCAACAAGAGCAGCCAGATGGCGATCCGGCGCGCAGCGCTTGCGGCAGCGTCGATCGGACGCACAGGCCGGCGGGTTGGGTTGTCCGGTCGCATCCGCATGCTGCTATCCTCTGCCATCTCCGCACTGCATCATCATTCGGGCTGCTTCAGCCTAGGGGCGCCGATGGCACTGCTGCGCACCACGTCGCGCGCCGCACGTTGCCGCGCCCGCGCCAACCGCTGCCCATTGCAATACCACAATCACTGCCCAAAGCTACTCCCTGCTCCCTGCTCCCTATTCCCCGCTCCCTGCGCTCGCACCGCGCGCACAAATGTCGCCATCAAGCTCGCGTCCTTCTGCCCATCGCGCTCCACGCCGCTGCTGACATCCACCCCCAGCGGATCGACCGCCGCAATCGCTTGCACCACATTGTCCGGCGTCAACCCCCCGGCCAGTAACGTCGGCACGCGCCGGGCCAATTGCGCGGCCCGCTCCCAATCGGCCCGTTGGCCGGTGCCGCCATACGCCCCGGCGACGTGCGCGTCCACCAGTGCTGTCAACGCCGGCAAGCCGAGGCCGGCGACTGGCCCCGCCGCCGCGATCCGCGCCAGCCACGCCGCTTCGTTTGCGTCGCCAGTCATGCGGATGGCCTTCAGCAGCGGCAGCTCTAATGGGTTGGGAAAATCAGCCGGCTCATCACCGCTCAACTGAATCGCTTCCAACCCCGCGGCAAGAGCGATCTGGCCGATCACGTCAGCCGTTTCGTTGACAAACAACCCCACAATCAACGGGCGCGGCGGCGGCAAGGCTCGTACCGCCGCCGCAATCGCCTGTGCTTCCGCCACCGTCACTCGCCGGCGGCTCGGCGCAAACACCAGCCCGATCAGATCGGCGCCGGCAGTGGCGGCTGCCAGCGCCAGATCGATCGTGCGCAGACCACAAATTTTGATCAGCCTACTCACTCGTCTTCAGGGTGTAATAGACGTGGCGATTCCGGGTGGCGCGCTCAAGCATGCCGTGATGAATGGCTTGCTTGAGCATCGTGCGGTTCTCTTCTGTGGTGCGCGGCATGCTATGCTGCTTGCGCGCCGCTTGCAATGCGCTCAACAGTTGCTGGAAGGTGGCCGGCTTGCCCAGCGCCTGCACCGTGTTGCGGAACAGCTCCCACTCTTCGGCGCTGAATTCGAGTGTGAGGTCAACATGACCGGCACTGCCATCAGCAACCGGCTCGGCGGCAACCGGCTCGGTGGCAACCGACTCGGCGGTAACCGGCTCGGCGGCAACCGGCTCGGCAGCAACCGGCTCGGCGGCAACTACTTCCTCAACCGGGGCCACCTCGCTCTCAGCCACAGCTTTGCGTGACCTCCGGCGGCGGCTCCGGCTCGGCTTGGCTGGCGGTTCGCTGCTGGCAGCCGGTTCTGCTAGGGCAACCGGCGCCGGCAGCTCCTCAACTGCTGGCGCCTCAACCGGTGCGAGCAGCTCCTCCAGTGCCGGCAGCGCATCCGGCGCCGGCAGTTCCTCTATTGCCGGCAATTCGGCGAGCGACAGCGCCTCCTCGATGACCGGCAATGGTTCATCAAGTTGCGGCGGACTATACTCCGGCTCGTCTACCGGCTCTTCCTCTTCATCGCCAGCCTCAAGCCCGCTATGTACCGCATCAGCCTCTTCACGGTTGCGATTATTGCGGCGGGATCGGCGGCGACGGCGGCGGCTGCCGGTTGGCGCGGCGGTCGCCGGCGTTTCCGCCACCACGACCTTCACCTCTTCGAGCACGACTGGGCTGATCTCAGCGATCTGCACCCCGCCATTGCTGCCGATCGGCGGATCAAGCACCACCGGCTCTGGCGGCAATTCTTCGTTGAGCATTGGCGCAAACCGCGACAGCTTGAGCGGGTCTTCACCCGGTAAGAAGACCTCGTTCACCGACCCTTTGGTGAAAATCTGCACCTTCCCCCGCTGCTCCGCGTCCATCACCAGATCTTTGAACTTGGTGTAGGGGCGTCCATTCAGATCGCGGTACCGGCTCTCTTTGAAATCGCCTCCCATCAGCTCTTTCATCAGCATCTTGAGCGAGCCGAGGGTGGTGACATAGCCGCGCTTGCGGGCCAGATGGATCGCCTGCACCAGCACCTCATAGATGTCGGGTTCGGCGGGTGGTGCCACCGGCGCTACCGGCGCAGCAGGTGTCACCGGCGCCATTGGTGCTACCGGCACTACCGCTATCTCAGCCGCTTCAATCGCGCGGTTCAATTCGGTGGCCCGGCTGGCAATCGCCGTGGCGGCGGCGCTTGCGTTCGGCTGGCGGCCAATCAACTGCTCGTAGAACACAAACTCGTCGGCGCTTTGGGCAAGATGGGTGCTGGCTGCGCCGCCAATGCCGATAATGTAGGCCTCTTTGCCCTGTTGGCGAATGCTATGCACCAGTGGAATAAAGTCACGGTCGCCGGTAACGAGCACAAACCGCCCGACGTTTGGATGCAGGAAGAGGGTTTTCATCGCGTCGATACACAGATTCATATCGACGCTGTTCTTGATTGCGCGTCCGGTGCGACCGGCATCTTTGTCGTAATAGTACGTTGCTACGTAAATTGGTTCAATGGTGTTGGCGTAGAGCGCGCTGGTAATGCGAGGATACCGGTACCAGTCGGCGTAGGCGCGTGAAATCACGACGCGGCCGAGATCGTTGCAGCGGTCCATGATCGCTTCGAAATTGGGGGTAGCGTTGAGCTTGTCGCGCACGCTCACATAAATGTTCTCGAAGTCGATGAAGACCGCGACATCAGGTCGCTTTTGGTCGTACATCGTTGTCTGATCTGCTCCTGTTGCACGTAGGAGAGGGCGGAGCGCGGAGCATGCATCGACGCCAGCTCACGCAAGACACAAGGTGATAATCCTACCGCACAATTTAGTAGCCAATGCTTGCTTACCCTAAGCAGCATCGGCATACGTTGTGTTGCGGAGATAATCATTGCGAGTTGCGGAGCAATGCGCCGGTATGTTCACGCGAACCAACCTCACAAGGTTTGGCTTGAATCGCGAAAGAAATTCACACTATAGCTTTCGAGAAGGGGCTATCCCGCCAGACAGCGCCTGCTCTTACTGCTACTATAGCATCAGCGCGTCACCTTCGCAACCGGTATTGGTGCGAATCTGCCGATTTCACCCAGAATCAAGCTGTAGGCCAGCATGTGGCTGCGCAGGGTGTCACGGTCATGCTGGCCGCTGAGGTAGCCTAACCATGCTTTGCCCATCAGCCGGATCATGCCTACAGCGACGAGCAGGCGATATGCGCGCTGCATTGCCGGCGATGCGAACTTGGCCATATAACGCGCCCGCGCCCGCCAGAGCGCCACTTGCATCCGCCAGCGGAATTGGCCAGTCGCCGCCCCGCCCACATGGATGACCTGCGCCGCCGGAACCTGCCAGATTGCCCATCCGGCCTGCTTGATCCGCCGGCACCAGTCGATCTCTTCGCAGTACATGAAGTAGCCTTCGTCCATGCCGCCAACCTCAGCGATTGTGGCGCTGCGCACCAGCATGCACGCTCCCAACGGATAATCGATTGGGAAGGGTTCTGTGCCGAGTTCCGCTGGGTAACGCCCGTGCCACCACGAGTCGTACAACCGTCCGGGCAACACTTCGCCCGGCGGGAAGAGATCGAGCGCCGTCGTGATCAGATCGGGGAAGCGAAACGCTGCCCGTTGCAGCGTGCTATCAGGGTTGAGCAAGCGCGGCCCCACTACTCCAACCCGCGGGTGAGCGGTCAAGAACGCAGCCATCGCCTCAATCGTTCCCGGCAACACCTCAGTGTCGGGGTTGAGCGCCAATATCGCCCCGCAGGTGTCTGCCAGCAAGCTGATCCCCTCGTTGCACGCGGCGGCATAACCGGGATTGTCAGGCCGTTCCCGCACCGTTAACGCCGGAAACTCACGCTGCACCAGCACGACGCTCTCATCCCGCGAGCCGTTATCCACCACAACAATCCGCAGCGGCAACGTGCATGCCTGCAACGATGCCAGACAACGCCGCAACAAGGGAGCGGTATTATACGAAACAACGACAACGCCAATCGGCGACAAGGTGTGTTCCATAGCGGGCCGATTGTAGCCGCGTCCCGCCAAATTTGCAAATCGCACCCCGTACTTCTCCCCCAGCGGGGGAGGGGTACGGGGTGGCGGCAACATCCACACAACGCACGAAAACCTCCTAAAAACATCCGATCGTTTGCGTCATTTGGGTGTCTTCGTAGCTATTCCGCGGTGAGTGGCGGCTCCTGCCCTCGCGGGAGATTGCTTTGGGGGCGGAGCCCCCAAAGCAATGACAACCAGCATGGGGCGCTTCTCCCCCAACCCCTCTGCGTCCCCTGCGCCTCTGCGTTTACACCTCTTTGCGTCCTCGGCGTTCTCTGCGCCTTTGCGTTTAAACCTCTTTGCACCCTCGGCGTCTTTGCGTTTTGGTATTACAATGAAGGCGGTGTTCGCTAGCGTACCATTGACAGGTCTATTATGATGCTCGATTTCGCCATCGAACTCGCCTATCGCGCCGGTGCCCTCATCCGCGCCGGGGCTGAACGTGATATCAGCTACGAACCAAAACAACACGCCGATGTCGTTACCGAAGTCGATCGGGCCAGCGAAACCCTTATCGTCGGCGCGATCCGCGCCCGCTACCCCGACCATGCCATCATCGCCGAAGAGGGCAGCGGCGTCAGTATGTCTTCTCCCTACACATGGCTGATCGACCCGCTCGATGGCACCCTCAATTTCTTGCATGGTCTGCCCATCTTCGCCGTCTCGATCGCCCTGCTCGCCTACAACGAACCGCTGCTCGGCGTGGTCTACGACCCGATGCGCAACGAACTCTTCTACGCCGAACGCGGCCACGGCGCGTTTCTCAATGGCCGCCGCTTGCGCGTCTCGCAAACGCCGGCGCTGGCCCGCAGCCTGCTCAGCAGCGGCTTGCCCTACGATCGCTTTGAACAACCCGACAACAATCTGGCCGAAATGACCTATCTGGCGATGCTGGTGCAAGACATTCGCCGGCCCGGTTCAGCGGCGCTCGATCTCTGCGCTGTCGCTGCTGGCCGCACCGATGGCCACTGGGAACTCGGTCTCAAGCCGTGGGATGTCGCCGCCGGCGGTTTGATCGCGCTTGAAGCCGGCGCCACCATCACCGACTGGCAAGGCGGCGTCTGGCGTCCCCTCGCCGGTGACCGGCTTGTCGCGACCAACGGTCTCATTCACGCCGAACTGCTCGCTGCGCTCGCCGCCGCGCGCCGCAATCGCACCAATGGGTAAGTGCTGCCTATGGCATACTATCAACGCGAACTTGCCCCCAACCTGCCGCCGCTCAGCGCGCGCCGCCCGCTCATCAACGAGTATTTTCTCTCAGCCTATACGATGAGCATCTATACCGGCTGCGAGTTGGGCTGCCCCTATTGCGATAGCTGGGTCTATAGCGAACGCCCGCTCAACGAGACGATCGCGATTCCGGTTGATTTGCCCCAGCGCCTCGCTGCGACATTGCCGGCTATTGATCGCGGCGACCTGATCGCGATCAGTGCGCTCAGCGACCCGTATCAGCCTGCCGAGCAGACCTACCGCATCGCCCGGCAGGTGTTGCAGCTCTTTGCCGAGCACAACCAGCCGTGTCTGGTGATGACCAAAAGTCCGCTGATCTTGGAAGATCGTGCCTTGCTGCAAAAGATCAACGAGCAGAGCTTGGCCATCGTGGTCACGACGCTGCTCACGCTCGATCAGCACCTCGCCGTGCGGCTTGAGGGGCGCGCGCCGTCGCCGCAACTACGACTTGAGATGGTGGCTGAACTGAAGCGGGCGGGCATTCCGGTTGGGGTGGCGATCTTGCCCATCATGCCCTACATCAACGACAGCAATCTTAATCTTCGCCGGGTGTTGCATGCCTGCGCTGAAGCCGGGGTTGATTTCGTCGTCTGGGATTACCTGCACATTCCGAACGAACGCCACCGCCACCGGATCAATGTCCTGCTGAGCCAGCTTGGTTCGTATCCGCCGCGCTACTATCGTGACATCTACCGCGATCAAGCGACGGTCAATCCGGTCTACCGGCAAGATCGCGACCACGAACTCTTGGCCCGTTGCGATGAGATGGGCTTAGCGCCGCGGGCACCGCACCGCCTCTTTGCCGGCAAACTCTCGCCGCGCAACGAAGCAGCGTTGCTCTTGCGCCATGCTGCGTTTCGCGATCGGGTGCAGGGCCGCGAGCGGCTGGCTCAGCTCCATCGCGAATTGGCCGATGCCGTCTATCGTGGTCGCTTCCGTGCCGCCGACCTTCGCCAAAGCCCGCTCTACTCAACGCTGGGGCCACTGCTGGGGTTATCGGCGACGACCTGATCGGCCTGCTGGCGCAGACGTTCGTACAACTGGCGGCGTAATTCGCGCAAACGTTCTTTGTAGCTGGTGGTGGTGATCGGATCCGTCCACATCACCAGCGCGTCTTCCTGATTGTCGATATAGTAATGGGCGCGCTGGCCGACCGGGCGGAAGCCATACTTCAGGTAAAGGCGCTGGGCGGTCAGATTGCTCACCCGCACCTCGAGCGAGAGGTATTGCGCGTTCAGTTCATACGCGCCATCGATGAGCGCATTGAGGATCAGCTCGCCGACGCCGCGCCGGCGGTGCGGCGGGGCGACGGCGATGGTGGTAATGTGGCCGCTCGTCTCATTCAGCCAGATGCCGCCATAACCTACGATCAGGGCGCGTTGTTCTGGCGATGGCGCAATCAAACCAAGCCGTTGCAACATGCGCAGCAACAGCGGATAATCGGGTTGCGGCAGTGCGTCGTTTGGCGGGCGCGTATCGGCGCGGGCGACCACGTAGCGGCAGGCTTGCCGGTTTTGAATCTCGCGCCGGTACGTCTGCGCCGACCACGGTGTCATCTGGCTCTGCCGTTCGATCACTTGCACAGCCGGGATGTCATCTTCGCGCATCGGCTCGATGAAGTAATACACCCCCGTCGCCTCGCTGTGTGCTAGATCTGTTTACGGTTGCACTGGCCGGGCCGATTCGACGAAAAAGATACTCTGGTAGGCGCCATCCTTCCCAAAACCGCCGCCGGTCTGAAAGGTGCCGGTCACTTCCACCAGCCCCCAAACGAAGCTGTTATTCGGCCCAACCGTCAGCAGCGCCGACTGATCAGGCGGGAACTGCTCGACCCAGATCGCACCGCCGACTGGCTGCGGGCTCGATCCGTCCTCTTCGGTTGAGATGCCCTCGGCCAGCACATAAATGATCGAATTCCAGAAATAGTACGCTTGTGTCGTGACCCGCTGCCCCTGATATTGCTGCGGATTACGCAACAATTCAAAGAACGATACCTTATCGGGGCCAAGCGGGCGATTGGCGAGGCGCTGTTCGACGCGGCGGATGCGCTCGATCGGCTCGGCGCTGCTGACGGTCAACAAGAAGCGGTACGCGCCGCCGGGGCCATAATTGCCATTCGTCTCGAAGCGACCGCGCACGCGGACAAAGCCGTACACCGAGTCACCCGGCCGGTGTAGATGTTCGGTGACTTCCGCCGGGAAGCCTTCCAGCCAAATCGATTCGCCGATCGGCTGCGCATCGAGACCATTGTCAAGCGTGCTGACCCCTACTGCCAGCACCGACAGCGAAGGATCGCCCGGTCGCCACACGTATGCCCCGTCAACCGTCACCTCACGCCCGGCATAACTGCCCGGTTGCGCAGTCAATTGCTGCACGAACAACGGCGTCCCTTGGGTTGGTTGGGTAGCGCAGGTCGCTAGCGCAAGCAAACTCAGGCCAAGGATCAACAAGAGCAACGTGGCTCTCCAGAATGAACGAAGCATGCAGTTTCATCCTCCTTAGGATGGTAGGTAAAATCCAGCAAGCACGCAACAACAAGGGTACGCGCTCTGGCACCTTCGCCGATTATAGCAGATGCGATACCGCTCTTCAACTCGCTGAATCGCGGCAAAAGTCTTGACAGCAGGGGTATCGATCAGTATGATGAGGATTATCTAATGGATTGATGATCCATAGTTACAATATTCTGTTCGCATATCGCCGGTGAGGACATCTTCTCGGCGCCATGCACATTAACAACTGCATAGGAGGCTACCGTGACAGAGCTACTCTGGGCCGTCGTCGCCCTGCTTGCAGGGTTGGCCGGCGGTGCCGGCATAGGCATTTGGTGGGCGAACAATGGGGTCAGCTCACTAGTGCAACGCAAAGCTGCTGAGGCGCGGCTCTTGATCGAAGAGGCGCGTTCCCAGCAAAAAGAAATTCTCTTGCAAGCCAAAGATGAGGCGTTACGGTTGCGCAACGAGGCCGAGGCCGAATTGCGCGAGTCGCGTCAAAGTCTGCAAAAGCAAGAAGAGCGGCTGCAACGGAAAGAGGAGAATATCGATCGCAAACTCGAAGGTATCGAGCGACGCGAGCGATTGATCCAGCAACGCGAGCGCCAAATCGAACAACTGGCGCTAGAAGCGGAACGGCTCAAGCGCCAGCAGGCGCAAGAGCTCG
Organism: Chloroflexus sp.; assembly: GCF_034431535.1. Taxonomy (GTDB): domain Bacteria; phylum Chloroflexota; class Chloroflexia; order Chloroflexales; family Chloroflexaceae; genus Chloroflexus. Next base: position 160,876 of record NZ_DAOUDC010000049.1, on the reverse strand, counting down.
AGCGTATTTCGCAGTTGTCGCGCGATGAAGCGCGGTCGATTATTCTGGCCGAAGTTGAACGCGAAACGCGCGAAGATGCCGCTCGCCGCATCCGTGAACTCGAACAGCAAACGAAAGAAGAGGCCGATAAGATTGCCCGTAAGATTATCGGCTTGGCGATTCAACGCTGCGCGAGCGATTACGTTGCGGAAATGACCGTCTCAACGGTGAATCTGCCCAGCGAAGAGCTGAAGGGGCGCATTATTGGCCGCGAAGGGCGGAATATCCGTGCGTTCGAGCAGATCACCGGGGTTGATATTATTGTTGATGATACCCCTGAAGCGGTAACGCTCTCGTGCCACGATCCGGTGCGCCGCGAAGTGGCGCGGGTGGCGTTGCTGAAGTTGTTGAAGGATGGGCGCATCCATCCGTCACGAATCGAGGAGGTGGTTCACAAGACGCAGCTTGAGATCGAGCAGATTATGCGCGAAGAGGGTGAGCGCGTCGCCTACGAAGCGAACGTGCAAGGGTTGCACCCCGATCTGATCAAGCTGCTGGGCCGGTTGAAGTATCGTACTAGCTATGGCCAAAATGTCTTGCAGCATTCATTGGAATGCGCGCTGTTGGCTGCGCATATGGCGGCTGAATTAGGGGCCAATGTGAATATTGCCAAAACGGCTGCGCTCTTGCACGATATTGGCAAGGCGGTCGATCATGAGGTGCAAGGCCCCCACGCACTGATCGGCGCTGAAATTGCTCGCCGGTTGGGTCGTTCGCCGGCGATTGTCCATGCGATTGCCGCGCATCACTACGATGAAGAACCGCAAACCGTCGAAGCATTTTTGGTAATCGCGGCTGATGCCATTTCGGGTGCGCGCCCCGGCGCTCGGCGCGAGACGCTTGATCTGTATATTAAGCGACTCGAAGCGCTGGAGACGGTTGCTACCTCGTTCCCCGGCGTGCAACGCGCGTTTGCTGTGCAGGCCGGTCGTGAGGTGCGCGTGATGGTCCAACCCGACCAGATCGATGATCTGGCCAGTGTCCATTTGGCGCGGAATGTGGCCAAAAAGATAGAGGAGAGTTTACAGTATCCGGGCCAGATCAAAGTCACGATCATTCGTGAAACCCGCGCAGTTGATTATGCGCGGTAGTCCACAGGCCAAGTGGCGAAACATTCTTCGCCATTTGGTCTGCTAACCACGATGCTGTGTGGTACAATTGCCATACGCATCGGTTGTCGGCTATCAGGGTTCTTTTACACGAGGAGGCTGCGCCGGTATGAGCCTGGCAACTCCGCCCGATGATGCGAGCCGTCCATCTACCCTTCACCAACAGGAGGAAGCTATGAGCAACGCCCAGCCGCTAGAGCGAGCTGTCGGCGATGGCAGCGCCGCCCCCGCTCGTCAGCAGCGCAGTGCCGAGGTCCTTAAGGTCTCGACCCGCTCGCGGCCGAGTGCCGTTGCCGGCGCGATTGCCGGTGTTATGCGTGAGAATGGTTCGGCTGAAGTGCAGTCGATTGGCGCTGGCGCGACCAATCAGGCAATTAAGGCCGTCGCTATTGCCCGCGCCTATCTGAGCGAGGAGGGGATCGATATCGTTTGCATTCCGTCGTTTATCGATGTCGCAATCGATGACGAGGAACGTACAGCTATTCGTCTCTTGATTGAACGCCGGTAGCCTCCTGTGTAGTTCCGTCGTCGCTGGCGAGGCATCTCCACTCCGGAGATGCCTCGCATTGTATCAATGAGCATGCCGGTATGGACGAGATCGCCCGCTTTTTGCGCTCTTACCCCCCGTTTGATCGCCTGCCCGATCATGTCGTTCACCAAATTGCCGGTGAGTTGCAGATTGAGTTTGTCCGCGCCGGCCAGACCATCCTCACCCGTGGCGGCGAGCCGGCCCAGTTTCTGTATATTGTGTGCAAGGGTTCGGTCGATCTGCTGCGCAGCGGTGATCAGGTGGTCGATACCCTTGGCCCCGGCGAAGCTTTCGGCCATCCATCGCTCATTCGCGGCCAGCCGCCGCTGGTGACGGTGCGCGCCCATACTGATACCCTGCTCTATTTGTTGCCGGGAGCGATTTTTCATCGGCTGCGCGCCGAACAGCCGCAGTTCGCCGCGTTTTTTGCCGCTTCGGTGATCGAACGGCTGGGGTATGCGATCCAGTCCCGCCAAGCTGAATCAAACCCGGCCCTGTTTCAAACTCGCCTGCGCGATTTGATCGCCCGCCCGCCAGTGTTTATCAGCGCCGATGCGACGGTGGGTGATGCCGCCCGCTTGATGCGCGCCGAGCGGATTTCGTCACTGATTGTTGATCAGCTCCCACTCGGCATTATTACTGACCGCGATCTGCGTAATCGGGTGCTCGCCGAAGGCTTGCCCGACACCACGCTGGTGCGACAGGTGATGAGCGCACCGGCGACCTCTATTTCGGCTGATGCGCTGGCCTTCGAGGGGTTGTTGCTGATGCTCGAACGCGGTATTCACCATTTGCCGCTGGTTGATCACGATCGTGTGATCGGCTTAGTTACCCATACCGATATTTTGCGCCGCCAAAGCAATAGCCCACTCTTTTTGCCACGCCTGTTGCAACGAGCGACGTCGCTGGCCGATCTGCGCCGCTATACTGATCAAGTGGCCGATGCGGTCAATACGCTGATGGCTGCCGGCGCGCGCGTCAGCGATATTGGCCGTGTGGTGGCGGTGGCCCACGATGCCTTGCTGCAACGGTTGCTGCACGATGCTGAAGCCGAATTGGGGCCGCCTCCTGTACCCTACGCATGGCTGGTGCTCGGTTCGGAAGGCCGCTATGAGCAGACCCTGCGCACCGATCAAGATAATGCGCTGGTGTATGATGATGAAGCCTCGCCGGAAGCGGTGCGCTATTTTGAACGGTTGGCCGAATTGGTGGTGGGTTGGCTGGTCGAGTGCGGCTTTCCCCGTTGCCCCGGCAATGTGATGGCCTCCAATCCCGAATGGCGCCAGCCGCTGTCGGTCTGGCAACGCTATTTCCGGCGCTGGATCGACGTGCCTGATGAGGAGTCGTTGCTGCGTACGGCGATCTTTTTCGATTACCGCCAAGTCTACGGCGCCTTGCCGGCTGAGCCGATCTTGCGCACAATTACCCAACACGCCGCTGAGCATCGCATCTTTATGGCCCGCCTTGCTCGTGCGGCCCTCCGCCAACCGGCGCCGCTGACCTTCTTCCGCCAAGTGGCGCTCGAACGGCGCGGCGAACAGCGCGATCTGCTCGATCTGAAGCTGCGCGGCACGGCGATGGTGGTCGATATTGCCCGTCTGTTTGGGCTGGAAGCGCGTAGTAATGAGAGCAATACGATCGCGCGCTTGCGCGCAGCGATGGCCGCCGGTGTCTTGAGCCGCGAAGACGGCGATAATCTGATTAGCGCGTTTGAGCTGCTCTCGACCCTACGCTTGCAACACCAGCAACAACAGATTGCTCAGGAGCTGCCGCCTGACAATCTCGTCAATTTCCACCAGCTTGGCCCGCGCGAACGGCGCGAGATCAAAGAGTCATTGCAGGTGATTGCCTCGGTGCAGCGCGGGGTGGCGCTCATGTTCCAGACCGATCGGTTGGCGTGACGCCGGCACGGGAGAGACTATGCTTTCGTTTTGGTCACGCCTCTTTCAGCGCACGCCTCCCGCCGATTTTGTGCGGGCCTACGAAGCCTTTCCTGAGCCTGACCGGCGCTTGCTGTGGCGGGAAGTGCCGTACACGGTGATCGATGTTGAAACCACCGGCCTCGATCCGCGCCACGATGCGCTGGTTGCGATTGGCGCTGTTAATGTTGAGAATGGGCGCGTCTTGTTGAAACAGACATGGCATTCGCTCATTCGCCCGCCACCCGGTCGCGAGCCAAGCGTTGAGAGCATTCGCGTCCATCACCTCACCCCGGAAGAGTTGCGCGATGCGCCGCTGCCGGAAGCGGTGCTCGCCGAGCTGTTGCAGCGGATTGCCGGGCGAGTGCTGGTGGTGCATGTGGCCGAAATTGATGTGCGTTTCATCAACGCGGCGCTCAAACCGTTTGGCGGGTGCTTGCGCCGGCCGATTCTCGATACGGCCCGTTTGGCGATGACCTTGCACCTCAATGCGCAATGGCTCGGCGAGCAATCACGCGATATGCCGGCGCCGGCCATCGAGTTGCGCGGGTTGGTGAACGCGCTGGGGTTGCCGATCTATGCCCAACACAATGCGCTCAACGATGCGGTGACCACTGCCCAGTTGTTTATTGCCCAAGCGGCGTTGCTGGCCGATCAGGGGCGCAATGATTTGGCCGGTTTGATTCGGGCCGGCGGGGTGTAGGGGCATAGCGGCGCTGTGCCCCTACACCCCGCCGCTGTGCCCCTACGATACCCGGCTGGCTGCCGTTTCCTTCTTCCTCATAGCTCCTTGCAACTATTGACAAGTCTGATATTATACCGATAAGCTGCTGCACCCTCTTGACAGGTAATTAAATCTGTGTTATCTTGTAAATCGAATTAGTAATTCGTTTTACCCAAGTCAACCGATACGGTCAATGGACGACCAATCTCGCTCAAAACGTAATCGCCCGCCGTCGATGTACGACGTCGCCCGGCTGGCTGGCGTGTCGCAGACCACGGTCTCGTTTGTGGTCAATAACGTCACTAGCGTCGCCATCAGCCAAGAGACGCGCGATCGGGTCTGGGCCGCGATACATGCCCTTGGCTGGCGGCCTAACGCCATGGCACGCAGTTTGCGTACCCGCCACTCGCAAACGTTGGGCTTGATCTCCGACCAGGTGGTGACGTCGCCCTACGCCGTGCGCATTATTCTCGGTGCGCAAGAGGCGGCATGGGCAGGGCAACAGATGTTGTTGGTGGTCAATACCAGCGGCCAGCGTGATATCGAGCAGATGGCGCTGCAATTTATGATGGAACGGCGGGTGGAGGGCTTGATGTATGCGGCGATGTACCATCACGAAGTGACTCCGCCGCCGGAATTGGTGCAGGCGCCAGTAGTGCTGGTTAATTGTTTCGTCGCCGACCGGTCGTTGCCGGCCATTATGCCCGATGAGGTGCAAGGTGGCTATACCGCGACCGAGGCGCTAATTCGCCGCGGCCATCGCCGGATCGCGTTCATTAACGAGATTATTCCGATGCCGGCCCTGTTTGGCCGTCTTGAAGGCTACCGGCAGGCGCTGGCCGCTTATGGCTTGCCGTTTGACCCGGCGTTGGTGCGCAGTTGCCATTCCAATGCCCACGATGCCTTTGTCGCCACTCTTGCTCTGCTTGAGCGCGACGACCGCCCAACGGCGATCTTTTGCTTTAACGACAAGATGGCGATAGGGGCCTACGATGCCATCAAGCGGCTCGGCTTGCGTATCCCGCAAGATGTGGCCGTGATCGGGTTCGATAACCTCGAATTGATCGCCGCTCAGCTCTACCCGCCACTGACCACCGTCGAGCTGCCCCATTACGAGATGGGCCGCCGCGCGGTTGAGTTGTTGCAGACCCTGCCCGCCGGCGAGAGTCTGCCGCCGATTCAGCATTATCTTCCCTGCCCGCTGATCGAACGGGAGTCGATCTAGCTGGTTGTTGGGCGTTGAATGGTAACGCTTGCGCTGATGGAAAGGAGGTGGGGCTGGCGTAATTGCTGTGGGGTAGCTTGGCAACAAAGGGGGGGTTTGAGGCCGCGCATGAGCGTTCATTGCCAGCACGGAGCGTCTCTGGGCAACCATCGTTTGCCAGTGAGCTGCTTGCCTTGCAACGATACGCAATGCCTCGTTGCCAAATGATGTGATTTTATCGTCAAAGTTGACTTGCATCCAGCAGAAGGAGTGAGAACGATGCGGCGTTCGCGACTAGTCATGGTTATTTCATTAATGGTTGCGGTGAGCTTTGTGCTGGCCGCCTGCGGCGGTGGCGGCGGTTCGACCCAACCTAGCGGCTCGACTGGTCAAACCGGTGGTGAAAAGAAGCGGGTGACGATCCTCGGTGCGTTTGGCGGTGGCGAAGCCGATGCCTTTGAAGAGGTGATTAAGGTCTTCGAGGCGGCGAATCCCGATATTGATGTCGTCTACACCGGTGTCAATGACTTCGATACCCAGATTGTCGTGCGTGTGCAGGCTGGTGACCCGCCGGATATTGCCGGCTTCCCGCAGCCGGGTGGCGCGGCCCGTTTGGCCGCTGAAGGCAATCTGGTGCCGTTGTGGCCGGAAGTGTTGTCGCTCATCGACCAGAATTATGCGCCGTTCTGGAAGGAGCTGGGTACGTTTGGCGGGACTCCTTATGGCGTCTTCCACCGCGTCAATGCCAAGGGCTTTATCTGGTACAACAAGCCGGCCTTTGAGGCGGCTGGCTATAAGGTTCCTACAACGTGGGACGAGCTCAAGGCGTTGACCGAGCAGATGAAGGCCAACGGCCATACGCCGTGGTGCGAAGGGATCGAGTCGGGCGCGGCGACCGGTTGGAAGGGCACCGACTGGATCGAGAATATCATGCTGCGCACGCAGACCACCGCGGTCTACGATCGCTGGATTGCCGGTGAAGTGGCCTTTAGCTCGCCCGAAGTTAAGCGCGCCTTCGAGATTTTGAGTGAGGTCTGGTTTACTGATGGCAATGTCTATGGCGGCCGCCAGTCGATCGTGTTGACCAACTTCGGCGACGCGGCAACCTTCCTCTTCACCGACCCGCCGAACTGCTGGTTGCACATGCAAGGCAGCTTCGTCACCAACTTCTTCCAAGAGTCGGTGCGGGCTGACCTCGATAACAAAGTTGGTCTGTTTGTGATGCCGCCGATTGATCCGAACGTCACCCCGGCGCTGGAAGTGGGTGGTGATGTGTTCGTGGTGCTCAAGGGCCGCGACCGGCCGGAAGTGCGCAAGTTTATGGAGTTCATGGCGACTGGCGCCTCGGCGACGCCGTGGGCCCGTCTCGGCGGTGGCGTCTTCCCGCACAAGGATCAGGATCTGACCGTCTATCCGACCTCGATCGAGCGGCAGGTCGCCGAAGCGATCCTCGCTGCGCAAGCCGCCCGCTTCGACGCCTCCGATGCGATGCCGGCAGCAGTCAATGCCGCTTTCTGGAAGGGGATGACCGACTGGGCGAGCGGCAATCGCACACTTGATGCTGCCTTGGCCGAGATTGATGCGGCGTATAAGCAATAGGCGGTTGCGCTGATCGTTGCAACTGTGGGACGGTAGGGCAGGGCGCTGCTCTGCCCTATCCGTAAATTCCTGATGCAGATGCCAACAATGTCTGTGCGGGAACGGCTGGCCAACTAGCAACCGACCAGCAAATGGGCTTCAGCAATTGGCGAGACGGTGGGCGCTAACCTGCTCGCTGCCTCCCTCCCCGATCGCAAACGTTCACCGGCAACGTGGCCCCTCAAGGAGGAGTTCTGATGCGTCCAACACGTGAGGTTTTTCGATCCCCTGAGCCAAGCGGTATTGGCGCTTTTCTCTCGACAACGCTTGGCCGTCTGCTGGTTTCGATCTTTGTGCCGGCGATCACCTTTCTGGTGCTCTATCAGGTCTTTATCTTTCTGCGTGACACGCAGATCCCGCAGTGGATTACGGCGATCATCGCGATTTTGTGGGGTGTCGGCGGCGTGTTGGCGCTCTTTACCCTCTCGAACTATTTGATCGAACAGTTGGAGCCAACGTGGCGGCGGCGCTTAATCCCCTTTGTTTTCGTCGGGCCGGCGCTGGCCATTTTGACGTGGTATCTCGTGTTGCCGACGATCCGTTCCTTTATCGCTAGCCTTTACGATGCCCGCGGGGTCAATTTCGTCGGGTTGGATAACTATATCTACGCTTTTACCAGCCAAGAGATGTTGCAGTCGTACCGCAACAACTTTCTCTTCTGGATGATCTTCGGCACCGGTATGAGTGTGGGCTTTGGCCTCTTGATCGCCGTGCTGGTCGATCGCACCCATCCCGTATTTGAAACCGTTTGCAAGGCGCTGATCTTTATGCCGATGGTGATTTCGGGTGTGGGTGCGTCGGTGATCTGGAAGTTTATCTACGAATATCGTCCGACCGGTTCAACCCAGATCGGTCTGCTCAATGGCATTATCACTGCGCTGGGATTTGAGTCGCAGGGTTGGTTGTTGATGCAGCCATGGAATAACCTCTTTCTGGTGATCATTATGGTCTGGTTGCAGACGGGTTATTCGATGGTGATCCTTTCGGCGGCGATTAAGGGTATTCCTTCTGATCTGCTCGAAGCGGGCCGGATCGACGGCGCCAACGAGTTCCAAATCTTTCGCAGCATTATCTTGCCGTCAATTCAGGGCACGCTCATTACCGTCACCACGACCATTATTCTCTTCACCCTCAAGATCTTCGACATCGTCCAGTCGATGACCGGCGGCAACTTCGGTACGCAGGTGATCGCAAACGTGCAGTTCGTCCAGCTCTTCCGGCAGGTGAATAACGGGCGCGCGGCTGCTATCGCCATCATTTTGCTCTTGGCGGTGTTGCCGGTGATGTACTACAACCTGCGCCAGTTTAACAAGCAGACGGAGGCCTTCCGATGACCAGCACTACTCTTGCTGCGCCGCGCCAGCGCCGCCGGTTTCGCATTGGCCACATTATGGTCTATGTGGTAATGATCCTGATCACCGTGCTCTGGATTACACCTACCGTTGGCTTGTTGGTCAGTTCGTTCCGTCCGGCTGATGATGTTAAGACCAGTGGCTGGTGGACGGTGGTGACGAATCCGGAGAACGCTCGCTTTACGCTCAATAATTATCGGATTGTGCTCGGCATTCCGTTGCCCGATCGCCCGGTCACGAGTGGCACACGGGTGGGCATGGAGGTGGCGCTGCTCAATACCTTGACCGTGGCCTTGCCGGCGACGATTATCCCGATCTTGATCGCCGCCTTTGCCGCCTACGGCTTTGCGTGGATCGACTTCCCCGGCCGGCGGCCATTGTTTATCCTCGTGGTGGCGATGCTGGTCGTGCCGCTCCAAATCTCGCTGGTGCCAATCTTGCGCGACTATGTGGCGTTGGGGCTGGGCGGCACCTATCTCGGCGTCTGGCTGGCTCATACCGGCTTTGGTCTGCCGCTTGCGGTCTATCTGCTCTACAACTACATCAGCACCATTCCGCGCGATATCTTCGAGTCGGCGTTTCTTGACGGCGCGACCCACTTTACCATCTTCACCCGCCTAATTCTGCCGCTCTCGATGCCGGCGCTGGCCAGCTTTGCCATCTTCCAGTTCCTCTGGACGTGGAATGACCTGTTGGTGGCGTTGGTCTTCCTCGGTGCCGAGCCGCGGGTGCAGGTAGTGACGCAGCGGCTGCTCAGCCTGCTCGGCCAGTTTGGCCAAGAGTGGCATTTGCTCACCTCCGGCGCGTTTATTTCGATGATCGTGCCGCTGATCGTCTTCTTTTCGTTGCAGCGTTTCTTTGTGCGCGGTCTGATGGCCGGTTCGGTGAAGGGGTAGATTGGCCGCACCAACATCAGGCTGCGACTTTGGCTAGGAGGCCGGCACAGGTCGCGTATGGCGTGCGGCAGTTTCACTGCCGCATCACCCATCCGCAAGAGCGTACTCTACGGCCCGTTGTGAGCTGTTGCGTATGACGCCCTATGGCGTGCGACAGTTTCACTGCCGCATGCTACGATGTTACCATTTCTTTGCTGAAAGAGAACAGTATGACCAGCGACCCGCATCGCCCCCGCTACCACTTTTTGCCGCCGGCAAACTGGATGAATGACCCCAACGGGCTGATCCAGTGGGGTGAGACGTTTCACCTGTTTTACCAGTACAATCCCGCTGGCGCGTACCATCGCAATATCCATTGGGGGCATGCGACGAGCGCCGATCTATTGTACTGGCAACACCAGCCGGTTGCACTCGCCCCTACGCCGGGCGGGCCTGATGCCGATGGCTGCTGGTCGGGGTGCGCAATCAATGATTATGGCACACCAACCGTGATCTACACCGGTTTCCGTCTGCCTGAAGTGCAAACCCCCTGTCTGGCGGTGAGCCACGATGGCTTGTTGACGTGGCAAAAATGGCCGGAGCCGATCATCTCTGCGCCGCCGCCCGATCTCGATCTGCTCGGTTTTCGCGATCATACGGTCTGGCGCGAGAATGGCCGGTGGGCGATGCTGATTGGTGCCGGTATTCGCGGTCAAGGCGGCACGGTGCTGTTGTACCGGTCGGATGATCTGCGCCGCTGGGAATACGGCGGGCCGCTGGTGGTCGGTGATGCTGGCCAGTTCGATCCAGTCTGGACAGGTACGCTCTGGGAGTGTCCAGACTTTTTTTCGTTAAACGGTGATCACGCGCTGATCTGTTCGGTGTGGGATCAGCGCCCGTATTACACCATCGCGATGCGCGGTGCGTACCGTGATGGCCGGTTTACGCCATCCCTGACCCACAAGCTCGATTACGGCGATGCCCATTTTTACGCGCCGCAGACGATGCCGATCCGCGATGGTCGCCGGATCATGTTTGGCTGGGTGATGGAGGGACGGAGCGAGGCGGCGGTGCTGGCCGCCGGTTGGGCCGGGGTGATGTCGTTGCCGCGCGAGGTGCGGCTGGCGAGTGATGGGCAGGTGGTGGCGTTGCCGATTGCCGAAGTGCGGCAGTTGCGGGGGGCGGAACAGCAGGTGGCTCCCGGCCCGATTATGCCCGGCGCACCGCAATGGATGCCGATCCGTGGCGTGCATCTTGAGCTAGAGGTGATCATGCTGCCACCGCCGCACGGTGTGACCAGCGTGTGGCTGCGCGCCAGCCCTGACGGCGCCGAAGCGACGATGCTGCGCTACGATCGCGCCGCCGCCACCCTCACCCTCGACCGCAGCCGTTCGAGTCTGAGCAATGAGGTCTGGGGCGACTCTCACCATGCCCCCTTGCCGTTGGCTCCCGGCGAGCCGTTGCGGCTGCGCATCTTCCTCGATGGTTCGCTGATCGAGGTCTTCGCCAACGATCGCCGCTCAATCACCAGTCGCATCTATCCTAGTCGGCCTGATAGCGACGGGGTTGCGGTGCAAGCCGCCGGCAACCCCGCTGAACTGATGACGATGCGGGCGTGGGAAATGGCCGATATTTGGGCGTGACGCGCCTGCGCCACGCCTACCAATCTTAAAACTCCCACCACACCCAATGGTACGAGGTGACCGGCAATGGTCGCGGTGGCATTGCTGTGTTCGGTTTGGGCAGTTTGTCGTTCAACGGATTGACGGTATTGCTGCGGGCATAGATGTAGGCCGGCTTGCCAGCGTTCATGTCAAACGCCGTCTTGACCCATGCCTGCGCGATCGTCAACTGGGCCCACGGGTAGTCGAAGCCAAAGAACGACGGCATCCGCATATTCGCTACCAGATTGCCGCCGAAGGCGACATCGCTCATGTTGCTGTTGAAGCCAAGCAGCATGTGCGCGCCTTGGAAGGCGTTGAACCACTTGCGGATCGGCTCGTTGCCCGGTGAATAGCCTTGCACCCGCAGCGTCTGGCACGAGGCAAACCCAACCCAGCGCAGATTTTGATAGCGGGCCTTGGTGCTGTCAAACCACGTGCTATCTTTGTTCGAGGTCATCACGATGCTGCCGGCGCCGCCGTGTCCGGCGTAGTAGACGAAGGCCGCTCGATCGACCCCACTTGTGTTGTCGATTCCGCCTAAACTCACGTCGCGCCAGTCGCGTTCCCACGCGCTCGCGTTGGCCCAATAAAAAACGGATGTATACCCGTAGCTGCTCATCCCGCTGCGGAAGCCGGTCACATCGGGAATGACTCCCGGCAAGTCAGCTCCGCCCGGCCCGTAGGGTTGGTAGTCCCAGTTGCCTTCAGCGCCGAACGAGTAGGTGGCGGATTGGGCTAGCTCAGCCGCCGGCAGTGCGGCAGTGCTGCCGCCGCTGCGGATGATCGTAGGCACGTAGACAAAGCGGTAATCAGGTGTGACGCTGACGCTGGCCTCGCGTTGCACGCCGTTGGCATCGGTCACGCGCAAGATGATCGTCACCACATCCGGCGTCGTTTCGCGCAGTGCTGCCGGCAAGGCGGTCGAACGGCTGACTGAGCCGGGTGCGTTGAGCGTGGCCGGACTACCGAGCGGGGTTTCGTCGCCGAGCAGCCATTGGTAGGTGTAGGGCGCGGTGCCATCGGCGATCGCGCCGGTGAGCGTGATTGTACCGTTAATTGGGAAGGAGCTGCCGTTGGCCGGCGCGGTAATGGTGACAGTCGGGCTCAAACTACCCGCTCCGCCTGTCATCAGCGGCGTCGAGAACGAGCGCAGCACGATCACATCACCGTTGGCCAGCGTCACCGTGATGTCTTCAAACATCGCTTCCGGTTCGAGGAAGGTCTGCTCGAACGAAGCGTCATCAACCATATACGTCAGCACCGGATCGGGTACAGTAACGTTGGTCGCATTGGGGTACGATGCGCGCACCAGCGCCTCGACCTCACTGCGCACGTCGCTCAAATTGCGCACCGGCGCCGTACCGCTAAACTCCAGCGTGCGCCCAAAGAAGGGCATAGCTATCCCGGCGAGACCGGGGACGCTACTGTCGAGCGAGTCGACGCTGTTTTGTAGCGTCGAGGTCGTGGTGGTCGTAAACAACAGCGAGATATGCCCGCCAGCGCCGCCGATTGGGATAAATTGTTCGCCATTGATGAACCCAAACGGCACTTCCACTACCACGCCAACGATCGACTCGGTCACTTGACCCAAACTGGGACCGCTCACTGTGGCTTGGGCGGCGCGAATCAAGGTAGTGCGGCCAAAGTCTTTGGTGGCGTTGCATGTGCCCGGAATGAGCGGCAATCGCGCCGGGTAGTTGCTCTGGCCGTTGTTGGCGAGGATGCCATCACGGCTAACAAAATTGTTGTTGGTGAGGAATTGGCACGCTAATCGCTTCGCCGCTTCCACATCAACCGTACCGGCAGGCGTTTCTCGTCCTAGCCCGTCAAGGTCATACGCAAAGAAACCGCCCGATGCCTCGTACTGGGTGAGCACCGTGCGGTTTTGTTCATTCAACCGGAAAAACCGGCTCTTGCCTCGAAACTCGTCTTGCCCCGCCGGTGCTGAGCGGCCAATGCCTTCCAGTGCTCCGCCCAACTGTTGGGTGGTATCATTGCTGGCCGCGGGCTTGGTGAGACGAAAAACTGGTAAATGTACCTGTGATTGCGCCGGCGCCGGCGTAGCCGGCCATAGCGCAATGCACATCACCCCGATGACGAACAGCGCCAACCACATCCGCACACGAACAACCTCGTTCATTGCAACCCCTCTTCTGAATTCACTGATCGATGACCTGAAGCGATATGCAAAGAGAGAACAGTGGTGGCGCGTTTCAGGTTCTCATGATCTTAAACGTAAATCCCAACAGAAATAATCACCCATTTGTACCGGATTGTGCTGCAATCGTGCGGGCCGGTTTGGGCAAGGTCGCGCCTTGCCGCCACTCCCCGCAGCTATCTTCGCCTTGAAGAAACCTGATGCCGGTCGATGGCAGCCGATAAAGGCGCATCGTCGTGCTCTCTGCCGGTGACCAAGCCCCATGCTCTGCCAGCGAATTTGGTATAATTCCAGTACTCTATTATTCACCTTTTGCACGGTTTGTGCAACAAATCACAACATTGTGACAATTCGTGCTATAATCGCTCTACCACAACATGGAATGGCCTTCCGTTGCAGGGGTCAGCCGAAGGAGATGAACGATGGCCAACAGTTTTGGCGCTCGCTCGACCTTGACGGTCGGTGGCCGCACTTATGAAATCTACCGTCTTGACGCTCTCGCCAACCACGGCGTCAACCTCGCCCGCTTGCCCTACTCGCTGCGTATCCTGCTCGAAAATCTGCTCCGCCACGAAGATGGCCGCACCGTCACCGCCGACGATATTCTGGCGCTGGCCAATTGGCAGCCCCAAGCCGAACCCGACCGCGAAGTGGCCTTTATGCCGGCCCGTGTCATTTTGCAAGACTTTACCGGCGTGCCGTGTGTAGTTGATCTGGCGGCGATGCGCGATGCGATGGCCGAGTTGGGTGGCGATCCGCGCCGGATTAATCCGTTGCAGCCGGTTGAATTGGTGATCGACCACTCGGTGCAGGTCGATGCCTATGGCTCTGAAGCGGCGCTGCTGATCAATAAAGACCTTGAGTTCCAGCGCAATGTCGAGCGGTATGCGTTCTTGCGCTGGGGCCAGACCGCGTTTGATAATTTCAAAGTCGTGCCTCCCGGCAACGGGATTGTGCATCAGGTTAACCTTGAGTATCTGGCCCGCGTGGTCTTTACCAGCGACGAGAATCCGCGTGCGAGCGGGCCGGTGCAGGCCTACCCGGATACGCTGGTCGGCACCGACTCGCATACTACGATGATCAATGGTCTCGGTGTGTTAGGCTGGGGTGTCGGTGGGATTGAAGCTGAGGCAGCCATGCTCGGCCAGCCGCTCTCGATGCTGATCCCGCAGGTGGTCGGCTTTAAGCTGACTGGCTGGCTGCGCGAGGGGGCGACGGCGACCGATTTGGTGTTGACCGTTACCCAGATGTTGCGCAAGTTGGGAGTGGTCGGCAAGTTTGTCGAGTTCTTCGGCCCCGGCTTGGCCGGTCTGCCGCTGGCCGACCGCGCCACTATCGCCAATATGGCTCCCGAATACGGCGCGACCTGCGGTATCTTCCCGGTTGATGAAGAGACGCTGCGCTACCTGCGCTTCTCTGGCCGCAGCGAAGAGCGGGTGGCGCTGGTTGAGGCCTACTTCAAAGCGCAGGGCCTCTTCCACGATGAGCATACCCCCGAAGCCGAGTATTCGACCGTGCTTGAGCTGGATCTGAGCACGGTTGAGCCGAGCGTGGCTGGCCCCAAGCGGCCCGAAGGCCGGGTGCCGCTCACCGAAGTCAATCGCACCTTCCATATGGCCGTGCCGGCGATTGTCAACCCGGCCCAACCCGATACCGCCCTCTCGGCTGCCGATTTCGCCGCTACCGCGGTCGAGGTTTCCGGCGCCGATTATAAGCTGCACCACGGTTCGGTCGTGATCGCCGCCATTACCTCCTGCACCAACACGTCGAACCCGTCGGTGATGGTGGCTGCCGGTCTGCTGGCCAAGAAGGCGGTCGAAGCCGGCTTGACCGTTAAGCCGTGGGTCAAGACCTCGCTCGCGCCCGGCTCGAAGGTGGTGACCGAGTATCTGACCAACGCTGGCCTGTTGCCCTACCTCGAAGCGTTGCGCTTCCACGTGGTCGGCTATGGCTGCACGACCTGCATCGGCAACTCTGGCCCGCTGGCGCCGGAGATCAGCCAGACGATCGATCAGTCGGGCTTGGTCGCGGTTTCGGTGCTCTCCGGCAACCGCAACTTCGAGGGCCGCGTGCAGCAAGATGTCAAGGCCAATTATCTGATGTCGCCGCCGCTGGTGGTGGCTTACGCCATCGCTGGCCGGATCGATATCGATCTGGATAAAGAACCGCTGGGGATTGGCAAGGATGGTCAGCCGGTCTATCTGCGCGACATCTGGCCGTCGCAGGCTGAAGTGCAGCAAACGATCGAGACGGCGATCCAGTCCGAGATGTACCGCCGTTCGTATGCCAGCGTCTTTGTCGGCGATGAGCGGTGGGAGAACATTCCAGTGCCGGCAGGCGATCGCTTCGCGTGGGATCCGGCCAGCACTTACGTCCGGCGACCGCCCTACTTCGATCAGATGAGCCCGACCCCGCCGGAGCGGGTGGCCGAGATGCACGGCGCGCGGGTGTTGGCGTTGCTGGGTGATAGCATCACCACCGACCACATCAGCCCCGCCGGCAGCATCAAGATCAACTCGCCCGCCGGCAAGTATCTGATCGAGCACGGCGTTGCCCCGGCTGATTTCAACAGCTACGGCGCGCGCCGCGGCAACCACGAGGTGATGGTGCGCGGCACCTTCGCCAACATCCGCCTGCGCAACAAGTTGGCGCCGGGCACTGAGGGTGGCTTTACCACCTACCTGCCCACCGGCGAGGTGATGACCATCTACGATGCGGCAATGCGCTATCAAGCCGATGGCACGCCCCTGATCGTGATTGCCGGCAAGGAGTACGGCAACGGTTCGTCGCGCGACTGGGCCGCCAAAGGCCCCTACTTGCAGGGGGTCAAGGCCGTGATTGCCGAGAGCTTCGAGCGCATCCACCGCTCGAATCTGGTCGGCATGGGGATCGTGCCGCTCCAGTTTATGCCCGGCGAGAGCGCAGCCAGCCTCGGCCTCACCGGCCACGAGCTCTACGATGTGATCGGTCTGGCCGATGCGATTGCCAGCGGCTTCGCCAATGGCCGCATCCTCACCGTGCGCGCCACTGCTGCCGACGGTACCGTGCGCGAGTTCCAGACCCGTGCTCGGATTGATACGCCGCAAGAAGTCGAGTACTATCGCCACGGCGGTATCTTGCAGTACGTGCTGCGCCAGTTGCTGGCTGAAGATCGCTAAGGCTAAGCTCGCCGCATAGCAGTGCCCCCACCCTAACCACTCCCCCAACGGGGGAGGGGCGCACCCTCACCTCCAGCCCCTCTCCCACTGGTGCGGGAGAGGGGTGCTACAATGTTCCGCTCAATCAGTGCCTGTTGCGAAGACACGGCAGCTCCCCCGCTCCCACCTAACGGTGGGAGCGGGGGTTGGGGGGGCGAGGGCATCAACGCAACGCCGCAAAGGGAGCCAAGGCACAGAGATTCTCAACGCAAAGGCGCAAAGAAGCGCAGAGGGCGCCAAGGGATTTGGGATGGTGATCATCCTCCGCGCCCCCTGCGCCCTCTGCGGTAAAAAAACCTCCCTCCAGCTAATGCCTTACCCCTCTAGCAGCAACGCTTCCGGATCCTCAATCAACTCCTTCACCTTGACGAGGAAGCGCACCGCGGTGCTGCCGTCGATCAGGCGGTGGTCGTAGCTAAGGGCGACGTACATCATCGGGCGGATGACGATCTGGCCGCCAACTACTACTGGCCGCTCTTCGATCTTGTGCATGCCGAGAATACCTACCTGCGGCGCATTGAGGATTGGCGTGCTCATCAGCGACCCATACACGCCGCCGTTCGTGATCGTGAACGTGCCCCCCTGCAACTCGGCAAGGCTCAGCGTGCCCTCGCGTGCCCTCTTAGCCAATTGTGCGATCTCGCGCTCGATCTGGGCGAAGGTCTTGCGGTCGGCGTCGCGCACCACCGGCACGACTAACCCCTCATCAACCCCAACCGCAATGCCGATGTCGTAGTAGTACTTGATCACGACCTCGTCGCCTTGGATCTCGGCGTTGACGATCGGAAAGGCTTTGAGCGCGCCAACCACTACCTTGGTGAAGAACGACATAAAGCCAAGGCCGATGCCGTGCCGCTCTTTGAACGAGTCTTTGTGGCGCGCGCGCAATGCCATCACCGCGCTCATATCAATCTCGTTAAAGGTGGTGAGCATCGCGGCGGTGTGTTGCGCTTCAACCAAACGGCGGGCGATGGTCTGGCGGCGGCGACTCAGCCTTTGCCGCTCTTCGCGTCGGTCGCCGTTGGTTGAGATGACCGGTGCGGGGGGCGCGGTTACAGGCCGGGGTGGTGGCGGTGGTTGAGTAGCCGGCGCTGGCGGGGGAGTAGGCCGCGGCGGCGGCACGGTCTCGATCACCGCGGGGGCTAGGTGCGAGACATGCACACGCGCTTCGTCGGCTTTGGCCGTCGCCTCGCTCGGCCCAGCGCTCGACACCAAGCGCAGCACATCCTCCTTCGTCACCCTCCCGCCGGGGCCGCTGCCCGGCACCGTCCGCAAATCAATCGCGTGCTCGGCGGCCACTTTCTGTGCAACCGGGGTCGCCATCACCTCGGTTGCCGGCGTTGCCGCCACTGCCGGCGCTGGGGCGGCGACCGGCGCTGCTGCCGGTGGCGCCTTCGGCAGGGCGCCGGCCTCGATCGTGCCCAGCAGATCACCGATCGCTACCGTCGTCCCTTCGGGGCAGGCAATGCTCACCAGTATCCCGCTCTGATCGGCTGCCACTTCCAGATTGACCTTGTCGGTTTCCAGTTCGACTACCGGCTCGCCGGTAGCGACTGCTTCCCCTTCGCGCTTCAGCCAGCGCGCGACCGTCGCCTCGACAATCGACTCACCGAGCGACGGTACTCGGATTTCGTATGCCATGCCGTAACCTACCTCTACTTATCTATCGTGACCTAGGATGGACTGTTCCCGTACTGTCATGATATGTGCTCAAGCGATTGCTGCGCGGCTGCGCATCTCCTCACCGTCTGTCATTGCGTCGCTGCTCTCCCTATCTATTCTATGTCATTGCGCGCCGCCGAAGGCGGCGAAGCAATCTCCCCCAAGGACGAACTGCGCCCGCTCAGGCACACGTGCATCTCTTACCGCGCCAGCGACTCTTCCCCGGTCACCGCCGGCGTAGGCGCTTCCGGCAGGTCAGCCACTGCTTCGCGCAGAAGGCGGGCCTGCTCACGCACGTGAATGCTGTGCAGACCCTCGGCGGGGCTGGCCGACTCGGCCCGGCCCACGTAGCGCAGCTTCACGCCAGCCGGCAACAACTGCTGCAACCGTGGCCAGACGAATGTCCATGCTCCCATATTCTGCGGCTCTTCTTGCAGCCAAACCACCTCGTGCAGGTTGGGGTAGCGTTGCAGCGCCGCGCGCAACTCGTCCGCCGGGAAGGGATAGAGCAGTTCCAGCCGCAACAGATCGGCTCTGCCGCCGGTCTTTTCCCATTCGGCGCTAGAAATCAGATCAATCGCCAATTTCCCTGAACACAAGATCAGATGGGTCACGCCTTCCGGTGCCGGTGCTTCAGCGCCCAACCCCAACACCGGCTGGAAGCGGCTGTCGGTCAGATCGCGCAACGATGAGCTGCTGCGCGGATGGCGCAATAAACTCTTGGGGGTCAACACGATCAGCGGCTTGGGATCGGCGTAGAGCGAAGCGGCCTGATAGCGCAGCAGATGGAAGTATTGCGCGGCGGTCGTGCAGTTAGCGACGCGAATGTTATCGTTGGCGGCCAGTTGCAAAAACCGCTCAAGGCGAGCGCTCGAGTGTTCGGGGCCTTGGCCCTCGTAGCCGTGCGGCAACAGCATCACCAATGAAGGGTTCTGGCCCCACTTAGCATGGCCGCTGACGATAAACTGGTCAATGATCACTTGCGCACCGTTGGCAAAATCGCCAAACTGCGCCTCCCACAGCACCAGCGTGTCGGGTGCATGCGAACTGTAGCCATACTCAAAGCCCAACACCGACGCTTCCGAGAGCGGGCTGTTATAGACGGCAAACGAAGCGCGCGCCTGCGGGATCGCGTGCAGCGGAATGAATCGTGCGCCGGTAGCGACATCGTGCAGTACCGCGTGGCGATGGCTAAAGGTGCCGCGCTCGCTGTCTTGGCCGGTCAGCCGGATGGGGGTGCCATCGGCGAGAATGCTGGCAAAGGCCAATGCCTCGGCATGGCCCCAGTCAATGCCGTTCTCTTCGTAGATCGCCTGCCGGCGGCGCTGCAACGCGCGTTCGAGCTTGGGATGGACGGTAAAGTCTTCGGGCCGGTCGAGCAGCGCCTCGTTGAGTTCGAGCAACGTCTTGGCCGAAACCGAGCGGGCGAAGATCGGCGAGCGGCGCGGCGGCAGCGGATTCGCAGGCGGTGGCGCCGGCGGCAACATCGCGGCGAGCCGCTGCCGTTCGCGCACCTTCTCAAACGCCTGCTGCAACTTGTTCATCACCGCATCGACTTTTGCTTGCGCCTCTTCGCGGGTCAGAATTCCGCGCCGCTCGAGCTCGCGAGCCCAAATCTCGCGCACCGTCGGGTGGTTGCGGATTCGCTCGTACATCTTGGGCTGGGTAAACTCTGGCTCATCGCCTTCGTTATGCCCCCACCGCCGGTAGCCGACAAGGTCGATCAAGAAATCCTTCTGGAACTTCTCGCGGTAAGCCGAGGCCATGCGGGCGGCGGCGACGCAGGCTTCGACATCATCGGCATTGACATGCACCACCGGAATTTCAAGACCGCGCGCCAGATCGCTGGCGTAGAGGGTCGAACGCGAGTCGTTGCTATCGGTGGTAAAGCCGATTTGGTTGTTGATAATGATATGAATGGTACCGCCGGTGTGATACCCCTTCAAGCGCGAGAGGTTAAGCGTCTCGGCGACAATCCCTTGGCCGGGGAAGGCAGCGTCGCCGTGGATCAAGATCGCCAACGATTCCTTCTCATCCTCTTCGGGGAAGCCGGGCCGGTTGCGGCGCTCTTGGGCGGCGCGAGCGCGGCCTTCGACCACCGGATTGATAAATTCAAGGTGGCTAGGGTTGGGAACCAGCGTAATCGGCATCTCGGCGATCCCGCTCTCGCGGTAGGCTTTGCGCGCGCCGAGATGGTACTTCACATCGCCCGTCCAGCCGTCATACGTATCTTTGGTATAATCGGGCGAGTGAAACTCGGTCAAGATCATCGAATAGGGCTTGCCAAGGATATGGGCCAGCACATTGAGCCGGCCACGGTGAGCCATGCCGATCACGACCTCTTTCGTCCCGGCCACCGCTGCATTGCGGATAATCGCATCGATCATCGGGATGAGCATATCGCACCCCTCGATCGAAAATCGCTTCTGGCCGGGGAAGGTCTTGTGCAAAAATCGCTCGAAGGTCTCAACCTCAGTCAGGCGATCGAGCAATTCACGCTGGCGCTCGGCGTCAAGCCCGTCAAAGAAGCGGCGATCCTCAGCGGCTTCGCGGATCCATGCCCGCTCGCGGTAATCCTGAATCTGGTCGGTCTCATACCCGATCGAGCCGGAATAGGCTTGCCGCAACCGTTCGACACCTTCAGCGGCATTGCGCACCTGAGACGCAATCGGCCCGCGTACGATATGGGCCGGCAACGCAGCCAAATCGGCCTGCGTCACGCCGTGCGTAGCCAGTTCGAGGCCGGGGTCGCCGGGTGGGTCGCTGCCGAGCGGATCGATCCGCGCGGCCAGATGGCCCAATTCGCGGATATAGCGGATCAAGCGTGCCGCACCGACAATGCGGATCACGTCAAGCGGCGGTTGGCCGGTCTCACCGGTCGGGGCCGCGCTTTCGCCGGGCGGCGTCCATTGGGCAAAAAAGGCTCGCGTTGCCTCATCGACCGAATTGGGATCGGCGCAGTAGCGCTCGTACAACTCGATCAGATAGCCAGCGTTGGGGCCGTAGAAGCCGTTCCATTCATTCATGCCTCGCCCGCTCCTTGGTTGCAGATGGTTGGTTGCTAGTTTTTTGTTATTAAAATCACAAATAATAGTGGTTGCAAAGCACCATCTGGTACGTTCCTGCTCCTTATTGTACCACGCCGGCTGCATAGCGTTTCAAGGCAAAAAAACGATGCGGCATTATGCCGCATCGTTTTTACATAGGTACGAGTGATATGCGCGCTTATACGCCGGCGATCGCGTTACAGGCCGCTGCGACGCCCAACATCGCGCTAACTGTGATCAGGACGGCCAAAAACTGCGCTAGCCGGTAGGGCATTTCAAACCGGGTGGCCGGTCGTGAAATGGAATGGATCCGCTCTTGTTGCATGCTTGCCTCGCTTAAGTATGTTTTGCTAGATATGATGATGATATTCACTTGATATAATCACTTGCTAGGGGGAGATGTTTACCGTTCGTAGGGGAGATTCACCCGCACAGTCGTTGGAGGGAACAGGGGTTGTGTGCTTCCCGCATGTCATTGCGCTCCGAGCGCTAGCGAGGCGAAGCAATCTCCTGCGAGCCCGGAATCCATGCCCTCAGGCACGTGTGCCGCCGCAGGGGGGGATTGCCACGGGCGCTGCGCGCCCTCGCAATGACAGGAAGCGCACGGGGGCTAGTACTTGCTCCCTCCCCCAGCGGGGGTTGGGGTGGGGGCTGTATGAACACTCGTCCGCCTGCCCAAAAATTTTGCAAAAAATGTTACCGTTTCAGCGTTTTCCGTCTGCTATGATGATTTTATCGTACCGTTTGCCACGTTCGGAGTGCTGCATGGAAAATAGTTTGCTCTTGCTGGTCTTATGTTGCCTATTGCCACTAGTGCTCACCGCATGGGGCATAGGACTTGGCATGGGAATGATGGTGAAGAGTTTTAAGATCAAACCGGAGGATCACTTCGCTAATTTGGTGCGTTTTTGGCTGCAAACGAAACAAATTGATGCCACTACCGCCGAGCAGGTGCTCTTGCTGCTAGAGAAACAGGGCGCCACGGTGCCGTCAGCTGTTGTCTCTGCACCACCAGCGCCGAATGCTCCTGAACCGTCGCCCGAGCCTGCGGTCGTGCAACCAGTCACACCGGTTTCACTGCCGTCGATTGAGCCGCCGAATATGATGCCAGCAGCGCCTGAACTAGCAGTTGCACCGTCGAGTATGGCGCCATCGTCGCCGGTCACTGCCGAACCGGTTACGCCGTCTAGCGCACCGCCGCCTCCGCCGCTCCCTCCCCAACCATCGCGGGCCGACCGGGTTCCGCCAATCTTTGCTGCCCTGCTCTCGCTCGGGACGCGCCGGATGCTGTTAGTTATCGGCGCGTTTTTGGTGGTTATTTCCAGTTTGGTGCTGGTGATCTTTAACTGGAACAGCTTCCTGCCCATTGTCCAAGTGGGGATATTGGCCGTCTTGACCGGTGGGTTGTGGGGGTTGGGGCGCTGGGTCGAGCAGCGGGAAGGCTTTGCTGCCGCCGGGCGCAACCTCAGTTCAGTGGCGGCGCTGTTGGCGCCGATCGTTATCTTCTCGCTGACCCGGCCCGGCTTGCTCGATCTCGATACCGATACGGCGTTGCTAGCGGTGAGTAGCTTGAGTATGCTGCTCTACATCGGCGGTGCGTATGCCACCCGTCGCGTGTTTTACAGTGTGTCGGCCAGTGCTGCCGCGGTTGGTGCGTTGGGTAGCGCGTTTTGGCAGTGGGATGTCGCTACCCGTTGGCAGTCGGTGTGGGCGTTTGGGTTGTGGTTTCTGGCGCTGTTGGTTGCCCGCCGGTTGGTCCGCAGCAGCGGGGCTCCGCTCGCGTTGGGGCCGCGTATTGTCCAGTGGGCCGGGCCGCCGCTATCGTTGTCGGTCAGCCTCAGTCTTTTCGCCACCGCGCCGACGGCAATCGAGGCCTTGCCAGCGATGATCGTGTTTGGCTTGGGCAGCGCGTTCAGCGCGGTTGCGGCATGGCTCGAACGGCAACCGCGCTGGGTGTGGTTGATGGTGCTGACCTTGCCGGTGGCGGTGTTGATTGGGGCGGCTCTGCCCGATTTTGGCCTGCGCTGGGTAAATCTGAGTTTTGCCGCTCTCTTGTTGGGGTATGTGGGGATGGCGGCGCTGGTTGAGCGGCGGGAACAGGCGTATGCAACGCCGTTGTTGACCATCGCGCCGCTGTTGCTGGTGGTTGTGCTGTTGAGTGCGCTTGATCGAACGGCTGTCGGCCAGAGCTATCCGTTGCTGCTGCTGGCCGGTGGGTTGGTGATCGGGTTGCTCGAACGCGGGCGGCTGGCGGTGTTGCAACCAAATCGCGCGCTGGCCGGCAGTGTGGTGTTGGGGCTAGCAATTGGCTTGCTGACCGCATGGGCGGCGTCGTTGGTTGAGATGTGGGGCCAGCGCGGGCTGGTCACGCTGCTCATCGGCGGCGTTGGCTTTGCTTTGCACGCAGCGCCGTTCAGCGGGCGCATCAGCTATGCCCCGCCAGTGTTGCGTTGGATGGGGGCGGCGTTGATCGCGTTGGGTGCATTCATCACCGCATGGCTTGATCCGGCCTTGCGCATACCGTCGCTGGCGCTGGCGACTGCACTCTACGGCTGGAATGCGTTCCGTGAGCGCGACAGTGTGTGGGCGCTGGCGAGTCTGACCGCGGCGTTGGCGGTGGTGGCGAGTAGCCTCGAACGACTTGGTTGGCTGAACACGTTTGACCATTACCTCCTCGCCGGCACGGTGGTGGCGAGCAGCTATGGACTTGGCGGCAGTCTGCTCCGGCGCGGCGCGTTTGCTTACTGGACGTTGCCGGCCCTCTTTTGGGGCGGAGTGCTTGGCGGCAGCAGTACACTATTGCTGGTTGGCGCCCTGTTTGAGCCGAGTCTGGCCGCTCTGAGCGCCGCGCTCATTGCCAGTGCGGTGTGGCTGGCGTTGAGTTTTATCTGGCAACGCTGGCAGCTTGGTTATCCGGCAGCGTTCATGCTCGCGTGGGCGTGGCTGCTGGCGGTGGCCGGCGAGTTTCTGCGTTGGGAAGGCGAGCTGGATGCGCTTGCGGTGCTGGCGTTGCCGCTGAGCGTCGGCGCTGGCGTGATGGCGCTGATCCTGCGCCGTTGGCCGCAGTTTGACCGTCCGTATGCGCAGTTGGCCTTGGCAACGGCGTTGGTACTGCCGGCACCGGCGTTGCTGGCGGCGCTGGCGACGCCGGCGCGTGCCGCCAATTTGCCTTTGGCTGCCGGCGGTGCGACCGTCATTCTGGCGCTCGGTGCAGCAGCCTACCGGCGCTGGCGGATTATGAGTCTCACTGTGGTGCAATTGGTGGTCACAGTGGGCGGCATCGCCAACTGGCTCTTTCCCCACAATGCAACAGTGATCGGCTGGACGCTGCTGCTCACGGCGGCGTTCCTTGGTCTTGGCGGCGCTGGCGGGCGCCGGTGGCGGACGGATACAACGGTGCGCGCGCTCGGAGTAGATAGTTACAGTATCGGCGGTATGACCGCCCTGATCGCGCTGGCGCTGCTTGTCAACAGCAGCTTGAGCAGCCTCGCGCTACCGTTATTGTTCTGTGCGCTGATCATTGCCGTGATCGCAGTGTCCGAACAGAGCGAGCTCGGCGCTGTGTTTAGCGTTATCGCGTTCATCGGCAGCCTTGCCGGCTGGATCGCACAGATGGGAGTGGACGGGCCGTGGCAGTCGGCATGGTTGGTGTTGGCGCTGGCGCCGATTATGGTGGCCGGCTGGGCCGTGCGCCGGGTGGCGTTGGGGACGATCTGGCAGCGCGCTACGCTCTGGTTGCCGGTGCTGGCGACAGTGATTTTCGTTGCGATCGCAATGCTGGAATTGCGCGCGCTGGTGGTCGCGCTAATGAATACTGGCGTGGTCTTGGTCACGGCAACGGTGCGGGAACGGCGCAGCGAGTACGCCTATCTGGCCGGTGCGGCCTTTGTCGCCGCCAGCCTCGGCCAATTCCTCGTCTGGGATTTGCGCGAGATGCAGTTCTACGTGATTCCGGTCGGCGTCTATCTACTCGCGCTGGCGAACGGAATCCGTCACTTCCAACGCCAAGATCAACTGGCCCGCTTGATCGATGCCGGTGGTGTCGCGGTATTGCTCGGCGCCACCTTCCTCCAAGCGGCTGGATCGCCCGACAATATCGGCTACATCCTGCTGGTTAGCGGCGAGTCGCTGCTGGTAGCCGTCTATGGCGCGCTGGCGCGCTTGCGATTGCCATTTATCGGGGGGATTGCCAGTTTTGTGTTGGGAGTATTGTGGCTAGCGGCCAATGCGGCGCGGCTGCTCAATCAGTGGCTCTTGTTGGGGTTATTAGGTTTGCTGATGTTGCTGGCCTACGTTGTGTTAGAACGGCAACAAGAGCAATTGCGCCGGGCAGGGCGCGATTGGGCGGCGCGGTTGCAACAGTGGCAGTAGTAGGGGCAGGCGGTTTTGCCACTTTCGAGGAACATCAAGGGTATAGGCGGCGCGGTTGCAACAGTGGCGGTAGTAGGGGTAGGTTGGAAACCTGCCCCTACTACCGCCCATCCGATTATTCAAACCGGTCGGCCACCAGCGCCGTCAAATCGGCGACGCGCACTGAATAGCCCCACTCGTTGTCGTACCACGCGACGATCTTGAAGAAATCGTCACCCATGCTCATTGTCAGCGGCAGGTCAACCACGCTGCTGTAGGTGGTGCCGATAAAGTCGGTGCTGACCAGCTCATCGTTGCTGATGCCGAGGATGCCCTCCAGCTCCTCGCTCTCGCTTGCCTCGATGAAGGCTTGGTTAATCGCTTCGACCGAGGTCTTGGTGCTGAGCAAGACCGAGAAATCGACCATCGAGACGGTCGGCGTCGGCACGCGCACGGCATAGCCGTGGAACTTGCCCTTCAGCTCAGGAATGACCAATGCCACAGCTTTGGCGGCGCCGGTGGTGGTGGGCACCATGTTGATCGCCGCTGCCCGCGCCCGGCGCAGGTCTTTGTGGACGTTATCCTGCAAGTTTTGATCCATCGTATACGAGTGGATCGTCGTCATCAACCCGCGCTCGATGCCGAAGCGATCGTTAAGCACCTTCGCCACCGGCGCGAGACAATTGGTCGTGCAGGATGCATTCGAGATAATGTGGTGCTTCTCGTGGTCGTACTTCGCATCGTTCACGCCCAAGCAGATAGTGATATCTTCACCTTTGGCCGGCGCGGTAATAATCACCTTCTTGGCCCCCGCCGCGAGGTGGGCCTTGGCCTTCTCGGCATCGGTAAAGCGACCGGTCGACTCGATCACGATATCGACCCCCAGCTCCTTCCACGGCAACGCCGCCGGATCACGCTCGGCGAGTGTCAGCAACTCGTAGCGCACATCATCCTGCTCAACGACAATCGCCTTCTCGGTCACTGTTACCTCGCCATCGAAGGCGCCGTAGGTTGAATCGTACCGCAAGAGATGCGCCAGCGTTTTGGCGTCAGTGAGGTCATTAATCGCGACAATCTCAAACTCTTCGGGATAGTACTCCAGCATCGCCTTGAAGCTCTGACGCCCGATCCGGCCGAAACCGTTGATAGCGACGCGAACCATGCAAGCCTCCTTAGCACTCAAACGATTGCGCTCCAGTGAGAGATACCGTGAGCAGCAATGGTACGACAGACAACCATTGTCTGACGCGGTCATTATAGCATCTTTGTGCAGCGGCTCGCATACCAATTCTTGCTCATCAGGTGGAGAAATGCCTACTCAATGGCCTACAGCGGAATGATGGGACAGTGAATGGCCTTGTGTGCTCATAGTGATCCCCGCTGGGCCATTGCTTGACACATCTGCTACAATACATAGTAATCTAAGTTCAACACTGAAGGAGTGGCGTATGGCAATCGATGTGGGGGCAGTCATTCTTCTCATCCTCTTCACCATCGTTGGATTACGCCGCGGCGCTTGGCCAAGCGGGTTTGCGCTCGTGGGCACCCTGATCGGCGCCGTACTGGTTGATCTATGGCGGGATGGGGTTATCAATCTGCTCGGGCGCGCCGGGTTGGCCGATGGCTGGCCACTCTTTGTCACGTTAAGTGGATTGCTGGTTCTGGCGATGATCATCGGCTACGGCATCGATATGATCATCGAGTTTGGGCTAGAGGATGCCGCCGAGTGGTCTCATCGCTTGATCGGGGCCGCGTTCGGTGTCATGAATGCTGCTCTCGTCATAACGTACCTTGTGCGCTACGCTGGGGTTGCGTGGCCGGAAGTGACAAACGCCGATCGGTTGGCAACGACCTTGGTAACACCGCTGGTCATTGCATGGCTGCCATGGGGGATGTTAGCGCTGACGTTGCTTGGCGGGGTGATACTCGTGGTGCGTCTTCTGCATCTCTTCCGCACCGAGCGCGCGCTGTACGCTGATGCGCCGCGTTCCCCCAAAGAAGCCGATCTGCGCGTGCTCGAACAGATCAATCGTGCAATTGAGCGGCGGCGGCGATAACAGCATGTGCTGCTATGCCGCCTGTGTTATCGTGTTACGCTGATCAGCGGTTTGCCTAACCATTCTTCGTACAATTCGCCAAACCTGCCGGCTGCCAGCGCTGCGCGCACTTCGGCCATCAGGTTGAGCAGGAACGCGACATTGTGCAGGCTGACCAGCCTAATGCCGAGCAGCTCTTTCGAGCGGTAGAGATGGTGGATATAGGCGCGTGAGAAGTGGCGGCAGGTGTAGCAGGTGCAGCCAGCTTGCAACGGCCCCGGATCGTCGCGTAACGAGGCATTGGTCACGTTCAGCCGCCAGTTCCGCTCGCGGTTGCGCACTAGCACCGCGCCGTGCCGCCCCAGCCGGGTTGGGCTGACGCAATCAAACATATCGATGCCCCGCGCTACTCCTTCCAACAGATCATCAACATCGCCGACCCCCAACAGGTGGTGAGCCATACCGTCGGGCAGATAGGGCACGGTCATATCCACGACCTCGTACATCTGCTCTTTGTTAGCCCCTAACGATCCCCCGATGCAGAGGCCATCAAAATCCATCCTGCCAATCACTTCGGCGCTTGCCCGCCGCAGGTCGGGGAAGATGCCGCCATGCACGATCCCAAACAACAGTTGATTGGGGTTGGGCAGTGCGGTGCGGTTGCGCTGCTGGTGCGCCGTGAGGCAGCGTTCGGCCCAGCGGTGGGTGCGGGCCATGCTTTGCGCCGTGTAGTCGTAACCGGCCCGGAATGGTGGTAGTTCATCGAAGCAGACGATCACGTCTGCGCCGAGATGATGCTGCACCTCGATGCTCCTTTCCGGCGTAAAGACGTGGCGCGAGCCGTCGAGGTATGATTTGAAAATGACTGCCTCTTCGGTCACTGTCACCATATCACTTAGGCGGGATGGGTGCGCTGGTCGCCGGCCCTTGACCTCATCGGCGATCCCGCCGTAGACCAGCGAAAAGACCTGAAACCCGCCGCTGTCAGTTAGGATGGGGCCATCCCAGCTCATAAAGCCATGTAGGCCGCCGTGGCGCGCGATCAGCTCGTGGCCCGGCTGTAAGTAGAGGTGGTAGGTATTGCCGAGAATGATGGACGCGCCATGGTCGCGCAGTTCGTGCGGACTGAGCGATTTGACCGTGGCGCGCGTGCCGACCGGCATAAAGACCGGCGTCGCAACCGCGCCGTGAGCGGTTTGCAACACGCCAGCGCGGGCGCGGCTGTATGGATCACGAGCAGTAATCGTAAAATGCGACATGATTCCTACCGTAGAGCCGCATGGCTGTGCGGCTCCCACTACGACAACTGATGTTTAGCCGCACGGCTGTGCGGTGTCCAATCTGATCCCCAATGTACAGCCGCACAGCCGTGCGACTGCCAATCTGATCCCCAAACAACCGTAGAGCCGCACAGCCGTGCGGCTCCTCATGGCCGTATTATAACCGATTGCACCGGCATCTGTGCGGCCCCTAATCACGTGCGGCAACGTGGTATAATGCCCCCTATTCGCCCGATACGTGACGAGGCAACCCTGTGAGACGCTACATTCTCGCCATCGATCAAGGCGGCAGTGGCAGCCGCGCCGTGATTTACGATGATGAA
Source organism: Chloroflexus sp. (assembly GCF_034431535.1). GTDB lineage: Bacteria > Chloroflexota > Chloroflexia > Chloroflexales > Chloroflexaceae > Chloroflexus. The sequence goes on along the minus strand of NZ_DAOUDC010000049.1, from coordinate 131,770 downwards.
GGCCACGTGCGGGGGTATGGCTACCGCGCCGTTGGGCGGGTCTATCCCCAGCCGGGATGGGTTGAGCAGCGACCGCGCGCGATTGCGCGCAGTGTGGCCGAGGCGATCAATGAGGCGCTCACCCGTGCTAGCGTGCGTGGCAGCGACCTGATCGCCTGCGGGATCACCTCGCAGCGCGATACCGTCTTTGCGTGGCATGCCCGTACCGGTCGCCCGATTGGTAATGCGATCACGTGGCAAGACTTGCGTACCGCGTCGTTGGTGGCAGCGTTGGCTGATACACCGTTGGGGCCGCAGCGGCGCGAACGGTTGGGCCAGTTCCCCGGCCCCTACGCCAGCGCGATGCACATGGCATGGCGGATGCAGCACGATGCCGCGTTTCGCCGCGCCGCCGAGCAAGGCGTGTTGCGGGTGTCGCTGGCCGCCGGGTGGATCGTGCAGGCGCTCGGCTGCCCGGCAGAACACGCGCTTGACCACTCACTGTTGCAGGCGATGACCGTCTACGATCCGCGCCGGCGCACGCTATGGGATGAGTGGATTGAGGCGCTCCAGATTCCGCGTGCGGCGCTGCCCATCTCTCGCCCGACGATTTACCATTTCGGCGAGTTGCATATCGATGGCGCAGCAGTGCCGGTGTTGGCGATGATCACCGACCAGCAATCGGCTCTGTTTGGCTATGATTGCCGTTCCCCCGGCCAAGCAGTGGCGACTCATGGCACCGCCTCGTTTGTGAATGCGGTGGTTGGCCCACATGCGCCGCCGCAAGGCATTTGCAAAACCTATTTGGCATGGGAGATTGGTGGTGCGCCAACCTATGCCCTCGAAGCCGATATGACGACCACCGGCGCAGCGGCCAATTGGCTGCGCGAGATCGGTTTGGTGCGGCGCGTCGCCGATCTCGACCGGCACGCAGCGATGGTGCCCGACAGCGGCGGCGTGGTCTTTGTGCCTGCGCTCAACGGGTTGGGGGTGCCGAGCGAAGATCGCAGCGCGCGCGGCGCGCTCTTTGGCTTGGCGTTAGGGGTGCAGGTGGGCCATATCGCCCGCGCTTTCTATGAGTCGATTGGCTTCCAATTAGCCGATATTCTGGCAACGATGCAGGCTGAGGCTGGGCTCACCATCACTGAACTGCGGGTGGGTGGTGGCTTGGCAGCCAGCGATCTGGCTTGCCAAATTCAAGCCGATCTGAGCGGGGTGATGTTGGTGCGCGCCCGCGATACCGAAACCACGGCCCGCGGCGTGGCGCTACTGGCCGGGGTTGGGGCCGGTGTGTGGTCGCCGCAGTCCTTGCCGGCGCTGGTTGATGATACGACGACGTGGTTTGCGCCGCGCACAACCGCCGCCGAACGCGAGGCCCACGTCGGACGGTGGCGGATGGCGATTGCTCGCGTGCAAGGGTGGCAACCGGCGCACTGATCCATCTCTGTACAGCCGCACGGCCGTCTCGCTTCCATCAAAAATCAGGCACAAAACAAGGAATATTCGTAATAGCTCTATGGTGTCTTGATACGGTTGCCGAAGCGAACAACACCTTCTATAATAGAGGAACAAACTTGCCAATATGTCTCACTATCGCTGGCGTAACCAATGGACGAGGTGACTCATGGGCTTGATCAAACGGGTTGGCACCAAATCTGTTAACGCACAACCTCCCGAAAGCGGCGCTGCTGCTGATGAGGGCACACGCCAGATCGGCCCATCTATGCCATCGTCTGCGTCTGACGAAGGCACGCGCCAGATGGCAGCGCGGCCTGCCGGCGAAGCGGACGAAGGCACGCGCCAGATGGCAGCGCGGCCCGCTGGCCAACCGGCGCCAGTCGCGCCGGTGATGCTCAACGCCGGCACCGTTCTCCAAGGACGTTACCACGTCGAGGGTCCAATCGGGATTGGCGGTATGAGCGTCGTCTACCGCGGGCGCGACTTGCGGTTCAAAGATGTGGTGCGCTATTGCGCGATAAAAGAAATGGCGCAGAGCGCGCTTGACTCGCAAACACGCCTGCTCAATCTCAAGAACTTTCAGCGCGAAGCTGGCTTGTTAGCTACCCTGCAACACCCTGCGATTCCCAAAGTCTACGACTTTTTTGAAGAGCACGGTAAAGTCTACCTCGTCCTCGAATTTATCCCCGGTAAAGACCTTGAGACGGTCTTGGAAGAAAACGGCAAGCCGCTCGATGAAGCGCGGGTGGCGCGGTGGGCATTGCAAATTTGCGAGGTGCTATCGTATTTGCATAATCACAAGCCGGAATCGGTCGTCTTTCGCGATATGAAACCATCGAACGTGATGGTGGTCGGTGATGATCGAATCGTGCTCATCGACTTTGGCATTGCTCGTAACCTCAATCGCAGCAATGCCAAGGGCACCATGATCGGCACCGAAGGCTACTCACCGCCCGAACAGTATCGCGGCATTGCCGAGCCGGTCGGTGATATTTATGCGCTCGGCGCGACGTTGCACCATCTGCTCACCAATACCGATCCGCGCCTCGAAACGCCGTTTACCTTCCAAGAACGTCCGATCCGTCAGATTAACCCCGCGGTTTCGCCAGAAATGGAAGCCGTGGTGATGCGGGCGCTCGAATATGATATGGCGGCCCGTTGGCAGAGCGCCGAAGAGTTCCGGCAGGCGTTGCTCACCGTGCCCTCCTTAGCCGAGACGGTTGGAGGGAAGCCGGCAGTTGCTGCTCCGGTCGTCGGGAAAGGGAAGAGCGCACAAACGACCGAGCTGGTCTGGCGGTTTACGTGCGAAGACGAGGTGCGATCGTCGCCGTTTGTCAGCGGCGGTTTGGTCTTTGTCGGCTGTTACGATACCAATATCTACGCCGTTGATGCTGTCCGCGGCGAGTTTCGCTGGAAGTATGCCACGCAAGGCGGCATTAGCTCGTCGCCGGCAGTGTCGCAAGATATGGTCTACATCGGTTCGGAAGATGGTTCGCTCTATGCGCTCGATGTGCGGCGCGGTACACCACGCTGGACATTCCGCACCGAAAAGCCGATCCGCTCGTCGCCGCGCATTGAAGACCGCGTGATCGTTGTTGGTTCTGATGATCAACACGTGTATGCCATCGATGGTCTCCGTGGCACGTTGATCTGGAAGTACCGCACGTGGAATCCGATCCGCTCGTCGGCCTGCATTAACGGTTCGTCGATCTTTATTGGCGGTGATGATGGTAATGTCTATTGCCTCGATGTGCGCACCGGTGCGGTGAAGTGGAAGCAGCGCACCCAACAGCCGGTTCGTTCGTCGCCAACCTGTAGCGATGGGTTGGTCTTTGTCGGCTCGCTCGACCAAAACCTCTATGCGCTCGATGCCGAAGGCGGCTGGCCGGCGTGGCGCTTTCGCACCGGCCATTACATCAACTCCTCGCCGTTCGTGGTCGGCACGCGGGTGTTTGTCGGCGGTGTCGATGGCAATATGTACGCGCTCGATACCAAGAACGGGCGCTTGGTCTGGAAGTATGAGGTTGGCAGCCAGATCACCTCGTCGCCACGGGTTGAAGGTGGCCGGCTCTATTTTGGCTCCGTCGATCAGGCAATCTACTGTCTCGATGCCGGTAGCGGCCAGTTGATCTGGAAATACCTCACCGATGGCCCTATCGTCTCATCGCCGATGATTGTCAATGGCGTGGTCTATATTGGCTCGATGGATCATCATCTCTATGCGCTCAAAGCGTGATTTGCAGGGCAAGGGAATGGTGCCGCTATGCCGGACGAAACTGTGCCAGCTCACGATGACTCACCCACGCAACCTTTGCATCCGGCGGACTCACTGCCAGAACTGTTGGCACCGATGGGGCTGACGCCGCCTGAAGAAGACGGTACGCGCCAGATCGGTTACGATTACCAGCCGTCTTTGACGCTGCGTCGTTCGGCGCAGGGCTTTGCCGCTGCCGCTGTGCGCGACATTGGCCGGGTGCGGGAAACGAATCAAGATTGCGCCTTAGCGATGATTATGACCTTGCCGCGCGAGAGCAGTGATGTACCGGTAGGGCTGTTTATCGTGGCTGATGGCATGGGCGGCCATCAGGGTGGTGAAGTGGCCAGCCGGTTGGCCGTGCAGACGGTGCTGACTAGTGTGCTGGAACGCCTTGTCTTGCCGGTGATCGAAGATGGATTGCTTGAGGCGTTGCAACCGCTGATGATCGAATCGGTGCAAGAGGCGAATGCCGCGATTTGGCGCGAAGCTCAGGCGCTCGGTTCTGATATGGGCACGACCTGCACGGCGGCATTGGTGATCGGCCATGGCCTCTATGTCGCCCACGTCGGCGATTCGCGCTGCTATGTGTATGAGCCGGGCGGGTTGCGCCAGCTCACGACCGACCACTCCACCGTAGGGCGGTTGATTGCGCTCGGCCAGCTCGATCCCGATGAAGCGCGCGAGCATCCGTTGCGCAACCAACTCTATCGCACGATCGGCCAGCAGCCGCAGGTAGCGGTTGATTTTGTCTATCACCAGCTCAATAATTGCTCGCATATCGTCTTATGTAGCGATGGCCTGTGGAGCATGGTGGACGAAAAGACGATGGAACGGGCGTTGCAGCATAGCCCATGGCCGCACGATGTCTGCCGCGAGTTGATCGCGCTAGCCAACTTGGCTGGCGGCGATGACAATATCTCGGCGGTTGTGGTGTCGTTGCCGCTCGATGAGGGCCAGCGATGAGCAAGGTTGATCTGCGCATCACGCTAAGCCGTAGTGTGTTGCCGGCTAGCGCCGAGCCGCAATTGCTTTATGCGCTGATTGAGGTGGTGGCCCAAAGCGGTGCGACCAAGATGCCGCGCTTGCCGATCAATCTTTGTTTGGTCATTGACCGCAGCTCCTCGATGCGCGGCGAACGGCTGCAGCAGGTCAAGCAGGCGGCGATGCAGATTCTCGACCTGCTCGGTGATAACGAAAGCTTTGCGCTAGTGACGTTTAACGATCGCGCCGAGGTGGTGGTGTCGGCCCAACTGGCGCGGGCGCGGCAGGAAATTAAGCGCCATATCAGCGCGATTGAGGCTGCTGGCGGCACCGAGATGGCCACAGGCTTGGCGTTGGGGGTGCAAGAATTGCAACGGGCCATGATGCCGCGCGCCGTTCATCGCTTGCTCTTGCTCACCGATGGCCGCACCTATGGCGATGAAGGCCGCTGCGTCGAGATTGCTCGCCGCGCCCAATCGCGCGGGATCGGGATTACGGCGCTGGGGATCGGCAGTGAGTGGAATGAAGATTTGCTGGAGACGATCGCCGCTCGCGAGAATAGCCGCACGCACTATATCACTTCCGCCAACGAGATCACCAAGGTCTTCACCGCTGAAGTCGAGCGCATGCAGAACCTGTTTGCCCAAGATGTACAGGTGCGGCTGGCCTTGCCGCCGCAGGCGTTGGTGCGCTCGCTCGATCGGGTGCGTCCCTTTATCGGGCCGCTGCCAGTGATCGAAGAGGCGGATTTTGTCTGGACGACGGCGCTCGGCGATTGGCCAGAGAGCGATACTCAAGCGTTGTTGCTTGAGATGGTGGTGCCGCCGTTGCCGGTTGGCCAGCATACCTTGCTGCGCCTCACTCTGCGTTACCGCACGCCGGGCAGCGATAGCACAATCCAAAGTCAAGAGCAGACGCTGCCGGTCGCGTTTCGCAACCCTGATGAGGTCGGCGATAGTGTTGATCCGACGGTGAAACACTGGCTTGAACGGCTGGTTGCTTACCGGTTGCAAGCCAGCGCGTGGCAGGCTGTCGAAGCGGGCAAGTTGGAAGAGGCGACCCGGCGCTTGCAAATGGCCGGTACCCGCCTCTTCGAGGCGGGTCAAGTTGAATTGGCCCGCACCGTGCAGGAAGAGGCGACCCGCTTGCTCCGCTCAGGGCAGGCTAGCGCCGAAGGACGGAAGCGAATTAAGTACGGGACGCGCGGCCTGATCGGGCGCGACGAGTCATCGTAGGCCGGAGTAGAAGACCCATGATCATCTGCAGCTACTGCCAAGCCCAACAGCTCGATGGTACTATCTTCTGCACCGTCTGCGGCGCTAGCCTCATCACTACCAAACCGCAACGCCAAACCACCGCTTCGCTCAATCGCGCAGCCGCCGAGTCAGCCGAACTTACTGAAGATGAGGCGACGATTTTGCCGGTGCCGGCCAACCCGGCAATCGGGCCGTCCATTGCGCTGGTGGTGCTGAGTTCGGGCCGGCGGATTGAGTTGCCGGCGGCGCCGGAATTGCTGATTGGACGCAAAGATCAGCAGCGCGGCTTTTTTCCTGATGTTGATTTCAGCCTCGATGGTGGGTATGATGCCGGCGTCTCGCGCCGCCATGCCCGGATCGTGTGTTCAAATAATTGTTATGGGCTTGAAGATCTCGGTAGCTCGAACGGGACGTTTCTCAACCGCCAGCGTTTGTCTCCCGGCCAGCCAATGCCGTTGCAACACGGTGATGAGGTGCAGTTTGGGATGCTGTTGGTTCGGTTTGAGGTGAGTTCATAAGTTTTGATACATTCGCGGAGGCTTCTCTATGCCGAAAACGGTCATTCTTCATCTTACCGGCGAAGATCCGCTGCTGGCCGATATGGATCATGAACCGCAGCCCGGCGATCTCTTCATCAAAGTCACCAATATGCGCAAGCGCGATGGCAAGCCAGTGCCCTATCTGGCCGCCGGCGTGCAAGCGGTGATCTTTCCGTGGCATCGGATCACGTTCATCGAGCTGATGCCGAGCGAAGAAGAACGCAGCCAAGTGATCGATTTCTTCCGCCAGTGAAGCCGCTCTTCCAACAGCTCATTTCGCCCGCAAGCGAGCTCTTCTATCGCCGTGATGATCCCAATGACCGGCGGCTGGGTGAAGTGGTGATCCCCGGCGTCGCCGGTTATGATTCTGCCGCGGTGGTGATCCTCGGTTGCCCGCAAGATCTCGGTGTGCAACGCAATCGGGGCCGGGCCGGCGCGGACCAAGGGCCAACTGCGATCCGGCGTTGCCTCTACCGGCTCGGTGTGGCTGGGATCGCCGATTTGCCTATCTGCGATCTCGGTGATGTGCCGGTTAATGGTGATCTGGATGCGATCCACGATCGTCACCGCGCCATCGCCACTCAGATTATCGCCGACGGTAAGTTGTTGATCAGTCTCGGCGGCGGCAATGACATCAGCTTCCCCGATATGGCAGCGTTGGCCGTCGCTGCGCCGGCGCCGCCATTGGCGATCAATATTGATGCCCACTACGATGTGCGCGCCGATCACCCCGCCAATAGTGGCACCCCCTACCGCCAATTGATCGAAGCCGGTGTAATCGATCCGCGCCGGTATTGGGTGATCGGCACGCAACCCCATGCCAATTCGCCGGTGTATACCACTTATCTGCGTGAACGCGGCGCTACAATCGTCGAGCTCAGCGAAGCGCGCCGCGCCGGTGTTGCGGCGACGGTGCAGGCGCTGTTGGCGGCTAGCGATGCGGCTAGTATCGGCTGGGGGTTCGATCTGGACGTGGTACAATCTGCCGAAGCTCCCGGTGTGAGCGCCCCTAACCCGCTCGGCATGCGCGGCGATGAGTTGGTGGCGCTCGCGCTGCTGGCCGGCGCTGAAAATCGTACCCGTTTGATCGAGTTCAGCGAACTGAATCCGCGGTACGATATTGATGCCTGTACAGCGCGGCTAGCGGCGGTCGCACTATGGTATGCGCTGGCGGCGTTTGCCGGGCGCAGCCATGCTTGACGTAAAGGATCAGCGATGCAATCCCTCTCCGTTACAAGCCGGCGGGCGGTGCAGTTTATTCTGCTGATGGGGGTAGTGAGCCTGCTGGCTGATATGGTCTATGAAGGCGGGCGTAGTCTGAGCGGGCAGTATTTGGCGCTACTCGGCGCAAGCGGCGCGGTGGTGGGCATTACCGCCGGCGTTGGCGAGTTGATCGGCTATGGTTTGCGTTTGGTGTTTGGCTATCTCAGTGACCGCACACGCCGGTATTGGCTGATGACCATCCTTGGCTATACCCTCACTATCATTGCCGTACCGATGTTAGCATTAGTCAATGCGTGGCCGCTGGCTGTCGGCCTGCTCATGGTCGAGCGGTTTAGCAAGGCGTTGCGCAGTCCGGCCAAAGATACGCTGATCTCGTATGCCGCCGATCGGGTTGGTTCCGGCAAGGGTTTTGGCTTGCACGAGGCGCTCGATCAGGTGGGGGCAGTGGCGGCGCCGCTGCTCTTGGCCGCCGTGCTGGCTGCCGGTTGGGGTTTTCAGGTTGCGTTTGGCTTGCTCATTGTGCCCGGTCTACTCTGTTTGGCCGTCTTGTTCACGGCCAGAGCGATGTTTCCCCAGCCGGCTGATTTGGCTGGCAAAACTCCGTCGCTCACCACCACCGGCTTCAACCGGCGTTTCTGGCTCTATCTGATCAGTGTGGGTTTGTTTGCCGCCGCGAGCGTTGATTTTGCGCTGGCCGCTTTCCACTTCCAGCGTACCCAAATGTTGCCCGCTGCCGCAATCCCGGCCCTCTACGCGCTGGCCATGGTCGTTGATGCAGTGGCGGCGTTGGGCTTCGGCTTCCTCTACGATCTGATCGGCTTGCAAACCCTGATTGGTGTGACGGCGCTAGCGACCTTCAGCACGCCGCTGCTCTTTAGCGGCAGTCTGATTGCGGCAGTGATCGGTGTGATAATCTGGGGCATCGCCCTCGGCGCGCAAGAATCGATTTTGCGCGCAGCAGTGGCCCAATTAGCGCCGGCTGAGCGCCGTGGCGCGGCGTATGGTCTGTTTAACGCCGGGTTTGGCCTGAGCTGGTTTGCCGGCAGCGCCGCGCTCGGCGTGTTGTACGATGTCTCACTGCCACTCTTGATCGGGGTAGCGGTGAGTTTGAATCTGGCTGCGGTGGTGGTCTTGTGGCTGATGGTGCGCTAGCTGGGGGCCGCGGTGCAGCGCTAATCCTGCGGTAGCGCCACTGCCGCGCTGTAATACGGTTCAGTGAGCGGTAGGGCCACAGCCGCGTGGCTCTACCGTATGGCCTTATGAATGAGATGATGCACGTCGGGTTGACCCTGCTTGTCGCTAGTGCCTTTGCCCTCTGGAACGGCTGGGGCTTGGCGCGGTTGTTGCTGCCTGCCGCCTTGCAACCGTGGCGCGCTTTGCTCGCGCCCTTGCTAGGCTATGCCCTGACCATCCTTGTTGGCTATTGGGTGGTGCGGCTGGTGGGAGGATTAGGTTGGGCGTTAGGGTTGCTGCTCCCGCTTGGCGGCCTGCTCAATGGGCTAGCATGGCGGCGCACTGGCCCGCCTAACCTCGCTGCAGCGCTGCGCCAGCATTGGCCGGCGCTACTGGTAGCGCTGATCGGGGTCGCCATCGGCGTCGCTCCACTCTTCAGCTATGGGTATGTGGCCCCTATCGGCGGCGGCTGGGATGTCGAAAACTACTGGCCAACGGCGCGTTACCTTACTCGCGGCCCGGTCAGCGCGATTGCGACCGCACCCGCTAACCCGCTGCGCGACATCAATGCCGATCCACCCCGCATTGGCTTGACACTCGGCTTTAGTATCTGGCAAGGGAGCGTTGATCTGCTTAGCGCCGGCGAACCGCTGCTGAGCTTTGCCCCGTTGCTGGCATGGCTGCGCGCCCTGGGTGTGCTCGGAATCTATGCACTTTTGCAGGCGCTGTTTGAGCTGCGGCGCGGCCCAGCCGCTTTCGGCGCGCTGCTGGCGGCGCTCAACGGCCTGTTGCTTTGGACAAGCTTTTTCAATTTTGGCATGCAACTGGCGGCGTGGCCGCTCATTCCGCTGGTGCTCATCCTTGGGCTGGCAGCGGTGCAGCCGGCTCCCGGCCAACCGTTCAATCCCTTGATCGCTGCCGCCATCGGTTTGGCTGCCATCCCAGTCGTCTATTACCCGGCCCTTGGCCCAATTGGGCTGATGGCGGCCGGAATTGGGGTTGTCACGCTCTGGCAGACGCGCCCCCGCTGGCCGCTGATCCAGCGGGCGTTGATCCTTGTCCTCCTCACCCTTGTGCTGGCCGCTCCTGCCATTCCCGACTATTTTGCCGGCTTTAACTATCGCTACAGCCTGCCACTGACCACCCTCGGTTTGTTTCGCTTCGTGCCGCTGAGCGATATTGTGGGTCTCACTCTCTTCCGCCTGCGTGAAGCGCCTGAACCGCTCTCCCCACCGCTGTGGCTGGCGGCAGTTGGCTTGGCCGGTTTCGCCGGCTACGGCCTGCTGGCCGGGCCGCAGCGCGGTCGCTGGCTCGGTCTGCTGGCCGCTGCAGGCGGGTTTCTGCTCTACCTGCGGTTTGGCGCTACATACCACTACGGCTACCTCAAGGCGGCGGCATACATGGGTTGGCTAGCCGGCGCGCTGGCAGCGAGCGGATTGCAGGCAGCGCTCGATCATCTGCGCGCGCGTCCGCGATGGCTGCGCCGGTTGGTGGCCGTTAGCGCAACTGTCGTCATCGGCGGCGCTGTGGCTTTCACTGGTGGCAGAGTAGTGGCTGATCATTGGGGCCAACCCGGCCTGTTTGCCAATGAATTGCCGGCGCTGAGCGAATTGCGCCGCGTAGCGCCTGCCGGCAGCACCGTCTGGCTCACCAGCGATCCGCGCGTACAAGGCGTCACCAGCGGTCTGGCGGCCTATCTGCTCGATCATGCCGTGGTCTGGGGTGATGTGCGCACCGGCTACGCCTCAGCGAGCGCGGGTGAACCCGATGCTGTCGCCGATTACGCCCTCTTGCAACGCGACGAAGACCCGACCCTGTGGGGCTACGCCGCTCCGCCGATCTGGAGCGGCGGAGCGTACCGCCTCTACCGGCGACCAGAAGGGTTGCTGGCCCATCTGCGGTTGGCGCAGGTGGTGGATGGGGCGCAATCCATCACCATTCCGGTGAGCGCCAACCGGCTGTCTCCCGCCACCCCATCGCCCAACCAAGAGCAGGTAACGCGCTGGATCCAGCTCCAAACCGTCACCCTCACCCCGGCTGAGCTGATCATTGATGGCCGGCGTTACGCAGTACCGGCAGGCCTTGGCGCGATCACGGTCGGCCCGCTCACCACGCCCCACACCCTCGCCATCCAAGCCGGTGCTACTCCCATCCGGTTGCGGGCCGTGAGTCTGCTGGCGTCCCCGCCTGCCAGCGCCGGAGTCATCCCCCACAGTGTCGTGCTCAGCGCGGCCAGCGCGGCCGATGGGTTGCGCGTTGCCACTACGATCGGCATGCTCAATCCAGACAGCGGGCCGTTGGTGGCGGCGCTCGAACTGTGGGATCGGCGGCAGGGAACGTTCTTTGGCCGCTACGGCCTGCGCTTGGGGCCGGCGGCGACAACCCAATCGGCAACAGTAGCGATCGATCTTGCGACCGGTGCGCCGGTAGCCTACGGCGCTGCCGGCGAGCCCTTGCCGTTGGGGGTGCAGCAAGGCGTCGCTGCGCCCGGAACCTACACAGCCCGCTTGTGGGTCGGCACCGACCAGCGTGCATTGCTCACGCCGGTTGACCTCTTCTCCTTCACGATCGATCGCGCCGGCGGCATCACGCTCGATTGGGTGGCCCAATACCCGCTCATGGCCGCCCGCATCGATCGCCCGCTGCAACCGCTCGCGGCCCAATTTGGCGACGATATGCTGTTGTGCGGCTACGATCTGCTTGCCGGGCGAATCACTGCCGGCGATACAGTTGCCATCACGCTCTGGTGGCAGTCGTTGCGCGGCAATCTCGACGAACGGAGCGTCATGCTCCATCTGCGTAACGACCGCGACGAACGCATGATTGACGCTGACGGTCCGCCGGCGGCTGGCGGACGACCGACCAGTCTGTGGCAAGCCGGCGAGGTCATCATCGACGATCGCCGGTTAACCATTCCCGCCGATCTGCCGCCGGGCCGCTACTGGCTGGTGGTGGGCAGCTACCGCTGGCCCTCGCTCGAGTTGGTGCCGTTACGCGATGCCAGCGAACCGGTCTGGCGCATCCCAATTGAAATTATCGCGCCTGATGACGCCTAACAACCCGGTTAGACCGCTGGCAGTCGCTTTTCGGCAAGCCTGTGCAATCTGTAACAACTTTTGGTACAATAGCACCAAACCACAACGCCATATAACATGCGTGCCGTCGCTGTCGAGCTGCCGGCATCAGCGTGGACGGCCAACGTATCAATGGCGATGCAGTCGTTGTATCACGAAAGAGCACGGCTATGAGCAAGAACACCCTCACCGTTACCGACAATCGCACCGGTAAAACGTACGAAATCCCGATTGAGAACGGTACCATTCGCGCGACCGATTTGCGCCAGATCAAGACTGATGATGATGATTTCGGCTTGCTGTCGTATGATCCGGCTTACCTCAACACCGCTTCGTGCAAGAGCAGCATTACCTACATTGATGGCGATAAAGGGATTTTGGAGTATCGCGGCTACCCAATCGAGCAACTGGCCGAGCAAAGCTCGTACCTTGAGGTGGCGTATCTGCTGCTCTACGGCGAATTGCCCTCGAAAGAGCGGCTCGCGTGGTGGGAGTACCGCATCAGTCGGCACCTCTTCCTCCACAACAGTCTTGTCGAGCTGATCCAAGCCTTCCGCTACGATGCGCACCCGATGGGCATCTTGATCAGCTCGGTCGCGGCGATGTCAACCCTCTACCCCGAAGCCAAGAATATTCACGATCCGGCGGTGCGCGAGAAGCAGATTTGGCGCATTATCGGCCAGATTCCAACCATTGCCGCCTTCGCCTACCGCCACCGGATTGGCCGGCCCTTCAATCTGCCCGACAGCTCGCTCAGCTATACCGCTAACCTGCTCTATATGATGGACTACATGAACCAGCGCGATTACGAGGTCAACCCGGTGCTGGCCAAAGCGCTGGACGTGCTCTTCATTCTGCACGCCGATCACGAACAGAACTGCTCGACGTCGGTGATGCGCAGTGTCGGGTCAAGCCATGCCGATCCCTACAATGCGCTGGCGGCGGCAGCGGCGGCGCTGTACGGCCCGCTCCATGGCGGCGCCAACGAGGCAGTGCTGCGCATGTTGCAGCAGATTGGCCATCCCAAGAATGTGCCGGGATTCATCGAGCGGGTCAAGAAGGGCGAGATGCGCCTGATGGGCTTTGGTCACCGCGTGTACAAGAACTACGACCCGCGGGCCAAGATCATTCGCAAGATCGCGCACGAAGTCTTCGCGGCGACGGCGGCCAATCCCCTGCTCGATGTGGCGATTGAGCTGGAGCGGACGGCGTTGGAAGACGAATACTTCATCTCGCGCAAGCTCTACCCGAACGTGGACTTCTACAGCGGGTTGATCTATCAGGCGCTGCGCTTCCCGATCGAGTATTTCCCCTTCCTGTTCGCCATTCCGCGCGCGTCAGGCTGGTTGGCGCAGTGGCTGGAGATGCTCGAAGATCCCGATCAGAAGATCACCCGCCCACGGCAGGTGTATGTTGGCGCGCAGCGGCGCGATTATATTCCCGTCGATCAGCGGTAAACCGTAGGGGCCGAGCGCCGCTCTGCCCCTTGTGCCGGGTAACGAAACACTCGTTCGTATGGAGAGGCAGAGTACCGCTCTGCCCTGTATAATGCGCAGAGCAAAGGGGCGGAGCAACGCTCTGCCCCTTCGTTCCCCTGCTTACACCTTAAACGCGTTCCGTCCAGCGTACTTCGCCGCGCTGCCCAATTCCTCCTCAATGCGCAGCAACTGGTTGTACTTCGCGATACGGTCGGTGCGGGCCGGCGCGCCGGTCTTGATCTGGCCGGCATTCGTCGCCACCACCAAATCGGCGATCGTCACGTCTTCGCTCTCGCCCGACCGGTGCGAGACCACCGTCGTCCACCCACTGCGCTGCGCCACTTGCATTGTATTCAGCGTCTCGGTCAGCGAACCGATCTGGTTGAGCTTGATCAGAATCGAGTTGGCGGCTTGAAGTCCGATCGCGCGTTGCAACCGCTGCACATTGGTGACGAGGAAGTCGTCGCCGACCAGTTGAATCTTGTCGCCGAGCTTGGCCCGCAACAGCACCCAGCCATCCCAGTCATCTTCGGCCAAGCCGTCTTCGAGCGAGATGATCGGGTAGCGACCTACCAGATCGACCCAGTAATCAACCATCTCGGTGCTGGTCAGGACGCGCCCCTCACGCTTGAGGTGGTATTTGCCATCCTCGAAGATCTCGTTCGTGGCCGGATCAAGCGCGATAAAGACCTGCTCGCCCGGCCGATAGCCAGCCTTCTCGATCGCCTCCATAATCAGTTGCAGCGGAGCGTCGTTGGTCGGCAGGCTCGGCGCAAAGCCGCCTTCATCACCCACGGTCGTGCTGAAGCCGCGGTCGTGGATGACCTTCTTGAGCGCGTGGTAAATCTCGGCGCCCCAGCGCAAGCCCTCGCGAAAACTTTCCGCCCCGACTGGCATAATCATAAACTCCTGAAAGTCGGTGCTATTGGTGGCGTGCTGGCCGCCGTTCATAATATTCATCATCGGCACCGGCAGCATGTGGGCGTACACACCGCCGAGGTAGCGGTAGAGCGGCATGCCAAACGCGGCGGCGGCAGCCTTAGCAGCCGCCAGCGACACTCCCAAAATCGCGTTCGCCCCCAGCTTGCTCTTGTTAGGCGTGCCGTCGAGCGCGATCAGTTCGTTATCGAGCGCAATCTGATCGGCGGCGTCAAAACCGATCAGCGCCTCGGCAATATCTTGATTCACCGCCTGTACCGCCTTCAGCACACCCTTCCCGTTGTAGCGCGACTTATCGCCATCGCGCAGCTCAAGCGCCTCGTGCGCGCCGGTTGATGCGCCGCTCGGCACAATTGCTCGCCCTACATCGCCGCTCTCCAGCCGAACATCGACCTCGATCGTCGGGTTGCCGCGCGAATCAAGCACTTCGCGGGCAATGATCGCTTCGATAAGAGTTGACATAGTTCCTCCGGGTAACAAAGCCCGAAACCACTAGCCTCGCAGCAACTTGCTGCTAGCCGCGCTCAGTATAGCACGGATGCAACGCTTCATGCGGTAGCGGTTGCTTGCCGCCGCCGCGCAAATCCCATTTGTTCCCCATTCGTTGTCCCTACTAGCGTAATTGCCGCAAAGCGTGTATGCTAAAAGTACCGGAGTTGCACATGGGGAAGGAGCAACCTTCATGCGACCGCGTGAGCACTTTGATCACGAATTGGATGCCCTGCGCAAGCAGGTGGTGGAAATGGGGCGCGCCGTCAGTGTGGCGCTTGAGCAGGCTATTACGGCGCTAGAACAGGGAGATGCTGAATTGGCTAAGGCGGTGGTGGCCGGTGATACTGCCCTCAACGCGGCCAAGGATGCTATCGAGCAGCAAGCGGTCAATCTGATTGCAACCCAACAGCCGGTGGCGCGCGATCTGCGCCGGATTGTGGCCGCCATCGCAATGAGTTATGAGTTGGAACGAATCGCTGATTATGCCAAGAGCACGGCCAAGATGGTGATTGGCAGTCCTGACCCCAATCGGGGGCCACTGGTGGTGCCGGCAGAGCTCGTGGTGTTGGGCAAGACGGCGCGGGCTAATCTTGATCGCACGCTCGCGGTGCTGGCAAACGGGGGTGCTGATGCGATCAAAGACATTATCGCCCACGAGGACGAGATCGACCACGAGTACAAGCAGTTGAAACGCACCTTGGTTGCGAAACTCACCCCGCCCGAAACTGCCGATCTGCTCTTTATCGCTCACAACTTCGAGCGGGTTTCTGACCGGGCCTTGAACATGGCCGAGAAGATCATCTTCATCACTAGCGGCGATCAAGTCGAATTGAACGATTAATCGCTCTCTCCGGTACGGGCACAGCAGCGCTGTGCCCCTCCCTTAATCCGCATTGACGTTTGTCTCGCGCGCTTGTACTTGCCCCTGCGCGCCAATCTGGATCGGCCCAATCGGCTTGAGACTGCAACTCGCGCAGAGGTCGGTAATTGCCGATAACGCCGCCGGTGCGACCAGCAAGACCAACCGGTCTCCCGGTACAAAGACGGTGCTGCCGTTTGGGATAATGTAGCCGTCTTCACGTTGAATCTGTACAACCAACAACCCGCGCGGTAGATCGGCATCGATCAGCGATTTGCCCACCAGCGCCGAATCAGGTGGAATGTGCGCTTCCAGAATCTGGCTGGCGCCGCTCACATCCGGCACAAACAGATGGCTGACCACGTGTTCCGGCTGGGTGCTCATCACACCGAGCCGGCGCGCGACCCAGCTAATCGAAACCCCTTGCACCAGCACCGATACCAGCACGATAAAGAAGACAAGGTTGAACAAGAGCGGCGCATCAGGGACGCCAGCCAAGAGTGGGAACGTGGCTAGTACAATCGGTACCGCGCCGCGCAAGCCTGCCCACGAGATCATCAAGAGTTGCGCCAGTGAGCGCCTTTTCCAACCAATGGAGATCATGACCGACAATGGCCGGGCCACAAAGACCAGCCACAGCGCCATGGCCAAGCCTTGTCCGACCACCGCCGGCAGTTGTGACGGGAACACAAGCAACCCGAGAATGAGGAACATCGCAATCTGGCTGAGCCACGCGACGCCGTCGTGGAAGCGCAAGATCGAGCGCTTATGCACGATGTTGGCGTTGCCGAGCACAATGCCGGCCAAGTAGACCGCCAAAAAGCCGTTGCCGCCGATGAGCGCGGTAAAGCCGTAGGTCAGCAGCGTCAGCGCCATCGTCAACACGACGTACAACCCCTCTTGTTGCAGCCGGATGCGATTGACGACCCAGATCATCAAGCGGCCAAAAGCGTAGCCGCCGGCTACGCCCAGTACCATTTGGAAGATAAAGGCCGGTACAAGGCTGATGATGGAGCCTTGCGGGTTGATGAGTAATTGCGTCAGCCCGATCGTCAGAAAGACCGCAATCGGATCGTTACTGCCCGATTCCAGTTCAATCAGCGGTTCGAGCCGGTGTTTGAGATGAATGCCGCGGGTTCGCATCACGCTAAAGACTGCCGCTGCGTCGGTTGATGAGACGATCGCCCCTAATAACAATGCTAGCGGCCAGTCGAAGCCGAGGATGAGCCGCGCCCCCGCCGCGGCAATGATCGTACTGACCAATACGCCAACATTGGCGAGGATCAATCCCTCAGTGAGCACTGGCTTGATAATCGGCCAGTCAGTATCGAGCCCGCCGGAAAAGAGAATGTAAATCAGGGCGATGACGCCGATCAGTTGGGCTGCGGCGGCGTCGGTGAAGGCGATACCACCCGGCCCGTCAGAACCAGCCAGCATGCCAACGGCCATAAAGAGAATGAGCGCCGGCACGCCAAACCGGTTCGAGGCGCGGGTGGCGGCAACGCTAATCGCCAGTAACAAGCCGGTAATGAGTAACAATGGTTCGGTTGCCATGGTTGTGCTCCGCTATACAATGCATAAGTAGCATAACATGTATAGCAGTTGCGAACACGGCTGGCCGATGAAGTCTACTCTATTCTGCCCATTGCAGCCTTGCCGGGTCAATCGGTTCACGCCGGTTGGCCGGCAGCCAATTGAAACATGCCTCTATGTCACCGCGCGGCACAAACTCTAATCCGATGTAGCCGGTGTACCCGCTATCGGCAATGGTGCGGAAGATGAAGGGGAAGCGCAATTCGCCAGTGCCGGGTTGGTGGCGGTCAGGCGCATCAGCCACCTGTATGTGCCCGATCCGGTTGATGTGCTGGCGAATGGTGCGGGTAATGTTGCCTTCCATCAATTGCATGTGGTAAACATCGTATTGGTAATGCAGATTGGGTGCGCCAACCCGATCGAGTAAGGCAAGCGTCTCAGCGGTGGTAGTCAATAGATAGCCAGTGTTCTCCCACGCGTTCAGTGACTCGACGACTACTTCGATCCCGGCTGTTGCAGCCTGTTCGCATACCCAAGCCAGGTTGTCACAAACACGTGCCAGTTGGGTCTCGCATGGTTCGTTGGGTAAGAGTTTACCCACCAGCGCGTTCATGCGCCGGCAGCCGATCTGATCGGCAAATGCTAACGCTTGCGGGATGGCAGCCCGCCATTCGTATTGGCGTATGGGATGGTTGAGTAGACCTCGTTCGCCGTGACTAAGCTGACCGGCAGGAAAATTGATGAGTGCGACCTGCAATCCGGTATCGCGGATGTGACGGGCCAGCACAGCGAGATCGATATCGTCAGGCCACCAACATTCAATGGTACCAAACCCTAATCGGGCAGCGGTGTCAAGCCGTTCATGCCACGGTGTTTCTCGCATTGTCAACGAAACATTGAGTGCAAAGTAGAGCATAGCAACTCTTGAATCGAACCTTTTTCTGAATGATCGGCAGGATAGCAAGCATTGTAACCGACGTTGTGCAGCACGTGCAATATGTTCGTGTGCGTTTTTCGGATGGTCGGCAGGATAGCGAACATTGTAACGACTGTCAAGTCAAGTGAATATCTCGGATGCTGAAGGATTTGGCTTTTGCTCCAGAAATGTAGGCTAGCTCACAGAAAGCGAATTGTGCTCGTGTTACTGTGAGATTGCCGAGTGAGCAGTTGCAACGTGGAGGTGTGAAAATGATGGATGTCGTTCACCAACAGCAAAGTGTCTCGCAACGGATTATTGCCGGCGTGATCGGTGGTTTGGTTGGCGGAGTAGTTTTTGGCATGATGATGGCGATGATGGGTATGCTGCCGATGATTGCATCGATGGTGGGGAGCAGCTCGGCAGTCGTTGGATTTCTAATTCACATGGTGATCAGTGCGATAATCGGAACCGGTTTTGGCCTCTTTTTGGGCGGGCAAAGCACCGATTTGCGGCAGGGTTTGCTGTGGGGTCTGGGCTACGGCTTCCTCTGGTGGATTCTTGGACCACTGGTATTGATGCCGTTGATGATGGGTATGGGTGTTCAGTTCGGTGCAGCCTTTACCCCACCAATGTTGATGAGCCTAGTCGGCCATCTGGTCTATGGTGCAATTACCGGTATAGGTTGTGCGTGGTATTTACACGGTCGGTCACGCTAATTCGTCTGCCGGTTGCAGCACGACATATGCTTTTGCCTGATCTGCAGCCGGCCTTTTCATTGCGTTTATAACCGGCATCTGCTAAGATAGGAGCGGAGATTTCTGCCATGCTTCCCCTTCGCATCTACGTCTCGGCCACCTGTGCGGTTTGTCAGTACACCTACGAACTTGTGTGCAATGTGCAACGGCTACGTCCACACTACCCAATTGAAGTGATCGATCTCGATGATGAACATGCTCAGAAACCGGCCTTTGTATTTGGAACACCGACCTATGTCTTGGGTGAGACGATCATCGCACTCGGTAATCCTAATGTGGATTTCTTGGTACAACTACTTGATCGAGTGATGCAGCTATAGAGGGGGTAACAACAAGGAGAAGTTATGAATGATTTATCACCAGAAATCATTCAATATAAAGTGCATTATTTACGTACTATCGACATTTTCTGTGATCTTGATCCCTCTGAAATTGAATTGTTAGGCAGGCAAACGCCGATGCAGCGTGTGCCTGCCGGTACGGTATTCTTTTCACCCGAGCAGCGAGCAGAGGTGCTTTTCCTCTTGAAAGAAGGTCGGGTGCGTATTTATCGTCTCTCACCCGATGGTAAAGTACTAACGACGGCTATTCTTGAGGAACGAACAATCTTTGGCGAAATGACATTGCTCGGTCAGCAGTTACATTCTCACTATGCCGAAGCGCTGACACCATGCCTGTTGTGTCTGATGAGTCGCGACGATGTCAAACGACTGCTACTCAGTGATCCGCGCATTGCGACGAGGATTGTTGAGATTCTCGGTCAGCGATTAGTGAGTGCCGAACAACGTTTATCCGATTTTGTTTTCAAGAATCTTCCACAGCGTCTGGCCAGCTTGTTGTTGCAATTGAGCCAAGCACCGAAGCCGCGTCTATTCCGGCCATCATCTGCCCAGCGGGAGATCAGTCTCACCCATGAAGCGTTGGCAGAGATGGTTGGGGCTTACCGCGAAACGGTTACAAAGATATTGAATGAACTGCGCGGACAAGGTTTAAT
Source organism: Chloroflexus sp. (assembly GCF_034431535.1). GTDB lineage: Bacteria > Chloroflexota > Chloroflexia > Chloroflexales > Chloroflexaceae > Chloroflexus. The sequence goes on along the minus strand of NZ_DAOUDC010000049.1, from coordinate 111,860 downwards.
CGAGCTGCGCCGTGGGCGGATTATTTTGCTTGATGAGGATGGTTTACGGCGGTTAAGCGAGCAGGTGTAACTTCAAAGGTCGGGGGCGCTACGGGGTTGGGCGTGTCAAAGGGAAAGCCTCGTCACAACCGAGCTGCACAGCCCAACCCTCACAGGCCGGGCGCTGCGGGGCCAGACGACAGTTCCCGGCATCTCAAAGGTTGGGCTTTCTTCTTCACAGAGAATTGATTGAGCTGGAGCGTCTACTTGACGATATGTTCCCGGCACCTCAAAAGTCGGGATTTCTTCTTCACGAGCTGGTGCTTCTTTATATTCTCATCACCATCCCAACACCATTGCAAAGATCAACGGTGCCACAATCGTCGCATCCGATTCAATAATAAACTTTGGTGTATCGACGGCCAACTTGCCCCACGTAATCTTCTCGTTGGGGACGGCGCCGGAATACGAACCATAGCTCGTCGTCGAATCGCTGATTTGGCAGAAGTAGCCCCATACCGGTACCCCTTCACGACCGAGGTCTTGATGCAGCATCGGCACGACGCAGATCGGAAAATCGCCGGCGATACCGCCACCGATCTGGAAGAAGCCGATGGAGGCCTCGGCTGAAGTGCGGGTGTACCAATCGGCCAGATCGATCATGTATTCGATCCCGGTGCGGACGGTATGGACATTCTTAATCTCGCCGGTGATACAGTGGGCCGCGTACATATTACCGGTGGTTGAATCTTCCCACCCCGGTACGTATATCGGTAAATTACGCTCCATCGCGGCATAGACCCACGAATCGCGCGGATCGATCTGATAATATTGCTCAAGCTTACCCGAACGCAACAGGCGATAGATAAACTCGTGCGGGAAGTAACGCTCGCCGGCACTATCGGCTGTCGTCCACTCAGCGAGGAGTGCCTTCTCAAGCCGACGCATCGCCTCTTCTTCGGGAATGCAGGTATCGGTCACGCGATTCATGTGGCGTTCGAGCAGGGCTTGCTCATCGTGTGGGTTGAGATCGCGATAGTGGGGCACCCGCTCGTAAAAGTCATGGGCAATCAGGTTAAAAATATCTTCTTCAAGGTTGGCACCGGTACAAGAAATGGCATGCACCTTGTCTTGCCGGATCATTTCGGCCAATGAGAGGCCAAGTTCGGCCGTGCTCATTGCACCGGCGAGGGTGATCATCATTTTGCCACCGTTAGCCAGATGTGCGTTGTAGGCATCAGCCGCATCGACCAACGCAGCCGCGTTGAAATGGCGAAAATGATAGCGGATAAATTGGTTGATGTGTCCATTAGTCATGAATTGTTTCCTTTCGTCGTTGGAGCACAGCGGCGCTGCGCCCGTACTGCGTGTCGTGGGGACCAGCGGCGCTGCGCCCTTCCGAGGCGTTGTGCTCTGATGCAGCACAGCGTTCTGTCGCCGCCGATTATAGCACGCTGACATGCAATGTGGGATCGTGAAAGAAGCCACACGAAATAAGGGGAGAATTTACCAAAACTTTACACAAAACTTAACCTGCGCTGAAAAAGGGTTGCTACAATCATCCCACCGCGATATGAGATGCATAACTGGCATGTTGCGTGTGGGTCATTGTGCCGTTTGAGTTGCCGACCGTGTTTGTGGCGCGCCTCACCCTGTTCGTGAGATTCGGTATGGTGATCGCAGCAACCGCAGGAATGCATCGCCTGAAGGTGAGCAGTGCAGCGCATGTGAAGGAGGTCCTATGTCGGATCTATCTAAGCTCCCGGTAGCGGAGCGGAATCGACGGTACTGGCAAGAGAATTTACGCCTGATCACGATTTTAATCGTGATTTGGTTTGTCGTTTCGTATGTGCCGGTACTGTTTGTTGAAGCCTTGAATAACATCGTCATTGCCGGTTTTCCCCTTGGGTACTACATGGGCAGTCAGGGTTCGCTGATCGTGTTTGTGGTGGAAATTTTCTATTACGCCTACGCCATGAACAAGCTGGATGCGAAGTACGGTTTGAGTGATCGCAATCGCTAGTTCAGCATCAATTTCTGTAGTTGCAGAGGAGAAACGCCCATGTCTGCTTCGGCCCAGAGCCAGAGTGTCTTCCGCAACCGGATGGCACGTTATTACGGCTATTTCACCATTGGGTTCATTAGCGTTAGCCTGCTGATGCTGTTGCTCGAGGTGTTTGCCGGCCTACCGACCCAAATCATTGGCTGGGTCTTTCTTTTGTTGACGATGGCGCTCTATGCGACGATCGGCATTCTGTCGCGCACCAAGGCGCTGGACGAGTACTATGTCGCTGGCCGCAATGTGCCGGCGATCTTTAACGGTATGGCTACCGGCGCCGACTGGATGAGCGCGGCGTCGTTCATCTCGATGGCCGGTACGCTCTGGCTGCTTGGCTACGATAGTCTGGCCTATATTATGGGTTGGACGGGCGGTTACGTGTTGCTGGCGCTGCTCTTTGCACCGTACCTGCGCAAGTTCGGCCAGTACACCATTCCCGACTTCGTTGGTGCGCGCTTCGGCGGCAATACCGCCCGCGTGGTGGCGGCGATCTGCGCGATTATCGTTTCACTCACCTACGTGACCGCGCAGGTGGTCGGCGTCGGTCTGATTATGCAGCGCTTCGTCGGCGTTGATTTCACCATCGGTGTTATCCTCGGTCTGTCGGGTGTGCTGGTCTGTTCGTTCCTTGGCGGTATGAAGGCGGTGACATGGACACAGGTGGCGCAGTACATTATTCTGATCATTGCGTATCTGATTCCGGTCACCGCACTGTCGATCCAACTGACCGGTTTTCCGATCCCGCAGTTGAGCTATGGTCAGGCGTTGCAGCGCATTCAAGTGCTTGAGCGGGAGCAAGGTCTGGCGAAAACCACCGAATCGCCGTCAGTGCCTGGAAGGTTCATTACCAGCGGCTACATTCCGCCGTTCAATGAAGGTCTGAGCAATTCTGCGGCCGTTGATGCGGTGAAACAGCTTAATACGCAGTTTGGTTTGAATCTCACTCCTCCAACTCTACAGACCATCCCCGATGCTAAAAAGCCGGAGTTGGGTGACTGGCGTGGTACCCCGTGGAACTTCCTTGCGCTGATGGCCTGTCTGATGCTGGGGACTGCCGGTCTGCCGCATATTCTCATCCGCTTCTACACCGTACCGAGTGTGCGTGAGAGCCGGATGAGCGTCGGTTGGTCGCTCTTCTTCATCTTCTTGCTCTACTTCACTGCTCCGGCGTATGCGGCCTTCTCGCGTTGGCAGATCCTTGAAAATGTGGTCGGGAAGCAGATCAGTGAGCTACCCTCGTGGACGAAGACGTGGGCGAGCAATGGTCTGATCGTGATCCGCGACCTGAAGGCAATTGATGGCGTCGAGATCGGTAAAGAGCCGACGTGGGTGAAGAACCTGATCACTGCGAAGTCGTTGGTAGTGGAAGATGCCAACGGCAATGGCAAGATCGATCTCGGACCGTGGGAAGATATTGGTGATGGTAAAGGCCGTGCCGGTGAGATTTCGGGTACGGTAGTCACAAAGGCGCGCACCGACGGTATCTTGCAGCTTAATGAGTTGGGTCGTACCACAGCCGATGGTATTGATGGTGACCTTGTAGTGCTGTCGACGCCAGATATTGCCGGTTTGCCCTTCACCATCGGTGCATTGATCGCGGCAGGTGGTCTGGCGGCGGCGCTCAGCACCGCTGACGGTCTGCTGGTGGTGATTGCCTCGGCGATCGCGCACGACATCTACTTCCGCACGATCAACCCCAAGGCTAGCCTCAATACCCGCATTGTGCTGGGTAAGTCGATGATTGTGGTAGCCGCAGTTATTGCCGCATTGTTGGCAATGCCACGTCTCGCCCTGATCGCGCAGATGGTGGCTTGGGCATTCTCGATGGCCGCCGCAACGTTCTTCCCGGTGGTATTGCTCGGTATCTTCTGGAAGCGGGCTAACGGTCCCGGTGCGATTGCCGGTATGATCGGTGGTTTGGCCGTGACCCTCTTCTACATGTTCAATAACTACACGAACCCGGCGTTTAATGTGCTGGGTATCTCGCACCTCGGTTCGGGTATCTTCGGTCTGCCGGTGGCGATCATCTTGATCATCGTCGTCAGCCTCCTGACGAAGGAACCCTCGAAGGAGATCCAAGATCTGGTTGATAACTTGCGCAACCCGATCACTGATGACGAGGGAATGACCAAGATGCTTGATAAGGTGGCGACGGCGAAGTAGGTTGGCATTCACCAGCAACCACGGCGCGAGCAACCTGCCCGCGCCGTGGTTGTGTTTTGGTAGACCGCCGACTGGCGCTCGATCGTGCTATACTGCCTATATATGGATACGATCAAGACTCTCCTAGCGCCTATACGATTATTCATCGCGGTTGTGCTGCTCGTTACCGTCGCTGCTTGTAGTCCGCCGCGCGCCGCCGAACCTACACCGGCAACGCCAGTTTCTTCATCGCCAAGCGATGCTGGGCCAACGCTACCGGCGCCAGTGGCAACGCCAGTGCCCTCGCCGCCCAACGAAGCCGGCCCAACCCAGCCGGCGGCAACCACAGTTCTCCCAACGTCGGTACGGCGCGGGCCGCCGATTGGTACCTTCTTTTTCTATTGGTATAACTGCCCCCAACAGGAGTGTAACGTTGACCAACTGCGCGCAGTCCCTCCCGGTTGGTTGACGCCGCTGCCCGATGATCCCGATCCGCGCGATGGGCTCAGCTATTCTTCGTATAACTATGACTGGTACGAGCGTGAATTACGTACGATGGCCGCCACTGGGATTGATATTGTCTTTCCGGTGAGTTGGGGTGATCATCCGCATCCGTGGTTTCAACAAGATCGCATCAACTTGCTGGTGCAAGCGAATGGTGTCTTAGCGCGGCCCTTGCAGATCGGGATGTTCCTCGATACCACGGCTCAGCAAGGCATGTACCAAGAGTTTATCGGCAATGGCTACCGGTTTGGCCCAAACGTGCCCCGTTTACCACTGAGTGACCCGCGCAGCGGCTATTTCTTCTACAACCTGCACATTCGAGATTTCTTTCAGCGGGTGCCGCGCGAGATGTGGGCCACGATCGATGGCCGCCCGATGATCGTCACCTATACGGCCCTGTGTTGCGATAATCTCGAACTGAGCGGCGCGCTGTGGCGAGCAGTCAAAGATGCCTTTCGCGCCGATTTTGGCGTCGAACCATGGCTGATCCTCGAAGAGACGTGGCTCAACCCGCAAGCGCTAGCCCCGCCGGCGGGCTTGCCGAGCAGCGCAGAAGTGGCGGATGGCGTCTATCGCTGGGGGACGGCGCTGGTGGGGCCGTATATCGGCGAACTGCGCGGGTTCAAGGTGAGCAGCGCCGGGCCGGGGTTTGATAACTCGCGCATTCCGGGGGTAAGCGACCCGCGGGTGCAGCCGCGTGATGAACCTCCCGGCGGCGGGCCGGTTGCTCCGGGCGCCTTCCTGCGCGCTAGCCTCGCGGCCATCCCGCCTGATACTGATCTGGTGCTGATCGAGACGTGGAATGAATGGCCAGAAAATACCGCCGTGGCGCCGGCGGCGTACACCGACCGCGATGGTCGCCCCTTGCCGCCCGATTTCTACCTGCAAATCATCCGCGAATGGCAGGCAACCTTTGGGCCAGCGCCGTGAAGTCGCTCATTAGTGGGGTGTGTATCCTTCCCCTCGCTTGTAATCAATAACGCTGGTACAATATTATGAAATGAGTATTTGCGGTATACGTCTAGAAAGACGATCGTATGAGTTGGACATTCCTGACCAACCATGCGCAGGTCTTGCTCTGCATTGCCCACAACCCGCGGGTGACAGCGCACGACATTGCGCAAACGGTTGGGATTACCGAGCGAGCCGTGCAGCGCATCTTGCACGATCTGCACGAGGCCGGCTATATTTCGCACGTGCGCGAGGGCCGGCATAACCGGTATACCATCTATGTTGATCGCCCGTTGCGCCATCCGGCTCAGCAAGGGTTGGCAGTGCGCGATTTACTGACCATCTTGCTCAACGGGAAAGCGACGGAGATTGGTGAAGTAGCAACCGCAATCGGTTCTGAATAGCATCCGCCGGGAGTGAGCTACTCGCTCACCCCCGGCGCATAGCGGGCTAACACACTTCTTTAAATAGCTCGATCAGCTCGCTGATCGTCTCAGCGCGGCAACGTTCACTATCGCTCAGGCAATTTTGCGCATAGCATTCGAGCACAACGCTATTGGCGCTGGCCAATGCTTGCCTGATTGCCGCGATCTGGTGGACAATATCGCGGCAGTCGCGGCCTTCTTCCACCATGCGCTGAATGCCGCGCACTTGGCCTTCGATGCGTCGCAAACGGCGTATCAGTTCGTCGCGCCGTTCGGGTGCTAATGGATGACCACCGGCGTCCATAGGCCGTTCACTTGCCGGGTCGGGCGTTGGTGGCGGAGTGCTCACGCCATTGCCAGCACTTTGTCGAAGATCTCGCGATACATCGCTTCCGGTCGCGCGCCGATCAACCGCCCGACTTCTTTGCCATTCTTAAAGATGACTAGTGTCGGAATGCCCTGAATGCCGAGCTGGGAAGCGTAGCGGACGTTATCGTCGGTGTTGACCTTAGCGATGGTGAGCCGGCCTTCGTACTCATTGGCCAGCTTGTCAAGGATGGGGGCGATGACACGGCACGGCCCGCACCACGGTGCCCAAAAATCGACCACGACCGGCGTGCTCGATTGCAAGACCTTCTCGGCAAAATCGGAATCGTTTACTACGATGGGTTTGGCCATTGGTTCTATCCTCCTCAATGATACGTGAGCGGCGGTTGGTTGACCGCAGTGCGGGTGGTAAAAAATATACCCTCCGGGGGTATACTATACCCGGCACTAAACCAGTTGTCAAGAGGAAGATGCTCTGTGTTATACTGAAAGTGCGATCTGCACCAAGCTGGGTTTCCATAGATCTCATCGGCCCGTAAGTAGTTCGTGTTTTGTGACCGGAAGGAGGCAACCTTGGCAACGCTAGGGCATGATGTCACCATTACATTTATTGGTCATAGCACCTTCCATCTGACGACGCCGGAGGGCCGTAATATCTTGATCGATGCGTGGGTTGACAGCAACCCGGTCTGTCCGGAGCCGTTGAAGGCGCGGGTGCGCGAGAACTTGGCGGCGATCTTTATCACCCATGGCCACTTCGATCACATCGGGGATGTCGTCGATTTGGCGCGCGAAACCGGGGCGAAAGTCGTTTGCCAATATGATATGGTTGCGTATCTCGAAGGCGAGGGCATCCCGGCGGCGCAATTGGTTGGGTTCAATAAGGGCGGCACGGTGACGGTGGCCGATGTGCGCGCGACGATGACGACGGCCCATCACTCTAGCACCATTTACGAAAACGGCCAAATTATCAATCTGGGCACGGCAGCCGGTTACGTCTTGCGCTTCAGCAACGGCTTTACCGTCTATCATACCGGCGATACCTGCGTAACCATGGATATGCAGATCATCGGCGATCTGTATCGCCCCGATCTCGTCATCCTGCCGATTGGCGATCACTTTACGATGGATCCGCGCCAAGCGGCGTATGCGCTGAAGCTGATCGGCGCCAAGTATGCGATTCCCGAACATTACGGCACGTTCCCGATCCTCGCCGGCACGCCGGAGGCGCTGGCTGAGCACTGCCGTGAGTTTGGGGTAACCACCGAGATCATCGCGCTGAAGCCCGGTGAGTCGGTGAGCTAAACGAGCAGCGATGATGGCTCGTTCGTTCTGTTTGCCGGTTCGCGCCGGCGAACAGAACGGCTTTTTCGCTTTTGAACAGCACTACGACAGGGAGAAGAAACGATGCTCGAACATTTGCGCGCAACCGATCCGATCATTGCTGACTTGATCGAGCGCGAAGCGCAACGCCAGCGGCAGGGTCTTGAGCTGATCGCCAGCGAGAACTATACCAGCCTTGCGGTGATGGAGGCACAGGGGTCGGTGTTGACCAACAAGTATGCCGAAGGTTTGCCCGGACGGCGCTACTACGGCGGCTGTGAGTTTGTTGACGCAATCGAGCAGTTAGCGATTGACCGCGCCTGCCAGTTGTTTGGCACGACGCACGCCAATGTCCAGCCGCACAGCGGAGCGCAAGCCAATATCGCGGTGTTCACCGCGCTGTTGCAACCCGGCGATACTATTCTCGGCATGCGGCTTGACCACGGTGGTCATCTCACCCATGGCAGTCCAGTCAATTTTTCCGGCAAGTGGTATAACGTGCAGTTTTACGGGGTTGATTTGCAGACTGGCCAGATCGATTATGACGATCTAGCCGCCAAAGCGCGCGCAATCCGACCCAAGTTGATTACGTCGGGCGCGAGCGCCTACCCGCGCATCATTGATTTTGCCCGGATGCGCCAGATTGCCGATGAGGTCGGCGCGTTGTTGATGGCCGATATTGCCCATATCGCCGGGTTGGTCGCGGCTGGCGAGCATCCGTCGCCGGTGGGGCATGCGCATATCATCACCACCACGACCCACAAGACGTTGCGCGGCCCCCGCGGCGGTCTCATCCTGATGGGGGAAGAGTTGGCCAAACAGATTAATTCCAGCGTCTTTCCGGGGACGCAGGGCGGGCCGTTGATGCACGTGATTGCTGGCAAAGCGGTTGCCTTCGGCGAGGCGCTCCGGCCCGAATTCAAGCAGTACGCCGCTCAGATCCGGCTCAATGCGCGAGCGCTGGCGGAAGGATTGCGCGGGCAAGGGCTGACGTTGGTCAGTGGCGGCACCGATAATCATCTGATGCTGGTCGATTTGCGGAGCACCGGCTTGACCGGCGCACAGGCGCAGCGGGCATTGGATAAAGCGGCGATTACGGTCAACAAGAATGCCATTCCCGACGATCCGCAGCCGCCGATGAAGACGAGCGGCATCCGGATTGGGACGCCGGCAGTGACGACGCGCGGCATGCGCGAGAGCGAGATGGCGCAGATTGCGGCGTGGATCGGCGAAGTGCTGATGTACCCCGACGACAACGCGCGGTTGGTGCGCATTGCGTCCGAAGTGGCTGAAATGTGCCGCCATTTCCCGGTGCCGGCTGATATGGTACAGGTGCGGTAACGTCCACTGGTTGGCGGGCCGCACGGCAGTGCGGCCCCTTACCACGCTTCCGGCGCCGGCCACAATTGGCGCCCGATCAACCGGATCGCCAGTCCAGCCGCGCCAAAGAAGAGCAGGGCAGCGGCGAGAGTGCGCTGCTGTTCGGCGAGGCTGCGGCGCAGCGCTAACGCGTTATCGCGCCGCACCTCATCACCCAAAGCGGCAAACTCACGTGCAGCCGCTTCAGCGTTCGCCTGCGCGCTAAAAATGTCAAACCGGCGGGCTTGCGCATCGGCCCGGCGCAGCGCCTCACCGGCTTGTAACCCGCGCGCCACCCGCGCCCGATACTCGGCGAGCACGGTCGCTTGGCGGTTGTCATTGATCTCGCGGTAGGCTTGCTCGGCTTGCCCGATCAAACGCTCGGCCTGTTCATATTCGCCGTTGAGCAACGCGGTGCGGGCGGCTTCAGTTAATTGATTAGCTCGCTGCCCTATTTGGGCCCGCGCTTGCAGCGCAGCGATGCGGTTTTGCGTCTCGGCATCGGCAATGGCGTCAAGGCGTTCGAGTTCGCGCAAGGCGCGATCATAATCGCCGGCGGTGAGCAATGCCTGTGCCGGCGCGAGATCAATCACTGCCGGCGGAAGAGCAGCCGGTTCAAGCTGCAAGAAAGCGGGCAGCCATGTCCGCCATTCCCTTTCAAGGGTGGTGGCCGAGACGCCATAGATTGTCGCCATCGCTGAACGGTAGCCGCTGCTCTGGGGTAATGCGGTGAGCAATCGGCGAAACTGCTCGAAGCCGTCACGCTCGATCAAAAAGGTAACGATTGACCACGTTTGCGGGTAACTCAATTCGGGTTGGCCATAGATCGCGTTACGATCATCTAACACGGCCCACGTCCACAACTCCCCGCGCTGGGTGAGATCGCGCAAAATGGCGATTTTGTCGTCGCGATCCGGCCCCGGCAATTCCATATACTGCGCAATCCCCTCTTGCAAACCAACATTCAAACGGCCATTACTGAGCTCGGCGGCAAAGATATGGGTCAACTCGTGGCGCAAGTTGTTGATCTGCGCCGGCTCACTCTGGCGGCGCGCCCGCTCGACAATCACCACCACTTCGCGGCGACGAAAATCGGCGTGGGCAATGACGCCGGGGACATTGCGCGCGGCGGGGTTGGCGGTGAAGTAGGACTCGCTGGTGGGGTAGAGGCGTAAGGTTAGCGGCGGAGTGGGTTGCAAGGCGAACGTGGTGCTCAATTCGTCGTAGATGCTATCGATGATCGCAGCGTATTGATCGGCGATGAGTGCATCACTTGGGGTGTAGATAATGCGAAAATAGGTGGTACGCTGCTCGATCCACTGTGGTTGGGCGAGCAAGGTACTAATTGTGGCTAACGCAAGCAGGATGCCGAGCAGGATCGGCCAGATTCGTAATCGGATCATCATCTTTATCATTTAGCAGTCCATGATGATATCAGTGTACCATACTACTAGTTCAATCCGCTAGTACGGGGAGTGGCAAAGTAGGGGAGACATGAGGTAGAGTGAAGATAGGGTTGAGAGTAGTCTGTGGTCGCATGGTAATAAACAGAAAGGCACACATATGACAGCCAATTTCTTTGCCCAGCTTCCCTTGCTTACTCGCTTTCGCGAGATTACCGATTTGAACGCATACCGGCCGTTGCCCACGGATTGGACGGTTTTTGTGAGTGATGTCCGAGGATCGACTCGTGCCGTCGCCGAGGGTCGCTATAAAGAAGTGAATATGGTTGGTGCAGCAACGATTACCGCAGCTTTGAATATTGCCGGCGAAGTAGAAATACCGTTTGTGTTTGGTGGTGATGGGTCGGTTCTGGCAGTACCGCCAACATTGGTTGAACCGACGAAACAAGCCTTGAGTGCGGTGAGTGGGCTTGCCCGCGAGGCTTTCAACCTTGAGTTGCGGGTTGGCGCCGTACCGGTGCAGACGATTTTGGATGGCGGGTATCAGGTGTTTGTAGCGCGTTTAGCACTCAATACGCAGGTGGCACAGGCGGTATTTAGTGGAGGCGGTGTTCGTTACGCTGAACAACTCGTCAAAGATGCTGTCACCGGTGGAGATTTCGCCATTGCACCGGGAGATACCGCTGCGGCCAATCTGAGTGGTCTCGAATGTCGGTGGGATACTGTACAACCTGCGCATGGTATGGCGCTCTGCGTGATCGTTCAGACACTACCCCAACCTGATCCGGCGATAACGATGGCGATCTATCGTGACGTGATCGATGAGATTGAACAAATCTACGGTGGTGATCAAGCGTACCATCCCCTCCACTACGACTTGATGCAGATAAGTATGAGACCGCAGGCTCTTTGGGCAGAAGCGCGGTTGCGTGGCGGCGAGAGTCGCTTGTCTCAATTGGCCTATTTGATGCAAATCTATGCGCTCAATCTCGGTGTGTACGGGTATCGGTGGCTGCAACAGTTACGGGGTGAAAATCCGTGGTGGAATCAGTATCGCAAACACGTTGTCACCGCTGTCGATTATCGCAAGTACGATGATGTGTTGCGGATGATCATTGCCGGTACCGAAGCACAACACGAAGCATTAATCACCCGCCTAACGGCACGTTTTGCAGCGGGTGAGTTGGTCTTTGGACTTCATCGCTCGCCTGAGGTTATGCTGACGTGTCTGGTTTTTGAGCGGATGGAGCGGCAAATTCATTTTGTCGATGGTGCTGATGGCGGTTTTACCCTTGCTGCTCGAGATTTGAAACAGCGTTGGCAGCAGTACACGGTCGTTAACAGCCGGGAATAATGCGAGCAGGGTCTTGGCTGTCGATCACCTCGTGACCGTTGGGCGCCACCCGCACGTACCGGCCATCAGGTTGCAGCTCGCGGGCGCGGAGGTTATCGGTAAGATAGGTGTTCAGCAACGTCTCGGTGACGTAGTGCATAGCCGCCGGATCGGTCAGCGGGAAGAGTTCCTCGACGCGGCGATCAAGGTTGCGTTCCATCATATCGGCGCTGCCGATGTAAACCTTGGGTTTGCCGCCGTGGTAGAAATAGTAGATCCGGCTATGTTCGAGATAGGGGCCGACAATCGAGCGCACGCGAATATTGTCGGATAGCCCGGGCACTTGCGGGCGGAGCGAGCACATCCCGCGCACGATCAGATCGATCTGGATGCCGGCCTGCGAGGCGGCGTAAAGGGCATCGATAATCTTGCGATCAACCAGTGCGTTCATCTTAAAGATAATCCGGCCATTGCCGTGCAAGCGGTGGAGCGCGATCTCCTCTTCAATCAGCTCGATCATCCGCCGGCGCAGATTGACCGGGGCGACCAAGAGGGTGCGGTACTCCTTCTGCCGGCTGTATGCCGTCAAATAATTGAACAGATCAACCACATCGGCGGCGATTTCGGGCCGGCAGGTGAGCAAGCCGAGGTCGGTGTAGATTCGTGCCGTCATCGCGTTGTAGTTGCCAGTGCCGAGATGGACATAACACCGGATGCCGTCGCTCTCTTGGCGCACGACCATGGCCAATTTGGCATGGACTTTGAGGCCGACCAAACCATAGACGACATGCACGCCGGCCCGTTCCATTGCCCGTGCCCACGTAATATTGTTCTCTTCGTCGAAGCGGGCTTTGAGTTCAACCACTACCGTCACCTGTTTGCCCTGCTCGCGGGCATGCATCAGCGCCTGCACGATGGGCGAATTGCGCCCCACGCGGTAGAGCGTTTGCTTAATCGCCAGCACATTCGGGTCTTCGGCGGCAGCCTGAATAAAATCAATGATCGGCGAAAACGAGTGATACGGATGGTGGAGCAAAATATCACCCTGCCGGATGGTATCGAAAATATTATTCCCGTCCTTCAACACCGCTGGCAGCCGCGGCACATACGGCGGATCCTTCAGATCAGGGCGGTCGAGGCGCGTCAATTGCATCAAATCGCTCAACCCAAGCGGCCCGCGCACCGAATAGATATCTTCGGGGCCGACTTTGAGGTTGGCAGCCAGCAACTGGCAAATCCGTTCGGGCATCCCATCATCAATCGCTAGCCGCACCACCTCGCCGAAGCGCCGTTGGCGCAGGCCTTGCTCAATGGTTGCCAACAAATCATCGGCCTCGTCCTCTTCAATCTCGACATCGGCATTGCGGGTGACGCGGAACGGATAGACCTCAACCACATTCATACCGGGGAAGAGGTGTTCGAGGTGTTCGGCGATCACCTGTTCGAGCCAGACAAAGCAGTGGCAGCGACCGGGTGGAATATCGCCCTTAGGCGGGCAGAGTTCAGCGGGCAAGGGGATCAAGCGTGGCAAGACTTCGGGTACCTTGACGCGGGCAAAGAGCGCGCCTTTCGCTTGATCGCGGATCACCACCGCCAGATTGAGGCTCAGATTGGAAATGAACGGGAAAGGCCGGCTCGAATCGAACGCCAATGGTGTCAGCACCGGGAAGATCTGGCGGCGGAAATAATCAGCGACCCATGCCCGTTGGGCCTCATTCAGTGCGACGGTATTCAGGATCGAAATACCGTGTTCGTGCAGCGCCGGGAGCAGATCGTTTAGCAGCAGATCGCGCTCTTGTTCAAGAATCGGCAACAGGGCGCGGCGAATAGCGCTCAACTGCTCGCTGGGGGTTTGGCCGTCGGGGGAACGTTTCTGGACGCCGGCGCGGATCTGTTGCTTAATGCCGCTGACCCGGATCATAAAAAACTCGTCGAGGTTAGAGGCAAAAATCGCCAGAAACTTCACCCGCTCGAGCAGCGGGTTGCGCGGATCCATCGCCTCTTCGAGCACACGGCGGTTAAACTCAATCAGGCTTAATTCACGATTGAAATAGCGCGACTCAATGACTGGCTGCACATCGGGCAGCGGTGCTGGTTGAACCGTCATAGGCGTGACCGTAAACGATAAGAAACCCGTTGGCGATACAGACACTTACCGGCGTGGGTGAAGCGTGACATCGGGCTGATGATGAAGCGAACGAGCGGCAGATGTATCGTTTGATGGATGGCAACAGCTCTGTATGGAGATAGTATAGCTAGGATCAGCGATTTGCACAAACTGGCCAGATGTGCTATACTCTTCGCCAGAACGCGGGCGATTAGCTCAGTTGGTTAGAGCGCATCGTTCACACCGATGAGGTCACTGGTTCGAGTCCAGTATCGCCCACCACCCCACCTGCGCGGCCACGTGGCCGCGCACTGATTTTCACGCCGATCGAGGATCGCTCGCCGCGGATTGTGAGCCGATCAAAGGCAGCAGCATGCGACCGCTCATCTCGCGCGCCGAGTTGCGCGCGCTGGTACGCCCAACCGATGTCACCGAACGCAATATTCGCAACGTGCTGATCGATGGGATTGGGGTTGGGATCGTCACTGGCGTGGGCGTGTTTTTGCCCGTCTTTTTAGCCCGGTTGGGCGCATCGAGCTTGCTGGTCGGTCTGATCACCTCGCTGCCGGCGCTGGCCGGCGCGCTGTTTGCCTTGCCGATCGGGCGGTTCCTCGAACGGCAGCGCAACGTCGTGGTCTGGTATTCGGGCATGCGGTTCTGGGTGCTGGCCTCGTATGCGGTCTTCGGCCTCTTGCCGTTCGTGCTGCCGCTAGCAGCAGTGCCGTGGACGATTATCACCATCTGGGCGCTAGTGACGATTCCCTCAACCTTTGTCAATGTCGCATTTACGATTGTGATGGGCGGGGTGGCTGGGCCGCAGCGCCGCTATACGCTCATGAGCATGCGCTGGTCAATGCTGGGCTTGACGACGGCGGTGACAGTGGCGCTGATCGGCGGCGTGCTGGATCAGATGCCTTTTCCGCTTAACTATCAAGTGGTTTTTATCGGCTCGGTCGCCGGCGGGTTACTTAGCTTTTTCTTCTCGCGGGCGATTACGTTGCCTGATCGCGCACTCACAGCGACGCAGCGCGGTGACAATTCGTTGCTCGTGGCGCTGAAACAAGCGCCGCCAGCGTTTATGCATTATGCGTGGAGCGCGTTTGTGTTCCGCAGCGGCGTGGCGATGGCGATCCCGCTGCTGCCGCTCTACTACGTGCGCGAGACTGGTCTTAACGATAGCTGGATTGGCTTGATCAGCATGGTCGGCAATGGGGTATTATTGGTTGCTTACGCGGTTTGGTCGGCGGCGGCGCCACGGTTGGGCAATAGCGGCGTCTTGCTGGCGAGCAGCCTCGGTATGGCACTGTATCCGTTTGGGGTGGCACTGACCGATTCGCCGTGGTTGCTGGCCGTGCTGGCCGGACTGGTAACGTTCTGTGTCGCCGGCAACGATTTGGTCAATTTTGATTTGGTGTTGAGCACAATTCCCGCTGAGCGGCAGGCGACGTATGTTGGGCTGTTTCAAACCTTGCAAAACCTTGCGCTGTTTGTGATGCCGCTGATAGCGACGCTGTTCGCCGACGTGATCGGGATTATGCCGATGTTGTTGGTGGCTGGTGTAATCCGGTTGCTAGGGGTGGGATTGTTTGCATGGCTGCGAGTAGGGAAGTAGGGAGTGGGGAATAAGGGGTAGGGAATGTCGATAGAGGGTGGGATTTGACTGCTGAATGTTGGTTGCGGTTCGTTTCATTCCCACATCCTTGATTCCTTGATGCTTTGTATTATGCATTGATCCACCAAGATAGCGGTTACAGATTGGCGAACATGTAACATCACTATGGCACAACCATCACTTCGCACCATTTCCGTCATCCGGCGCGGGTATGGCCGGCGGTATACCGATTTGCCGGTTGATGAGCTGAGCCAGCAGCGGATTGTGATTGATTGCGCTGGCGGCTATTTGCGCCCGGCGTTGATCGATTTGCGGCAAGGCGATATGGTCTATTGGCGCGAGCAAGAACGCTATGTGGGCGGGCAGATCAGCCATGTGCGGCGCGACGATCAACGGGTGATTGCGATCTTGAAGGATGTGCAGGTGATGCCAGAGGACTTTTTTCCGTATTGAGTCTATTGAGTCTATGGAGTGCGGCAGTCAAACGGCCGCACTCCATGTTGTGTTGGACATATATTGTCATTGCGAGCCGCGTGAAGCGCGGCGATGCAATCTCCTGCTGAGGCGGGAAGGGTCAGTTTCGCCATAGGTTCCGCTGAAGCGGGAGATTGCTGCCGGGGCTATGCCTCCTCGCAATGCTATACGGGAACACGCCCCCGGCGCAATGATTATAGTTACTTTGTTGGGCGTCAATGAGAAACTGCTATTGAAACGCTTGCCCTGCGCCTAGCGTTCGTGTACAATGCCTGCGATTTAGGATAAACCGATCACGGCGTGCTGAAAGCTATGTCGATGCCTGAAGCCGTTACACGGCGCTGGACTCCTACAGTTGAACAGGTGGCCTATGCGGTCATCGCGGTGCTTGCGATTGTGAGCCGGTTGTGGGCATTGGGTGATCGCGCTTTGCACCACGACGAGACCCTGCACGCCGCGTATTCGTGGTACCTCTTGAGCGGGCGCGGCTATATGCACGACCCGCTCTTGCATGGGCCGTTCCTTTACCATCTTGGCGCGTTGGTGTTCTTTCTGTTTGGCGATAATGATACGACCGCGCGCCTTAGTGCGGCTTTGTTTAGTATTGCCCTTACCCTCAGCCCGATCTTGCTGCGACCAATCATTGGGCGACCGGCGGCGCTGATCGCGAGCATCTACCTGCTGATCTCGCCGGTGGCGCTCTATGTGGGGCGCTTTTTTCGTCACGACATTTATTCGGTGGTGTTTGAGATACTGGTTTTGGTGGCAATTGTGCGCTACGCCGCCGATCCGCGCCCGCGCTGGCTCTACCTTGGTGCGGTGGCGTTGACGTTGATGCTGACCAATCAAGAGACGACCTATCTCTACATCTTGATTATGGCAGCGCCGCTAGCGGCAATCTTCTGCTGGCGCGTGTTCCATCCGGGGTTGGCGATTATTGGCGGGTTGGGGCTGGCGCTGGCGCTGCTGATCTTTGTGTTGCCCGGCACGGCGGTGGTGGATGGCGGGCATCATGCGCAGCGCGATGCCAACGGTGCGATCGTGGTTGATCAGGCGGGGCCGCTGTTCGGCTGGCCGCCGCTGGAAACGGAAGATAACGGATATGCGCTGTTGGTGCGCAACCGTTCGGATAGCGATGGCGGGCGCTCGGTGTGGGAAAACGGCGCACGATATCTAGCCGACATTGGCCGGTTTGTGAACCATCCGGCCATTATCAGCGCGTTCATCGTGCTGACCGGCGGTTTGGCATTGCTGATCTGGCTGATCTGGTACCGACGTGACGCGAGCGGCGCGACGCCGTGGGAACGAGCGCTAGCACGCGGCGATCCGGCGGCGACGGTGGCAGCGAGTCTGGCGGCGGATCGGCGCTGGCAAATTGCGTTGGCCATCGCCGGCGCGATCTATGCGCTGCTATTTACGGCCATGTTCACCAACCTGCTCGGCCTGATTTCGGGGATGGCCGGTTCGTTGCTCTATTGGTTGGCGCAACATAATGTGCAGCGTGGCAGCCAACCCGGCCATTACTATGCCGTGATCTTCGCCACCTACGAGCCGTTGCTGCTATTAGGGGCGGCTGCCGGTTTGCCGCTGGCAATTCAAGCGGTGCGGCGGCGCTGGCCGGAAGCGTTTGCGGCCGGTTTGATTGCGTGGTGGTCGGTGGCTGCGTTTGGTATCTACACATGGGCCGGCGAGAAGATGCCATGGCTCACAATTCACATCACACTGCCGTTGACCCTGTTGTTTGCATGGACGCTGGCGAAACTGATGGCGCTGGCGCAAGCGCAGGCAGCGCGCTGGCAAGAGGCATGGGAGGCGGCGACGACACCGGCAGCGACCGAGGCGGCGGTGCCGGTAGACACGGTAGGCGCCGGTGATCTGGTGCCTACGCCTGCCGGCGGCTGGCACTGGCTGGATGAATGGCGTCCGGGAGCGTTGGGATTGCCCAAGGGATCGTTGCTCAGCTTTGGCTTGCTGTTCGGCTTGATCATCAGTCTGGGCTTTCTGCTGCTCTTAATTACAGTTGCTGCTGGCCCGGCCTCGCCGATCCGGCCGTGGATGGCGGTACTGTTCACGCTGACTCTGTTCACCTTGCTGGTGATCGGGGCTGGGTTGCGCTGGAGTTGGACGGTGACGGCGGCGCTGATGGCGATCTGTCTGGCATTGGCGATTGGTCTTTATACGGTGCGCGGCAGTGTGCGGCTGGTCTATCAGACTGGCGACGTGGCCCGCGAGATGATGGTCTATACCCAGACTTCGCCTGATGTGATGCGGGTGATCCGGCGGTTGGAAGAAGCGGCGATGCGGCGCGGTGGCGGCACGCGCTTGCCGGTGATGTACGATAACGAGACGGTGTGGCTCTGGTATTTGCGCGATTGGCCGGGAGCGATCGCTGTGCCGGGAGGGCGTTTGAACGGGCCACCGGCGGAAGACGTGCAGGCGGTGTTGCTCTTGCAAGAGAACCTCGACCGCTACCCCGAAAATCGGGCGTACTTGGAAGGCTTTGTGATTCAGCGTTACCCGCTGCGCTGGTGGTTCCCCGAAGACCAAGCGTATCGGTTGAATGGCAGCTCGCTGCTCGACCGGCTGCTGCGGAATCCGTTTGATTACGAAACGTCGGCGCAATTGTGGCGTTACTTGATGTTTCGCCAGCCGCCGGCAGGATTGGGATCAACCGATTTTGTGATTGCGGTGCGCCCGGAGTTGGCGCGGCAGATCGGGGTGGGGTTGGGCGGCTCGTTGCGGATGCCGGAGCGATAGGGGGCTACTATGCCCTTTTTCTAGGGCACAGCGCCGCTGTGCCCGTACGGAAGAGAGCTGGATGGGCAGGAGGACGAGCGGCCCGCGCTCCGGCGAGGGAACCGAGCGGGCGAGCGGCCCGCGCTCTAACGGATGATATGAACGAGTTGGCGGCTCTTACATTCATTTTATGGCGACACAAACACTGACAACCGACACGTTGCTCGATCGACGCTTGCGGGCCGGCTGGCTGCGTTGGGAAACGGCGCTCTATGCGTTAATCATATTGGCCAGCGTGATCGCCCATCTGTGGGGTCTAGAGCGCATGGCGCTCCACCACGATGAGTCGATCCATGCGTGGTCGAGCTGGCGGCTCTACAGCGGCGCGGGGGCGTTCTCGTGCTGGAGCGGCCTTGATGAGAATGGTAATCCCCGTGGCGGTGTGTTCCACGAGACCTACTGCTACGATCCGGTTTACCACGGCCCGTCGCTCTACTTCCTCACTGCGCTGGCCTATTTTCTGTTTGGTGACGGCGATGCGCAGGCCCGCTTGCCGATGGCGCTGGCCGGAATTGGGTTGGTAGCGTCGGCGTGGTGGCTGCGGCCATATCTTGGCCGGGCCGGAGCCTTGATTGCGGCGCTCTTGCTCGGTTTTTCGCCGACGTTACTCTACTACACCCGGTTTGCCCGCCACGATGGCCTGATGGTGTTGTGGGAAGTGTGGATGGTGATCGGCGCGCTGCGCTGGATCGATACCGGCAAGCGGCAGTGGCTATACTTGACTGCGGCGGGGTTGGCGCTAGCGATTGCCACCCACGAGCTGTACTATATCTTGCTGTTTATTTTTGGTATTTTTGTACTGATGCGGTTGCTGGCCGAAAGCCGGTTTGCCCGTTATCTGAATATCGTGCTGCTGGTGGTGATCGGTATCTGCGTGGCGCTAATGATTATCAACCCGCCGCTGCCGTTCGGGCGCGGGTTGTATATCGGTGAAAAGGCCTTTCTGGTCGCTTCGGCCTTGGTGTTGGCATGGCTCTGTCAGCGCCTGTGGCCGCCAGAACCGATTTTGAGCACGCGACTCCGTCTGCTCTGGCAAGAGGATCGTCCGGCGCTGTGGAAGGCGCTGGCGATTTTGGCTGGCATCTATCTCGTTCTCTATACCAGTTTCTTCACCTATCTGCCCGGCGCAATTGATGGCATCACCGCCGGTTTGATTTACTGGCTGGGCAGCCAGCAAGAGTATGCCCGCGGCGATCAGCCGTGGTATTACTACCTGATGTTGTTGCCTTTGTACGAACCGCTGGCAGTGCTGACCGGGATCGGCGTGGTGGTCGCTATGATCGTGGCGGTTGTCCGGCGGTGGTTGGCGGGCCGGCGCGCGGTGCGACCGGCGGCGAAGGTGGCCGAGCAGGATGCGGCGGATGTTGACGAAACCGCGCGCCTCATCGCCTTCGCGCCGTGGCCGCTCTACCCATTGTTGGTGGTGTTTTGGTTCTTTACCGCGATCATCATCTTTTCGTGGGCCGGCGAAAAGATGCCGTGGCTCGTTGTTCACATGGCGTTGCCGGGGAATCTGCTGGCGGCGTGGGTGATCGGGCGGATGATCGATCTGATCCGGCGCGAGCGGTCGCCCGTGCAAATCTGGCTCATCCCGCTGATTGTGATCTTGCTGGCGGCAGCGATCAGCGTGACCTTCTGGCGATTGGGCAGCGGCGGGCAAAACGCATTTCTACAAGCGATTATTCCGTTGCTGATCGTGTTTGGCTTGATCTATGCGCTGCTCACCTTGATTGGGCGGTTGGGCGTCAAGCCGGTGCTAGCAGCGTTGGGGCTGACGGTCGCAACCTTGCTGTCGGCGTATATGATCCGCGCTTCGTGGTTGGTGGTCTACGACCACCCTGACGTGCCGATCGAGCCGTTGATCTACACGCAGACCGCGCCTGATGTGCCTCGGTACGCCGCCGACATCCGCGATTTGGCGATCAATCTGACCCGTGGCAACCGTAGTCCGCAAGACACGACTGGCGGTTTGTCGATGCCGCTCATTCTCGATGGCGGCGACCGCACCGCTGAGGGATCGCTGGCATGGCCGTTGCAGTGGTATTTGCGCGATTTCAAAAATATCGTTTGGGTCAATGGCAGCGAACTAGGGCGAGTGCCGTCGGTTGATCAACTTACGGTGACGATGCCGGACGGTAACCGCGATCTGGCGCCAATGGTCATGCTCTACCGTCCGTATGTCACCGACCGGCTGCGCGACCTGTTGCGCGAGTCGTATGTGCAGCCCTACGGTAAAGCGGGCGTGTTCAATTGGTGGTTCCCTGAAGGCAGCAAATGCGCCCCACGCAGTCCTGGTTACAAGCGATTTTACTACAGCACGTGGTCATTGGCAGCGGCCCAAGAGGATTGCGGGCGCGACCTCAGTAGTGAATTGAACGGGCCGTTTGACGCGCTGTTGTGGCCGTTCCGGCGCGAGAACTGGCCGGCTTTGGGCCGTTACCTGCTCTTCCGCCAATTGCCGGAACCGCTGGTTCCCGGTGCGCGTGAAGTTGAGGTGTGGCTGCGGCGCGATCTGGACGGTGGCGCAGGGCAGACGACCACGACGGTGACTGCTGCGCCTACGCTGCGGCTCGCCGCGCTCAACGAGATCAGGCTGTCGACCGGCAGCGGTGGTGCGACCGGGATTGCGCTCGACCGGCAGGGCAATATCTACGTGGCCGATACGCTCAACCACCGGATCGAGGTCTTCGGGCCGGATGGCACGCTGCTGCGTAATTTCGGCACGCAGGGCAACGGCCTCGATCAGTTCTACGAACCGCGCGGCTTGGCCTTCGATGCGCAGGGCAACCTCTATGTTGCCGATACGTGGAATGCGCGGATTGTGAAATACGATACCGGGTTGCGTCCGGTGGCGAGCTGGGGCAGCGGCGATCTCGATCTTGGCGACGGGCGGCGAGCGACGATTACCGAAGGCGATCCGGCCCGCAATGCTGCCGCGCCGCTCGGTTTCTTCGGGCCGCGCGGGGTGGCGGTTGACGCCGCCGGCAATGTCTATATCGCCGATACCGGTAACAAACGGATCGTCGTCACCGACAGCAACGGCAACTTCCTATACCAATTCGGCGGCGCCGGCAGCGCTCCCGGCCAATTCAACGAACCGACCAATCTTGCGCTCGATGCGGCTGGCAATCTCTACGTGGCCGATACGTGGAACGGGCGAGTGCAGGTCTTTACCCGCGCCGCCGATGGCCGGATCGATCCCATCCCGCTGGCGACGTGGCCTGTGGCAGGTTGGCAAGCCAATACCTACGACGACCCGATGCTGGCGGTAAGCCCTGACGGGACGGTCTACGTGGCGGTGCCGGCGCGCCAGCACGTGCTGACGGCGAATGCCGGCGGCGAGGTGCTGTTGCGTTGGACGGGGGTAGGTAAGGATGGCGTGCCGATTGCCAGTCCCAGCGGGTTGGCGGTAGCGACAGACGGCAGCGTTTGGATGGTGGATCGGATCGGCGGGCGGGCGGCTCGCTTTAGCTTACCGGCGTTAGCGCCGGCAACGCCATGATTGTCACTGACTTTCGCCATCTCAATCATTTCATCTCGCCGGCGGCGACCGAGCTGAGTGAAGCTTGGCAGCGCAGTTTGAGCCGGTTAGGGGACTACACCAGCATGGTGGTGCGGGCACTGAACTTGCGCCCGCAAGCGGCAACGCTTTACCGGCAGACCGAGCGACACCTGCTCGTGCGCCTGACCTTGCCTACCGAGCACGTCATCCTGCGGGTGGCGCCGGAAGATGATCTGGCGGCGCATGTGGCGTTCTTGCGGGGGATGGCACTGGAAGGCATGCCGGGAGCGCGCATCATTCACCGTGACTTGAGCAAAACCTTCGTGCCGTTTGCGTATACGGTCGAGAGTTTTATCGCTGGCCAGACGGCGGCTGAGCTGACTGATGATCACTTGCTCCACAGCATTGCCCGCCAAGCGGGGCGTGCCTTGCGGCGGCTGCACCGGCAGCGTATGCCGGGAGCGGGCCGACCAACCATCAGCGGGAGGTGGCCGCGGCTCAGTTGGCAGCACGTCTTGAAAGCGATTGGTCAGCGGCTGGCCAGCCCGCCGGCGCCGCAGTTGGTCTTTAGCGAGGCAGAGGCGCAGGCATTGCAGACGGTGCTCGTCGATCCGCGGCTCGATTGCCCAACGCCGGTGTTGATCCATGGCAACTTCGGCCCGCAGGCGGTGCGGTGTACGGTGGGAGGCCAGCACGTCCACTTAGAAGCGTTGGAAGAACCGGGTTGGTTCATCAGTGGCGACGGTCTTTTCGATCTGGCGTTTGGCTTACGGTCCCACCTGCCGGCGGCATGGCGCGAGGGTTTGTACGAGGGCTATTGCAGTGCTGGCGCGCTGAGCCAAGCCGAACGTGAGCGGTTAGAGGTGTTGCGCCTGCTGGCCTGTGCGTGGAGCGCCTGCGACCGGTATGTGCGCGGGTTGCCGCACGAGGCTGACGCAGAAGCGGCGCGGCAGATGCTGGCCGAGCTGGCGGCAGTGGGATCATAACCACGAAACGCCACAAACATTGTTGCGGCATTTGGGTTTTTGGTGACGCTTCCCGGTGGCAGCAAAGGCGGGGTGGGGCGTCATCTCGATGACTGCGTGGGGTATGGCAGTGAAACTGCCGCACTCCATTAAGGAAGGACCCGCGTAGTGCTACCGCTCCCTCCTGATGGCGGGTGAGGGGGCGCCAGTTGCGGGGCGGACAGCAGGGAACGCGGGTGACAAAACCCGCTGTGCGGGCTGGGGGCATCGCCACGAAAAGCCACAGACGACCCAAACATTTTGTTGAGTGCGGCAGTGAAACGGTCACACTCCATAAGGAAGGGCCAAGCCTATCGCCTCGCCGTAGCGCCCCCGCTTCCGCCGTGAGAGGGGGAGCCGCAGATGGGTGACGACTGGCACGGGACGCAGCAGCCCCCTCTCCTGCGCTAGTGGCAGAGGGGCTGGGGGTGAGGGTGAAATGGCTCATCTCAAAGCCATTAACCCCGCAAGACCGCAGAGAAGGAATGCCCTATGACTCCACAGCGCACCATTAAGGTCTACGACAGCGCCGACGAGCTATACCGGGCAGCGTCGGCGCTGGTGGCCGCGCAGTTGGCGGCAGCGATCAACGAGCGAGGGAGGGCGCTCGTGGCGTTGTCGGGAGGGAGCTTGACCACGCGCTTATACCCGCTGTTAGCGAATCCGCCGTGGCGCGACCAGATTGACTGGGGCGGGTTGAGCATGCTGTTCGCCGATGAGCGGTACGTGCCGTTCGACGATGCCGAGAACACCTACCGCGCCACCCGCCAAACACTGCTCGATCACGTGCCGGTGCAGGCCGATCAAGTCTTCCCCGCGCCAACCTACTACCGCGATCCCGAACAGGCGGCAGCGATTTACCAGCAGCAGGCAGCGGCGCTCTTAGCTGCGCATGGGGGCGCGTTCGATGTGGTGCTGCTCGGCATGGGACCGGACGGCCACACCGCCTCGCTCTTCCCGCGCCACCCGGCGTTAACCGCGCCGGCGGATCGGCTGGTGGTGGTGGTGCGCGACTCACCTAAACCGCCGCCGCTGCGCCTGAGCCTGACGCCGGCTGCGCTAAATGCAGCGCGCGCCGTGATCTTTGTGGTCAGCGGGGCCGACAAAGCGGCGGCAGTAGCGGCAGCAGTGGCGGAAATGGGTGATTCGCTCGACCAACCAACCCGCTTGATCCAGCCAGCGGGAGGGCGAATCTATTGGCTGATCGATCGAGCAGCCAACTCACAGGGGTAAAGCCGCACGGCAGTGTGTCTCACGAGTAAGAGGGCAACGCAGCAACGTATAGCACGTGTGCGTTACTGCATTGCCCGTAGCTTAGCTCATCACCGCCAGCCGCCGATCGCCTCGAAGATCGCGCGATCGTGGTAGGGGTTAGGAATGGTGGCTTCGGGTTGGGCGAGCAGATACTCAGCCATCTCCTCGAAGGGGCGAGTGCATTCCTCTTTGCCCGGCCCCTCCATCTCAAACAGGGTCTTGCCGGCAAGGCGCGAGCGGCGGATGAGGTCGTGATAGGGCACGCGCCCGATCACTTTAGTGCCAACCTTTTCGGCGAACTGGTCGAGCAAGGTGGTGCCGCCGAATTCGTAATCAACCCGGTTGGCGACAATGCCGGCCAGCTTGACTTTGTGGCGCTGCGACTTCTGCGCGATGGCGAGACAGAGCCGGTTGGCGGCAAAGATGCTGTCGAAGTCGTTGCAGGCAATGATCAGGCCGTAGTCGGCGTAGTTGAGCGGGGCCGAAAAGCCGCCGCAAACCACGTCGCCGAGCACGTCGAAGACGATCACATCGTACTTGTCGTAGAGGCCGAACTCTTTCAGCAGCTTCACCGTCTCGCCGACGACATAGCCGCCGCAGCCGCTGCCGGCGGGAGGGCCGCCCGACTCGAGTGTATCGACGCCGGCAAACCCGGTGTGGATCACATCCTCTTTGCTGACATCTTCAAGATGGAAGTTCACGCTGTCCAGCACATCGATCACCGTCGGCTGGAGGTGGCCGGTGAGCGGAAAGGTGCTGTCGTGCTTAGGATCGCAGCCGATCTGAAGCACTTTGGCGCCTTTGAGCGCCATTGCCGCCGACAGGTTGGCCGAGGTGGTCGACTTGCCGATCCCACCCTTGCCGTAGATCGCGAGGATGAGGGACATGGACAACTCCTTCTCGTAGGCCGGCGATGCCGGCATCTCATACCGAAAGCCTATTGAAACTCATCACGCACAGGCGTGAAGGTGCGTTCATTTGTTCCCTCCCTCCACCCGTAAGCGAGTCGAGGGGAAGCTATTTACCAACCGTAGCGCCTACGCGGGTGGCGCTAACTCACGGCCAAACTCGCGCCGGTAGACATCGGCGTAGCGAGCCAGCGCACGGTAGACATAACCGGGTACAATGCGGCGTTCGAGCCGGCCATGCCGTTCGCGCACGAATTGCAGATTGCGCAGCAGCTTCATCTCGATCACCGAGCGGGCGAATTCGAGACCCTTCGGCCCGCTGCGGCGCTGAATGAAGGCGACCAACTGGCGGATCGGCCACGGCGCGCGCCGCGGCGGTTTGCGCAGCATCTGGATGTAGGCCGGCATACCGCGGGTGCGATCGCCGCCGCTGATCGGGGCGCGCTCTTCGACGTACGGCCGCAGCAACTCGTAGAGTTCGGCCCCGTGCTCGGTGCGGATGAGCGTCCACTGCCAGCGTTCGGTCGGCGGCAGCGGCGCCCCCATGTAACCGATGGTCAGGTCTGACAACCCATTTTGGTAGTCGAAACAGCTCAGGCAGGCCGGCGGGAAGACGCCAAGCTCGCCACCGAGCTTGCTGACATCGAGATCGACAAAGTTGACCTTCTCGATCGAGCCATCTTCGTGCTTGAGCCAGATGCGGAAATCCTGCATAAACTCGTGGTGGACGACCGTTTCCGGCGAGCGCGAGACGACCTGCAAAAAGCGTTGCAAGTCGGGATAGGTCGTGTTGTCGGTGCAGGGAATCCCGATCACGTAGAGCCGTTCGAGACCGAGCTGATCCTCGATGGCGCGCAGGGCATGGACTTGGCAGCCGGTGCCAATGTAGGCGATCCGGCGCAGGCCGGATTGTCGCACTTGGGGCAGGATATCGAGGGTCGGCGCAAGACACGGCTTATTGCCGCGGGTTGCGCGCACCTCGTCGGGGGTACGGGCAAGGATGGGCAGCGGCGCGAAGCGGGTGCCGGGAGCGGCGGCGGTGGTGATCACCCCCTCGACCAACCCGCGTTCGAGCAGTAGCGCGCCGAGGCTAGTGACCGCGCCGCTCCACTGAGCGTCGGGCACTGGCGGGTTCATGCGAAAGACGCGCAGTTCGCGATAGATACCGAAGAGCAGCTCATCGCCGTCGCGCCGATTCCGCCCGTGCAGACGGCGTTCGATCTCCTCGGCGCGGTTATTGACGAAGACGCAGCTCTGCGCCATGAAGGGGCGCAACTCGCCGGTGCAGATGCCGCAATCGCTGCACAGCTTGGGCCGGCCCGCCAGCCGCTCTTCGCGGGCCAGCAGCGCGATTTTAGCCAACTGGCGCGGCGGTTGCGGCGGGCGCGGCGCTTTGGGCGAACGGGCGGTACTCATGCGCCAAGCTCCTCTTTGGCGGCTAGCAGCACTTGGGCGGTAATGACGGCGTGGCCGTGCTGGCGCGCATACTTCTCGACGTTCCCTCGCACGCGCCCGCGCACGAAGAAGGGCACCTTCTTGAGCATCGCTTCCGCGTCGGCGGCCCAGACCGGATCGACCGGCGCAGCTGGGTCGGCTGGGGCAGATGACGGCGCGGGGGCAGCGACGGGAGCCGGCGCAGCCGGAGCAGCCACTGTTGCGACAGCCGGTTCATTGACCGGTTTCGGACTCTCGGCGGCGACTGCCACCGGCGCAGGATCGGGCGGTGCAGCGGTTTTGACCTGCTCAGGGAGATCGAGTCCAGCATCCCCAAACAGATCAATCAGGTGCTTCTCCATGCCGAGCGTACAGGTCGTATAGACCTCATCGGCGATCACATCGGCGCCATCGAAGCCGAGGAAGGGGCGATAGGCGAGCAGGTGATTTTCGATGTGGGTCGGCGGCGAAATCACCATACAATTCAGATCGTAGCGGCGCGAGGTATGGCGCTCCATCTGGGTGCCGCAGACCAATTCAGGGCGCAGCTCGGCGATGCGGGCCGCCACCGTCTGAAACTCGTCGGTCACGAGCAGGTCATCGACATAGCCGGCCAACTGCTCGCGCACCCAATCGGCCTGATGCTTGACATACGTGCCGGCGCCAGCGATCGGCATGCCCATTTCGTCGCTGAGGAAGCGGGTGATGCCGACTACGTGGGTGGCATCGCCGAATACAAAGGCCGGCTTGCCAGAGAAGCTATCCATATCGGCGGTGCGGGCCAGCCATGGCACAGCGGAAGGGGCCGACATCCCATCGAGTGAAAAGGCAGTCAGCGGCGGCATCGGCACGTTAGCCCCGGCTTGGGCCAGCATCTCGCGCAGGCGATCGATCCAGCGCAAGGTGGGTTGGACGCCGATCGGCGCATCGAGCAGGGCCGGCACGCCAAACTGCTCTTCGAGATAGGTGGCGGCGCGCAAGCCAAGCTCGCGGTACGGGGCGATGGTCAGCCACGCTGCCGGCAAGCGGTGCAGATCATCAATCGTCGCTCCCCACGGCGCAACCACGTTCACTTCAATGCCGAGCGTCTTGAGCATGCGGCGCAGGCTGATCAGATCGTGGCGAGCGTGGAAGCCGAGTGACGTCGGGCCGAGAATATTGACGGTCGGGCGGGGGGTGCGGGGTTGGGGTTGGGCAAACCGCTTGACCAGATCGGTAAACAGGCTTTCAGCGGCGACAATCTCTTGCATGCGGTAGGGATTGGCGTCGTAGACCATCACCTCGCACTGCAAGCCGGCATGCTTGGCGGCAATCTCGAGATTCTCTTGCAGCAAGATCGTCGAGCACGAAGCCACCACCACGATCAAATCGGGACGGACGCGCTCTTCCACCTGCTTGAGCGTTTCGGGCAAGCGGATCGTGCCGCGGGCCAGATCGGTGCCGCTGACCACGCTGGTCGTCATGGCAGGAAAGTTGGGCGTGCGATCGAGCATTGCGAAGATTGCATTGACATAATCGTCGCCCTGTGGAGCGTGAAAGACGGCGTGGACATTGCGCATGCTATTGGCGATCCGGCCAACGCCGTGATGGGCCGTGCCCTCGTACATCCAATACGCTAGACGCATGGATCATCTCCTCTATGACTGCAACGAGATGACGCCACCGGGGGAGCTAGGCATCATACCGGTCAACCAGATCGGATCGGAGCCGAGCGGATCGAGCTTGGCGTGGCGTTCGAGGGCGCGGGTGAAGGATGTCACCAGCGCGTTGACGCCGGCCCAACCGTGGATCGGCAAGAAGCAGTACTCAGTGCCCCACTTGGCGACCACGCCTTGGCCGACCAGCGGGTTGGTAGTGATGATATTCGAGATAATCAGGTCGGGTTTGGTTTCGGCGATGGTGCGCAACTGGCGATGGAAATTGGCCTGCTCGACCAGCCGCACACCGTCAAGCGCAGCGAGCTCAGCAGCGTGGAAGCGGCGGTTGATATAGGGAGTTGAGCACTCGACTACTTCAGCACCGCACGCCTTGAGGAAACGGGCCAGCGGCAGCTCCATCAGGGTATCGCTCGCGAAGAAAATCTTCTTGCCGCGCAGCAGATCGGTATGGCGCTTGATGCGCTCCCACGCCGCGGCTTCGCGATCGCTCAGATCGACCTTCATGCCAAACTGGGCGGCCAAATCCTCCCAGAAGCGGCGGGTGCCGTCAGGGCCAAACGGAAAGAGCGAGGAGAGCACCGTGCAACCGCGCTCGTTGCGCAGTTGGGTGGCGGTTTTGTGCAAGTAGGGTTGGAGCGGGGCGATGATCGTACCCGGCCCGATCGGCGGCAACTCGTGGAAGTGGCTGGCGGGCAAGAACCCAGCTACCGGAATGCCCAGCCGGGCCGCTTCGAGGGAAAAATCATCGGCGATGGCGTCGTTGACCGAGCCGAGGAAGACGACCCGCTTATCTTCGGGTGGGGCCGGCGGGCAGAACGGGATGAGCGCCTGCAAGACCGAATCCTCGCTCTGCGAGAAGGTATAGTCGAGGCCGGAAGCGGGCACGAAGAGTACTGGCACTTCGGGCGTGCTGACCGAGGCCGCCAACCCTTCAAACTCCACCTTCATCACTTCGGGCGTGCATGACGAGAGCAAAAAGATGACCGAGGGATGGTGCTCGCGCTTGATCTCTTCGATTTGGGCTGAAATATCGGGTTGCGACGAACTGAGATCCGCTTCTTCGAGCAACGAGACGGCAAAGCGTGGGCGGGCGAAGATCATCACGCCGAGCGTATTTTGGAGCAGGTGGGCACAGGTGTGGGTGCCAAGGATGAGGAAGAAGCTATCCTTGATCTTCTGGTAGAGCCAGCCGACGCTAACTAAGCCGCAGAACGAGTGATAGAGGCCATCCTCGCGGATGGTGCTCGCCTTATGCATAGCGCCTCCTCGCACGGTGTAGTACCGATTTGGAACTACTGACTTTAATAACATTGTAGCATAAAAAGCAAGAAGGTGAAGTATAAACAAATCCCGTGCAAAATTAGTGCATATGATGTAACAGCGATTGATGGGTGGATCGACGCACGGCGGTGCGGTTTGCTGGAGCCGCGCGGCGGTGCGGCGCGCCACCGACGTACCGTCGGGTGGTTTGCTGGAGCCGCGCGGCGGTGCGGTTCTACTGGGCGGCCCAATCACGCGGTTTAAGAAATTCGGCCATGGCCGCTTCGGGTGAACCGGGTTCGGGCCGGTAATTGAATTCCCAGCGGGCGAGCGGCGGCAGCGACATCAAGATGGCTTCGATGTTGCCGCTGGTTTGCAAGCCAAACAGGGTGCCACGGTCGTAGATCAGGTTAAATTCGACGTACCTGCCGCGCCGGTAGAGCTGCCACGAACGTTCGCGCTCGCCGTAGGAGGTGTGCATGCGCCGGCGCACGATCGGCAGGTAGGCGTCGAGAATGGTGGTGATGCCATCGCTGACAAACGCAAACGCGCGATCGAAGCCGTCTGGCCCGTTTGGGTGGAGATCGTCGAAGAAGATGCCGCCGATGCCGCGCATTTCGTTGCGATGTTTGAGGAAGAAGTAGCGGTCGCAGGTCTCTTTCATGGTTTGGTAGTCGGCGATCGGATGGCGGGCGCAGTAATCGCGGAGCGTGACGTGAAAGTGGCGAGCGTCTTCTTCAAAGCCATAGCTTGGCGTCAGATCCATGCCGCCGCCAAACCACCATTCATCGCCGGCCTCGAAGTAGCGGAAGTTGGCGTGGAACGCCGGGACGTAGGGGTTGCGCGGGTGCAGCACCATCGAGATGCCGGTGGCGAAGTAGGGCTGGCCGCGGGTTGAAGGGCGGTGTTGCCAGATGCTCGGCGGAACCTCGGCGCCGTAGACGGCTGACACATTGACCCCAGCGCGCTCGAAGACGGCGCCTTCGGTCATGACGCGGGCCGTGCCGCCGCCGCCGCCGGGCCGTTCCCAGCTCTGTTCGGCAAACCGCTGCTGGCCGTCGGTCTCTTCAAACGCGGCGCAGAGTTTTTGCTGGCCGGCGCGCATCAGATCGTGAACGAGCGAGCGAGTGTCGGTGATGGTCATTGGTCGTCTCCTTTGACGTAAGGACGCAAAGCAAGCAAAGGCGCAAAGAACGCGAAGGGCGCAAAGGGTTTGGATGATCTTTGGTCGCGCTGCCGGCTTGCGGCGCGGCGGAACGCGCTGGTGGCGTACCCAAACCCTTTGCGCCTCGGCGTTGGTTACAGTTGGGCGAACGCTTCTTCCGCTGCGGCCAGCGTCTGCTCGATGTCGGCGACGGTGTGGGCCGTGCTGACGAAGCCGGCTTCAAACTGCGATGGCGCCAAGTAGACGCCGCGTTCCGCCATGGCCCAGAAGAAGCGGGCATAGCGCTGGGTGTCGGCGTTGGCCTTGGCTTCGGCGTAGTTGGTGATCTGGGCATCGGGATGGCGCAGGAAGTAGCAGCCGAACATCGTACCCACGCTGCCGACTTGCAACGAGATGCGGTAGCGTTCACCCAGCTCGCGCAGGCCGTTGGCGAGATTGGTAGTCAGCGTGACCGCTTGCTCGAACGCAGCGCCATCGTTGGTGAAGGCGGTGCGCAGGGTGGTTAGTCCGGCGACCATCGCCAGCGGGTTGCCGCTGAGGGTGCCAGCCTGATACATCGGCCCGGCGGGTGCGACCAGTTGCATATATTGGCGTTTACCGGCATACGCGCCGACCGGCAAGCCGCCGCCGATCACCTTGCCCAAACAGGTCAGGTCGGGGTCAAGCCCCCACAGCGCCTGCGCGCCGCCGGGGGCGACGCGGAAGCCGGTCATCACCTCGTCGAGAATGAAGATGGCGCCGTGGCGCTGGGTAATCTCACGCAAGCCGCTGAGGAAGCCGGGTTTGGGCAAGACGAACCCCATATTGGCGGCGATGGGCTCGACGATAACGGCAGCGATCTCAGCGCCGCGGTTGGCGAAGAGGTTAGCGACCGCATCGAGATCGTTGTACTCGACGGTGATCGTCTCGGCGGCGACGGCAGGCGGCACGCCGGGGCTATCGGGCAGGCCGAGGGTGGCGACGCCGCTGCCGGCCTGCACCAGCAGCATATCGGCGTGGCCGTGGTAGCAGCCGGTGAACTTGACGATCAGTCGGCGACCGGTGGCAGCGCGAGCTAGCCGCAAGGCGCTCATCGTGGCTTCGGTGCCGCTGTTGACAAAGCGGATCTGTTCGATCGACGGCACGAGATCGATCACCAGCCGGGCCAGCTCGGTTTCGAGTTCGGTCGGCGCGCCGAAGCTAGTGCCGCGCTGGGCCTGCTCGGCGATGGCCTGCGCAACCGTGGGATGGGCATGGCCAAGCAGCAGCGGCCCCCACGAGAGCACGTAATCGATGTAGCGATTGCCATCCACATCCCAGACATAGGCACCCTGACCGCGATCGAAAAAGATCGGTGTGCCGCCGACGCCACGGAAGGCGCGCACTGGCGAATTGACCCCGCCGGGAATAACGGCTTGGGCAGCGGCGAAATTAGCTTGCGAGCGAGCGTAGCGCTCGGTGGCGACACTCATTGCATAACCTCCTGTAACGCAGTCGCTTCGGCTGGCAAGGGGAACGACTGCACAAACTCGACCAGATAGCGCACGTGATCGACCGGCGTCTCGGTGAGAATGCCGTGGCCGAGGTTGAAGATATGGCCGGGACGACCGCCAGCGCGCTGCAAAATCTCGCGGGCGCGGGCCGCGATCAGCTCGCGCGGCGCAAAGAGAGTCATAGGATCGAGGTTGCCCTGCACCGCGTGCTCGTAGCCATACTGCGCCCATGCCACATCGAGGTCGATTCGCCAATCGACGCCGAGCACATCGGCTCCGATCTGGCGCAATTCACCGGCGAGGCCGGCCATATCAGTGCCGAAGTAGATGATCGGCGGCGCGGCTTCGCCGAGGCGAGAGCGGACGGTCGCGACCACGTTTTGGGTATGGCTCAGCACAAAGTCCCGGTAGTCGGCGGGGGCGAGCGCACCGGCCCAGCTATCAAAGATCTGCACCGCATCGGCGCCAGCCTCGACCTGTGCGATCAGGTACTCGGCGACCAATTGGCTGAGCCGTTCCATCAGATCGTGCCATGCCGTCGGCTGCTCATACATCAAGCGCTTGGTCAAGCGATATTCTTTCGAGCCGCCGCCTTCGATGGCGTAGCTCGCCAACGTAAAGGGCGCGCCGCTAAAACCGATCAGCGGCAAGCCGTTCAATTCACGCTTCACCAGCCGCAGCGCGGTGAGCGTATAGGCGACGGTCTCGCGCGGATCGCTGCTATGAAGGGCAGCGACATCGCGCGGTTGGCGGATCGGGTTATGGATTACTGGCCCCTCACCCTTTTCGTAGGTGAGCTGGAAGCCCAACCCCTCAAGCGGGGGCAAAATATCGGCAAAGATGATCGCCGCATCCACCCCAAAGGCCTGAATCGGTTGCAGTGTCACCTCGGCGGCTACTTCCGGCGTCTTGACCATCTGCAAAAAGCCGTAGCGCTCGCGCACGGCGCGGTATTCAGGCATATAGCGGCCCGCTTGGCGCATCAGCCAAATCGGGGTGCGATCAACCGGTTGGCGGCGGCATGCGCGCAGGAAACGATCTCGCATAGACTCCTCACTATTTCAGAATGACCGCAGCGAACGCTTGTCTTTGCCTAGAAATACCCGTTTAGCCTAGCCACTCCGCCGCCTCTTTAGCCCAATAGGTGATAATCATATCGGCCCCGGCGCGGCGAATGGCGGTCAATGTCTCAAGCGCGATGCGCTGTTCATCGAGCCAGCCTTGCAAGGCAGCCGCCTTGACCATGCTGTACTCGCCGCTGACTTGGTAGGCGGCCAGCGGTAGGGTGTGGCGATCGCGCACTTGGCGAATGATATCGAGGTAGGCCAACGCCGGCTTGACCATCAAAATATCGGCGCCTTCGGCCACATCGAGATCGACTTCGCGCAGCGCCTCGCGGGCATTGGCCGGATCCATCTGGTACTGGCTGCGGTCGCCGAACTGGGGCGGGCTTTCGGCGGCATCGCGGAAGGGGCCGTAGAACCCGCTGGCATACTTGGCGGCATAGCTCATAATCGAGGTATGGCTCAGACCGGCTGCGTCCAGCGCCGCGCGGATCGTGGCCACCATCCCGTCGATCATACCCGACGGCGCGATGATGTCGGCCCCGGCGCGGGCATGCACCACTGACGCCTCGGCCAGCAGGGCAAGAGTTGGATCATTCAACAGATAGCCCTCACCGAGCTGCGGTTGGAAATCGCTGCGGCCAGGCGAATTGAGCACACCGCAATGCCCGTGATCGGTATACTCGCAGAAACACATATCGCTGATCACGACCATACCGGGCACGGCCTCCTTGATCGCCCGAATCGCTTGCGGCACAATCCCATCGGGATCGGCGTTCTCACTGCCGCAGGCATCCTTGTGGGCGGGGATGCCAAACAGCAGGACAGCGCGAATCTCGCGTTCGGCCAGTTCGCGCGCTTCGCGGGCGGCCTGATCGGGCGACATCTGGTACTGGCCGGGCATCGAGCGAATGGCTACCCGCAGATCGCGCCCGTGGCGGACAAAGATCGGCGCGATCAGTTGGGCAGGCGTCAGCCGGGTTTCGCGCACCAGATCGCGCAGGGCGGGACTGATGCGCAGCCGGCGCGGACGTTGCACCGGTGTAGGCAAGTGGTTGGTGATGCCATGTGTGACCTGCGTGTGTGACGAGAGCGTTTCCATGCGTTCACTCCGTGGTTTCAGAGAACCGTAGCCGTACAAGGTGAGGTTTTCTTGGCCCCCACCCCTAGCCCCTCCCTCGCAGGGGGAGGGGCTAGGGCCTCCATTCCCGGCCCCTCCCCCGCAGGGGGAGGGGAGAGGCTGGGAGTGGTTTAGGGATAGGCAAACTTGTGCGTAATAAACACCTGCTCGAGCGCCGCGATCAGCGCCTCATCGTTAGGTCGCTCGGCGACGGCGGCGACCGGCAACTCAACCGCAGCGCAGACCGCCGCCGTACTGGGGCCGATGCAGACGAGCGGCGGCGGCTGGGTATGCTGCGGGAGCAGCGCGTGCAATTGGCACGCCGCTGAGCCGCTGGCCAGCACAATCGCATCGACTTCACCGGCGTAGAGGGCGGCGGCAAGTTCGGCGGCGCCGGGGCCGGCGATGGTGCGGTACGCAGTGACCCGATCAACGCTGGCCCTCGCCGCCTGCAACGCTTCAGTCAAGGTGGGCGGAGCGATGTCGGCGCACGGCAGCAACACGCGCATTCCGGCAAGGTTGCCCATGGCTTGGGGCAAGGCTGCACCGAGTTCCTCATCAGGTACGCTGGCCGGTTCGCGCCCCCACACTCGCCGGCAATCGGCGGCAGTGCCTTTGCCGACGGCGGCGATAGCGGTGGCGGCGGGCACAATCGCATCTGCCAACGCCTGCACGGTTTGGCGACTCGTTACCACCAGCCAATCGTATTGCCCGGCGGCCAACCGGCTGAGCGCCTGTTGCAGCGGGGCCGGATCAGCGGGTGGAGCATAGGCGATCAACGGCGTCAGCAACGGGATCGCACCCAGCGCGCGCAACCGTTCGGCCAGCGTATCGCCGCGCCCGGCAGGGCGGGTGATCGCGATCCGGCGACCGGCAAGGGCGCTCATCGCCGCGCCTCCAACTGGCTGCGAATCACAGCTAAAATGGCATCGCCGCCTTGAGCAAGCAACGCTTCCGCCACCGCAATGCCAAGCTCTTCTGCTTGCTCGACGGTGCCGGTTTGCTCGGCGAAGACCAACGTGCTTCCGTCGAGCGCGCCGATCATACCGCGCAAGCGCAGACCGCTCTCGGTGACAGCCGCATGGGCCGCCACCGGCACTTGGCAACCGCCTTCAAGCTGGCGCAGCAACGCGCGTTCGGCCAGCGCCGCCGCACGTGCCGCCGGATCGTCGAGGGCCGCAACGAAGGCGCGGGTGGCGGAATCGGCAGTGCGGGTCTCGATCGCTAGAATGCCCTGCGACACCGCCGGCAGCATCACCAACGGATCGAGCGGATACACCACGGCTTCACCGATCGTCGCGCCGGGCGTGCCATCCCACAACCCCAACCGGCGCAGACCGGCGGCAGCCAGAATCAGTGCGTCGTATTGGCCTTCAGCCAGCTTGCGCAGACGGGTATCAACATTGCCGCGCACATCGGCTAATTGGAGATCAGGCCGGTGATAGCGCAACTGGCTGGCGCGGCGCAGGCTCGACGTGCCGACCCGCGCGCTTTGGGGCAGCGTATGCAGGTCGGAACCCATGCCGGTGTGGCGCAGCACGAGCGCATCACGCGGATCTTCCCGCACCGGAAACGCCGCCAACATCAGACCTTCTGGCGTCTCGGTCGGCATGTCCTTGGCGCTATGCACGCACAGATTGACTTCGCCGGCCAAGAGCGCCTGTTCCAACTCCTTCACGAACAACCCTTTGTCGCCAACCGCTGACAAAGCCACATCAAGTACCCGGTCGCCGGTGGTCGAAATAATCCGCAATTCCACCGCAAGGTCAGGGAAGGCAGTGCGGAGCGCATTGGCCACCCACTCTGATTGGGTGCGGGCCAGCGCCGAGCCGCGGGTGCCAAGAAGCAAGCGTGCCATACTTCCTCGCAAAGTGCTAAGGTAACGTCACCACCATGTTTTGTGCGCCATCGTGTCGTTGCGCAGGAGGGCAGAGCAACGCGACGAATCAGCGCCTAAAGGACGCAAAGCAGGATAGCTCGGTGAGGCGAGAGATTGCTTCGCCTCGCGTGGACAGAGCGTCGCTCTGTCCCTACGCTCGGCTCGCAATACCAAGGCCAATACCGGGCGCTTGGTTATGATGTTTCCGTATTTCCCACCATGCTTGCGGTTCGTTCGCCTACGTGTTCGAGGTTAAACAATTCGGCGAGAATGGTGGCATAGCGCTTGCCCTGACCATGCGCGGCAGCTTCGCGCAAGCAGCGGGTGGGTGGGTGCAGCAGCTTATTGACGATACTGCGCGACAAGCCCTCGATCACGGCTTGTTGTTCGGGCGAAAGGTTGTTCAGCCGGCGCAGCGCGCGGGCCAGCTCCTCGTTGCGCACCTCTTCGGCGCGCTGGCGCAGCATTGTCAACACCGGCAACGCCTCTTGGGTGCGCATCCAGTCGAGGAACTCCTGCACTTGCTCTTCGACAATCTTCTGGGCAATCTCAATCACTGCGCTACGCAGCTCGATCGTATGGCTGACCACCTCGCGCAGATCATCAACCGTAAACAGGTGAACGCCGGGGACGGTGGCGACGTCGGCGGCAATATCGCGCGGCACGGCCAGATCGATCAATAACATTGCCGGCGGATCGCAATCGCCGCAAGCGCGGGCGCGCAGCTTGTGGTCGAGCGCCTCGATCACATGGTGGCGATAGATGATCGGCACCGGCGCCGCGGTGGAACTGATCACAATATCGGCGCGGGCAAGGGCTTCGGGCAATGCGCCGAAATCGAGCATCTCGGCGCCGTATCGTTCGGCCAGCGCCGCTGCGCGGGATGACGTGCGATTAACAATCGTCAATCGGTCAGCGCCGTTGGCGATCAGGTTCTGCGCCGCCAGCTCGCTCACTTCGCCGCCGCCGATCAGCAACACCTCGCGCCTGCGCAGATCACCGAGCCGGCGCTTCGCTAATTCCACTCCGGCCTGCGACACACTCGCTGCGCCTTTGCCGATGGTCGTTTCGTGACGCACCCGCTTGCCGGCGACTAAAGCGATCTGAAACAGACGGTGCAAGACCGAGCCGACGCTGCCGATGCGTTGCGCCGACTCATAGGCGGTGCGCACTTGTCCCTGAATCTGTGCCTCGCCCAGTACCAGCGAGCGCAGGCCAGCCGCGGTCGCGCACAGATGGCGGGCAACCGCTTCCCCCTGATAAAAGTAGAGCGTATGGACGAAGGCATCGGCGGGCCGCCGGTGAAACGCGGCTAGAAAATCAACCACGTGTTGGGCGGTGGTTCCCGGACTTGCGACCCCATAGATCTCGACCCGATTGCATGTCGAGAGAATGACGGCCTCGGTAAAGAGTGGCGCAGCGCCGTTGTCGGGATTGGTCAGTTGCATCAACGCTGATGGTAGATCGGTTTGGCTGAAGGCAAGCTGTTCGCGAATCTCGACCGGCGCAGTCGTGTGATCGAGACCGGCAAGGAACAGATTCATACGCCTGATCCTTTGCTCTGCAAGGCTTTTACGGTAACAGTGTGACGATCCCCTCCATCCAGCCGGGCGTGTGGCAGCAAACAGCCCGGTATGCCCGCGCCGGTGCGCCGTTGCAAGGGCGCGGGCCGCCCTATTATACCTCTATTCAGTTTCAAAACCTACAAATTTCTATATTTTTCTATGCATCGCCAATCACCGCCACCAACTGGCCCAGCTCGCGGCGCTGGCTGCGGAAGGCGCTCACATCAATCGTGCGCAGCATGACCAACGCAGTGCAGAGGATGAGCGCTTCAACGAGGAAGACAGTGGCGTAAGCGCTGGTGGGGCCGACCACAAGCGCGGTAATGTCGCGGAGCATGCCGGCCAGCAAGTTGCCCAAGCCGCGCGCTGCCGCATCGGCGACGCCCCACGCGCCGATGAAGAGTCCTACCTGTTGTGGCGTGGTCATATCGAGCATGAGGGCGAGGTTGGTGGCGGTGGCAATACCGGTGCCGAAGCCGAGCAGGGCGACTGCCGGTACAAACAGCGGTTGGATATGCAGGATGCCGCTGAGCGCAATCAGGTTCAAACCGGTGGCGGCAATAGCTCCGCCCAACATTGCCCCGCGCTTGTTGGTGAGCCAGCGGCTAAAGAAGATACCGTGCAAGAGGAGCGCCAGCAGCGTCGCGCCGCCCCATGTCGCGGTCAACTGGGTGGTCTCGCGCACGCTGAGGTCAAACGCCTGCGCGCCATACGGTTCGAGTAACACATCTTGGCCGAGAATGGCCGACAGCATAAACATCAGATAGATAAAGAACCGGCGGGCCAGCGGATCACCGAGCACCGTGCGCACCGAGTCGGCGGCGCTATGGCGCTCTTCGTGGCTGACGGGGGTGGCATTGCGCGGCTCAAGGCCGATCAAGCCAAGGGCGCCAATAGTGAGCGCAATTCCGGCCGCGATCGCGAATACCTCAATCAACCGTTCGGGGGTATAGTGCTCGAGCGCGCGTCCGGCGCCAATCGCAGTGCCGATCACGGCGGTAATCATCATAAACCACATCACCGCAATCGTGCGCGAGCGCAGGTGTGAGGGCGACATATCGCTCGCCAGCGCGAGGTACGAGACGACGGCGGTGTTGAAGCCAATGCCCCACATCCCGAAGATGATCAATGCCAGCGCAAGCCCCGGCCAGAAGTTGGCATCCATCGCGAAGGCGGCGAATGGCGTCAATGCCGCGCCAACTACGCAGAGCAAAATGCCGAGCGCAATGTAGGGGGTGCGGCGGTAGCCCCAGATCGGATGCCGATCAGAAAACTGGCCAATAAAGACCTGTATTGGCGAGAAGAGGTGCGGCAGGATGATCAGCGCCGCGACGACGCTGGCCATGATGCCCAGTTCGTGGATCATAATCCGGTTGAGCACGCCAGTGATCGGCACCAAACTGATAGCAACAGCTACATGCAGCATGCCAAGACGTATCATTTTGAACCAGCTCATCCCACACTCCTCTCTTCGGTAATGCCTTCGAGACGATCTTCGAGATCGTGGTAAATCTCTTGCAAGCGGTTGAGGGTTGCTTCATCGGCGGCCCAGAAGCCGCGTCCGGCGGCTTCGAGCAGTCGGCGCACAACGCCGGCGGCAGCGGCTGGATTCAGCGCGGCCATGCGCTCGCGCATCGCATCGTCGAGCGCGTAGGTCGCGGCAATCTCGTCGTAGACCCAATCTTCGACCGCGTTGGCGGTGGCGCTCCAGCCGTAGGTATGGCCGACGCGGGCTTCGATTTCGCGCACGCCAGCGAAGCCGTGGGCCAGCATCGCTTCATGCCATTTCGGGTTGAGCAGCTTGGCGCGGGTTTCCAGCCGCAGCATAGTTTCAATCGAGGCCACCCGGCTAGCGCCGGGAGCGCTGATGGCGTCGGCGACCAGCACCGGCGGCGCTTGGCCGCGAATCCGCTCGACGCTCTTTGCCATGCCGCCAAGGTTCTCGTAATAGTTGTCAATATCAGTCAGGCCAACTTCAAAGCTGTCAATATTCTGGAAGGTAGCTTGGACGTGGCGGAGCGCCCCTTCGAGCAAGCCGCGCGCTTCGCGCCATTGGCCGTTAGCGGTGCGGACAAAGCTCTTGCGCGAGAGGAAGGCGTCGCTCAGTTGATCCTCGCTCTCCCATGTGCCGCTCTCGACAAGGAAGTTGACGTTGGCGCCGTAGCTGCCGGGAGCATTAGCAAAGACACGGATGGCCGCTTCTTCCAGTGTGACGCCGCTCTCGGCCATTTGCGCCCGTGCGTGAGCGCGAACGAAATTCCATTCCGGCGGTTCATCAGCCGCTGCCGCGAGGTAGGCGGCGCGGTCGATCAAGCGCATCTGGTTGCCGAGCAGGTCGCGGAAGATGCCGCTCACCGTCACGACCACATCAATGCGCGGGCGACCCAGTTCAGCCAATGGCCGGAGGGCAATATCGGCCACGTTGCCCAATTCGTCGATCAACGGGCGCGCGCCGATCAGCGCCAGCACCTGCGCCACCCCTTCGCAATCGCTCTTGAGGTTGTCGGTGCCCCACAGCACGATAGCGATGCTCTGCGGCCATGCCCCCTGCTCAGCGCGCAGCCGGGCCAACAGCTCGTTCGCCAGCGCCTCGCCGCGTTGCATCGCTGCCGGTGTCGGCACCCGGTAGGGGTCGAGCGCAAACAGGTTGCGTCCAGTGGGCAACACCGCCGGGTTGCGCACCGCGTCGTTGCTCGGTGATGGCGGGATGAAACCGCCGCGCAGACCGTGTAATAGGTTGCGCAGCTCGTCGTTGGCGAGCAGGCCGTTGCGCAGCTCGGCCAGTTTGGGCCAGAGGGGGCGCAGCGCAGTGGCGGGGACGAGATCAGCCAGCTTGGCGGCGGCGGCTCGCGTGCCGGCCTCGGCATCGTGAGCCTCGGCGTAGGCCAGCAGCGCCGCGCGGCCACGGGCCTCGATCGCGCGCATCTGGTTTTGGGCCGCCAAATCGCTGCTCAGGCGGGCGCAGAGCTGCTGGTAGTCGATCCCCATCCCGCGCGCAATCAGAGCCGGCAGGCCGCCATCGGCCTGCAAACTAGCGTACAGCAGCAAGAAATCGGCCAATTCGGCGGGGGCGGGCGGTTGGCCGAGGACGTGCAAACCGAGCGGGATCATACGCTGCTCGATGCGCAGCAACTCGTGGGCCAAGCCAGCGACGTCGGCATGATCGTCGCCACTGCTTTCCATAGGAATGCCCAGTTGCGCCGCCCGATCGCGCAGATCGGCCACCAGCGCTGGATCGGGATTGCGCTCGTACTGCTCGATCGCGTCGCGCAGCGCGCGCAACCCTTTGTAGAGACCGGCCTGCTGCACCGGCGGCACAAGGTAGCTGACTAGCGTGGCTGCGCCGCGCCGTTTGGCGATGGCCGCCTCGCTCGGATTGTTGACGCTATAGACGTAGAAATTGGGCAGCGGCCCGATCAGACGCAGCGGCCAGCAGCGCGCGCTGAGACCGACCTGCTTGCCCGGCATAAACTCCATCGCGCCGTGGGTGCCGAGGTGAATGACCGCATCGGCGCGGAACTTGTGGGTCAGCCACGTATAGAACGCGGCGAAAGCATGGTTCGGCGCGGCGTCTTTGGCGAGCAGCAACCGCATCGGGTCGCGCTCGTAGCCAAAGCTCGGCTGCACGCCGATAAAGACATTGCCAAACTGGCGGCCAAGGATGCGGATACCGCGGTTATCGCGCCACAACTCACCCGGTGCTGGCCCCCAGTAGGGTTCGATCTCGGTGTAAGCCGGGAAGAGGCGGCGATACTCATCGGCGCTGAGCCAATCGGCGATATGGGCATCGGCCCCGTGGGCCGGGCCATCGGCCAGTAACAGGCGGCGCAGCTCATCGACGCTGCGCGGCACTTCCACCCGGTAGCCATCGGCGGCCAGCGCCTGCAACAGGTTAAAGAGGCTGGCAAACACATCGAGATAGGCCGCGGTGCCGACCGTGCCCAACGAGGGCGGGAAGTTGTAGATCACCACCGCCAAGCGTTTCTGCGTGTTCGGCGTGCGGCGCAACGCCACCCGGCGCGCAATCCGGTCAGCGATCTGCTCGATCTCGGCTTGGGCCGGTGCAAAACGTTGGCCATCGGCAGCCGGCCCGCCAAAGATGATCGGCTCGGCAGCGCCTTCCAGTTCAGGAATGGCGACACTCAACGCCTGCTGCACCGGCACCAACCCATTATCATCGGTGCGCCAATCATCGATCCGCTGAAACGCGAGTGGCACCAACCCCAGATAAGGCCGGTCGAACCGGGTCAGCGCCTCGGCGGCTTGCTGGGGCTGGCTCTCGGCGGGGCCACCGACCAGCGCGAAGCCGGTCGCGTTCACCAATATATCGACATCAGCCAGTTCCCTCTCAAGCAGCGGGCGCATATCGAGACCGGCGGCGTAGGCGACGCGCGCCTCGAGACCGCGGGTCTCGATAGCGCGGGCCAGCGCATCAATATGTGGCGTATTTCCGCTCAACACCACCGTGCGCAAGGTGAGGATGCCAACGCTGCCTCCACTGGGAATCCGCTTGCCGCGCCAGCGCCGGTAATCGTTGAGCGACGCGAACAGTTCCGGCGCATCGGGATGGTAAAGCGCC
Organism: Chloroflexus sp.; assembly: GCF_034431535.1. GTDB lineage: Bacteria > Chloroflexota > Chloroflexia > Chloroflexales > Chloroflexaceae > Chloroflexus. The sequence continues at coordinate 69,202 of NZ_DAOUDC010000049.1, read as the reverse complement.
GTATCGGGATAGCTCAACGGATCAAGCTGGGGCAGTTTAGGCCGCGGCTGCGGACCGTAGCGCGCAATCAGCACGCAGAGCAAGCGGTAGAGATTTTCCGGCGAAGCGTTGAGCCAATACTGGTGGCTAGTGATATAGGTATAGAGATCGCGCGAGGTGCCGGGGATTACCTTCAGCACCTTGCTCAGATTGCGCAAGATCGCAAGCTGGCGGCGGGCCTCACCAGCCCCACCCTGCGGGCGCAGCTTCTGCACCCAGCGTCGGATCGGCCCCGGCTCGCTATCGTGCTCGCGGCGCAGCGAAAAGCCGCCGATGTGGGTGCAACGGATCAGCGCCGGGTTAGAGGTAATGATCAAGGTCGGCTTATCGAGGTGAGCCAGCCGGTCGGCCAGCGGGCGCACTAAATCCTCGCTAAACAGGCGCGCGCCGAAAACGAAATCCGCTTTGACCAGATCGCGATCAAGCTGCGCCCATCCGGCGGCGTCGCGCAAGGTAGCCGCATCGTACACCGCCAGCGTCAGCGCGACCTTATGCTCGTGCCGCAGACGGTCAGCAGCCGCCAGCAGCGCCGGACGATGGTTGCCGTCGATGGTTAGAACCACGAAATGCATTAGCGTTCCTCACCACTCGTACCGGGCGAAACCAGTGTTTTCAGTAAAAGCGAACCCATGGCGACAGGAATGGCTCCTGCCGCCGGAGCTAGAACGTGTTTCGTTCGGGCAAAGGCGCTCTGTAACCGCTAATCGGCTGCCATCACCCGCTGCGGCCGGTTAGGGCCGGGGTAATTGGGGAAGCCGGGCAGGCCCTTCCAGCGAATCGCCTCGGTGGTCTTGCGGGTGGGCAGGCGATAAATCGCCAGCAGGCGCAGCGCGATTGCCGCCTTGAGGCGCGCCAATTGGGCCAACGCGATCGGATCGTTGCGTCCCTCCAGTTCGCGCAACGTGCGGTCATACTCGACCAGCTTATCCATATAGCCAAAGAAGCGCGGGTCATCCAGATTCATTGTCTCAGGATAGACCTGCGTTGAAATATCGTTGCACAGCCGGATGACCTTCTGGTCATAGTCGCGCCAATTGAGGCCAAGGGCAGCGTAGAAATTGGCCCGGCGCGCATCGTTGAGGTACATCGTCGCGTAAACGGCGAGCAGGAAGAAGCGAATCCAGCGCAGGTTGGCGCCTTGCAGCATCTCAGGCTGCGAGCGCATCAACAAGGCAAAGAACTCGCCGTGGCGATACTCATCGTTGCACCACTGCTCGAACCATTTAAAGATCGGGTGAATGCAGTATTGCGGGTTTTGTTCTAGGTGACGGTAGATGTTAATGTAGCGCGAATAGCCTATTTTCTCCGAGAGATACACCGAGTAGAAGATAAACTTGGGTTGGAAGTAGGTGTACTTCTTGCGCTTCTGCAAGACGGTCAGATCGAGCGCGACATTCAAGTCGGCCATGGTGCGGTTGAGGAAGCCGGCGTGGCGGCCCTCATCGCGGCTCATATACTTGAAGATCGCCTTCATAGTCGGATCGTGCAGATGCTTGACCATCTCGGCATAGAGCAGACAGCCGCTAAACTCGGCGGTGCATGAGCGCTCGAGAAAATCGATAAACGAATCGCGCTCAGGCATATCGTCAAAGTTCTGCAAAAACTCGTCGGTACGGCGGAAGTGCGTGCGGTTGTAGTCGTAAGCAAACTCGTCGCGGATCCAGTCGAACTCGTCGCGCAGGCCATTGCGATCGATTTGCAGGTTATCGATGGCCTTAAAGTCGGTGGTGTAAAAGCGGGGTGAGAGGATGGCTTCTTTGAGGGCATGGCGAGTGGTACGGCTAAACTCGCCGGGCATTTCCATCATCAACGGATTGATCCAGAACATGCTCCGCTCCTTTGCGTTCGGTCACTTGATTTATGCTCCGGGCTGTAGGCCCAACCCCAACTCTACGGATGCTCGACTAGCTCGTTGATCTCGACGAGGCTGCTCTTCTTGGTCAGAAAGCGGCGCAGCCAACTGGCCTTATAGAGCCGGATGGGGCTGCGGTAGCAAATCTCGCCGTTGGTGCGACCATCTTCGGTCGGCGGCAGATGCATAATTTCGAGCGTATCGCCGGGCTGAATCTCCATACCGGGCGGCAGATCGACGTGAAAATGGAAATGCTCGTGCTCGCTCTGCAAGCGAACAAACCCCTCCCCCTCGAGCAACACCTCGCGGTTATACCACTTGTGCAGCGCAAACGCGGCTGCGCCAAGGGCCACCAATGCCAGCAATCGTCGCATGTCTCGCTCCTGTAGTCGCGTTGCTGAACTACATCCTTATGAAACTAGGCCCGATTGGCCTCGATCAACGTGACGTGATAGAACCGGCTGCGGATCGGCTGGACGCGGCACACGCGCAATCCGGCGCGGGCCAGAATGCTAACGACCTCTTGGTCGCGGATCATCTGAATTTCAGTGCGGCGTTGGCTATGCGGAAACCAGCCGCCGATCCGGTGCAGGGCAGCGAGCAATGCGCTGTATGGCGCGTATGTCAGCAGCAACGTCTGCTCGGTGAGGTGAGCGAGATGGGTGCAGAGCTGACCAAAAGCCGGTTGCGGGTAATGGATCAAGACATCGAAGCAGGCGACCACCTGCGCCGGTTCGCGCAGTGACTCGATATCAGCTTCGATACACTCAATCCGATCTGACAAGCCGGCTTCAGCGGCGGCCTGCTGGGTAGCGGCAACCATCTGCGGCGCAATGTCGGCGGCGCGCACCCGGTAGCCACGGCGGGCTAACATGAGGCTGAACAAACCAACGCCGCAACCAACATCAAGCGCCGTCGTCGGGGGTGGTTGATCAGCCAGCCACGCATCGGCGACCGCCAGCATGCGGTTGTGGCCTTCACGAATACTCTGCCGAACAAGGGACAGCGGGGCGTTGCCGTAGATGGCTGACCAGCGTTCAAAGCCCAAACCGTTGAAGTAGTCGCGCAGTTGAGCTTTGTGCTGTGAGATCTCTAGCACGTCGTTCTCCTCTAGCTCGCCTGTAGTCCAAACTTGGAACTACGTTCACAAAGAATGACCGCGTGCCGAATGAAGAATCGCAACCGAAATATCAGACGAGAGTTGTAGTGCGGAATCAAAACTACGAACGTTCAAGCAAATTGTAGCATGAGAGTCAACAACATGGAATATAGACAATCTTTGTGCAAAATCTTTGCGTTTGGTTAAAAATGGTGAATTGGGCATTAGAATGCGGGGTTATTCGGTAGAAAATACCATGTCACGCGGTGTATCAGGGGTGATTTTTTACATGAGTTGTGAAATCACCACCCTGTAATGCTGCGCACGGCTGGGCGTGGCACGGCTGTATACGGCACAGCGGTCTGCGGTGCGTGGCATGAGTCGCCTATCAATTCTAGTGCGTACAGTTCGCAATCCGACCGATGGTGTTTTGCCAACTTTATCGGTGCGCCGCGTGATATAATGGGGCAATGCTATGTCAATGATGTGCCACGGAGGATTACTTCCACTATGCAAGGCTATGTTCTGCCTGTCGTCGATGCGCCGGACGATCGGATCGATCTGCGCAGCGATACGGTGACGCTGCCCAGCCCGGCGATGCGGGCAGCGATGGCTGAGGCGGCATTGGGTGATGATGTGTACGGTGAGGATCCGACGGTCAATGCGCTTGAGCGCCTGGCTGCCGAGCGGGTTGGCAAAGAGGCGGCGGTGCTGGTGACCAGCGGCACGATGGGCAATCTGGCGGCGCTGTTAGCCCATTGCCAACGCGGCCAACGAGTGATCCTCGGCAACGAAAGCCATATCTACCATTATGAAGCCGGCGGCGCTAGTGCGTTAGGCGGGCTCGTGTACCATCCGCTCCCGACCGCAGGTGATGGCACGATCGATTTGGCAGCCTTAGCCGAGGCGGCAACCACGATTAATGATAACCACTTTGCTCCGCCCGGCGTCATTTGTTTAGAGAACACCCATAACCGCCGTGGCGGCGTCGTGTTGGCGCCGGAGTATCTCGCGCAGGTGCATGCGCTGGCGCGCGCGCAGGGCTTGCCGGTGCATCTCGATGGTGCGCGCATCTTTAACGCAGCGGTGGCGTTGGGGGCGCCGGTGACTGATCTGACGGCGCACGTCGATACGGTGATGTTCTGCCTCTCGAAGGGATTGGCCGCGCCGGTTGGCTCGTTGGTCGCCGGGTCAGCCGAAGTGATTGCCCGCGTGCGCCGCGTGCGCAAAATGCTTGGCGGCGGGATGCGGCAGGCCGGCGTGATTGCGGCAGCCGGTATCGTTGCTCTCACCGAGATGGTTGATCGGTTAGCTGAAGATCATGCCAATGCGCGGTTGCTTGCCGCTGGTCTAGCCGAGTTGCCGGGTGTGCAGATCGATTTGAGCAAAGTCCAGACCAACATCGTGCGCTTTACCTTGACCCATCCGCGCCTGAGGGTAGACGACTTTCTGGCAGCGTTGCGCGCACGGGGTATCTTGATGGGGAGCATGAGCCATACGAGCATCCGTGCGGTGACTCATTATGGTATTGAGCGGATGCACATTGAGCGCGTGATCAGTGTTGCGGCTGAGATCTTGGCCTAATCTCGCTGACAGTGGGCGGGTATGAAGGTTGATCTGTTCGGTACATCTGAACTGTCCATCCTTGTGTCGCCTAACGGCCAGATGATCGCTGCAAGCGAGGCGATGTTGCCGCTCCTTTCGTATGTGGAGCCGTTGTTGCCAGATTTCGTTCAGGCTGCAAATGGCGCGGATGTCTTCCTCAACGGGTTGCAATATGTCATGCAACGCCAGTTGTTGTGGCAAGCAGCGGGAGTGCCGTTCGGTCTGTTGATCACGTTCCGGCAGCCAATGCAAAATCTGCTGGTTGATCACCGGCTCGGTGAAATGGCGCTCACGCTGTCCAGTAAACTTGAGATGAACCATGTGCTGGAGCATGTGGTGCGCTTTGCGATGGATCTGCTCGATGCTGATGCTGGCGCGCTCCCGGTGTACGATCCGGATCACGATCGCTTGCTGCCCGGCCATCTCGTGAATCTGCCAGTTGATTTGGTGACACCGGCCAAAGGCTCGCAACGCGGGTTGATGTGGCAGATGATCGAGCAGGGGAAGTCGATCCTTATTCCAGACTACGCCGCCCATCCAATGGCCTTGCCGGAATTAGCGCGGATTGGGGTTTCTTCACTGCTGGCGACGCCGATTATGCATGGCAAGACGCCATTGGGTATCTTGGCAGTGTATCGCCTCCGGAACGAGCCTTTTCAAGAGAATGATCGCGATCTCTTGCAAGCCATCGCCCACCAGACCGCGATCGCCTTGCAAAGCGCCCGTATGTACCAGCGCGCCATTCGCAATGCCGATGAACGCTACATTCTTTACCAAGCTAGTATCGAGATTGGCGCCACGCTTGATCTCGAACAACTCTATCAGGCCATCCATCGCGCTGTCGACCGGTTGATTCCCCACGCTGGTTTTGTGATTGCTTTGTTGAATGACCAGCAGATGGTCGAGTATGTTTATCTGGTGACACCGACTGGTCGCCAACCGGAGTTACAACTGCCGTTGACGCACGGCATTGCTGGCTACGTGCTCCGTTTCGGCGTCTCGCTGCGGCTGTCAGGAGTGCACGCCCTGCCTGCACCGGCAATACAACCGGCGCTTGAGGTTGAAGGCGACCTGCCTCAGCGATCACTCTTGGCAACGCCGCTCGTGGTTGGTGATCGAATTATTGGCGCATTGCTAGCGTGGCACGATCACCTCGATGCCTATACGATGTCTGATTTGAGCGCACTCGAGATGTTGGCGGCGACGGTTGCAGTGGCTCTACATCAGGCGCTGCGCTTTACCCAGATTCAGGCGTTGGCGATAACCGACACCCTGACCGAACTGGTCAACCGGCGTCATTTTTTTCATATCCTCCAGCACGAGTTGGATCGTTCGCGCCGTTATCAGACGCCGGTAAGCGTGGCGATGATCGATATTGATCATTTCAAGCAGGTAAATGATATCTACGGCCATCTGGCCGGTGATCACATTTTGCGCGAATTGGCGCAGCGGTGCCGCCAGCATCTGCGTGATGTCGATATACTGGCCCGTTATGGCGGCGAAGAGTTTGGTTTGATCTTGCCGGAAACGGTGTATGAGACGGCGTTAGTTGTCGCCGACCGTTTACGCCAAATGGTGGCGACGACGCCGTTGCTGGTTGATGGGCGACAGGTTACGCTCACGCTCAGTATCGGTGTTGCTACCTTTCAACCCGTTTCGCATCCTGATCCGTCTTCCCTTATTGCTGATGCCGATCGGGCGCTCTATCTCGCCAAGCGGCGAGGGCGCAACCGTGTCTGTGGCGCACAGGAGCTTTCTACCTATGCCGAACCCTGATTTTACCTATGTGCAACGGATTCTGACCAGCCGGGTCTATGATGTGGTGCAAGAGACGCCTCTCCAACCGGCTCCCCTGCTTGGTGCGCGGCTCGGCGCGCAGATCTTCTTTAAGCGCGAGGATCTGTTGCCGATCTTTTCGTTTAAGCTGCGCGGGGCGTATAACCGGATGGCCCATCTGAGCCCGGCGGAAAAGGCGCGCGGTGTGATAACTGCCTCTGCCGGCAATCACGCCCAAGGGGTGGCTTATTCTGGCCAGCAGTTGGGCATTCGCACGCTGATTGTGATGCCGGTGACGACGCCGGAGATTAAGGTCGCTGCGTGCCGCCGCCGCAACGCTGAGGTGGTGCTCTACGGCGATAGCTATAGCGATGCCGAGGCCCATGCCTATCGCTTGCAGAAGGAATTGGGCCTGACCTTTATCCATCCTTATGACGATCCGCTGGTGATCGCCGGGCAGGGGACGATTGGACTCGAGATTTCGCAGCAGATGCGGGCCGAACGCTATCAGGTCTTTGTGCCGGTGGGAGGTGGCGGTTTGATCGCTGGGATTGCGATCTTTCTTAAGAGCATTAATCCCAATATCGAGATTATCGCCGTTGAGCCAGACGATTCCGATGCGATGTATCAGAGCGTGCGGGCCGGTTATCGGGTGACGCTCGATCAAGTTGGCATTTTTGTTGATGGCGTAGCGGTGCGGCGCGTTGGCGAGCATACCTTTGCGATTGTGCAGCGCTACGTTGATGATTTTGTCCGGGTGACGACCGATGAGGTGTGTGCGGCGATTAAGGATGTGTTTGAGGATACGCGCGCAATTATGGAGCCGGCGGGGGCGTTGGCGGTGGCCGGTCTCAAGCGGTATATCGCCGAACGCGGGGCCGATTTGCCGGTAGTGGCGCTGACTTGCGGCGCGAATATGAATTTCGACCGCCTGCGCCACGTCGCCGAGCGGGCCGAAATCGGCGAGCGGCGCGAGGCGCTGTTTGCGGTGACCATCCCCGAACGGCCCGGTTCGTTTAAACAATTTTGCCGGGTGATCGGGCCGCACAATATCACCGAGTTCAATTATCGCTATGCACCGCGCCCCGATGCCAACGTCTTTGTCGGTATCCAATTGACCGACGCGCGTCAGCGCCATGAGTTGGCCGACCAGCTCCGCAACGCCGGTTATACGGTCCTCGATCTGACCAACGATGAGTTGGCGATCATCCATCTGCGCCACATGGTCGGCGGGCGCGCGCCAGAAGCGACCGACGAGCGGCTCTTTACCTTCGAGTTTCCCGAACGACCGGGGGCATTGCTCCAGTTCCTCGAATCGCTCGATGTGTCGTGGAATATTAGTCTGTTCCACTACCGCAATCACGGCAGCGCCCATGGTCGGGTGCTGGCCGGGATTCAGGTGCCTGATGCCGACCTCGACCGGTTTTACGCTTCACTCAGCCGGTTAGGCTATCCGTACCAAGAACAGAGCGATCATCCGGCGTACCATCTGTTTTTGAAGTGAGACCATCTAGCGCAATATTGCCATTGCTAGCGCATGCGAGATTCTGTGTTATAATCAACGTACTAATGCACATACGCAATTCCATACCCATCGCGGTGTCCCGCTAGCCCGGATGCTAGGGCGTAAAGGTGGAAGCTGGTGCAAGTCCAGCGCTGTGCCGCAACTGTAACCGGCCCTCTTGGGCCGGAAGCCAGGATGCCTGCCGCGATGTTGAGGTTCGTTCAGCCCTTCTCGCGCCAAGAAGGATGAGCGAAGCGCGCGTACCTTATTGCGCTATCGTTTCATAACCCCGGCCAGCGAGTATGGCCGGGGTTGTTGTTTTTGGCTGCTAACGCAAAGGCGGATCGATGGAAGATGCAACCACGACCGGGTCGGGTTCCTCGCCCGAAGCAGAGGCGCGCCGCAAGGCGGTGCGGGCCAGCCACCAACCCAAAGGTTTGGTGATCGTCAATACCGGCAATGGCAAGGGCAAAACCACTGCTGCGCTTGGCGTGCTGTTGCGGGCATGGGGCCGCAACATGCGCGTGGGTGGCGTGCAGTTTATCAAGCACGAGCAGGCTAAGTTCGGCGAGTTGCGCGCACTAGAGCGGATGGGGATTACGCTGACGCCGCTCGGCGATGGTTTTACGTGGACGAGCCGCAATCTCGATGAGACGCAGGCGCGGGCGCTGCACGGCTGGGAGCTGGCTAAGCAACAGATTGCCAGCGGCGATTTCGATGTCTTTTTGCTCGACGAGTTTACGTATGTGATGCACTACGGCTGGGTGCCGGTCTCTGAGGTGGTGGAGTGGCTGAAAGCGCATAAGCCGCCGATGCTGCATCTGATTATCACCGGCCGCTACGCGCCGCCGGAGTTGATCGAGTATGCCGATTTGGTGACGGAGATGCACGAGGTGAAGCATCCGTTCCGCGATCAGGGCATTCGCGCCCAGCCGGGGATTGAGTATTGAGGGATCGCAGCGGGGATTTTTTACCGCAGGGACGCAGAGAGCGCAGAGGATGAGAGTGGTGGGTCGGCAAGCTCGGTTTCGAGCGTGATAGATAAGACAACCCTCTGCGTCCTCCGCGCCCTCTGCGGTAAACCTAACACGAGCAGCGAGGAACCATGGCCGAATCGCTCAAACGCAACATGGTGCAGCGCCTCGACGGGCGGATGGTCAATGCCGGCGCGCGGCGTGGGATGCTGATTGTCTGCACGACTGGCTGCTGCTGCGGCCACACCGAGCGCGGCTTTGCGCCGGTGCCGACCGATCTCTACCACAGTGAATGGGAGCGGCGGCGGCTGCGTAATCGGGTGCATCTGAGCCAAGGCGGTTGCTTGGGGCCGTGCCCGCTAGCGAATGTGGCCCTCTTGCTGATGGATGGCAGGCCCTACTGGTTCCATTCGCTGAACGATCCAGCGCTCATCCCGATCTTGTACGATTTTATCGAAGAGCTGTTGGCGACTGATCAGCCGTTGCCGCCGCCGCCAGCATTAGCGCCCCACCTGTTCAACGGTTTTAGCTGGGATGGGGTGAGCGCGCCGGCAGCGAGCGCCGAGCGCCTGCCGGCAGTGGCTGGCGATGGCATCCTCGTGCTGAGCCAAGCCGATACCGACCTGCTCGCGTTAGAGCAGGCGCTCGACCTGTTGCCCGACGGCTTTGCGCCGGTGCGGATGGCGCACGTGGGCCGGTTGGTCGACCCGGCGGCGATTGACCGTTTGCTTGAACAGCATCTGCCCGCGGCGGCGATTGTGGTGGCGCGCTTGCACAGTCCGGCGGCGTTTGCCTATGGTCTCGAACGGCTGCAACAGTGGGCGGCGGCAACCGGCGGCTTCCTGCTCTGCCTGCCGGCAGTCGAGCAGGTTGATCCCGATCTGATGGCGCGTTCGACGGTTGGGGTGCCGTTGGCAATGCTGGTCAGCGCCTATTTTCACGCTGGCGGTGCAGCCAATCTCGCCAACGGCTTGCAGTGTCTGAGCGATCACCTGCTGGCGAGCGGGTGGGGCTCCGATCCGCCGGTTGAATTGCCGCTCCACGGCATTTACACCCCACCCCAACCGCGCCGGCGCAGCAAGGCGACCCAACCAGCGTTGCCGGCGGCTGATGCGCCGGTGGCCGGCTTGCTCTTCTACCGCGCCCATCTGCTCAGCGGCAATATCGCTTTCGTCGATGCGCTGATCGCCGGCTTGCAGGCGCGCGGCTTGCGCGTGCGCGCAGTCTACACTCAATCGCTCAAAGATCTGAATACGGTGGGGATGCCGGTGGCGCTCGAGCTGCTACGCCAAGCCGGGCCGGTCGATGTAATCGTCTCGACCCTCAGTTTTGCGCTCGGCGATAGCGAGCCGCACCCCTTTGCCCAACTGGATACGCCGGTGGTGCAGGCGCTGGTCAGCAGTAGCAGCCGCGAGGCGTGGCAGCGCGACGGTCGCGGGTTGGGGCCGCTTGATACGGCCATGAATGTGGCTTTGCCCGAACTGGATGGCCGGATCATCGGCGTGCCGATCGCGTTTAAGACCCAAGCGGGCGAAGCGGCGGCGCGCTCGGCGCCTGACCCAGAGCGGATCGAGCGGCTGGCCGGCTTGGTGTGGCGTTTGGCGCAGTTGCGGCCCCTCCCGAATGCGCAGAAGCGGATTGCGGTCATCTTGACCAATAGCAACGCCAAAGCGCAGCGGATCGGGAACGCGGTTGGCCTTGATGCGCCGGCCTCGCTGATGCGACTGTTTGCTGCCTTGCGCGCCGCCGGCTATGAGGTCGGTGAGCTGCCGGCAAGCGGCGACCAACTGATCGCCGATCTGATTGGACGCTGCTCGTATGACGAGACGTGGCTGACGACTGAGCAGTTGGCCCAAGCGTACCGGATTCCGGTAGCTACCTACCAACGCTGGTTTGCCGAGCTGCCGGCGGAGACGCAAGTGGTGATGACCCGCCAATGGGGGCCGCCGCCGGGCAAGGCGTATGTGCATGGCGGCGCGCTGGCGCTGGCCGGCCTCACATTCGGCAATGTCTTTGTGGCGCTGCAACCGCCGCGCGGCTACGATATGGATCCGGACGCCGTCTACCACCGGCCCGACCTGCCGCCGCCGCACAATTACTACGCGCTCTACCGCTGGTTGCGCGATGAATGGTGCGCCGATGCGATCATCCATCTCGGTAAGCACGGCACGCTCGAATGGTTGCCCGGCAAAGGCGTCGGTCTTGGCGCGACCTGTTTCCCTGATCCGTTCCTCGCCGATCTGCCGCTGATCTACCCCTTCATCATCAACGATCCCGGCGAAGGTACGCAGGCCAAGCGGCGTGCCCACGCGGTGATTATCGATCACCTCACCCCGCCGATGACCAACGCCGGCGCGTATGGCGATCTGGCCGAATTGGCCCAACTGGTCGATGAATACTACCGCATGGAACGGCTCGATCCGAGCAAGCTGCCGCTCTTGCAGCGCCAGATTTGGGAGGTGCTGCAACGCAGCCAGTTAGCTGACGATCTGCGCTACATCTTGCAAGCCGATCACGGCGATCACCGGCACGATTGGGATGGCAGCGTGCTCGAAGATGGCACGCCGACCGTGCTGACCGAATTGGAGGGGCGTGAAGTCGCGCACCTGCTCGAAGACATCGAAGGCTACTTGTGCGAGTTGACCGGCGCGCAGATCCGGGATGGTCTGCATATCCTTGGTACGGTGCCCGCCGGCGTGCAGTTGGTCGATCTGGTCTACCACCTGCTGCGCTTGCCCAACCTGCACGCACCGAGCCTGCCGGCCACCATCGCGGCGGCGCTGGGGGAAGATTGGCGCGCCTTGCAGGAGCAACCGGGCCGGCGGCGGGCCGGTGACGAGCAGTGGCTCACCAACGCTGATGGTATCGCGGCTATTGAGAACCTTTGCCGGCAAATACTTAGCCGGCTCAACGATGCTGAATGGGAGACAGAGGCCATTGCCGGCGTGTTGGTAGATGCTTTGCCGGCAAACAGTGATCACGAGCCGGTCGCGGCGGTGCTGTGCTACGCCTGCGAATGGATCGTGCCGCGTTTGCGCCAGAGCGCAATTGACGAAATCGAGCATCTGCTGGCGGCGCTCGCGGGCCGGTTTGTGCCGCCGGGGCCGAGCGGCGCGCCGACGCGCGGCATGGCTCACGTTTTGCCGACCGGACGCAACTTCTACAGTCTTGATCCGCGCAGCGTCCCAAGTCTCGCCGCGTGGGAGACCGGCCAAGGGTTAGCCCGCGACCTAATCCAGCGTTACCAGCGCGAGTATGGCGCTATCCCTGAAAGTGTCGGCATCAGCATCTGGGGCACCAGCCTCATCCGCACTGCCGGCGATGATGTGGCGCAAGTTTTGGCGCTGCTCGGCGTGCGCCCGCGCTGGCAACGCGAAAACCGGCGCGTCACCGGGTTTGAGATAATCCCCCTCGCCGAGTTGGGCCGTCCGCGGATCGATGTCGTCTGCCGGATTAGTGGCTTCTTCCGCGACGCCTTTCCCCACTTGATCGAGTTGATCGATCAGGCGGTGCAAGCGGTGATCGAGTTAGACGAACCGCCGGAGCGGAACTTCCCGCGCAAGCACGCCTTTCAGACCGAGCAGACGCTGGTGGCGAGAGGCGCCGCCGTCGAGGAGGCCCAACGCGAAGCGCGCTACCGCATGTTTGGCAGTCCGCCGGGCAGTTACGGGGCCGGGATGCTGCAACTGATCGACGGCCAAAACTGGAGCAACGACGCTGATCTGGCGCGGGTGTATCTGAAGTGGGGCGGCTATGCCTACACCGCAACTGAGCAAGGCGTGCCGGCGGAGACCGCCTTTGCCGCTGCGCTCAGCACGGTGCAGGTCGCTACCAAAAATCAAGACACCCGCGAACATGACATCTTTGATAGTGACGACTACTTCCAGTTCCACGGCGGCATGATTGCGGCCATCCGGGCGCTAAGCGGGCGCAATCCGGCCCGCTACTTCGGCGACAGCAGCGACCCGGCCCGGCCCCGCACCCGCGACCTGCGCGAAGAAGCGCGGCGCGTCTTCCGGGCGCGGGTGGTTAACCCGAAGTGGATCGCCAGTATGCGCCGGCACGGCTACAAAGGCGGCCTCGAACTGGCAGCGACGGTTGATTATCTCTTCGGCTACGACGCCACTGCGCAGGTATTAGCCGATTGGATGTACGAACAAGTCACCGAACGATATGTGCGCGATCCAGAGGTGCAGCAATGGCTGCAAGAGGTGAATCCGTGGGCGTTGCAAGCCATCGCCGAGCGGCTGAACGAGGCGATCGGGCGCGGGATGTGGCGCAACCCATCTGCTGAAGCGCAGGCTGCGATCGATGCCATCCTCGCCATCGGAGAAGAACAACGAGAACGATGATTATCGTACAGCCGCAATACCGTGCGGCTCCGTAAGCATTTGCTGATAAGGAGGTTGTATGTCGCTGCTCACGCAAACTATCAATCACATTGGCCCATTGGATGATCAGGCGGCAACGGCGGCTCGCCGCCGGCAAGACATGCTCACCAAGCCAGCCGGCTCGCTGGGCCGGTTAGAGGAACTCTCGATCCGGATTGCTGGCATCACCGGACGCGAACGGCCCCGTCTCACCAAGCCAGCGGTGATCGTGATGGCTGCCGATCACGGGGTGGCCCGCCAAGGCGTGAGCGCCTTTCCCGCCGAGGTGACGCCGCAGATGGTGCTTAACTTCCTGCGCGGCGGGGCGGCCATCAACGTGCTGGCCCGCTATGTGGGGGCGCAGGTGATTGTGGTGGATATTGGCGTCGCGGCTGATTTGCCGTCCCATCCCGAATTGGTCAGCCGCAAACTGGCTTACGGCACCGCCGATTTCAGCCACGAGCCGGCGATGAGCCTTGAGCTGGCCCAGCAGGCGATTGCGGTGGGTATTACCTGCGCCAACGAGGCAATCGATCGCGGGGTTGACCTACTCGCTACCGGCGAGATGGGCATTGCCAATACCACTGCGGCAAGCGCGATTGTGGCGGCGATCACCGGAAGACCGGCGGCGGAAGTGACCGGACGCGGCACCGGCATCGATGATGCTAGCTTGGCGCGCAAGATTGCCGTGATCGAGCGGGCGCTGGCGCTGCACCAACCCAACCCACGCGATGGTCTCGATGTGCTGGCGAAAGTGGGTGGGTTGGAGATCGGCGGTTTGGCGGGCGTGATCCTCGGCGCGGCGGCGCGGCGGGTGCCGGTGGTGATCGACGGTTTCATTTCAGGGGCGGCGGCTCTGATCGCAGCCACGCTGGCCCCTGCCGCCGTCAACTACATGATCGCCGGTCACCGCTCGGTCGAGCGTGGTCATGTCGCTGTGTACAGCCAGCTCGATCTGCAACCGCTGCTCGATCTGAATATGCGCCTCGGCGAAGGCACTGGCGCGGTGCTGGCGATGTCGATCTGCCAAGCGGCTTGCAAGGTGCTTGACGAGATGGCGACCTTCGCCGAAGCGGGGGTGTCGGAGAAGAACGGGGAGTAGGGAGGAGCGTGTGAGATGGCGCTGCTCGGTGGGGCAACGTGTGCTCATCGTTCGATCGAGAGAGGTGCATCCCTGCTCCTGCCTGCGGGAGTTGCGGGGCGGATAGAACGCATGAGCATAGATTTGGTTGATGGCTGTGCGATGTACCATTGCGCCCTTACCCCTATTCCCTCTGCCACTGGTGCAGGAGAGGGGAGCGGAGAGCCGAGGGTTGAGGCATTGTACAGCGATGAACGGTCGTACACAAGCGAAATGTTCTGTCTGCCCCTAAACGCATGCGAGAGCAGGGGCTATAGAGGAGGGTTCACGGAATGAAACGCCGCTGGCTGATCGTTGCGCTTGGCGCTGCCGTGCTGATCACATTCGAGGCCCGGCCAGCGTATGCCATGCACATCATGGAAGGCTTCTTGCCGCCGCTGTGGGCATTGGTTTGGTTTGCGGTCATGATCCCGTTTTGGGTGATCGGGTTTCGCCAGCTTCAGCGCGTTGTGCGCGAGAAGCCAGAGGTGCGGTTGCTGCTTGGTTTCGCCGCCGCCTTTACCTTTGTGCTGAGCGCGTTGAAGCTGCCGAGCGTCACCGGGTCGAGCAGCCACCCGACCGGCACCGGTCTGGGGGCGATCCTGTTTGGGCCGTGGGTGATGAGTGTGCTCGGTTCGATTGTCTTGCTGTTTCAAGCCTTGCTGATTGCCCATGGCGGCTTGACCACGCTCGGCGCGAATGCGTTTAGCATGGCGGTGGTCGGGCCGTTTGTGGCGTGGCTGATCTGGCGTGGGTTGGCCGGGCGGGCGCCATTCTGGTTGGTGGTCTTTTTGGCTGCGGCGCTGGCCGATCTCTCAACCTACGTCGTCACTTCGCTACAACTGGCGCTGGCCTTTCCCGATCCGGCCGGTGGCATCCTCGCTGCCTTCGCCAAGTTCGGCGCGATCTTTGCCGTGACCCAGATTCCATTGGCGATCAGCGAAGGGATTCTGACCGTGTTGATTATGAATGCGTTGCAAACCAATGCCGCCGCCGAGTTGCAGGCGCTAGAGATCAAAGGGGTGCGGGCATGAATGTCAAACCGTTGCCTTGGTCAGTGGTCGTGGCGCTGTTGCTGGTAGTTATCGGCTTGGCTATTGTGCCAATTTTGCTGATCCGCGACACCGAGTTTGGTGGGGCCGATGCTGCCGCCGAAGCCGCCATCGTTGAAATTGCGCCTGACTACGAGCCGTGGTTTGCGCCGTTGTTTGAGCCGCCGGGCAGCGAGACCGAGAGCCTGCTGTTTGCGTTGCAAGCCGGTTTAGGGGCGGGAGTGATCGGTTACTTCTTTGGCTGGCAGCACGGTCGCCGGCAGCGGCGTGATCGGTGAGGCATGCTGCGAATCATTGACCAGTATGCCTTCACCAACCGGTTGCGCGCGGTCGATCCGCTGCAAAAGGCTGCGCTGGCCGGGATGACGCTCCTGCTCTGTCTGGCGCTCGATCGACCGCTGGTGGGGTGGTTAGCGTTGGGATGGATGGTGGCCGTGACGGTGTGGTATGCGCGGGTGCCGCTGCGGGTGACCGGCGCGGTAATTGGGGCTGAGAGTGTGTTCCTCGCGCTGTCGGTGATCGGGATCGCGGTCAGTGTGGGGAACGAACCACCGGCTGCGGCGTTATGGGTGATTCCGCTCGAACCGCTCTGGCTGAGCGCGACCGGCGGATCGCTGCAAACGGCGCTGCACGTGCTCAGCCGCGCGCTCGGTTCGGCAGCGGCGCTCAATTTTCTGATCCTGACCACGCCGCTGATCGATCTGATCGAGCTGTTGCGCCGGTTGCGCGCGCCGGCGTTGCTGATCGAATTGATGGCGCTCAGTTACCGCGCACTCTTTGTCTTGCTCGATACGCTCGACCAGATGGTTACAGCGCAGACGGCGCGGTTGGGGTACGCTTCATGGCGGGCGACCTTGCGCAGTTCGGCGCTGCTGGGCAGCCGGTTGTTTATCGTCGCCTACCAGCGCAGCCAAGCGTTGGAAGTAGCGTTGACGGCGCGCGGGTTTGCCGGCGAGCTGCGGGTGTTGCCGCTCAGCTATACCGTTGACCGGCAGCTTTGGTTGATCAGCGGGTTGATCGGGGCGAGTCTCGTGGCGGCGAGGTGGTGGCTATGACTGCATTGCTGGCGCTGGAAGCGGTTTCGTACCAGTTTCCGGGCAACCAAACCCCGGCCTTGCAGGCGGCGTCGTTGCCGATTGCTGCCGGCCAGCGCATCGTCGTGCTGGGTCGCAATGGCGCCGGCAAGAGCACGCTGCTGCTCGTAGCGAGCGGCATCATTCGTCCGCAGCAAGGCCGGGTCTGGCTCCATGGCGCGCCGGTTGACTACTCGCGGTCTGGTCTACGTCGGTTGCGCCAGCACGTCGGCTTGGTGATGCAGTCGCCGGACGATCAACTGTTTAGCGCTAGCGTTTGGCAAGACATGAGCTTCGGCCCGCTCAATCTGGGGCTGAGCGCCGCCGCAGCGCGGCAGGCAGTGCTAGACGCGGCGGCGATGTGTGATGTGACTGATCTGCTCGACCGTCCGACCCATGCGTTGAGCGGCGGGCAGAAGGCGCGGGTAGCGCTGGCTGGCGTCTTGGCCATGCGCCCGCAATGCCTGCTGGTCGATGAGGCGACGGCGGGTCTCGATCTGTGGGCACGGCAACAGGTGGTGTGGGTGTTTGACCGGCTGGTGGCGGAAGGTGGGACGGTTGTTCTAGCCACGCATGATCTGGCGTTGGCCCGCCGCTGGGCCGATCTGGTCGTGGTGTTGCACGAGGGCCGGATCGTCGCGGTCGCACCGCCGGCGAAGGTGTGGGCCGATCCGGCGGTGCGCGCGCTGATTGCACCGCCGGAAGCGTGGGAAGGGCTGTAGCGCCAAACGGCTGTCCGGTGCCGCAAAGGGCGCGGAGGGTGATCAACGCAAAGCCGCGAGGGGATATATGTCATTGCGAGGGCGCGGAGCGCCCGGAGCAATCTCTCTCATACGGGAAGAATGAATAGAATGGATCATTCACGGTAAGAGTATCTATGCCACCTATATCTCACCTCATCCAACAACGTGCCGCAGCGGCGTTAGCAGCCTTAGCCATAGACGCCGTTTTTGGCGATCCGCCCAACCACCTGCATCCGGTCGGAGTGATGGGGCGCTGGTTGCGCTGGGGTGAACGACTTGCGCCGGCTGCACCGGGGGCGCGGTTGGCGTGGGGGACGGTGTGGCTGGCCGGCGGTTGGGTGATGTTCGGCGGCGTTGCCGCGCTCGCGCCGCGCCATTGGCTGGCGCAGGGGGCGCTGGCGTCGCTGTTGTTGGCCTATCATGGTCTCGATCGGGCGGTGGCTGAAGTAGAAGCGGCTTTGGCGGTTGGTGATCTGGCCAAAGCGCGCCGGTTGCTCGGTTGGCATTTGGTGAGCCGGCCAACCAACGATCTGAGCGCCGCCGAGGTGGCGGGGGCGGCGATCGAGTCGCTGGCCGAGAATCTGAGCGATAGCGTGGTGGCGCCACTGCTGGCCTTGCTCACCGGCGGGTTGCCGGGGATGGTGATCTATCGCTTGACCAACACCGCCGACGCGATGTGGGGCTATCGCACCGAACGGTTCGAGCATCTGGGCAAGGTTGCGGCTCGTTGCGATGATGGCTTCAATCTGGCGCCGGCCCGCTTAACGGCGCTGCTGATTGCGCTGGCTGCGCAGCTTGCCAACCGGCGCGGCGGCGTGGTGCTCGCAGTGGCGTGGCGTGACGCGCGCCGTACCGCTTCGCCGAATGCCGGTTGGCCGATGGCTGCAATGGCCGGTGCGCTTGATACGGTGTTGACCAAGCGTGAGCACTACACGCTCGGTACCGGTCCACGTATTGCTGATGCTGCACTCATCCGAGAAGCTCGTCGGATCGGGCGAATGGTGATGTTCCTCGTGACCGGCTTCCTGTTCGGCTTATCGGTGATGCGCTTCGTCAAGCAGAGGTCTACGCTATGAATGACACGGCTCTGTTACTCATCGGTCATGGCACCGACGATGCTGCCGGTATCGCCGAATACCATCAGTTGGCGGCATTGCTCCAAGAACGTTTCGGTCTGTTTGTGCAGCCATGTTTTCTTGAATTGGCCGATCCGCCGATCGGGCAAGCGATAGATGCTTGCGCTCGCGTCGGTTATCAGCGTATCGTCGCATTGCCGCTCTTGCTCGGCGCTGCTGGTCACCAAAAGAACGATATTCCGGTCGCGTTGCGCGAGGCGCGCGCACGCTGGCCCGAACTCACCATCCACTACGGCGCGCCGCTGGGGGTGCAGTATTCGCTGCTCAAAGCTCTCGGCGACCGCTTGGCTGAAGCTGAAGCAGTAGCGCCGCCAGTACCGCGCGCTGAGACGGCGCTGGCCTTGATTGGCCGCGGCAGCAGTGATCCCGATAGTAATGCCGATGTAGCTCGCATGGCCCGCTTGTTGTGGGAAGGGCGCGGCTATGCGCGGGGGTTGTACGGCTTCTACAGCATCACCACGCCGCGCGTGCCGGAAACGATCGATGCCTGTATCGTGCTCGGTGCGCGGCGGGTGATGATCATTCCGTACCTGATCTTTACCGGGCGGATTTTGCAACGGATTGAGCAGCAGGTCATTGCTGCCCGCCAACGCTATCCCGATCACGATCTCGTGCTCACTGACCATCTTGGGTTGCACGAGGGTGTGATCGCGGCGATCGAGCAGCGGTTTCACGAAGCGGTGCGAGGCCAAGCGGCGGTCAATTGCGACGTGTGCAAATACCGCCGCCTCTTTCCCGGCTTTACCGCCGATTTTGGCCGCCCGCAGACCAGCGACCACGATCACGGCCTGCGCGGCGAGGCGCTGGCGCGCGGGATCGAGGCGATCTTGCCATCCCGCTACCACGGTGGCCGTCCGGTCAGCGCTGCGCCGATGACCGCGGCGCCGCTGGTGTTCGATGAACAGGGGCAGGTGGCATGGGATCGAGTGTGGGGCGGGGATGACCCCAACAACCCCTTCTGCGAATTGGCGCTGGCCGGCGGCCCGCCCCATCGCGGCACCCTGCTCGAGCCGGTCGATCCGGCCATGGTGCAGGCCGATCCCGCCGGTTATGCCCGCGTGATTGCTGAACTCTCCCGCGCGCTGGCGATGGTGACTGATCTGCCGGTGAAGACCGATGTCGCTCCCGGCTGGATCGGCCTCGTCTGTGAGCGCGAAGAGATGGCGATCTGGCTGTTGCGGGCGATTATCGTGGAAAATGTCAGTGTGCGGCGTGAAGATCGGGTCTTGCTGTTGCCAGCGGGGCCGCAGTTTCGGCTCGAAGCCGAGATCAAGAATGTCGTGACCGCCGTTGCTAAGACCTACCACTACTGGAAGGAGCATATCCGCCAATGACTGATGTGACGTGCCGCATCTTTATTTTGCACGATGTTGGCGATCACGTGGCCCAATTAGCCCAAGCCATTGCCGCCGGTGTAGCGACCGTTCCCGGCGCCGAGGTGAAGGTGCGCTTGCCTAACCACGCCACCAAAGCCGATCTGCTCGAAGCTGACGGAATCATTATCGGCACGCCGAACTGGACGGGCATTAAGGGCACGTTGAAGCGGTGGCTCGACACTACCGGCGATCTGTGGGAAGAGGGAAGCTTAGCCGGCAAAGTAGGCGCGGCCTTTACTAGCAGCGCCGGACGCCATTCCGGCACCGAGTTTACCTTGGTCTCAGTGTTGCACTGGATGCTCGGCGGCGGCATGATCATCGTTGGCTTGCCGTGGACGCCGCTGATGGAGCAGGCTGGTTCCTATTACGGTGCGACGTCGGTTGGTGATATTACCGAAGCCGATCTGTTGCAGGCGCAAGCCTTGGGCCGGCGGGTGGCGCAGATTGCTGTGCAGTTACGCCGGGGAGCGAACCTATGACTGAGCACGTGCCTGTGACCGGCGCCGAGATCGCCGCTCGCTCGTTCGCGATTATCCGCGCCGAGCTGGCCGAACGCGGGATCACTTTGCCGCAACCGCTGGCGACGGTCGTCGAGCGGATCATTCACACCACCGCCGATTTTGAGTTCGCCACGATTACCCAAGCAAGCCCCGGCGCAATCGAAGCCGGTGTCGCTGCGTTGCAACGCGGCTGCGCGGTGATCACCGATGTGCAGATGGCACGGGTTGGCATTGACCAGCGGCGGTTACACCGCTTCGGCGGCGCGGCGCACTGCTTCAACGACCTGCCGGACGTTATCCAACTCGCTGCGGCGACCGATCTTACCCGCAGCGCCGCCGCCTTGCGCTGGGCTCACGAACAGGGCCATCTGGCCGGTGCGATCGTGACCATCGGCAATGCACCGACCGCCTTGTTCGAGGTGCTCGATCTGCTTGACCGCGGTGCACAGCCGGCGTTGATCATCGGCGTGCCGGTCGGCTTCGTCAACACCGCCGAAAGCAAAGCGGCGCTCATGGCCCGCCAAGATGTGGCGTGGATCGTCACCGCTGGTCGCAAAGGCGGTTCACCGGTGGCGACGGCGATTGTCAATGCGCTGCTGCGGTTGGCGCTCGGTGAAGACAACCGCGATGTGTGACATCAAGGCACAAAGGTGCGCAAAGGGTTTCGGAGTATGGCAACTAGTACGCCATCCTCTGCGCCTCCTGCGGCCTCTGCGGTAAGAACCACCCGCGCCCTCTGCGGTGAAACATGTACATACGGAGACACGCGATGGCCGATATGGTTCCACCCCGCAACAAACGTGGTTCGCGCACCGGCTACACCACCGGCAGCAACGCCTCAGCCGCCGCCAAAGCGGCTGCGATTGCCCTCTTCAGCGGGCAGTGGCCGGCGCAAGTGACGATCACCTTGCCGATCGGCGAAACCGCTACGATGACACCCACCGTCACCCGGCTCGATGAGACGGGAGCCTATTGCTGTATGCGCAAAGATGCCGGTGACGATCCCGATGTCACCCACGGTGCGTTGATCTGCGCGCAGGTGCGGGTGGTTGCGCAGCCGGGTATTCATCTTGATGGCGGTGAGGGTGTGGGGCGCGTGACCTTACCCGGTCTTGGATTGCCGATTGGTGGGCCGGCCATTAATCCGGTGCCACGCCAACAGATTACCGCCAATGTACGTGATGCAGTGCGTGAGTATGCGCCCGACGGTGAGGCGTTTCTCGACCGACTCGGCTTAGAGGTGATTATAAGTGTTCCCGGTGGTGAGCAGATTGCCCAAAAAACCCTTAATCCACGTCTTGGAATTATTGGTGGGATTAGCATTCTCGGTACCACCGGTAAAGTCTTTCCCTATAGCACCGCCGCGTGGCGGGCCAGCGTGATCCAAGCGGTCGAAATGGCGGCTCGCAATGGCGTGCAGAAGATGATCCTCTGCACCGGCGCTCGTTCCGAGAAGTTTGCGATGCGTATCTTTCCTGAGCTGCCGGAGATGGCATTTGTCGAATTGAGCGTCTTTACCGGCGATGCGCTCAAGACCTGCATTGCCCACGGGGTGCCGTCAGCCGTGTTTGTGGGCATGATCGGCAAGATGATCAAGACCGCGCAAGGCTATATGCAAACCCACGTCGCCGGTAATCAGGTCGATTTCGCCTTTCTGGCGCAGGTCTGCCGCGAGGTGGGTGTGCCGGACGAGTTGGTGCAGGCGGTGGCACAGGCGAATACCGGACGCCATTTTCTTGAGTTGTGCCAGCAGTATGGTCAGCAAGCGCCGTTGCAGCGGATCGTGGATTTGGCCCTCGAACAGTGCCTGTACTTCATTGCCGCCCACGGCGGCGCGATGGATTTCGAGACCATTCTGGTCGATTTTGATGGTACGGTGCTGGCCCGCGCTGCGGCAGTCGCTGCCGATCACGTGCATCCTGCGACTCTGCCGCCCCCGTTGATCGAGCGGTTGCCGACCGATCCGTTGCCCGAAGATGATACGGTCGTGGAGGGTGAGCCATGAGCCGGCGCGTGCCGATTTTGGTGGTCGGTCTGACCGATGCCGGCGCTGATGGTTTGCCGGCTAAGCTTCTCCTGCGCATTGCTCGCGCCGATCTGCTGGTAGGCGGGAAGCGCCATCTGGCTGCGTTGCCTGAGGTGGCCGCCGAGCGGCTGGTGGTCGAAGCGAGTGTGGAGCCGGCGCTGGCCCGGTTGCAGCAGGCGTGGGAAGCCGGTCAGACAGCGGTGGTGCTGGCGTCGGGTGATCCGCTCTGGTACGGCATTGGCGCCAGTTTGCGGCGGGTGTTTCCACCGGAGGCGCTCGACATTGTGCCGGCCCCGACTTCGGCCCAACTCGCCTTTGCCGCGCTGGCCGAGCCGTGGCACGATGCAGTCTTGCTCAGCGCTCATAACCGTCCGGTGGCCGCGATTATTCCGGCAGTGCTGGCCGCACCCAAAGCGGCGATTCTGACCGACCGCCAGCAGACGCCGGCAGTGATCGCGCAAGCGTTGATCGCCGCCGGGATGGAACCTGCCAGCCGCTGCGCGGTCTGCGAGCAGCTTGGCGGGCCGCGCCAGCGCGTCGTCTCCGCCATTCTCGCCGATCTCGTCACCGCCGCGTTTGATCCGCTCAATGTGCTGGTGGTCTGGAACGACCGGCCCGCGCGGCCCATCCCTCCCGGCCTGCCTGACGAGGCCTTCAGCACCGAAGCCGGCCAGATCACCAAGCGCGAGGTGCGTTTGCTTAGTCTGGCCGAGCTGGCCTTGCAACCCGGCGAAGTGTTGTGGGACATCGGGGCCGGCAGTGGCGCGGTGGCGATCGAGGCGGCTCGTGCGTGCCCAACTGCGCGGGTCTACGCGGTCGAGCGGCGCGTGGTGTTTGTCGAGTATATTCACGCTAATCTGCGCCGTTTTCCCGCGCCCAACCTGTACGCGGCCCACGGCGAAGCGCCGGAGGCGTGCGCCGATTGGCCCGATCCCGATGCAATCTTCGTCGGCGGGAGCGGCGGGAGGTTGGAGGCGATCATCGCGCTGGCTCAGCAACGGCTGCGCACCGGAGGCCGGCTGGTGCTCAACCTCGTGACTGCCGGCCATCTTGCTACGGCGCTGGCCCTCTTGCCAGCGGCGCGGGTGGCGCAGGTACAGATCAACCGCGGCGCGCCGATCCAATCCGATCTACGCTTCGCCGCACTCAATCCGGTCTTCATCGTGACGTGGCGAGTCTGAAGACGCAACGATCGCTAAGAACGCTAAGGTTTTATGGGGGTAGCAAAAGCAGGCTTATGCCAAATCTCAAAAAACGTTGCTCATCTTCGCGCCCTTCGTGCCTTTGCGTTCACATCCTCTGCGCCTTTGCTTGCTCTGCGCCTGAGAGTTAGGTGTTAGTATGAATGCTGAACTCACCGCAGTCGGGCTTGGCCCCGGCGACCCCGAACTGATTACGCTCAAAGGCTTGCGCGCCGTGCAGGCGGCTGATGTTATCTTCGCGCCGCAGAGCCGTGACGGCGACGCCAGCATTGCTCTGCGCATCGCGACGCCGTGGATCGCTCCTTCCCGTCAAGAAGTGGTGACATTGCCGCTGCCGATGACGCGCGATTCCGGCCAACTACGTCCGGCGTGGCAAGCCGCCGCCGAAGTGATGGTCACGACCCTTGGCGCCGAGCGGCGCGGGGTCTATCTCTTGCTCGGCGATCCGTTGCTCTACGGTACCTTTTTCTACCTGTGGCGCGAGTTGCGGGTGTGCGCTCCCACCCTGCCGGTCAAAGTCATTCCCGGCGTCACTTCATTTGCCGCCGCTGCTGCCGCCGCCGGCATGCCGCTCGCTATGGCCGACGAGCGGCTGATTGTGCTGCCGGCCAGCTACGAGACCGATGCCGCCGCCTTGCAACGCCTCCTCGCCGAGTTTGCCACAGTTGTGTTGATGAAGGCCGGTGCTGCGGTGCCGTCCATCCTCACGGCGCTTGAACAACTCGGTCTCCTTGACCATGCCCTCTATGCCGAGAGAGTGGGACTGGAAGGTGAATTTATTACGCGCGATTTGCGGACACTTGACCCGCACCATCGCCCGTACCTGTCGCTCGTTATTGTTCGCCGCGGAGAAGTGCTATGACCTACCCCGTCGTTCCCGGAACCGTCTATTTCGTCGGGGCCGGCCCCGGCGCGCCTGACCTGATCACAGTGCGCGGGCGTGATGTGCTGGCCCAAGCCGATCTGATCCTCTACGCTGATAGTCTGGTTGACGTGGCGCTGCTGGCGGCGTATGCTCGGCCTGAAGCCCGGATCGTCGGTTCGGTTGAGATGCACCTCGATCAGATTGTGGCGCTGATGCGTGAAGCGGCGCAGGCTGGGCAGGTGGTGGTGCGCTTGCACAGCGGCGATCCGGCGCTGTACGGTGCGATCCACGAGCAGATGGCCGCGCTGGATGAAGCCGGCATGCCGTATGAGGTCATTCCCGGTGTGACTGCCGCCTTCGCTCTCGCGGCTCGTCTCGGCGTCGAGCTGACCGTTCCCGAATTGGTGCAAACGATCATCCTTACCCGGCCGGCCGGACGCACCCCCTTACCGGAGCGCGAGCAGCTTACCCGGCTGGCCGCGCACGGTGCATCGCTAGCGATCTACCTCGGCATTACCCGGATTCAGCAAGTGGTGGAAGATTTGCTAGCCGGCAGCGCTTACACGCCAGATACGCCGGTAGTAGTGGCTTACCGGGTGACGTGGCCCGACGAAGAGATTATTCACGGCACGCTCGGCGATATTGCCGCCAAAGTCAAAGCGGCTGGTTTTACCCGGCAGGCGCTGATTTTGGTTGGCGCGGCCCTCGACCCGGCCCACAAACGCACCGATCGGCCAACCAGCCGGCTCTACGATCCAACCTATAGCCATCGCTTGCGCCGGCGGGTACGGGCGTAGCACGCGATGCCCAAGGCATAGCAGCGCTATGCCCCTTCGTTGGCGTTGACATCATTTGAGGCTCTTATGACCAACATCGCTATCATCGCTATTACCCGCGCTGGGTTGGCGCTGGCCGGACGCCTCGCCCCGGCGTTGCCGGCCATAGTGTGGGCGCCGGCCCGCTTTGCGGCTGAGCTGCCCGCCGCCATGCCCTATGCGACCGTCGCCGAAGCGGTGCAGACCGTGTGGACTTCGGCGCGAGCGATTGTCTTCATCGGTTCCGCCGGGATTGCGGTGCGTTCGCTGGCGCCATTGCTGCGCGCTAAAACCGTTGATCCGGCAGTGATTTGCCTCGACGAACAGGGCCAGTTTGCGGTGCCGCTGGTGGGCGGCCATCGCGCCGGTGCGAACGAACTCGCCCGCCGGCTGGCCGCGCTTACCGGCGGTCATGCCGCATTGACCACATCCAGCGACACCCAAGGCTTGCCGGCGCTCGATCTGATCGGGCGCGATCGCGGCTGGCGGCTGGCCGCCGACTCGGCGACTACCCACGTCATGGCGTGTCTGGTGAACGGCGAGCCGATCGGGGTGTGGGTTGACCCAGCGTTGCCAGCGGCGCGTGATGTGCTGGCTGCCGAATTCGCTGCTGTGCCGGCAGTCGAATGGGTCAGCGAACCGTCTGCTCTTGCCAATGACTATTTCGTCGCTGCGATTGTCGTTTCCCACCGTCGCTTGGCTGATCTGTGGGAGACCCTTCGTCCCAAAGCCTTGCGCTATCTACCGCCGGTCTTGGCGGTGGGTATTGGTTGCCGGCGCGAGACGCCAGCCGGCGAGCTGGCCGAGGCGTTGGCGATAACGCTGGCCGAGGCCGATCTGCTGCCAGAGTGCGTTGCCACCATCGCCACCGCCGAGCTGAAGGCAACCGAGCTGGGGATCATCGCGCTCGCAGCCCAACTTGACGTCCCGCTCACGATAATTTCCACCGAGCAGTTGCGCGCACTCGACCCAGAGAGCTTTAGCCCCAGCGCTGCCAGCCGCTTCGAGTTGCCGGGTGTGGCCGAGCCGTGCGCGGTGGTGGCGGCGCATGGGCCGTTGCTCGCGCCGAAACGGTCGTTTGCCCGTTGCACCGTCGCCGTTGCCTTGCGCGCACCCGTCGCCAACCCGTGCGACGCCGCTCCCGCCGCCGGCCAACTGGCGCTGGTCAGCATCGGGCCGGGTGATCTGTCCCAGCTCACGGTTGCGGCCCGGCAGGCGCTAGCCTACGCCGAGGTTGTCACCGGCTATGGCCGCTATATCGACCTCATCCGTCCGTTGCTGCGGCCCGACCAAGAGGTCATCGTTACCCCGGCGATGGGTGACGAGATGGGGCGGGCGCGGGCCGCCATCGAACTGGCGCGGGCTGGCCGGCGGGTGGCGCTGGTCAGCAGCGGCGACATCGGCATCTACGCGATGGCCGCACCCGTCTTCGAGACCTTGCACGCCGAGGGGTGGACTGGCCGCGATCCCGTTGTCGAAGTCATTCCCGGCGTGAGCGCATTTCAGGCGTTGGCGGCCCGCCTTGGCGCGCCGGTCAATCACGATCTCTGCCTGATCAGCCTCAGCGACCTGCTCACGCCATGGCCGCTGATCGAGCGCCGGCTGCGCGCCGCGGCCCAAGCCGATTTCGTGATCGCGCTCTACAATCCACGCTCGCAAGGGCGGAACTGGCAATTGGCCGCAGCCCTCGCCATCGTGCGCGAGCATCGCCCGCCGCAGACGCCGGTCGCCTGTGGTCGTCAAGTCACTCGCGCCGATGAGCAGATTATGCTGACCACCCTCGCCGAAGTTGATCCAGAGCAAGCCGATATGTTGATGGTGGTGCTGATCGGCAATAGCCAGAGCTTTGCGCTGGCCGGCCACATGGTAACGCCGCGCGGCTACACCACTCGCACCGCTGCGCCAACCCCAACCACTGCTGCGCCGTCAGCGCCGGATTACCCGATCGTCTTGACCAAACCATCGCATATGCTGGCGGTCGTCATTGGCGGCGGCGCTGTCGGCGAGCGCAAGGTGCGCAGTCTGCTCGCCGCCGGCTTTCCGGTGCGGCTGATCAGCCCCACTGTCACGACGCAACTGGCGGAATGGGCTGCGGTAGGAAAGCTGATCTGGGAACAGCGCAGCTATCAAGCCGGCGACCTCACCGGCGCACGGCTCGTCTTCGCCGCCACCGATGATCGCACTGTCAATGCCCGCATTGCCGCGGCAGCCAGCGCCGCCGGCGCACTCTGCAACGTCGCCGATGATCCCAGCGACGGCGATTTCCATGTGCCGGCAGTACATCGCAGCGGCGGCATCGCCATTGCCGTGAGCAGCAATGGCGCCGCGCCGGCCCGCGCCGCCGCGATCCGCGACGCGATTGCCGAATGGTTGGCGGAAGCGTGATGTAGCTGTATGGCGTGTGGCAGTTTGTCTGCCGCACGCCATAAATGGCGAGGTGCAGATAAGAGACGCTGTATGGTTCCAAATCTCCATCCGATCCGTGTTTATCCGTCCCAATCCGTGTTCTATTTTCAACCTGTGTTCATCTGTATGCCTCCGTACCCATGTCCAACCCGGAGTAGCTTATGACTGGTAAAGCCTATCTCGTCGGCGCCGGCCCCGGTCGCGCCGATCTGATTACTATGCGCGGTTTGGCTGTGCTGCGCCAAGCCGATGCCGTACTCTACGACCGTCTGATCGCGGCGAGCCTGCTCGACGAAGCGCCGCCTCACGCCGAACGGATCTTCGTCGGCAAGCGGCCCGGCCACCATTCCGTGCGCCAAGACGGCATCACCGAGACGCTGGTGCGCTTGGTGCGTGCCGGGTTGCAGGTGGTGCGGCTGAAAGGCGGCGACCCCGGCGTCTTTGCCCATCTGACCGAAGAGGCGGCGGCGTTGGCGGCTGCCGGTCTGCCCTTCGAGATTGTGCCGGGAGTCTCCTCGGCATTGGCGGTACCGCTCCACGCTGGTATCCCGCTCACGTGGCGCGGCGTTGCCGCTGCCTTCACGGTCGTCTCTGGTCACGAAGCTACGCCGCACGGCTGTAGCGGGATCAGTTGGTCCTTGCTGGCCGCGTCGCCGACCCTCGTGGTGTTGATGGCGCTCGAACGGCTGGCGCAGGTGTGTGTCTATCTGATCGCCGCTGGCCGTAATCCCGCTACGCCGGCGGCGTTGATCAGCCGTGGAGCCAGCGCCGACCAGCGCGTGCTGCGGGCAACGCTCGCTGCTTTGCCGGATCGTCAGCAAGCAGCGCAGTTGCCGCCGCCGGCTGTGTTGGTGGTGGGTGAAGTGGCGTCATTAGCCGATACGTTGGCGTGGTACGATCCGGCTCAATTTCCTGCCAATCCGATGTTGTGGGACGACCTATGATCCATCTGCCCCGCCTGCTATTCGCCGCGCCGATGAGCGGCAGCGGCAAGACGACTATCACCGCCGGCCTGATCGCCGCCTTGCGCCAGCGCGGTCTACGCATCGCGCCGTTTAAGTGCGGCCCTGACTACATCGATCCCGGCTATCATGCCCTCGCCGCCGGCAGGCCGTGCCACAATCTCGACTCGTGGCTGATCCCGCCTGACCAGATCGCCGGTGTGCTGGCCCGCCGCAGTGCCGAGGCTGATCTGGCCGTGATCGAAGGGGTGATGGGCCTGTTCGATGGCTATGCCGGCGATGACGACACCGGCAGCAGCGCCCACATTGCCCGCCTCACCGCAACGCCGGTGATCATTGTGCTCGATGCGCGCGCGATGGCCCGCACTGCCGCGGCGCTGATCGCCGGCTTGCGCGATTTCGACCGCCGGCTGCAGATCGGAGGCGTCATTCTCAATCGGGTTGGCGGCCCGCGCCACGCTGCACTGATCCGTGATGCCGTCGAGCAGACGGTCGGGGTGTCGGTGTTGGGCTATGTGCCTCGTCACGATGCGCTTACGTTGCCTGAACGCCATCTCGGTTTGGTGCCGGTGGCCGAGCCGGGCTGCTGGCAAGAGTGGTTGGCTGAGGCAGCGGCGCGGGTTGAGCAGACGATTGACCTTGACCGGCTGCTGGCCGTGGCCCGTACCGCGCCGCCGTTGCCCGTCCCGGCGCCAACCGTGCTTGCGCCGGTGAGCGGTGCGCGACCGGTGATCGCCATTGCCCGCGATGAGGCGTTTAATTTCATCTATCCCGATAATCTCGATCTGTTGCAGGCCGCTGGGGCGGAACTCGCCTTTTTCAGCCCGCTCCACGATACCGCCTTGCCGGCAGGAACGGCAGCGATCTACCTGTGCGGCGGTTTTCCTGAACTCTTTGCCGCGCAATTGAGCACCAATCAGGCGATGCTGGCCGCGATTCGGGAAGCGGCGGCGAGCGGCATGCCGATCTACGCCGAGTGCGGCGGCTTGATGTTTCTGACCGAAACCTTGATCGATCAGCATGGCCAAGCCTTTGCGATGGCCGGTGTGTTGCCCGGCCATTCGCGTATGGCACCGCGACTCACCCTCGGCTACCGCACGATCGTGGCCCAAGCCGAGACGTGGCTGTGGCGCGCTGGCGAAACGGTGCGCGGCCACGAGTTTCACTATTCGGTCTGGGAAGCGCAGCCCACCGATCTGCCGCCGCTCTACGCTTGCCTGCCTGATGCGATGCGTCCGCAACCAGCCAGCGAGGGGGTGGTGATCGGCCAGACGCTGGCGTCGTACATTCATTTGCATTTTCTGGCCTGCCCGGCTATCGCCGAGCGGTTTGTCGCCGCTGCCAGCACATTTGTTGACGCAGAGACACCGTAGAGCCGGACGGCTGTCCGGATCCGCAAAGGGCGCAAAGAGGTAAATGCAAAGGCGCAGGGAATGCAGAGGGCGCAAAGGATTGGAAGGCATGATAGAAGTGATGCTACCTCTAACCCTCTAAATTACTTAGCTTATTCAGATATTTTGTGTAATACCTAACGCTCAAATACTATCTTTGAATATAGAGTATGTGAAAAACCATGCTATGCCAACCCTTACAAAACCCTCTGCGCCCTTTGCGTGTACGGAACCAACTTGCCTACTTTTGTTGGAGTGATTCTAGCAGGCTCTTACAAAACCCTCTGCGCCCTTTGCGTGTACGGAACATCGGTGTATCGGTCATGTGCTCCTCGCTGCCCGACTTACAAAACCCTTCGCGCCCTCTGCGTCTTTGCGTTCAACCCTCTGCGTCTTTGCGTTCAACCCTCTGCGTCTTTGCTCTCTTTGCGCCTTCATGATTGAGGTGGTTGATGAGTATGGTTGTCCTTTTTACCGGTGGCGTCCGCAGCGGCAAGAGCCGGTGCGCCGAGCGGTACGCGGTCCGCTTGAGTGATCAGGTGGTCTATCTGGCGACCGCTATCGCTGGTGATGATGAGATGCGCGAGCGGATTGGCCGCCATCGCGCTCGCCGCCCGCCAACGTGGTCGACGCGCGAAGCGCCGGCCAATGTCGCCGCTGCTCTCGCCGATTTGCCCGTGGGATCGGTGGTGTTGCTCGATTGTTTGTCGTTGCTGGTGAGCAATCTTTTGCTGGCTAATGAATTCGATCCTGAGCCGGCTATTAATCGTGAACTCGATGATCTACTGGCGATGGTTGACCAGCGCGATCTGACGTTGATCGCCGTTACCAATGAAGTTGGCATGGGGATTGTGCCCGCCTATCCGCTGGGCCGGCAGTACCGCGATCTACTCGGTCTGGCTAATCAGCGCGTCGCCGCCGTCGCCGCCGAGGTCTATCTGGTTGTCTGCGGCATTCCGGTCGAGCTGCGCGCACTGGAGGCAGCATGGAATCGCACCCCGTAGCGCATGGCGCGCTCGATGAGGCCGAGTTGGCTCAGCTCGGCTTGCGCCCCGATCAGGTGATCGATTTCAGCAGCAACATTAATCCGTTTGGCCCGCCTGCCGCCGTCTTGGCCGCCTTGCGCGCGCTCGATCCGGCCCCCTATCCCGACCGGAGCTGCCTGCGTTTGCGGCAACAGTTGGCCCAGCGTCACCACTGCCGTTTTGAGGCGGTGGTGGCTGGTAATGGCGCGAATGAGTTGATCCATCTGGCGGCTCGGGCATTGGGTGCGCCGGGAGCAACCGCGCTGGTGGTGGCCCCGACCTATGGCGAGTATGCCCACGCTTGCCGGCTGGCCGGGATGCAGGTGGTGGAGGTGCGCAGTACGGCTGCAACCCAGTTTCAACCCGATCCGGTGGCGCTGCTGGCGGCGATTGAACGGCTGCAGCCGCGCTTGCTGTGGCTCTGCTCGCCCAACAATCCGACCGGCGTGCCAGTGGCGACTGCAACCATCGTCGAGCTGGCCCACGCTTGCGCCCGCTACGGCGGCTGGCTGATGCTCGACCGAGCCTATCTGTCGTTGGAGCGCAATGTTGCCGGTCACGATCCACTCGATGACCACGCGCCGGCCAACCTGATCCGCATTTATTCGCTCACCAAGAGCTATGCGGTGGCTGGTTTGCGCATCGGATACGCGATTGCTGAACCTGAGCTGGCGAGCGCAATTGCCCGCTGGCAACCAGCGTGGAGCGTGAGTAGCGCAGCGCAGGCAGCGGCGCTGACCATGCTGGCCGATACCGCATTTTTGCCAGCGACGCTGCCGCGCTTGTGGGCCGCCAGCGATGAATTGGTCGCCGGGTTGCGCCAGCTTGCCTTGACCGTGTGGCGGTCAGCGTTGCCGTTTATGCTGGTGCAATGCGCCGATGCCGCGCTCACCCGCCGCCGGTTGCTGGCGCACGGTTGCGTGGTGCGCGATTGTACGTCGTTTGGCTTGCCGGAGTGGGTGCGCGTCGCTCCCCGCCTCCCGGCAGACAATGCGCGCTTGGTGGCGGCGTGGCGAGAGATAGCGCCGCTGTGACCCAGCACACCGCTGCTTTGGAGGAGATACGTATGCCTGCACCTGTCTTGATGGTGGTTGGTACCGCTTCATCGGTTGGCAAGAGCACGCTGGTGGCAGCGCTCTGCCGGTTGGCCGTTCGTCGCGGGTTGCGGGTGGCCCCGTTCAAAGCCCAAAATATGAGCAATAACGCCGCTGTGACGGCTGATGGCGGCGAGATCGCGCGCAGCACGGCGGTGCAAGCCGCGGCTGCCGGTATCGCGCCGACGGTGGCGATGAATCCAGTCTTGATCAAGCCTGAAGGCCAGCGCCGCAGCCAGATCGTGGTTGAGGGCAAGCCGTGGCAGACCCTCGCTGCCGCCGATTTTTGGCAACGCAAGGCGCTGCTGTGGCCGGTGATCACTCGCAACCTTGATGCGCTGCGCGCCGAGTATGATCTGGTCATCGCTGAAGGGGCCGGCAGTCCGGTTGAGCTAAATCTGAAGGCCGGCGATCTGGTCAATATGCGGTTGGCTGTCTATGCCCAAGCCCGCACCTTGCTGGTCGGCGACATCGATCGCGGTGGGATCTTTGCCCAACTGCTCGGCACCTTGATGCTGCTCGAACCGGCTGAACGACGTTTGATCGAGGGTCTGATCGTCAACCGCTTCCGCGGCGATCCGGCCTTGTTCGTTGATGGCGTGCGCATACTGGAAGAGCGCGGCGGTGTGCCGGTGTTGGGAGTGGTGCCATGGATCGAGGATCTTGATCTACCCGCTGAAGATGCGGTGGCGCTCGAGCAAGCCCAACCGGCCCCGGCGCACGGTCTCACGATAGCTGTCATTCGCTTGCCGGCCATCGCCAATTTCGACGACTTCGACCCGCTGGCCCGCGAGCCGGGGGTGACGGTGCGCTATATTGATCACCCAGCGCAATTGGCCGGCGCGGCGGCGGTGATTCTGCCCGGTACCAAACACACCCTCGCTGCCCGGCGTTGGTTGCGCGAACGCGGATTTGACGCGGCGCTGCGCCAGTTTACCGGCGCGATTGCCGGCATCTGCGGCGGCTACCAACTGCTCGGCGAGCGCATCAGCGATCCGCTGGCGGTCGAGGGGGCCGGCGGCGACGAAGACGGTCTCGGTTTGTTGCCGGTCGAAACCGTCTTTGCCCTCGAAAAACAGACCACTCAAGCCGTGGCGAAGGCGCAGGTAGCGTGGGCCGGTGCCGCCGAACTGCACGGCTACGAAATCCACGTGGGCCGCAGCCGCCGGCTAGGGGAAGCGCAACCGTTGCTGAGCATTGTCCGGCGTGGCGCAACACCCGCCGCTGACGACGATGGTTGCCAGAGCGCCGATAGCCGGGTGTGGGGGTGCTATCTGCACGGTCTGTTTGCCAATGACGAGTTTCGGCGGGGATGGTTGCGGCAGTTAGGCTGGCAACCGGCGTTCGATCCTCTGCCCCAAACCGATCCGCTTGACCGGGTGGCTGATCAGGTGGCGGCGGCATTGGGTTCACCGGTACTCGAACGTCTATTCACCATTTCACCGTAACGGCCAGCCTTCGTCACCGACCCACAATCGTACCGGTGCGCGATTAGCCGGCAGATCGAACAGCACCGGTACGCTGCGCAAGCCGCTCTGTGGCGCGAAGGCGTCTTCGAGCGCCAGATCGCCGTACACCCCGTGCCCAAACTGGTCGAGATACTGGCGCGAAACGTCCGGCAAGGGGGCATAGCGTTGCCCCCTCTCATCTTCTACTGCGAAGAGGGTGGCGGGCAACACCCGCTCGACCGGCGCTTCGTTACTCACCGCCAGCAACGCTACCAACAGGCGGCCTGCCGGCCGGATTGGGCCGAGTTCGCCGTCGATCACCACCACATCCTCGCGTCGCAACAACCCAAATTGCCACTGATCGTAAGCGATCAGTTGACCCAACGCGCGCGTGTTAGGTTCCGGCGTCAAGGTTGGCGGCGGTGTCAAGGTTGGCGGCGGCGGTGAGGGTGTCGGCACAACTGGCGTCGTCACGACAATCCCCGTTGGCAATGGGGTTGGCAGCGGCCCAATTGCCGCCAGTGTGGGTGGCAAATTGGTGGTGGGAACAGGGGTTGGCGGCAGCGACGTAACCGGTTGGCGCTGCCACCAGCTCACCGCCAGCAAGCCCGTGGCGATTAGTAAGAGCATTGCCGGCAGTTGCCATCCCAACCGGCGCCGGTGAGGCTGGCGTTCAGCGCGCGGTTTGGCCGGGGCCAGCCGCAGCGGTAGCGCCGGTTCTATCACTCCCCCCTCCTTGTCCACAGGGAGGGGGGCAGGCGGGGTGGGGTCAGTCGCTGTCGCTTCAGACGGAGTGATCCTAACCCGGCGCAGTGCCTCATCACGTTCGGCGGCGGTTTCCGCGACCCGCGCCAACCCGATCCACACCCGCCGTTCGTGGGGTGCGAGCCGGCTCAGAGCGCGAAAGATGAGCCGTGCTGATACAACATCACCGCGACGCGCTGCTAGCGCGCCGCGGTGCAGCCACTGCTCAAGATCGAACGTAACCTCGTCCTCCACCCCGCCTCCGTGCCATCACCGGCGCGCATTCATAATCACACTCGGCTGAGCACCAACCAACCTTGATTGGGGTTGCTGCGGGCAAAGAAGACTAGATCGGTCGCGTCAGGCGCGACATCAAACAAGATGGCCACGCTGCGCACAAACCCATCAGCAGGTACCGGCTCGCTATGGCTCAAGTCGGCGTTAATGCCGCGGATGACATACGCATCCGACGCATCGAGCCGCGGCGTCCACACCCGGCCCTGCGCGTCTTTCAGCACAAAGAAATCGGGCGGGATGGGTTGGGCTTGGCCGGTGGCATTGCGCACAAACATCAGCACCACCACGAAACGGCCATTGTTTGGCGTCACCCCATTGAGCGCCCCGATAATCGGTGCGGCGTAGGTGGGTTGGTTGAAATCATACGCCCACCCGTTGCTGACCAGCTCCGTGCCGGGGCTGACCAGATCGGGGTTCGCTTGAGCCGGATCAACGGCCGGCGGCGGTGGCGGCGCCGGTTCTGGCGTTGGCTCGACGGTTGCTTCGGGGGTTGGTTCCTCATTGGCAGTAGCCGTCGGCGTTGATTCGCCGGCTGGCGGCGTTGTCGGGGCCAGGGTTGACTCGGCAGTCGCCGCTTGGCTCGTCGCCGCTTGGCTCGTCGCCGCTTGGCTCGTCGCTTGTTCCGGCGGCACTACAGCCGTATCGCTGCGCTGCGTTAAAAGGATGAACGCAAATCCGATACAACTGATCAGCAGCACGCCGAGCAAGATCATGGTTAGTGGCGTTAATCCCTTCTTGGCCGGCACGGTCTCGGCTTCGAGATCATCATCGCCGCGGGGTGGCGGGCCGGAACGGCGGAACAGATTGCCGAAATTCAAGCCGCCGCCGCGCGCTGGCTTGGCCGGTTTGGCCGGCTTGCTGCTACTGCTCCCGCGCGCCCAACTGGTGCTGGGCCGGCTGGACCGGCTGGGTGGCGGCTCGCTCGAACGGCTAGGGCGTGAAGGGGCCGGCGCTTGCTCGGCTTCGGCTGTGCTGCCCAGCGTTGGCGCGGGTCTGGGAACGTCAGGATCGCGCCGTACCGGGCCCGCATCGGTTGCCATTACCTCTGAGAGGGCATCGAGTTGGGCAAAGGGATCGTCTTCGTCAATGTCGGGCATTGCCGGTGCTGCCGATGGTGGGGGGGCCGGCGGCGGCGTAGCTAGAGCGGCGGGTGCAGCGGGTGGCGCTGCGGCGGGCTTAGGCGTAACACCCAACGCCTGCAACCCTTTCAGCGCCATATCATTCTTGGGATCAAGGCGCAACACTTGCTCGAGTGCGGCCTGTCGCTCTTCCCGATCTTCTGCAACGCCGGCCAACCAGAGCCACCCCTGAATATTATCCGGATGTTCACGGGTCAGCAGGCGGAAGAGCTTGCGTGCTTCGTCCTTTTCCCCTTTACGCGCGGCCTCAACGCCAAGCTGCAAGATGCTGTCGGGATCCGCCATGACCTATCCTTCCTTTTACTCCCGCCTGAAGGCAGCGATCAGGATTCTGCGGTAATCGCGCCTATTCTAGCATGGATACTAGCAACGGTCAACACTTTTTGGTGTTAATGTCGCACGCATACGCGCTAGATACCGTACATAGCCGTTACAAGTGCAAAGAGTTTTATCGATCAAAACATCAAGAGACGTTGCATTGCAACGTCTCTTGATGTCGCAGGTTATCCAGCCATTGTCTCCTTCTTACACCGTAATCGCCCGCCCGCGGTGAATCCGTCCAGCGTAGCGCGTGTCGGCTTCAGGCGGCAGCGGCGCCGTGACGAGCAACACCGCTTCGATAAAGCGTTCCAGTTCTTGCTGGCGCTCGCGTGGATCGCGCGGCTCTTCGGCCCGCGCCCGCCGGGTCAAATCGACCTGATTGATCAAAATCCGCTGCGCCGTGCGCTCACTCTCGACGCCGACAGTGGCGGTGAAGGCGTGCAGGGTGGTTTTGACGAAGTTGGCCAGCGCGAATTGCTCGGTGGTCGAGGTCGCGGTCGTTTCGGGCGTCACCAGTGCGAGACTGGCCCCGTCGCTGAGCGCGATCTTGCGCGCCACCCGGAAGTGGTGGGTGAGCTGGTGCTCGCACAGTTCGGCAAAATCGGCCTCGCTCAGCACCGTGCTCCAGTCGCTGTCTTTGCGGCCCACCAGCGGCGCGGTCGGCAGCGGGCGGAAGGGGGTGCAGACCACCGGCCCCGGCCGGCCATAGCTGGCAATCGCCTGATCGATCGCGGCCTCGATCTGATCGCCAGCGACGATAATCGGCAACCGGCCAGCCTCAACGTGATCGTGCAACAGATGGCGCATCGTCTCCGCACCGGCTTCGGTCTCAACAATCAGCACCACCTGCCGCGCGCCGTACCGTTCTAGATAGGCGCGGGCCAACAGGTTGAGATGCTCGGTGAGGTGTTCGCCGATCAGGTACACGGTTGTGCCAACCAACTCGGCCAGCCGTTCTGGGGCCGGCAAGCCGAACAGTTCGCCGCCGGTGGGGGTGCGCTCGTAGCGCAGGCCGCCCGACGGGTGGAAGGTTTCGCCGCTGACGTTGCGGTCGGCGAGGTAGTAGACCGTCGCCATCGCCACGTCAAACTCGGTCGGCATCCGTTGCAGGTAGAGCATCCCCATCACGCCGTCGCGCACCTTGCGCGCCTCACGGTCGATTTGGGCCCGGGTGAAGAACGGATCGGGCGGCGCCGGCAGATTGGCGAAGATGTCGGCGGGCAACTGATAACCGCCGTTGACCAAACGCGCCAGTAGTTTGGCCGCGATCGAGCGATTGAGCAGGGCGCTGCTCGACGAAGCCGCCGGGTCGCCCTCGCTGCGCAGGCGCTTGGCCAATTCGCGCAACTCAGCCGGTGCAGCCGGGTTGTGTTCGAACGCCGCGACATCGTTCGGCAAGAGCAGCTCAACTAGCTCGCGCATTGGGCGCGAGTCGGTGCGGGCAGCGGTAATCAGGGCGGCGTGCAGATCATTGAGCCGCTTGTTTTCCAGAATCAGCCGCGCTCGTCGGGCAAACAGGCCGGGCCGCTCGCCGGTGCCGCGCAAGCGATCACCCTCGACCGGCCCCGGCGCGATCGCGTTGATCTGCACCTCTGGGCCGAGGAAGCGGGCAAAGACTTCGGCCATCGCCCGTTGGCCGGCCTTCGAGACGGCGTAATCCGAGCGGTTGGGGTAGGGGATGGCGGCATCCTTCTCGCCGCCGAAGTATGACGACACGTTAAGCACGTAGCCGCTGCCCTGCTTTTTCATCAGCGGGGCAAGCTTGCGCATCAGCGAATAGTTGCTGATCAGGTTAGCGTAGAGGGTATTGCGCCAGCCCTCGACCGGCATATCGATCGCCATCTCTTCCACGCCGGCGATACCGGCATTGTTGATCAGGTAATCAACCGTGCCAAAGGCGGCCAGCGTGCGCTCAACCAAGTCGACGAGCTGCTCTTC
Source organism: Chloroflexus sp. (assembly GCF_034431535.1). GTDB lineage: Bacteria > Chloroflexota > Chloroflexia > Chloroflexales > Chloroflexaceae > Chloroflexus. Next base: position 31,310 of record NZ_DAOUDC010000049.1, on the reverse strand, counting down.
GCTGCTCACATCGCAGCCGGGCGCGATCTGCACCCGCTCTTCCACGTCGGTATACCCGACTTCGGCCAGCTCGGCCCGGATCGTGGCCTGTATCTGATCGAGCTTGTGGCGATCGCGCGCCGCAAGCATCACCCGTGCCCCGCTCAGCGCCAACAGCCGCCCGATCTGGCCGCCAATCCCGGCGCTGCCGCCGGTAATCAACGCCACTTTGCCCAGATGCAGACCGATCAAGCTCTCGGCCCAACCGACAGCGGCGCTGCGCGCGCCGGTCGTGGCGCTGATGTTGGCAGGAATCGTCAACGTGATCTCGTTGATCTGGCGCTGGCTATGCAGCAACTGGGCCGTCCACGCGCAGGCGAACTCGAGCCCTTCGAGGCTGCGGTTGTTGAAGCGCACGATTTGGTTGGCCCACACCGCCGGTAAGACATGGTCGCCATTGGCGACTGCCCGCTCGTAGTCGAGCGCCGCTTCGTGCCGCCATACCCGGATCAACTGCTCGATCGCGGCGCATTGGATGCGACCATAGGCATTGCCGGCTGCTGCCGCCCCATTCGAGAGGAAGATTACCCGCGGGCCGCGCGCGCGCGCTCCCGGCGTCAGGCGCTGCGTTTGCCAGTAGCGCGCCAAGCGGCTGGCAATCACGATTGCGCCAACAATTTCGTTGGCAAGGAAGTTCATTACGTTACCGTCATCAACCTCGATCACCTGCGTGGCCGGTTCGCGACTAGAAGCGGGTAGGATCACCGCAGCGTGAATGCCGCCGGTATTCTCGCCGGCCCAGTCAAAGATGGCATCAATCGTCGCTGGATCGCGCGGGTCGAGCGGCAAGGCAATCGGTGGCGTGAAGGCATCGCTAGCCAAGCGCTGGCTCTCGCTGACCGCCTGCTCAAACTGCTCGATTGCGGCCTCCGAACGGAAGCCGATAATGACTTCGCTGCCGCAGGTGCGGAGCATCCCGGTCAGTGCCATAACCTCTTCGATCTGATCGCCGGCGCAGATCAGCGTCGTGCGCCCGCTGGCATCAATCGTGCGCAGATCGGTGCGGGCCAGCAAGTTGGTCTCGCTGTTGGCCGGCAGCTCCATACCGTGCGTTACCTCAATCGTCTCGCCAGTCAGCGCCGCAGCTTCATCGCTGGCAAGAAAGACCGTAGCGTCGGTGACATCGCCGATGGTGGGGAAACGGCGTTCAAGCTGGCCGTGATCATCGGGCCGGTAGAGCCGCATGGTGGCAAAGAACTGGTTGGCCGTATCGCCTTCTGGTCGCCCTTTCAGCTCATCCATGCGTTGGAAGACTGTGCGGATTCGTTCGCTCTCAATCGGGCCGGGGAGGATGGTGTTGACCCTAATCCCGCGGGTGCCCAGTTCACGCGCTGCGATCTGGGTCAGGGTATTGAGAGCTGCTTTCGGTGCGACGTATGGGATGCGTCCGTAGTATTCGGCGCGTGAGAAGATGGTCGAAATGTTGATGATCACGCCGCCAGCCGGAATGTGCGGCGCGGCTACCCGCATCAGATGCCATCCCATCCCCAGCAAGTTCGCAACGCTTTCTTGCAACGTCTCGTCGGCGCCGGGGCCAAGATCGGCGGCTGTGAGTGGAATCTCGGCTAACCGCCGCTGCGCGCCGGCGCTGCCGGCATTGTTGACCAGAATGTCGATCCGGCCATGCCGGCCAACGATGGCCTCGATACCGGCTCGCACCGCCGTCGGATCGCTGCCATCCATCACTTCGAGATCGATCCGTTTTGCAGGCACGCCCGCTTCAGCGCGTATCCGGTCGGCTAACGCCGCGAGTTTGGCGCTGTTGCGACCACTAATGATGACGGTTGCACCCTCGGCCAGAAACCGCCGAGTCATATCACTGCCAATGTTGCCGGCCCCCCCGGTAATTAGCGCAATCTTTCCTGCCAGTCGCCCTGTCACGCTCATGCATTCCCCCATCGCCAACGGTTCATCGTCGACTATTGATTGATACTTCACCGATGGGTATAGTATAACATGACGTTGTTCTAAATTTCACGCATGGTTGACGCTTTGCGGCATAACGTTAAGAGGCGGCAAGCGTGGTATCATTGTCGCTACCATTGGCAGGTTCCATTACTCGCGCCGCGAGGTTGTGATGGCCCGGTTCCCTTCCCCACACGCTATCCGCACCCTTCAGCAACTCCGCCGCGATCCGCTCACGTTACTCGCTGATCTCGCCACGCGCGGCGATACGGTACCGTTTCGCGCCGGCCCGCAAGCTATGCTGCTGGTCAATCATCCAACCCTCATTCGCGAGGTGTTGGTAACACACAATCGCGCTTTTGTCAAAGGCCGGGTGTTAGAGCGGGCGAAACGGTTGCTAGGTGAAGGCTTGCTGACCAGCGAGGGCGAGGTGCATCTCCGTCAGCGCCGGTTGATCCAGCCGGCTTTTCATCGCCAGCGCATCGCGGCCTATGGCGCGGCGATGGTGGCGGCGGCAGCAGCGCGCAGCGCGCGCTGGTCTAATGGCGCGGTTATTGATATGAGCCGCGAGCTGCAGGCGATCACGTTGCGCGTAGTCGGAGAGACGCTCTTTTCTGCTGAGACGGAAGCCGACGCTGCCGATGTGTTTGCCGCGATGCACGATCTGGTGGCGATGTTTGATCTGGCGGTGCTGCCGTTGGCCGACTGGTTGATGCACCTGCCCTTGCCGCCGGTGCGCCGGTTTCAAGCGGCCAAAGCTCGCCTTGATGCGATTATTTACCGGATCATTGCCGAACGCCGCGCCAACCCGGTCGATCGCGGCGATCTGCTCTCGATGCTGCTGATGGCGGTCGATCACGAGGGCGATGGCTATCGCATGACCGATACCCAGTTGCGCGATGAGCTGTTAACCATCTTTCTCGCCGGTCACGAAACGACGGCCAACGCCTTGGCATGGGCCTTGTATCTGCTAGCGCAACATCCTGCAATCGCTGCCGCGTTGGTGGCTGAACTCAACGCCGTGCTTGGCGATCGCTTGCCAACCGTGGCTGATCTGCCCGCGCTGCGCTACACCGAGTGGGTGTTCGCCGAGGCGCTGCGCCTCTATCCGCCGGCGTGGCTGATCGGGCGGCGCGCGATTGCGCCGGTGACAATTGGTGATGTGCGCGTTGCGCCAGATACCATCGTGTTGATGAGTCCTTGGCTGATGCATCACGATCCGCGCTTTTTCCCCGACCCTTACCGGTGCGATCCGTTGCGCCACACCCCGGAAGCGCAGGCTGCGCGCCCCAAATTCGCCTTCTTCCCGTTTGGCGGTGGGCCGCGCAACTGTATCGGTGAGCCATTTGCGTGGATGGAAGGGGTGTTGGTGTTGGCGACGCTGGCTCGCCGTTGGCGTTTTGAGCCCGTGCCTGAGCATCCGATCGCATTGCAGACCGGTATTACCTTGCGCCCACGCTACGGGATGCCATTGCGGCTTCGGCTGCGTCAGCCGATCGTAAGCCGTGCATGATACAATTGAAGGGTAGTGATCATTTTCAACGATGAGACAGATTGCAAGAGAGCTGCTATGAATGAGGCAGTGACGTCGAGCTACGAGGCGGTGTATGCTGGTGCCGTAGCCATTGATGAATCAGACCGGGGTCGGTTGTGGATGCGAGGCCGTGATCGGGCCTCGTTGCTGCACCGCCTCTCGACCAACCATATCGAGCGGTTGCAAGCCGGCCAAGGCACATTGACCGTGCTGACCACGCCGATCGGGCGGATGATCGATCTGTTGCGCGTTTATGCGCTGCCTGATGCCTTACTGTTAGAGACTGGCCCTAGCCATGGGGCGTCGGTTCTTCGCCATCTGCGCAAGAATATCTTTTTTAACGATCAGGTGACGGTGGCCGATGCCGGCGCTGAGTTGGGCCAGATCGGCCTCTATGGGCCGCAAGCCGGCCAGATTGTGCAGGCGTTGGGGTTGCCGGTTGATGTACCGCGCTACGGCATTGCCAACGGCGAGTGGAGTGACGCGCAGGTGTTGGTGGTGCGCTGTGAGCCGCTCGGCGGCGACGGCTATACCCTCTACCCGCCGGCGGGGCACACGGCGGCTCTGCTAGCGGCCTGCCAAGCGGCAGGTTCGACCATCCTTGATGCGGATACGTTTGAGATTGTGCGGGTCGAACACGGCTACCCGCGCTTCGGGCGCGAAATCACCCTCGACTACATCCCGCTCGAAGCCGATCTCTGGCGGGCGGTGAGTTTTCAAAAGGGGTGTTACGTCGGCCAAGAGATTATCGCGCGCATGGAGAGTCGTGGGCGGATTGCGAAACAGTTGCGCGGCTTGCGTTTGCCGGTAGCCCCTCAATCCCTGCCGGCAAAGGTTGTTGCCGATGGCAAAGAGATTGGCGATTTGACCAGCGCGGTCTGCTCACCGCGCTATGGCTGGATCGGGTTGGCCTATCTGCGGAGCGCCTACGCTGAACCCGATGTCACCGTGTTTGTCGATGATCAACCGGCCATCGTTTGTCGCCTACCATTTACGACCACAGTACAGGATCACGACCAATGACTCGCACGGCACGCCGTCGCCAATTGATCGGCGATCTCGAACGCCAACGCGCTGCGCTGCGACGCCAGCAAGAGCGTGATCAGCAGATTTTGGCGGCTCTGTACGCGATAGGGTTGGCTGCGCGTAACCGCCCGTCGCTGCGCGTGATCTTGGAAACGATCGTGCGTGAACTGCACAAGGTGTTCGATTTTGATGCCTGTTACCTTGCCTTTTGCGATGAACGGCCTGAACTGTTCAAAGCCGTCCTCTTGTATGACGAAGGCCAGATTGATTTTCTCGAAAACCGCGAATATGGCTACCTGACCGGCCTGATTGTGCGCCGGCGCGAGCCATTGCTCTTCCGCGATCTGTTGGTTGAACGCGATCCGAGTTTGCCGCCGGTGCCGTTTGGCAACACGGCCAAACTCTCGCGTTCATGGATCGGCGTGCCGCTGATGATTAGCGAAGCGGTGGTCGGTGTTATCTCGCTGCAAAGTTATCAACCGAACCTTTACACTCACGAGACGCTCGATCTGTTGCAGCGGATTGCCAATGTGATCGCGTTGGCGCTTGAGAATGCGGTGCTGGTTGAAGAGCAAGAACGGCTGAGCCGTGAATTGGCGATGCAACTGGCGGCGCGACGCGAAGAACTCGCTGCGCTGAGCGCGCTCGCTTCGACGCTGGTTGATCGGCGCTCGTTCGATGAGTTGCTCGATCAGGCACTGGCTACCGCAATGAGTACCTTGCATTTCGCGGCCGGCAATGTGCGTCTGCTCGACCCTACCGGCACGCTCTTGGTCTTGCGCGCGCAGCGCGGATTTAGCAAAGAATATATCGAACAAACCCAGCAAATTCCGCTTGAAATCAGCCCGCTGCGCGAGGTGGTCACGCAGATGCAGCCGCGGATCGTGAGCCGTGAATGGTATGCCCAGTACGACCCGGCTACGTTTCCGCTCCATCTCTTTCCCCGCTTTGAATCGACGATTAACTTGCCGCTGGTGGTGGGCCGGCATGTCTTAGGCACCTTAAGCTTTTTCGGTTTTACGCCGCGGGAAATCGCGCCGCACGAGCTGGTGTTGGCCCAGTCGGTGGCAAATCAGATCGCGATCCTCGTCGAGCATAGCCGCTTGACCGAAGAGCGTGAGCGCCAGATCGCCGAGTTGCGCGCAATGCGCGAAATTAGTCTGGCGGCGTCAACCACCCAAACTGCGCGCGATCTGTTGCAACGCACTGCGGCTGAACTGCAATCATGTTTGGCGTTCAATGTCTTTTCAATGGTGATTTACGATCCAGTACGCCACTTGATTAGCGATGGCATTACCCTTGATGAGGGCCAACTCTATACCTATTGGATCAGCCAGCCGCCGCCGCCCCGTTCGCTGACGGCGCGGATTCTGCGTGAGCGCCAGCCGATCTTCCTGCGCGACCTGCCGGTTGAAATCCGGGCTTTGGCTGATGTTGATAACGTGATCATTGGCGCTGAGCGTCTCGCGCGTTCGTGGATGGGCTGGCCGTTGCTCGATCGCGATGGGCGCGCAATTGGCATGGTGAGCGTGCAGAGCTACCATCCGCATGCCTTTACGCCGCGCGATGTGGAATTTCTTGGGAATGTGGCGGCGCAATTAGCCTTGCACGTACAGAATGTTACCTTGCTGGCGCAACGGGCGCGCCAGATTGCTGAATTGCAGGCGATCAATCAGATCGGGAAGCTGGTGGCCGCCTCGTACGATCTGAGCCGGATTCTGAATGAGGCCCGCCAGATTGTGGTTGATCTGACCGCCGCTTCGGTCTTTTACTTGCTCCTCTGTGATCCGCACTCGCGTCTGGTGCGCTACGCCATCTTTGTTGAGCATAACCGTCCGCTTGGCGATGAGCTGATGGGCCGGCGGACGCCGTCGGATTCGCTGACCGATTGGTTGTTGACGAACCGGCAACCGTTATGCTTTCACGATCTGACCGTTGATCGCCAGCGGATTGACGAGATGGGAATCAAGCCGCATCCGATTGGCTCGGCCCACCTGATGCGGTCGTGGGTTGGGGTGCCGATATTAGCTCACCATGAGGTAGCCATCGGCGTGGTCGTGTTGCAAGATGAGCGTCCCTATCAGTACGATGACGGCACGATTGATTTTCTGGCCCAAATCGCCAGCTTGGTAAGTCTAGCCGTGCAGAAGGTGCAGTTGTTTGAAGAGCGCGAGCGGCAGGCGCGCGAGAATGCGCGGCTCTTCGAGGCGGCGCAGGCGCATGCGATTGCCGCTGAACAGCAAGCGGCCCGTATGGCGTTGGTTAACCGGATCGCTGGCTTGCTCGCGGCTCGTCTCGACCAACAGGCGATTCTCGACATTGCGGCCCGCGAGTTGGTGCAGCTCTTTTGGGCCGATCATACTGGCTTGGTGCTGTTTCACGACGATGAGACCGGCGAAGTTGTGGCTGAATATCCGCCGACCGGCATTCTCGGCGCGGCGATCGATCTGCGTCACAATCCGTTGGTTGAGGCGCTCCGCACCGCGCGACGCCCGCAGGTGATCGCCGATATCGAAATCGACCCGCGCGCTGCAATCTCGCGTGACCGTTGGCGGGAGATGGGGTTGCGCTCGCTGGTAGTCGTGCCGTTGATCAGCCGCGATCGGGTGTTTGGTTCAATCTCGTTTGACAGCTTCGGCGAGCCGCGGTCGTATACCGAAGAAGAGCTGGAATTGATGATGACGGTGACGACCTCGGTCGCGACTGCCTACGAAAACGCGCTGCTCTTCGCTGCCGAGCAAGAGCAGCGGCGCACGGCTGAGACTCTGCGCGAGGTGGCGCGCGTACTGAGTTCAAGTTTTGATCCCAATGAGGTGTTGCAGCTTGTGCTGGTCGAGCTGCGTAAGGTGATCAATTACGATACGGCCACCATCATGTTGATCGACGATCAGGTGTTGCGGATAGTGGCGGCCAGCGGTTGGCGGTCTGAAGAAATGCCGCGCGGGAAGATCTTGCCGCTCGAAGGCAGCGGCGCCGGTCAAGTCGTACGCGAGTGCCGGCCAATGTTGGTAGTCGCGCCGCCCGATGGCACGATCTGGCCGCCCGGTGATATTGGCGAACGCATTTTGACGTGGCTGGGCGTACCGTTGGTCGCCAAAGGGCGGGTGTTGGGGGTACTCAATATCGATTCGTATCGCCGCTATGCCTTTACCGAGCGTGATCTCGATGTCGCGTTAGCGTTTGCCAATCACGCGGCGCTGGCAATCGAGAATGCGCAACTCTATCAAGAATCGGTGGCGCGGGTCGAACAAGAATTGGCGATTGCTCGCCAGATTCAATCGAATCTCTTTCCGCGCGAATTGCCGTCGTGCCCCGGTCTCAGAGTGGCTGCCCGTTGTTTGCCGGCTCGCGAGACCGGCGGCGATTTCTACGATGTGATCGATCTCGGTTCGCGCATTGGGGTGATTGTCGGTGATGTCAGCGGTAAATCATTACCCGCAGCGATGCTGATGGCCGTGGCCCGTTCGACAGCCCGCTCCGAGGCGCGTAATCACGAATTGCCCCGCTTGGTGTTGGCCGAGACCAATCGCTGGTTGGTGGATGATGTGCCGCACAACGCCTTTGTCGCGTTGGGGTATGCGTTGATCGACCCGATTGAACTACGGTTGACGCTAGCTAATGCCGGCCAGGTAGCGCCCTTGTTGCGCCATGCCGATGGTGGTACGACGTTTCTCGAAACGGCAGGCGCACTACCATTAGGCGTGCAGCGCGATACCCGCTACAACCAAATCGAACTAGCACTTGCTCCTGGCGATACTATCGTCTTCTGCACTGATGGTATCGTCGAAGCGCAGAATACCCAACGCGAATTGTTTGGCTTCGACCGGCTCGAACAATTGGTGCGCCACTGGGGCCATTTGCCGCCCGAAGCCCTGCTTGATCGCCTGTTGGCAGAAGTGCAAGCGTTTAGCGAAGGGCGCATGGTTCACGATGATATGACCCTCGTTGTGGTGCGGGTTGAGTAGGGGCAGCGCGTTGTAATGCCCTACCCGGCGCATCCATCCCCTGCGAGCACGGGAAGGGTGCTCGCAGGCATCCCCTTTGCTGAAGGAGGAGATTGCTGTGGGTGCTGCGCTCCCTCGCAATGACAGGTTGGGTTGTCCGCGCACGGGAGGGGAGGGGTGCGCACAGGCGCCCGTTCCGCTGAAGGAGGAGATTGCTGCGGGCGCTGCGCCCTCTCGCAATGACAGGCGATGATCCCAGCAAGTGGTATACAATGTTGTTGGCTGGCTGGCGATCCACCGCAACCGCTGAACGGAGGTCATTGTGCTGAGCGTGATTGAGCCGGCAGCTCTTTGGCTGTTTGCGCTCGCCATCCCTTTGCTGTGGTTTATGTGGCTTGGCCGCGCCGATTTGCGCCGGCGCCTTGGCCGGGCGCGTATGTTGACGCTGGTCGTCGTGCGCTTGGCGCTGCTTACGGCGTTGGTGCTGGCGTTGGCCGGTTTGCAGGTGGGCCGTCCAGTGCAAGCGACTGCCACCGTATTTCTGATTGATGCAAGTGATTCGGTAGCGCCGGCCCAGCGTGCTGCCGCACTAGCGTATATCGAACAGGCCCTCGCCGCCGCCGATCCCGATGACCGCATGGCGGTGATCGTCTTTGGTGCGCGCGCGGTGGTTGAGCGTGTGGCTGAGCCGCCCCGATCGCTGACCCGGCTGGATTCGTTGGTTATTGCGTCGCGCACCAATATCGAAGATGCGATCCAGCTTGGGTTGGCGATCTTGCCCGGCACAATGCACCAACGCCTCGTGTTGCTCTCAGATGGCGGTGACAATGAGGGTGATGCGCTAGTCGGCGCCCGACTGGCTGCCGCTCGCGGCGTGCCGATTGAGGTGGTGCCGCTCGTGGCTGAGCGTGGCCCTGATGCGCTGATTACTGCGTTGATCGCGCCGACGACGGCTAGCGTTGAGCAAACTATTCCGCTTGCGGTACAGATTGATAGCGAAGTGACCGGCCCGGTAACGGTGCAGATCATCGTCGATGGTCAATTGGCGGCGGAAGAGCCAGTTGAGTTGGCTGCCGGTCTTAACCAAATCACCCTCAATACGCCGGCGGGTGCTCCCGGCTTTCGCCAGTTTGAGGCGCGTTTGATTGCGCCGTTCGATACCCAACCGGCCAATAATCGGGCGGTGGCGTTTACGTTTGTCAGTGGGCCGTCGCAGGTGTTGGTGATCACGGTTGATCCTGAAAGCGCCGCAGTGTTGGCTGCCGCGTGGCGCGCTACCGGGATTGAAGTTACGGTGCAGGCGCCAACGCAGGTCTCGGCCAATCCGCTCGATCTGCGCGCCTTCGATGCCATTGCGTTGGTTGATACGCCGGCTGAAGCTGTCTCTATCGCATTGCAACGCGCCTTGACCTCGTATGTCCGCGATTTGGGTGGCGGATTGCTAGTGGTAGGGGGAACCCAGTCGTTTGGTGCCGGCGGTTGGCGACGCTCGCTCCTTGAGCCGATCTTACCGGTGGTGCTCGATCCACCGTGGCGCGAAGAGCGGCCCGATCTGGCGCTGGTGTTGGTGATCGACCGTAGCGGCAGTATGAGCGAACTGGTTGATGGCAGGCGCACCCAACTTGATCTAGCCCGTGAGGCAGTTTATCAAGCTAGCCGTGGTTTATCGCAGCGTGACCAGATTGCCATTATCGCTTTCGATAGCTTCGCTGATACGCTGCTGCCGTTGCAACCGTTGCCCAATCTGTTCACGATCGAAGATGCGCTCAGCCGGTTGGCTGCCGGCGGCGGCACCAATATTCGTAGTGGGGTGGCGCTCGCTGCCGAGACGATCGCGCAGGCGAATGCCCGGATCCGTCACATGATTCTGCTCACTGATGGCATTTCTGAAACTGATTATGCCGATTTGGTTGCCGATCTGCGCGCGCAGGGGGTGACGGTCAGTACGGTAGCGATCGGGCTCGATACCGATCCGGTGCTCGAGCGCGCGGCCCAAATCGGCGGCGGGCGCTACTATCTGGTGCAACGAGCCGGTGCGCTACCCCAGATCTTTCTCGAAGAAACGGTGCGCATCGCCAATCGTGATCTGATCGAAGAGCCGTTTGTGCCGGCGCTGGCCTTGCCCGCCCCATGGCTGCGCGACCTTGGCCCCTTGCCGCCGTTGCGGGGCCGCAATGCTGCCGATCATCGCTCGCTGGCCCGCGCGTTGTTGGTGGCTGATGACGGTGCGCCGCTGCTGGCCACGGCGCAGGTTGGCTTGGGGCGCGTGTTGGCGTGGACGAGCGATCTGAGTGGCCGTTGGGCGGCGGCGTGGTTAACGTGGCCCGAATTTCCTCGCTTTGCCGCCAATCTGGTCGCCGAGACGCTGCCGCTCAGCGGCGGGGAACGCTTGTCACTCTCTACGTCGGTGATTGCCAATCGCGCCGAGATCGATCTGATCGCGCTTGATGAGCGGGGCTTGCCGCTGGAGCTTGGCGAGATCCGCAGCCGGGTTAGCGGGTTGGTAACCAGTTTTGAGCTGGCGTTTACCCAAGTCGCTCCCGGTCGCTATCGCGCTATTGCGACGATCGATCAGGTGGGAGCGTATCTGGTGCAGGTCAGCGCTTTCGATCGCGCTGGCCAGTCTCTTGGCAGCGCCACCGCCGGCTTCGCCGTAAGCTATTCGCCCGAATATGGCCGGTTTGCTGCGAACCCCGGCTTGTTGGCCGATGTTGCAGCGCTGACCGGCGGTAGTGTCGATCCGCCGCCAACTTCGCTCTTTACGCCTACTACCCGCGCCGTGTACGATGTCTGGCCCGTGACAATTCCGTTGCTCTGGTTGGCGCTGATCCTGTTGCCGCTTGATATTGCCCTGCGCCGGCTGTTCGTGCCGTTGCCCGAATTCACTGCTGTGCCGGTCAAACGTCCTGCCCGTCGGGTGGCCGCGCCTGATCTGCCAGCCCCGCCGGTTGCCCCGCCCGCGCCTAATCCGGCGGCTACTCTCAGCGACGAAGAACGGATGGCAGCATTGCTGGCGGCCAAACGGCGCCGGCAGCGCAAAGAGCAGTGATGCTTTATGTTATACTGCCAAAAGGTACTGGTTCTCGCTGTCACCGTCGGAGCAGCCCATGCCAACTGAACAACCAACAGTCGTCGTGCGGCCCGCCGTCACCTTTGCGGTTGCCAGCGATGAAGAGCTTGAGCGTCCGTATCGCGTCATTGTCGAAAATGACGACGTGACGCCGATGGATTTTGTTGTGATTGTGTTGCGCGTCTTTTTTGAACTGGATCTGGCCCGCGCCGAACAGGTGATGCTTACGGCGCATTACGAAGGGCGCGCGCTGGTGACGGTGTTGCCGTTCCAAGAGGCGCAAGAGCGGGTCTATCAGTCTCATCACGCTGCCCGCGAGGCCGGCTATCCGCTCACCTTTTACCTTGAACCTGATCAGTAGGGGTGGTACGTTACTGGCTGCTTGTGGATTGATGAACGATGCCGGTCGCGCTTTCACCCTTCCCGCTTCCCCTTGGTAGCGGGAAGCGCGAGCCGCGTTGCTTGGCAGCAAGCGACGCGCAACATCAGTGGGAAAGGGGGCGGGGGTGAGAGCCAGCAGCCCGCGCAGCGGGCTTCGTAAACCAAGCCCAGCCCTGAAGGGCCGGGTTCCCGATCAGGTGTTTTGTCCGCCCTTGAACATCAGTGGGAGATGGGCTTGGGGTGAGAATGCACTGGCGCAGCTCAAAGCCATCAACCGCTTCTGTACGCATGCGTTCTGCCTGTCCTTAAACCCTAGCGACAGAGGGTAAAACAAGCGATTGCCTGCTAATTACACCACAAAGGAGCATAAACACGACCATGAACCTCCGGCCCCGTTTTCTTGCCATCGCCCTGCTCTGCGTGGCCATCCTTGCCGGATGTAGCTCAGCTTCCCGTCCGTTACCCGCCGATGCCCTGATCGCTTCGGCGCCAACGCCACCAGCGATCACTCCTGTGAGCTTGACGCCGTTGGTGCCGATCTATGCTGCTGGTACTGAAGTAGCTGGCGTACCAATTGGTGGTATGACTACCGTTGAAGCGGAAGCGGCCTTGACTGCCGCGCTGGCCGAACGTGTCACGCCGGTGCAATTGGTCGCCGGCGAGAATGCTACGACGATCGAACCGTCATCAATAAACCTGCGCCCCGATGTACCGGCGATGTTAGCCGCAGTGCAGCCGGCGTTGGGCAGCGATCAGCCAATTTCGGCGCCGTTGCAACTCGCGTTCGATCAAGCTGCCGTGCGTGAACAGGTAATGACGTTTGCTGCTGTGTCGGCTAGCGAACCAGAGTTGACCGTCATCACTTCGACCGAGGTGCTCTCGCGCAGCTTTGCCTACCTGCCCCGACGTGCGATTGATCTCGATCGTTCGCTAGAGATTGTCAGCGGTTTGCTCAGCCGCGGCCAACTTGCCGATCCCATCTTCCTCACCCGCTGGCCCACCAAGCCGCCCCGTGCTTCGTTTGCGCAACTTGCCGAACAGCTTGAAGCGATAGCTGATGCATGGGATGGAGTGATCGGCGTCTATCTTTACGATCTGGCAACCGGTACAGAAGTGGCGGTGAATGCGCGTACCGTGTTTTCTGCCGCCAGCACGATTAAGACAGCGATTATGCTGTATGGCTACACCAAACTGCCCGCATTCAGCGAACGCCAATGGGAAAGTATGCGGGCGATGATCATTGACAGTGATAATCTGGCCGCGAACGATATTTTGGCGGCGGGTGCCGGCGGCACGGATACCGAAACGGCCTTCCGCGGCGCCGAGCAGATGAGCGATATGCTGGCCGATCTTGGTCTTGACTATCTCCATCTCTATATTCCATTCGAGGCGCTCGATTTCATCCGGCTTTACAATGTCAAGTTCCGCTGCGGGCCGAAAGATCCGGTGGGCGAACCACCGTACGCCGAGACTGGCTGCGCCTTGCGGGCGACGCCATACGCGATGGGCCAGCTCTACCGGATGATTGATGAGTGCGCGCGCGGCGAGGGTGTGTTGCTAGAGCAGTTTGACTTGCTCAACCCTGATCGCTGCCAAGAGATGCTCGATCTGCTGGCCGAGAATGCCGACGATACCCGTATGGTGGCTGGCATCCCCGACGGGGTGCGGGTCGAGCATAAGTCGGGTTGGATCGAGCACACCCAAGCCGATGCCGGTATCGTTCGCTCACCCGGTGGCGATTATGTGCTGGCGATCTATGTCTACAAGCCGCTCGGCGATCAATGGGCATGGCCGGATGCAGTGCTTGGCGGCGCGATTGCCGATGTCAGCCGGCTGGTGTACACTGCCTACAATCCGGTACGGCTTGATACGCTACCTGCGGGAGAAACGCCATGAGCAGTTTGCCCATAAAGCGGATGGTGCTCTACAAACACGGGGTGGGCTATTTTGAGCGGCGCGGGACGTTGAGCGGCGAGACGTTAACGCTCAGCTTTCCGCTTGAGGCCATGGATGATGTGCTCAAGAGTCTGATCGTCATTGACCGTAGCGGGCAAGTGCGCAATATTGATGTGGCCACTCCCGAAGATCGCGCTGCATTGATCGCGCGCGGCAGCATTCACCTTTCAGATGAGCGGAGTCTGCTCGATCTGCTGCGCGATCTGCGCGGGCGCATGGTGTGCTTAACCTTGACCGGCAAGCAGGGCGAGACGATCAGCGGCCTTGTGATCGGGGTGGATGTGGAAGCTGAAGAGCCACTGCGGCGGGCGCTGGTCAGTCTCTATCTGAGTGATGAGCGCGTGGTGCGTCCGATCCCGCTCGATGAGGTGGCGCGTGTTGAGCTGCTCGATGGCGCGGCCAACAATGATCTCGCCTTCTTCTTGCGCGCCGCGCACAACGATGAGCGCAACCGCACTGCCACCATTCACCTCACCCCCGGCGAGCATGATCTGCTGGTGGGCTATGTCGCGCCGGCACCGGCATGGCGGGTCAGCTACCGGCTGCTTTGTGAAGATGGCGACGATGGCGCGGCCCGTTGCTTGTTGCAAGGCTGGGGCTTGTTCGATAACCAGTTGGAAGAAGACCTTGTTGATGTTGAAGTGACGCTCGTCGCCGGCCAGCCGGTCTCGTTTCGCTACCGGCTCTACGAACCGCAGACGCCTGAACGTCCGCTGATTGGCGATGAAGCGCGTCCGCAACCAAAGGGGGCGCTGTTGTGGGGGCGGCGGTTGCGCGCAATGGCGTCAATGGAACCGGAGGCGATGACATTGCTGGCCGCTGCCGCGCCGGCAGTCTCGATCGAAGCGATGACCGAGAGCGCCGCGCCGGTTGCTTCCGGGGAAGAACGCGGCGCGCTGTTTGCCTATCGCGTGACCCAGCCGGTGAGTGTTGGCCGCGGTAAGTCGGCTATGGCGCCGATCCTTGGCGTGATGTTGGCGGGCCGGCGCGAATTGGTTTATAACCGCTCGCGGCGCGAACGCCACCCGCTAGCTGCCATCTGCCTCACCAATGAGACGGGCTTAACCCTCGAGCAAGGCCCGGCGACGGTGTTGGTCAACGGCGAATACGCTGGCGAGGCCGTGCTGCCCTTTACCCGCGCCGGCGCCGAACTGACCGTCTTTCACGCGGTTGAGCTGGGGGTGACGGTGGAAGAGACCTCATCCACTACGCAGCAACTGCACAGCCTCCGTCTCCAAGATGGCGATCTGTTCCTTGACGAGTATCAGCTTCGGTTCCAGCAGTACACGCTTGCCAGTACATTAGCCGATCCTTGCACGGTGATCATCGAGCATCCCCGCACCGAGAACACCGAACTGGTTGATACCCCGCTGCTGCTGGCCGAAGCCGGCAGACTGGCCCGGTGGCAGGTGGCCGTTCCTGCGGCTGGTAAGGCGGAATTGGTCGTCTGCGAGCGCCGGCTGCTCTCGCGCCGGCAAGAGATTCGCAGTCTCACCGGCGAACGGTTGCAGGAATTCCTCCGCGACAAGGTGCTCGATCAAGACACCTTCCAGCGGCTCTTTGCCATCCTCAATCTCTTCCGCCAGATCAGCGCCGCCGAACAGACGATTGCCGAACACGAGCACGAACGGCGGCGCATCTTCGAGCGCCAGCAGCGCCTGCAACAACAGCTTACCCCCTTGCGCAGCGATGGCGAAGAGGGTGCGCTGCGCCAACGCTATGTGGCGACATTGGCCCAGCTCGAAGATCAGGTCGAGCGGATCGATGCTGCGATTGCCGAGCAGCAGGCCTTGATCGAAAAGCTGAAAGAGCGGATCGAGCGCCGGTTGCGCCGCCAAAAAGAGTTGAAATCTGCTCCCTAATGCGTATGATCCGCGATAGCCGAACCCTTTTGTTGATCGTGATGGCGACGCTCATCGGGTGGGCGATTGCCGCTGCCGCTTACTATACCGTTGGCGATACCCGCAACCCTGAGGTTTTGCGCTGGCTGGCACTGGCGATTTTCGCCACGCCGCTTGCCGTCTTTCTCGGTTGGATGGCCTCGCGGCGCGATGAATGGCGGTTGGCAGCAGCCTGCTGCGGCGCGCTCTACTTCTTTACCCCCTTTGTCGCGGCCCGCATCGAGACGATCCTTGCTCCCGAAGCTGCTCGCCAAACGGTTGGCCCGCACACCGTCTATTTCATGAGCGTTTTGGCCTTGCATCTGGTTGGCGGGCTAGGATTGGCGTGGTGGCGAGGGAGATAGAAAGAATCGCCCCTTCTCTCAACCCCATGAGAGAAGGGGCCAAGGTTGCGAACCACTCAATTCGCCTCGTAGATGCTCACCGTTCCGCTGACCTCATTCGCCACGAGCAACAGCGGTTTACCGGTCGGGCTTTGGTTGGCCGGCACAAACTTCACAATCTCAGGCCCGCTGTCTGGCCCGACTGCGGCGCTGCTGAAGTCGCGGTTGTTGACGTATTGTACAAACCTTGGCGCTGCCGGGTTGCTGATGTCGAAGATCATCACGCCCCCCTGCCGTTCCAACCCAATGAAGGCATACGTCCGGTTGCGGATCGCGCCAATCGCGACGCCTTCCGGTTCCGGACCTTTGTTGTCGCTGCGCGTGTCGAAATCGTTGACGCTGTTGTTGCTGTTGAAGAAGGCCGGATACGTCTCGGCTACGATCCGCTCGATCTGGTCGCCGCTGTCAAACACTAGCCGGCCTTCGGTATCCCAAATCGAGAACGAACGCGCGCCAAAGACGTGAATCTGGTCGAAGTCGCTGTCGCCATCGAGATCGCCGCTGGCAATGCTGACGGTCAACCGGCCTAGCGCTGCATTGTTCTTCAGCGCCGTTGCGTCGGGGAAGGCGGTGGGATCAAGCCGGTAACGGCTCGCGCCGACCCGCACCTCTTCCGCGTAGCCGGCATACTCGCGTGCATCACCTTCGTTCGCGGTCACGAGATAGGTCTGCCCACGCACGCGGTAGCTCGCCATCGCGTCCGGCTGATAGATGCCAAACACCGGCCAGTTGGCGATGTTGATCGCGTTGTCGCGGTCGCTGGCGTCAATCCCATTCCCCGGCAGGCTGTGATCTTTCAAGCCAAGCGAACGCACCCACTCGATGCAGAAGTAGCGCAGATCGATCTTGGCGATCGCATTGTTCTCTTGCAGCGTCACGTATGCGAACAGGTTGTCCGGTGTCACGGTGATATATTCCGGCTCCAGATTCTTCTGCACCGCATCGGCAGCGTTAGCAGTCGGCCCAAAGACACGGGTCGCCGGGTCGAACTGGTCGCGGTACATGCCGCCAACTTCAAACTCGGCAAAGCCAAGGTGGATGACATCGTGATCAATCAGACGGCGGATATTGCCGCTGACGGGGATAATGCTGATCGTGCCGTAGGGATCAATCGTGTAATCGTCGTTCGGCTCACCCTCATTTGCTACCAGCAACAGCCGTCCGTTGGGGGTGAAGGTCAGCATATCAGGCAATGCCCCCACCCGCACCCGATTCAGATAGTTGCCATTGAGGTCAAAAAAGACCACAAAACCGGGATCCGTCTTCGGATCGGCTTCCACCGCCACCGCCACCAGATTGCCGCGCACGGCGACGCTGTTCGGCCCGGCCCCATACGGCGATAGGTCGATCCGGCTCAGCCGGGTGGGTGTACTCGCATTGCTCAGATCAACAATATCGAGCGAGTTGCTGGTACTATTCGTGACGAACATGCGGTTGCGACCAAAAGCAACCGTTTCCCCCGACAAATTGCCGAGCCCGGTAGTGTAGCTGGCTAGCAGAGTAAAGGTAGGGGCTGGCAATGCTGCGAATACCGGCAACGGACTGATCGCGCCAATCAGCAGCGCGATGGCGACAAACATGGTCAACCCACGGAGACGCATAGTGGCAATTTCCTTACTCAACGCGGACACTTGCGTCTACTACTATATACATTGCCGGTTAAGCCCGTGTAATGAACATGTTAAGCGTGGGTATGATTGCGATCACAGCTCCATGCGCGGGGGTTAGCGCGGATATAACCGCGGATGTGTTCAAGGGCGGTATTATTGCGAATGATGTGTTCAAAATAGTTGCGTTGCCAAACCGCGGTCCCCGGTGTCGCACGTCATTCGTTGATACATCGCGCCGAAAACGTTTTGAAGGCACGGACGATTTCCGGTAATCCGTGGCGTTTCGTAGCCGGTCCCGCAGCGATGTCGGCGTTGTTCCCGGTGGGTGCGGCAAGTTCATCCGGTGCGGCGGGTGCATGCGTAGGGGCGGGTTTGAAACCCGCCCCTTCCCTTATCACGATGATTCCATGCACGTAATTTGGTATGACCACAAATACATCCAATTCAACGTATGGATAATGAACCGGTAAAGCGTTCTATAACGCCTGCACAATATTGCCGTAATCATTTAATTGCATATCACCATTCGCAGTGTC
The DNA here is from genome assembly GCF_034431535.1 of Chloroflexus sp. Classification (GTDB taxonomy): domain Bacteria; phylum Chloroflexota; class Chloroflexia; order Chloroflexales; family Chloroflexaceae; genus Chloroflexus. Next base: position 13,025 of record NZ_DAOUDC010000049.1, on the reverse strand, counting down.
GCCAAATAAGCATTCTCGCCTTTGTGTTACCATCATCACAAAAGAATATCCCAGTTGTGCATCATCATAATGTTGTAACCGGATACTACGATGATGATGGCGTTTGGGGTTATACGAAGACCCTTTTTCAACAATTGTTGCCCATCTTATGATTCGTGAAGTGGAGAATAGCATATTCCTGCGTGTTACCTCCCCACCACCGGCACAAACACCTGATACCGCTTCCTAATCTCAATCGGCTCGCTCGTTAATCCGGCGGCATCGCGGAAGCGCACAAACAAGCGCAGGAGTTCCGTTTCATCCCACCGCCAGCGCACTTCCGGCAATAATGGCAGCCACGGTGCGTCAGCAAAGCTCGGTGTGGCGCTAAATTGCATCTCGATCGGCAGGTCGCGATCGGTGGCGTTGATGGTGAGCTGTACCGCCGCATCCTCCATCCATTCGGTGTTCAGTTCTACTCGTGGCGGCAGGTTGAGGTCTACTGTCTGTGAGACCACCGTCGTATTGCCGGCCCGGTCGAGGTAACGCACTTCGACGACGTGCTCGCCTTCGATCGCCGGCAGGCTCCAGCGGTAGCTGTCGTAGTAGGGCATTGGGTCGCTCAGCTCGCCGTTGATGCCGAGAATGACCGCTGCGATTCCACCGTTGTCATCCAGCGCGTTGGTGTCGATGCGGATAGCGCGCTCGGTCACGGCGATTGGTTCTGGCGCGAGTGGCGGCGCTGTTGCGAGCTCGGTAATTTCGGCAGCAGTCAGGACGCGCGCAAAGATGGCGAGTTCGTTGAACCGCACTCCGACGGCGGCGCCGTCGCTGCTGAAGCGGCCAAGGTACAGATGCGCGCCGGTGATGATCGGCAAGACGGCGTTGCTGCGTTCAGCGACCAAGGTGCCGTCAATATACAGCGCCTTCGTGCCGCTGGTTGCGTCCCAGCTCACGGCGAAGTGATGCCATCCCGCCGCCAAGGTGTCTGGCGCGCTGAGCAGATCTTCGCCGCTGCTGGCGTCCCCTACCGTCCAAAATGTCCATTGCGCGCTGCTGTCGGGGCCGAGCCGGTCGCGGCGCAGGGCCAGCGTGCCGGTGTAGACTGGCGCGCCTTCCGGGTCGGCGCTGGCAGCGAAGAGGTAGTGGCGGTTGAGGCTGTTGGTTGGGTAGCTGGCCGGTATCTCGACCCACAGACTGATCGTGCCGCGGTCGAGATCGAGGTTGCCGGTGGTAGGGAAGGCGATTTCGGCCTGGTCGCTGCGCAGCGCTTGCCCGAACCGACCCGTTCCAAAGCTTGGCGTGCCGTTGATCTGCGGCAACCCCTGCCCGACGGTTTGTAGCGGGTGGCCGTCGAAGGTGACGGCCAGCAGCAGGTCAGCCGGCGGCGTAACCCGCATCGTCCCGACCGGCGGCGTGGTGTCGCTCGGCGGCGGTGTGTAGTCGGGAGGCGTAAAATCGTACATCCCGATCAAATCAGGGTGCCAGAGCCACGTGCTGGCCGCGCAGCCGGCATACGCCGGGCATGAGTCGGGGCCGGGGCCGTACCAGCCATACGGATCGACCTGTTTGCGAATGCCGCCTTCCCAACGCCGCACCTCGAAGTGCAGGTGTGGCGTACCGCTCACGCCGCTGGCGCCGCTGACGCCAATCTGCTGGCCGGCAGCGACGCGCACGCCATTGCCGTTGGTGAAGATCGGATCGAGTGCGCCAAGATGCCAATACACTGTCTCGTAGCCGTTGGGGTGAACGATGACCACGCCCAATCCGCGTGATTCGTTGAAGGCATAGGCAGTGCCGGCGGCAGCGGCGAGAATGGGGGTGGTGAACGGTGCGTCGGGGAAGACGTAATCGTGGCCGTCGTGGCTGTTGTATTGCACATTGCGCCGGCCCAGATAATCGACCATCTCGTTGTTGCCGTCGCCGCCGAGATCGACCATCGGGTACTTGTGGTCGAAGTAGGCAAGATGCGTGACCCGCGTGCCCAATGGCCACGGCGCGCGCAGCCAGCCGGTGACATCCGCCGCGACGGTGGCCGGTGGTGCGAGTTGGCCATCGAAGTAGGTGCGGAGAGCTGCGTGCGTCGCTTTGATAGCCGCTAACCACTCAGTCGAATCGCGTCCTTGCGCCAAAAAGCGCTTCATCGCAATCCATTCCGCCGATTCATCGAGCGAGAGGGTCAGCGTTAAGTCATCGCGTAACTGGATAGTTGGCGGTTGGCGGTATGGCCCCAACCCGGCGCGCAGTTCGCGGTTTGCCCACTCGATCTGCGCGGCAAAGCCAACCGGCCCATGCCCGCCGAAGGGTTGGGCGATCGCTGTATCCGGCGAGGTGGGCTTGCTGAGCAGGCCGGCGGTCGCTTCGAGCAGAGCAAGGGTCAAGAATGGGCTAACACCGTAGTAGTTGCTCTGCTCTTCGATTATCTGGGCTGCGCTGCGCCCGTCAATGCGGAGGTCTTTCAATGGGCCGGGCTGCTTGGCCAGAAACTCAGCCACACTCCAGCCACCTGCCGGTTGCGCGTGCAACGGGGTTGCCGAAAAGATGAAACAGAGAAACAAGAACCAGCGGGCAAGTCGATGCATGAAACGATTGGTGCGATGCGCAGAATCAGCCCGGCGCTGCTGCTCTTACCTATAATAACGCATGCAGCGCCGGTTGGTTGCATATTAAACGTAGCGATTATGAGAACTCAGTGTTGGCCCGTCCATCAACCGGTGGTCTTCACCGCTTGCGGGTGGCTCGCTTCGTAAGCGGCGATGGCTTCCGCTTGGTTGAGCAAGAAGCCGAGCTGGTCAACCCCGTGCAGCAGGCAGTATTTGCTGAAGGCATCGATCGGGAAGCTCACCTGCCGGCCATCAGGCAACGTGACCGTCTGCGCCGCGAGATCGATCGTGAGCGCCATCTGCGGGTCGTTGGCGTACATGGCCACCAGCTCGTCGTAGATCGCCTGCTCGATCGTCACCGGCAGCAAGCCAATCTTGAGCGCATTGCTGCGGAAGATGTCGGCAAACGAGGGCGCAATGACAGCGCGAAAGCCATAGTCTTGCAAGGCCCACGGTGCATGCTCGCGCGAGCTGCCGCAGCCGAAGTTGCGCCCGCTGATCAGGATCGTCGCGCCTGCCGCTTCAGTCCGGTTGAGCGGGAAGTCGGGGTTGGGTGTGCCATCAGGCAGGTAGCGCCACGCCTCGAACAGGCCGGCGGCCAACCCGCTCTTGTCGGTGACTTTGAGGAAGCGCGCCGGGATGATCTGGTCGGTATCGATATTTTCAACCGGCAAGACGACCGCTTTGCCGGTGATGGTTGAGATAGGTTCCATGCGGTTCTCCTTAGGGCAATGCAGCGCATTGCCCCTACAGTACACGGTCTTAATTCAACAACGTGCGCGGGTCGGTGACGACGCCGGTCACAGCGGTGGCGGCGGCGGTCAATGGGCTGGCGAGCATGGTGCGCGCTCCCGGCCCTTGCCGGCCCTCGAAGTTGCGGTTCGAGGTGCTAACCGCGTACTTGCCCGGCGGTACCTTATCGTCGTTCATCCCTAAGCAGGCGCTGCAGCCGGCTTCGCGCCATTCGGCCCCGGCCTCTTTGAAGATGCGATCGAGACCTTCCGCTTCGGCGGCCCGTTTGACTTGCTGCGAGCCGGGCACAACCATCACCCGCACCCCCGGCGCCACCTTACGTCCGCGGAAGAATTGGGCCGCTTGCCGCAGATCAGAGAGCCGCGAGTTGGTGCAAGAGCCGATAAAGACCACATCCACCGGGTGGCCCAGCAACGGCTTGCCCGGTTCTAGCCCCATATAGGCCAACGCCTTATCGAGCGCGGCCCGGCTGCGCGTGTCGGGCATATCTTCCGGGCGTGGCACCGGCGCGTCGATGGGAATGCCCATGCCGGGGTTGGTGCCGTAGGTAATCATCGGCTTCAGCTCGCTGGCCGAGAGGGTCAATTCGTGGTTGAAAACCGCTCCCTCGTCGGTGGGCAGAGTGCGCCAGTGCGCTACGGCGGCCTCGAAATCGGCCCCTTTGGGCGCGAATGGCCGGCCAGCGATGTACTCGAAAGTGGTGTCATCGGGCGCAACCATCCCAGCTCGCGCACCGCCTTCGATGCTCATATTGCAGATCGTCATCCGCTCTTCCATCGAGAGCGACCGAATCGCTTCCCCCATATACTCAAAGACATAGCCGGTGCCGCCGCCGACGCCGTATTTAGCGATCAGCGCCAGAATAATATCTTTCGCCGTTACGCCGGGGCCGAGCCGGCCATCAATCCGCACGGCGCAGGTCTTGGGTTTGCGCTGCAAGAGGCACTGGGTCGCCAGCACGTGGCCGACTTCCGAGGTGCCGATGCCAAAGGCCAGTGCGCCGAACGCGCCGTGGGTGCTAGTGTGGCTATCGCCGCACACGATCGTCATGCCCGGCTGGGTCAGCCCCTGCTCTGGCCCGATCACATGCACAATACCCTGATTCTCATCACCCAACTCAAACAGCGGAATGCCGAACTCGGCGCAGTTTTTGCGCAATTGCTCAAGCTGGCTGATCGCCATCGGGTCAATCACCGGAATAATGCCAAGATGGTTGCGCGGCGTTGTCGGCGTGCTGTGATCCATCGTCCCCAGCGTCTTGTCGGGCCGGCGCACGCGCAAGCCACGCTGGCGCAATTCGGTGAATGCTTGCGGCGAAGTCACTTCGTGGATCAAATGCAGGTCAATGTAGAGCACCGCCGGCGTCTCCGGCGTCTCTGGCCGCACCAGATGCGCGTCCCAGACCTTTTCAAACAGGGTGCGCGGTTTGCTCATCTCTCCTCTCCTTGCCGCGATGGATGATGGTTGCCGTTCGCGCCTTGCCAGCGCGGGTAGCTGCCGAAGATTTTCAGCATTCCGGTATGCTGGCGGATGTGCTCAAGAGCGCGGGCAACGTGCGGATTGCGGCGATGGCCGTTAATGTCCACTAAAAAGATGTATTGCCCTAAGATAGCACGAGTCGGGCGCGACTCGAGTTTCGTCATGTTGATGTTTTCCGCGGCCAATTCTTGCAACGCGCCGACCAGACTGCCGGGCCGGTCTTCACGGGTAAACCCAAAACAGAAGCTGGTCTTGTCGTCGCCGGTAGGCGGCGAGTCTTCGCGGGCCAGCACAATGAAGCGGGTGACGTTGTGTGGGCTATCGGCGATCTCGCGGGCTAAAATGCTGGCCCCGACCAGCTCGGCGGCGCGCAAGGTGCCAATCGCCGCCGCTGGCCGCTCGTCAGCCAGTGCCTCGGCGGGAGCGGCTGAGTTGCTCAGCGAGGCGACCGTCGCCACGCCGGGCAAGCAGCGTTCGACAAAGCGCCGGCATTGGGCCAGCGACTGCGGGTGGGCATAGAGCACCTTGATGTCGCTCAGTTGCAGGCCGGGCCGCGCCAGCAAATACTGGCGGATCGGCACCACAATCTCGCCGGCGATCTGCAAGTTGGTTTCGTGGATGAGCAGATCGAGCGTATAGCTCACACTGCCCTCCAAGAGATTCTCGATTGGCAACACGCCGGCGGTCGCTGCTTCAGTTTCGATCGCCGTCACCACCGCCGGAATGCTAGCCAGCGGCAGCAAGCGCGCATCGCGTCCGGCTGCGTATGCGAGCGCCGCTTCTTCGCTAAAGGTGCCCGGCGGGCCAAGATAAGCAATCGTATCCATTGTGTTCGTTATCCGGTGGGGGTGACGCACCTGCCACCCCCACATCCATATCCCTTGAGGGGCGGACAGAACATGTGATTGAGGGCCACTGTTCATCGTTGTGCGATACCTCAACGCTTAACTTTGTGATCCCCTCTCCCACGCCAGTGGGAGAGGGGTTGGGGGTGAGGGTGAACCGATCCATCGCAAAGCCTTCAACCACATCTGCGCTCATCGTTTCTGTCTGCCCTTGAGGCCTTATCCCAACGTGCTCCCGCCGAAAATGTCCACCGGCAGCGTGCCGGCTTCGCCGCTATACCCAGCGGAATAGGCCATTGCCTCGGCCTTAATCCGCTCTTGGCGAGCGGCCAGCATCTTGTTCAACGCTGCCATATATGCTTGGGCCGCGGCGACGATGGTGTCGGTATGGACGCCGTAGCCGCTAAAGATTTGCTGCGCTTGCCGGCGACCGGTCAGGCTGGTCTCCGTGCTGCTGCTCTCGTTCAGGCGGGCTGGCGCACCCTGCTCACGAATGCGCACTGTCACCTCGGCGACCGCATCCAACCCCTCGGTAATCGCGTTGATTGAGAACTCGATCAGCTCGTTCGGGCGCTGAATAATCCGATTAATCGCCTGATAGACCGCATCAACCGGGCCGGTGCCCTGCGCGCTATCGACCTTGGTTTGGCCATCGGGGCCGATCAGGCGCACGGTAGCGGTCGGGATCATGCCCACTCCCGAAGCATATTGCACGTGATCGAGCTTGTACAACTCTGGCGTATGCTGCATCTCACCCGCGATCAAGGCCTCGATATCGCGATCGTCCACTTTCTTCTTACGATCGCACAAATCCTTGAAACGGGTGAACACGTGCTGGAACTCGTCATCGTTCAGCGTATAGCCCTTCTCTTCAAGGTACTTGCGGAAGGCGTGGCGGCCCGAATGCTTGCCCAGCACCAGCGTATTGCTGTCGAGACCGACTGTCTCGGCACTCATGATTTCGTAGGTCTGGCGATACTTCAACACACCATCTTGGTGGATACCCGACTCGTGGGCGAAGGCGTTGGCGCCGACGATGGCCTTGTTAGGCGGCACCGGCACGCCGATAAAGCTGCTCACTAGCCGCGACGTGCGGGCGATTTCGCGCGTCTCGATCCGGGTGCGCAAGCCGTAATACTGCTGGCGCGTGTGCAGCGCCATCACCACCTCTTCGAGCGAAGCGTTACCGGCCCGTTCGCCGATCCCGTTAATCGTACACTCCACCTGTCGCGCGCCGGCCCGCACACCCGCCAGCGAATTGGCCACCGCCATCCCCAGATCGTCGTGGCAATGGGTCGAGAGGATGCAGTTCTCGATCCCCGGCACATTCTCGCGCAGATCGCGGATCATTGCGCCGTACTCGTCGGGGGTGAGATAGCCAACCGTATCGGGGATATTGAGCGTGGTTGCGCCGGCTGCCACCGCCACTGCCACTGCTTCGCGCAAGAAGAGCGGATCAGTGCGCCCGGCATCCATCGGCGAAAACTCGACATCCTCGCACAATGAGCGGGCATAGCTCACCATCTCGTGGATGAGTTGCAGCGCCTCAGCCCGCGTCTTGCGGAATTGGTATTCGAGGTGGATGTCGGAAGTCGACATAAATGTATGGATGCGCTTTTTGGCCGCGGGCTGGATCGCGCTCCACGCTTTGTCAATATCGTCACGGTTGGCGCGGGCCAGCGCCGCGATAATCGGGCCATCGGGCGTACCGATTTCGCGGGCAATCTCATGCACTGCGGCCCAGTCGCCGGGCGACGCGGCGGGGAAGCCGGCCTCGATAATATCCACTTTCAGGCGCGCCAATTGGCGAGCGACCTCCAGCTTCTCTTCCAGCGTCATAGTGCAGCCGGGGGCCTGCTCGCCATCGCGCAGAGTCGTGTCGAAAATACGGACGTAATCTACGCTCGGTTCGGTGGTGTTGGTCATTGGTGCCTCCTGATATGTATTGTTGGTCAATTTCTCTATCGTCATTGCGCGGGGTGCAGCCCCGAAGCAATCTCCCCTTCAGCGGAAGGGATGTCTGAGAACACTGCTCCCATGCTCGCAGGGGATTGCTTCGCCAGGCGGGGCATCGCAACGCGATGCCCCTACCCGACTCGCAATGACATAGGTGCGTGTAGAGCTGTGCAGGTGCAATCTGCTCACGCGGGGGCAAGGCATTGCCTTGCCCTTAACGATTTACGCCCCGCCCTCACCCGGCTTGACTTCGCGCGGGTTGACGAAGGGCATCATGCGGCGCAATTCACGGCCAATCTGCTCGATCGGGTGATTAATGTCTGCTTGGCGGTAAGCGTTGAAGCGGGGCCGGCCATTGTGATTCTCGTCGATCCAGTCTTCGGCGAAGGCGCCGCTCTGGATGTCGGTCAGAATCTGGCGCATCGCCGCGCGGGTTTGATCGGTGATGATCTTGGGGCCGGCGGTGTAATCGCCCCACTCCGCGGTATCGCTCACCGAATAGCGCATGTAGTTGAGACCACCCTGATAGAACAGGTCAACGATCAGCTTCAGCTCGTGCATACACTCGAAGTAAGCCACTTCCGGCTGGTAGCCAGCCTCGACTAGCGTCTCGAAGGCGGCCTTGACCAGCGCGCTGACGCCACCGCAGAGTACTACTTGCTCGCCGAACAGGTCAGTCTCGGTCTCTTCGGCGAAGGTGGTGCGCAGCACGCCGGCGCGGGTGCAGCCGAGGCCTTTGGCGTAGGCCAGCGCGTCCTCAAACGCGCCGCCGGTCGCGTCTTGCTCAACCGCAATCAGCGCCGGCACGCCGCCGCCCTGCACAAAGACCTCGCGCACGCGGTGACCAGGAGCTTTGGGTGCGACCATGCTCACGTCGATCCCTGCGGGCGGTACGATTTGGCCGAAGCGGATGTTGAAGCCGTGGGCGAACATCAACGTCTTGCCCGGTTCCATCGCCGGCGCGATGTGCTCGCGGTACAGATCAGCCTGCCCAATGTCAGGAGTCAAAATCATGACAATCTGCGCCTCGCGGGCCGCTTCGGCGACCGTCATCACCTTCAATCCCGCCGCTTCAACCTTGCTCCAGCTCTTCGAGCCGGGGTACAGGCCAACCCGCACATCAAGGCCGCTGTCAGCAAGGTTGCGGGCGTGGGCGTGGCCTTGGCTGCCGAAACCGATAATTGCGATCGGCTTGTTCTTCAAGCGGTTGAGATCGGCCTGATTGTCGTAGTACAGCTCTGCCATGTTGTGTCATTCCTCATACTCATGCGGCGACCATCCGCCGCGCGCGGTAGGTAAGAACCACTGAGACGCCCGTGAGGGGCGTCTCAGAGGATCGCACAATTAGTTAAGCGCCGGTACAGCTACGCCGTTGGTGGCCGGCTCAATATACTCGCCGGCATTGTGGCCGCGCGCGCCGCGTACCATGGCAATGCGGCCAGTGCGCATCATCTCTTTAATACCATAGGGGCGCACCACCTCAACGAAATTCTCAACCTTGGCGGGGGTGCCGGTCATCTCGATAATCATCGTGTTCGAGCCAACATCAACGATCCGCGCGCCAAACACGCTGCACATCGAGATGATCTCGTGGCGGGCCGCCGGCGGCGCATGCAGCTTGATCATCGTCATCTCGCGCTCGACCGTCGGATCATCGGTGACATCGCTCACCTTCAACACCTCGATCAAGCGGTAGAGCTGCTTGACGACCTGCTCAACATGCTCTGATTCAACCACAATGGTCAGCCGGCTCACGCCGGGGGTCTCGCTATGACCAACGGCGAGACTCTCGATGTTATAGCCGCGGCGGCGGATCAACCCGATCACGCGGCTCAGCACGCCGGGCCGATCTTGCAAGAGGGCGACGATAGTATGCTTCTTCATGGTTGCGACTCCTTCGATATGGTAATGATTACGCCCTTACGCCTGCGCCTCCGAGAGGATCATCTCGCCGATTGACTTGTTCTGCGGCACCATCGGGAAGACGTTGACCTCGCGCTCGACGCGGAAGTCGATCAGGACCGGGCCATCGGTGGCATGCGCTTCGTCGATCGCGGCTTGCACATCTTCGCTGCGCTCAACCGTGATCCCCTTCCAACCGTAGGCTTCAGCCAGCTTGGCGAAATTGGGGCCAGAGAGCGGGGTGCCGCTGTAGCGCTTGTGCTCGAACAGCTCTTGCCACTGGCGCACCATACCGAGGTAGCCGTTGTTGATCACTGCCACCTTCACATTCTTCAAACCCTCTTGCACAATCGTCGCCATTTCTTGGTTGGTCATCTGGAAGCCGCCATCGCCGACGATCGCCCAGACGGTTTCGTTCGGATAGGCAATCGCCACCCCCAACGCCGCCGGGACGGCGAACCCCATCGTGCCGGCGCCGCCGGAGGTGATGTGGGTGCGCGGGCCGTGGTTCCAGTCAATCAACTGGGCTGCCCACATCTGATGTTGGCCGACGTCGGTGACGACGCGATAATTGCCGCGCGCGTTGAGAGTGCGGCTGAGCGCCTCGTAGACATCGTGCGGCGGCAGCGACATATTGGCCATCGCGGCCCGGTTCTTGTACTGCTGCTTGCCCTGATGCTTATCCTGCATCTCGCGGATATGCTCCATCCAGTCGGAAGCGTGGGTGTGCAACTCAGCCAGCTCGCTGGGCGGCGGCAAGTCTTCGAGCAGCGCCTGCAACACCAGCCGGGCATCGCCGACAATCGGCACCTCCACCCGCACATTCTTGCCGATCTCAGACGGATCAATGTCAACGTGAATGATACGAGCGTTGGGGGCGAAGGTGCTGGCCTTGCCGGTCACGCGGTCATCGAAGCGGCCGCCGATGTTGAACAGTACATCGCACTCTTGAATGGCGCGGTTGACATGCACCCAGCCGTGCATCCCGGGCATGCCGATCGCGAGCGGGTGATTTTCGGGGATCGCGCCGATGCCGTGCAAGGTGGTAATCACCGGAATGCGCAACCGCTCGGCGAACTCTTGCAGCTCGCGGTGAGCGCCGGCCATAATGATCCCGTGGCCGGCGATAATCAACGGCTTCTTGGCGCTGATCAACAGCTTAATCGCCTCGCGGATCTGGCGGCGGTTGCCCTGATAGGTCGGCTTGTAACCGGGCAGGTTGAGCTTGATATCCCAATTGGGCACGGTGGTCTTCTGCATCGCATCTTTGGTGATGTCGATCAGCACCGGGCCGGGCCGGCCAGTGGTGGCGATGTGGATCGCCTCTTTGAAGACGTAGGGCAGCTCATCGACATTCTTCACCAAATAGTTGTGTTTGGTGATCGGCATCGTAATGCCGGTGATATCGGTCTCTTGGAAGGCGTCTTTGCCGAGCACGTGGCTGCCGACTTGGCCGGTAATCGCTAGCAACGGCGTGCTATCCATCATCGCATCAGCAATCGGGGTGACGAGGTTGGTCGCGCCGGGGCCGCTGGTGCCGATACAAACGCCGAGCCTGCCGGTGGCGCGGGCGTAGCCTTCGGCGGCGTGGCCGGCCCCCTGCTCGTGGCGGCAGAGCACGTGGCGCAGCCGGTCGCGATAATCCCACATCGCATAGTAGAAGGGCATAATCGCGCCGCCGGGAATGCCGAACATGACTTCGACCCCCTCGCGGATGAGGGCCTCACACATAATCTGGGCACCGGTGAGTGGTTTGGTCATCGAACTACTCCTGTCGTGATGAGTCTGGAACAGAACCTGTGTGTGCAGCCGTACCCAACGGTGGCAAGCGCAGCGATGCGCTCTACCGTTGGCGACGACCGATCCAACAACCGACGGGCCACAGCAGTGGGGCGTTGCGCCGCTGCTCACCTCGATGTGAGCGGCCAGCCGCGGGGCAATGCGCTGGCGAGGCGGCGGTGAACGGAACGTAGGTTAGCGACGCCGGGTAATCATTACCGGCGCAAGCGCGAGTCGCGGCTGTAACGCACGTTGTTGCCAAAAGATGATAATCATCGTGATGAGCCGCATCGCGTATCCTCGCACGGGTACTAAAAAACCTCCCGCAGGGCGGGAGGTTCAGTCTTGCATCCTGAGCCGGGGCTTTGTGACCATCCCCTCCCTAAACACGCTTACTCCACCCGCCAATAAGGCTAAGGAGGAGTACGAGTACAAGGAGGATAAGGCTTACAAAGTGAGCGGCCATAGGTTTGTGTGTATTATCCGAACATGAATATCGATCCGCGATGAGGATACCATAGGGTGACGATTTTGTCAACTCTGTTTGTTGCCAAGGAAGAGGCTATGTGATAAAAATCACATAGCGAGATGTGAAATCTCTACCCAATTCCTGTTCCATCGCTCCGCCGATGCGGTGAGTGTTTGCAGCGGAATCAAAAAAGCCCGGGAAAGTTCTGTCAGCCGGTTTTCATCTATACATTCATCACCCGTGAAACGGTGGAGGGGAAATCCTGCCACTCCAGGCATGCAAACGTGAACTGGTGGAGCATTGATCGCTGCCGAAGGTGGTTTCTCTACCTCTGACCAGAGAGGACGTGCATGTACTGATTCTTCCTCCAATTCCTCAAACACCTCCCGTACCGCGTCCCCATACTCCCAGCCGATGCTAGCTGTGCGGGACATTGCCCCCATCCGGTCGCGGAAGCGTGCCCGGTACAGATTGCGCCATCGGGGAGTTTCCGCAACTCTTCTGCAAAGTGGTAAAGCATGTTGATCGGCACATCGTAGAGTAGAAGGGTATGTCAATATCACTGAAATCAACGATGAAGGCATAGCCGCGCTCCAGGTAGGTGAGCATCAGCTCAAGCGTGCCGACCGGATTGCCGGTGGCTTTTTTGTATTCGCTGATGACTTTCTTCGCCTCCCGGAAATGTGAACGGTGAGGACGTTGCCGACGTGGATCGTAGACCAATTGGGCCGGAGAGAGCCGTCTTTCCCGCCAGGATGTGTTTGGTGGCGCAATCTGATACAGCCCCTTCAGCAACTCAATCAGAGCTTCGGCGGGGAGGTCTTTCAAGCGGGGTTTGCGTTCAATCCAGGACAGGTACGACTTCAGTTTGGGGTACAGGCTGGCTCGTGAGACAGCCTTTCGAGATGTCTAACAATGCGCGCCCAGATCGTTATCCTTTGCCCGCGGGTATTCGCTCCTCGCAGCGCAGGGACGTATTGAAGGGCTTCGTATAGCCGCACCCGCCGACGCGCGGCGAATTGACCACCGGCATCAGCCCCTCTTCGCCGTATTCTTCTAGCACTCCACCGGCGCGCCGCAGACGTTGCAGCGCAGGTCGGGGGCATCGTTGCGCGCCGGCAGGCGGACTGTTTCCTTCGCGGCGCATCCCATTCGCTCGCCGAACACCCTCGGTTGGAGTGCGGTCATCGCGCCGAAGTCGTATGCGTGGGGGAAGGTATCGCCGACCGAGAGGATGTTCGCCGGTTTGGCCGATTTCAT
>NZ_DAOUDC010000048.1:0-64937 GCF_034431535.1 Chloroflexus sp. | reverse complement strand
CGTTAGCGATGGAGCCATTACGCAACAAGTCACCCAAAATACCGCTCAAGATCGCTGGCCGTTGTGGGCCCAGTAGAGGCGCACGGTGGTGCGTCCCCGCACGGACGTGCACCTCCCACCGCCCGCAACCGGCCAAACGAGCGCAAGGGCAGGTTTGCCACCTACCCACAACCATTGAGGGGCAGACAGAATGTTTGATTGAGCACCACCGTTGATCTCTGTGCGATGCCGCAACGCCCGGTTCTCCTCCCCTCGCCCGTGCCGGTGGGAGCCGGGCTGGAAGTGAGCACCACGAGCAGCATAGCCACAAAGACACCCAAACGATGAAAAACCTGATAATTTTTGTGCCTTTTGGGTCGTTTCGTGGCTATTCAGCCCGCGCAGCCGGCTTCGTACCCCTCGCCCGGCCCTTCCGGCCGGGTACTAGATCAGATGTGCTGGCTGCCCTTGAACCAACCTGCAGGGGCGGAGTGCAATCCACCCCGCCCCACCGTCCTCTACGCCACCGGCGCCGCTTTATTGCCCGTCTCCGGCTCGCGCGCGATCAACACCTTATCAACCCGCAACCCGTCCATATCAACCACTTCAAACCGCCATCCGCTCCACCGCACTACATCACCGGCAGTTGGGATATGACCGATCAGACTGATCACCAGGCCAGCCAACGTCTCGTAACGAAAAGTGTCTTCGTCAGGCAACTCATCGACGTCGAGCAACGTGCGCACTTCGTCAACCGGTAATGAGCCCTCAACGAGGTATGAACCATCTTCGCGACGCACGATTGGTGGTGGAGTAGCATCATCGTATTCGTCATCAATCTCGCCCACGATCTCTTCCAATACGTCTTCTAACGTCACGACGCCCTCGATCCCACCTAGCTCACCCACCACAAGCGCCATGTGGCGGCGGCTACGGCGAAAGGTGGTCAGCAACGCTGAAGCACGGCTGTTTTCAGGGACGTAGAGCGGCGGCGAGACCGCTTCGCGCACCAATGCCTGTTCGCCCTTCTTGCGGTAGAGCAGCAACAAATCGCGCACATGCACGATCCCGACAATCTGATCGGGTGTCTCTTCATAGACCGGAAAGCGCGAGTAGCCACTGGCTAACAACTCATCGATCACCTCACCGAGGGTGCGGTTGGCTTCGACCATCTCAACTTCGTGGCGCGGGGTCATAATGTGGCGCACGGCCCGATCGCTGAACTTGAACACTCGATCGATAAACTGCTGCTCTTGTGGTTCGACCTCGCCTGTTTCCGCCCCTTCCCGCACTAGCGCCCGAATATCCTCTTCGGTGACGCGCTCTTCTTCCACATTCGCCCGTCCGATCACAGTCAAGACCAGCCGGGTGGAAAAGCTGAGCAACGCGATGATCGGCGTGCTGATCCGAGCCAGCAATAGCATCGGGCGCGCCATCAGGGTCGCGATGGCTTCGGCGCTCTGCAACGCGATCCGCTTCGGTACCAGCTCACCCAGTACCAGTGACAAATACGTCACCAGCAGCACCACCAGAAATTGAGCGAGTTGGTCGGCATACGGCGCTAACAGCGGATACTGAGCAACCCACGGCGCAAGTTGGCCGGTCAACGTTGCGCCGGCAAAGACGCCATTCAGCGTGCCGATCAGCGTGATCCCGATCTGCACCGCTGACAGAAAGCGATCGGGGTCATCTTGCAATTGCAACGCGATCGCCGCCCCCCGGCTACCATCCTCAGCGCGCTGCTCAAGCCGCCCGCGCCGCGCCGAGACGACCGCTAGTTCGGTGGCGGCAAAGGCACCGTTCGCCAATACCAGCGCAATAATGATCAACAGTTCCTGCATGAGTGTCGTTTGCAATCAAGATTGCATCTAAGCGATGAATCTATATGCTATTGTACTGACCACGAATGCAATCTGAACATTCCGCGCGGGTTGCGCCTCTGCGATACGCTGCCTACGGCATACAAGCACAAATGGCGACGGTTGCAGCAACCGTCGCCTACCAAGTCTTGCCCTGCGCTACGTTCAGGTTCCATTTACTGATAGTTGATAATACGGAGAAAACTGGCAGCCTGCAATGAGGCGCCGCCGACTAGTGCGCCATCAATGTCAGGCTGGGCCATCAATTCGTCAATATTGTCCGGTTTCACGCTCCCGCCATACTGGATCCGCACCGTCGCAGCAATTTCAGCGCCGTACAATTCGGTAAGCGTGGCCCGGATCGCGGCATGCATCGCCTGCGCATCAGCCGGAGTCGCCGTGTCGCCCGTACCAATCGCCCAAATCGGTTCGTAAGCGATCACCACATCCGCCATCTGCGCCGATGTCACCTCAACTAACGCCGCCCGCACCTGCGCCGTCACAATCGGCTCGGCCTGCCCGGAATCACGCTGGGGCTTGCTCTCGCCAACACAGACGATCGGGCGCAGGCCATGCGCCAACGCTGCCCGCAACTTCCGATTGACGAACGCATCGCTCTCGCCGAAATACTGCCGCCGCTCACTGTGACCGACAATCACATACCGGCAGCCAATGTCGGCCAGCATCACCGGCGACACCTCGCCGGTAAAAGCGCCCTGCGCTTCGGGGTAGAGATTCTGCGCCCCCAACCCTAACTGGCTACCGGCCACCAACGGCGCCAACGCAGCCAACGCGGTAAATGGCGGGCACACAATCGCTTCCCGATCGGCCAGCGGACCAAGACCGGCGAGCAGATCGCGCACGAGCGCCGTCGCCTCGCCGATCGTCTTGTACATCTTCCAATTGCCGGCAATCAAGGGAGTACGCATCGCATCCTCGTCTAAAACATCCGGGCCAGCGTCTGCAATACCCCAAACAGTGCGCTATCACTGAGTAAGAAGGTCAAGCCGACGCCAATCGCCACGATGACGGCAAAGACTTTCCAATCCCATGCCAGCACCTTCGCGCCGTCAAACGGGCCGGCCGGGATCATATTGAACAGACCGATCCAAGCATTGAACCGAAAGCCTACATAGCAGATAGTGATCAAGAGATCAAACGCCGGCGGTCGCAACACGATAACCGGAATGAAGAGGAAGAGAAAGAGCACCGACAACGCCAGATTGGTCACCGGCCCCGCTAGGGCAATAATCCCGCTTTGGCGAACCGTGAGCAAGCCACGGTGCCAAACCGCTCCCGGCGCCGCGATGAAGATACCCAAGAAACTAATCAGAATTGACAACAGCAACCAGCGATCGTTGGCCCTAAAATGGGCTTGCGCACCGTAGCCGCGCGCCACCACCCGGTGGGCTAATTCGTGCAGCACGAACCCGATCCCGGCTACAATCGCAGCCACGATGAGGTTGGTGACAAACTCGCCGCGCAGCAAATTCGATGCGCCGGTCTGCATAATCGCAAAGGCCAGCGTCGTCCCTGCCCATGCCTTGAGCAGCTCGAAGTTATCATTCGGCGGGCGGCTAAAGATGTCGTTAAATGAGGTGAAATCGCGCACAAAGGTTTCCACTACAGTTGTTCGGATGTGTCTCCTCACAATTATAGCATATCGCTCCGCCGGACAACGGTAGTAGCACTGGGTTACAGCGCCCAAGCCAGAGCGCAGTGGCAAGCGGGGAAAAGGCATACCGCGCAGCTATGGCTGCGCTGTAGCAAAACAACAGCCTTACTGCCGGCGAATAATCTCGACCAGCTCTTCGAGCGAGAGCTGTGAGAAGTGACGCGGCGGCGCTTTCGGCGTGCCGCAGAGTAAGAGGCGATGGCTGGGGTGCAGGTACCAGTCGGCTTGGCTGTCGCACTGACGCAGCGTTTCGTACACCGGTTGCAGATCAACGTTCGAGCGGCGCTGGGCCGTTACCCCCATATAGCCGCGCCGGTCGCGGTAGGCAAATAGCACCGCGCCATAGCTAAACGCCAGCCGCGACGAGCCGCCATCGGCACTCTGCACCGCAATCCCTAACCCCCACGGCGTGTCAAATTCAAGCCGGTGCTGGAACGCTTGCTCAAACCGTAACTGGCGCACCTCGTGCTCGTACCACGCATCGAGATTAGCCAGCATCGCCTGTGCAACGTGATGGGGCCGATTGGGGTAGAGCGCATTGTAGCCAGCGATTAAATCGGTAATATTGAAAAAGACATGCCCCGGCCGGTAATCGGCATGATCGATCCGCGTCACTTGATCAACCAACCGACGCAAGGCTTCATCGTTTGGCGCGACGGCCCGCCGCACCAGCTCGGCCGCGCTGAGCGTCGGATCATTGGTTTGGTGATGGTCAAACCGGCCACCGCCGGTATCGACGTGAATGATGTGAGGGTCAGAGTCGACCGGCTGATCCCGCCACGTGCGCCCGGCCGGCACAAATTGCAAGTCGGCATCTTTCGCCGGGCCAAACCGCATCAACAGCCAGATTGCGGTGAGGCAGTCGAGATCAGGGGCCAGATGACCCACAATCGTCAACGGCGTTTCCACACAGCAAACATTTCTAGAGCATTGCTCGCCTCACATGCCCGATAGCCCGGTTGCGCACTATACATGGCCGACACTCTTGCCCAAACTCCACCACCTGATAGCGAGCCGCTGTTTCGCGGTGAGCAATGCTACGACTTCTCTAAATGTCAAATCTTGTGCGTAATATAGCATAGCTGGCGCAGTTCCTCAAGTAGGCTGCACCAGTCAATCGGCCTCATGATACACGATCCGTAGCTACTTTGGATTGTGATGATATGCACAGATTTGCGCAGGACGGCCGGCTAGGTCGGCGTTATTCTTCGCCAATCGCCGCGATGATGTGATCACTGACCACGAGGCTCCTGCCAGTGATGGTCAAGGCTATCACATCAATTCGCCAGTCAGTCGTCGGGGACATGTTGTGCTCAGCGAGATAGTGGTACGCAAGGGTGATCAATCGTTGCCGCTTTTGGGCCGTAATCGATTCCAGCGCGTATGCATCGCGGCGCGTGCGCACTTCCACAAAAACAATCTGGTCGCCGTCACGGGCGACCAGATCGATTTCACCACTACGACAACGCCAGTTGCGGGTGATCATCGTATAGCCGCGCTGTTCGAGATAGGCGGCGGCAATCTGTTCACCGTGATCACCTAGCCGGCGCTTAGGTGTAGGCATATTTGCGCCAGACATCGTGCCGCTCTAGCTCGCCGAGGAGGGCAAAGGCCAGATACTGCGGCTGGCGCGGCGTCGTTAGCAACACCATGTTCGCCTGTTCGGGGGTGCGCCCGCCCTTACGATGGTTGCAATCGCGGCAGGCCGTCACCACATTATCCCACGTCGTCAACCCACCTTGCGAGCGTGGCACCACATGATCCATCGTCAGGTGCGCTCGGCCTGGCTGCTGGCCACAGTACTGGCAGGTCTCGCGATCGCGGGCAAAGACCCCGCGCCGCGAGCAGGGCAGCCGCAGTTGGCGTGGAATGCGGATGTACCGCACCAGCCGGATGACTAGCGGGACGCTGTACGTGACCGATTGGGCACGCAGATGCTGCATCGCCGCCTCGACAAGCTCGGCTTTTTCTTGTAAGAGGAGGACGAGCGCGCGCCGCACTGAAATCAGTTGCAGCGGCTCATAACTTGCGTTCAAAACGAGGACTCGCTGTGCCAAGTGACACCCCCCTTAACATGAACCGATGTTATCACGATAACAAAGGCTCTTGCCCGGGGGCGTCATGGCCCCGCGCTAGAGCGGCCTGATGCGGTTCGCGGAGGATACAGCCCGAATCGCGCGCAACGCCGCACTGTCACCGCCCATACTGCGCCAGCACCGGTGACGTGATGCGCAGTAACAGGCAGATTGTCCGGCTAACGCCGAACAGGTACGGTAGCGGTGTTGCAACGGCGAATTGCTCATCAAATTCGATCCTATCCGAAACAGTCTGGCTAACCGATATAAAGGTAACATGAGTTGTGCAAAGTTGTCAACCCGCTACTGGGCAATTTTGCCCGCTTCGTTGAAAATCAGGCCGTCAATCAGTTGTTCTACCGGCGCATGGTCATCGGTAAAGGGTCGAAATTGCGCCATCGCCGGCGTAAATTCGCGCAATGGCCCAAACCGGCCTTCATAGAGCGACCAGTACATTACCAGTTGCAAGGCCGGTATGTCGATCTGGGCCGCATTCTCAATAAAATTGACTACGCCGTCTCCCACTGGCTGGTTGACACCGATCACGATCGCATTGCTAAACCGGGTGTCGATAATATACACCTGTGGGAAGACAGCGGCCATCGTCGAGGCCAGCGCATTCACCAGCCGGTCATCGCCGCTGGCCGGCCGGCCGGCATTCACCACGGCGACGCCGCGTGGGGTCAGCTTGGCTTTCACTTCCTGAAAAAATTCGACTGTCGTCAGGTGAAAGGGAATATACGGCTGGTGATAGGCGTCCATGCCGATCACGTCGTATTGGCGGTCAGTCTGCGCCAGCCAGTAGCGGGCATCATCGTTGTAGGTCGTGAAATAGGGCGCTTGCGCGGTGCCATCGGCCATATCAAAGTAGCGCCGCCCGACCTCACTGATTTTGCGATCGATTTCCACCGCATCGATGACCGTATCCGGCCCGTAAATCGCCAGAAACTGTTGGGCAATGCTGCCTGCCGCCGCCCCCAGCAACGCCAACGAGCGGATATCATCTGGGTTTATGTTGGGGTAGAGATACGGCGCGACAGTGAAATAGTCCCACGGCCCGCCATCGGTCAGCAGATCGAGCGGGTCGCCGGTTTCGCGGTATTTCAACCGGTAGATCGAGTGTAATGCCAACCCTTCGTTGAGAATCAGCACTCGCCGCCAGTCAACGGCGCCGCTCGCATACGTGACCTCTTGCTCGGCCACTTGGATGTAGTTGTAGTCCGATTCATATTCGGCAATCAAGCGGCAGTTGCGGCAATCGGCTGCTTTGATCGTACCGGTATTGAGTTGGTACGCAACGGCCAGCAGTGCCACGGTCGCCACCAGCAGCAGACCGCGTGGATCGCGTAGCCCGATCAGGCTGAGTACGACCAAGAAGCCGGCAAAAAGGAAGAGCGTGCTGGCGACGCCAATGGTTGGAATCAGCACCAAAACGGTCAAAAAGGTGCCGATAATCGAGCCGATAGTCGAGAGCGCCGAGATGGTGCCGGCAGTGCGTCCGGCCCGCTCGACATCTTCGGCTTGGCGTAGCTGCAGCCGGATGGTAAACGGCCCCACCATTGCCATCAGCGTGACCGGCACAGCAAACAGTAAGATGACGCCGATCAGCGCAGCTAAAAAGCTGCCGGCGGCGACATTGCGCAGCGCGCCTTGCGCGACGCTTAGAATCGGGCGGGCAATGAACGGGATGATCGCACAGCTCAGGCCAGCCCAGCCGATCAATTGAAACAAGAGCCGCCAATCGGGCCGCCGGTCGGCCAGCACCCCGCCCATCCGGTAGCCGACCGCTAAATAGACCAGCGTCATTCCGATCACGACGGCCCAGATCGGCTGGGAAGTACCAAAAAAGGGCGCCAACATGCGCGGCATCACCATCTCGATGCCGAGCGTGCCGATCCCCGCTAGAAAGACCACGGCGAGCAATAGCCGATCGTTGCCAGCTCGCCGCGCACCTATCGAAAAGGTTTTCTCAGCCATTCACTTATCCGCTCGCAATAATGGGTTTGGCCCGCCGGCGTCTCACTGAATTGCACTAATGATCAGGCGTTCAAGCAGTTGCAAGACGAGCATTGCCACAATCGGCGAGAGGTCAAACATGCCGAGATTGGGCATAATGCTCCGGATAGGCCCCAGAATCGGCTCGGTAATCTCATGCAGAAAGCGGGTCAACGGAGAATTGCCCTGCGGATCAATCCACGAGGCCAACACCCGCCCTAAGATGGCGTAAAACAACACGGTAAACAAAATACTGACAAAGCTCACCAAAAAGCCCGACATCTTATTCCCTCCCGTCGGTATCGAGTGATTCAAGTCGCGCCCGCACCGCTGCCGCGTGCGCAAACAAACCTTCAGCTTCGGCCAGCCGCATCGCCGCCGGCCCGATCCGGCTCAGACCGGCTCGATTGACGCCAACTAGCGAGATGACCTTACGGAAACTATCGACATTGACCGGTGAAGCGTAACGCGCCGTGCCTTCCGTAGGCATGATATGCGATGGCCCGGCTACGTAGTCGCCCAACACTTCAAACGACTCTTCACCCAAAAAGACGCCGCCGGCATTGCGCACCTCTCCTACATACTGCCACGGATCAGCAATCAGCAGGCAGAGGTGCTCTGGGCCATACTCATTGGCCAAGTGAAACGCTGTCGCGAGATCGGGCACCAACACAATCCCGCCGCGTTGCGTGACCGCTTCGCGCGCCGCGCGCGCGTTTGCGTCGGGCAACGCCGCTAGTTGCCGCTCGACTTCTTGCTGCACTTGTTCGGCCAAGACCTGATCGGTGGTCAGCAAAATGGCGCTTGCTTCGACATGCTCAGCTTGCGCCAACAGATCAGCGGCTACTGCACGCGGATTAGCCGTGTGATCAGCGATAATCAACGTCTCGGTCGGCCCCGGCAGACTAACCACGCCTACCGTTCCGTACACCATCCGCATTGCCTGTATGACGTACCGGTTGCCCGGCCCCGCCACTGTATCCACCCGTGGAATGCTCTCAGTACCATAGGCCATCGCAGCAATCGCCTGTGCGCCACCCACTGCGAACACCCGGTCAACGCCAGCTAAGTGGGCCGCCGCCAGCACCATTGCCGCCGGTTCGCCGGCAGCGCGCTGCGGCGGCGAGCAGACGACAATCTCGCGCACACCGGCCACCCGCGCTGGCACCGCAGCGTGGATCAGCGATGACGGCAGCGGCGCTGCCCCTCCCGGCACATACATCCCTACCCGGTCGAGCGGGCGCACAATTTGCCCCAGCGCTCCTTCGACGCCAAATTCGACCCATGAGTTGCGGAGTTGTCGCTCATGGAAGCGACGAATTTCGCTAATCGCCAGCAACAGCGCGCGGCGCAACGCCGGATCGAGATCGGCTGCCGCCGCCGCCCACCGCTCCCGCGGTATCTCTATCGCCGTCCGGTCTACACCGTCGAAGCGCAAAGTGTACTCGCGCAGCGCGTTATCGCCCCGCTGCCGCACATCAGCAATAATCTCGGCGACGACGCGGGTCGTCGCGGCATCATCGTCCAGCGGCATGCGCCGCAAAATCCCGGCGCGAGCGGCATCGAGATCGGTTATAGTAGGGATTGCCATCGCTGCTCACTTTTCATACTACCGGCCACCCCCTCCAGCGAGAAGTGGCGCTTGCCTCGCTCTGTTATTGTCATTCTACCGCACCTTGGGGTTATAGTCGCACCACTGCCGTCACTCCCATCGCGGAGCGCGGGCCGCTGGCCCTTCCCCTATCGCGGAGCGCAGGCCGCTGCCCCGCATCACCCCCCAGCTGAGCGTTGCAGGGCGGACAAACCATTTGGTCAATCACCACCGTTGATCGCGGTGCAAGCCTCAACGTGCGGCACTCCGCCCCTCTCCCGCGCCAGTGGGAGCGGGGCTGGGGGGGAGCGCACCAGCGCATCGCAACCCCACCCCCCCTCGCGGAGCGCGGGCCGCTGCCCCGCCGCCGAAGCGTTGCCGGTTACGGTCGTGCAGCTAATGTCACCGCCATCTCAAGCTGCTCGTTGCCACGCTGAATCGTCAACGTGATCCGTTCGCCAACCGTAAACTGGTCAAGCAAGCCGATAAGTTGGTCGCTGGAGACGATCGGCACCCCATTGCACGCCAAAATAATGTCACCACCTATCCGCACCGGCAGACCGCGGTAGGTCTCGGTTGTATTGCCACCCCGCAACCCAGCCTGTTCCGCCGGACTATTCGGCTGGACTGTCCCCACCAGTACCCCACGGTTGACCGGCAACCCAAACCGGTTGGCAAACAGGGTGTCAATCGTGGTCATACTCACGCCAAGCCATGGATGGTCATACCGTCCTTGCCTAATGAGCACTGGCGCCACGCGCGCAATCGTCTGCGCCGGCACCGCATAGCCAACCCCCTCGAAATCGCGCCCGCCAAGGCTGACCGCAATCGCCGTATTGATCCCAATCACTTCGCCGCGCAAATTGAGCAACGGGCCGCCCGAATTGCCGGGGTTGATCGCGGCATCGGTCTGGATGACGTTCGGAATGCTGAAACTGCCGAAGCTGCGGGTTGGCCCGCGCAAGGTACGGCCTAAGCCGCTCACCACCCCCACCGTCAGCGTGTTCTGCTCGCCAAACGGGCTACCGATCGCAATCGCGGTCTGCCCCACCTGCACTGCCCGGCTATCACCCAACGGCAACGGCGTCATCCCCTCCGGCAAGCTCGTCACTTTAATCACGGCCAAATCACTATCGGGATCGCTGCCAATCAGATCGGCAATCACCGTCGCGCCATTGGCAAAGCGCACCTGTATCTGCACTGCGCCGGCCACCACGTGATGGTTGGTTACAATATGGCCCTGAGCGTCGAACAAAAAACCAGAACCCTGCCCGGTCGGCCCATCAGGCGTGATCGGCGGATGGCCTGGTGGCAAATTGGCGCTCGGATCAACGACCACATCAAGGCTCACCACGGCTTGGCTAGCCCGCTGGTAGAGTACGATCAGCCGTTGTTCGTACTCGGTGAATGAAGCCTCGGCCGTAGGAGCCGGCGGTGCAGAAGCGATTGGCGGCAACGGCGCATCGGTCGGGCGCACTGGCGGCGCTGTCGGGGTTGGCGCAACCGCTGCCGGCGAAGCCGGCACATCGGCGCGCGCGCAGCCGGTGAAGAGGACAGCCAACAATATAAACAACCATAAACGCATAGGTCGATCTCCTCACTTGATCAAGCGTATGGATGGAGCAGATGAGTCTCCTCGCCAATCTTGGAATCGGTGCATTCGGCGCGCCCACAGCGGGCGCATCTGCCAACCGGCGGCCTGCGCCTGCGGATCGTGATCTAAGCCGTCCGTCTGCTCCTCGGTGTGCAGCGCATGGCCTCACCACATGAGAAAAGGCAACAAAACCGGCGAGAGGTTGTGAGCTTTACCCCTCTCGCCGGCCTCATCATTTCAGGTTGCGTCGCTGCGCCAGACACTATCCCGCCATACGTGACGGCGCCGGCCACAAGCCGGGCCAAACCGAGGCAAAGAAGATGCCCGCGGCAAAACCGGCTTGCACACCATTGAGCAGCAACAACCAGAGGGGAGCAAACCACCAGCCACTGTAATGACCAACAATCTCAAGCGGCCAGAGCAAGAAGGGAAGGGCAGCGATGACGAACCGCAACGGCCATACCAGCGAGCGATAGGCGCGCAATATCGCCGGCGCACGTTTACCGATGCTTAGGCGCGCGAGCCAGAGACCAATCGTCGCCCCCCAGCACCGGGCGCAAACCGCCATCGGCCAGCCCCACAACCAAAACGAACGCTCCGGCGTCGGGCAAATATAGACTGCCAGCAGATCACGGGCCAGCACCCCGGCATCGCTTACCAGCGGCAACCCGGTCGCACGGAAGAGCGGCGATGCAATCGGGCCAAGAAAGAGAATCCACAGCAAGAGATCAAATATCCAGCGCGGCCACGGGCGGATCGTCTGCGGCGTCGACAAAGCGTATGTAGTCATAGAACCATTCTAGGCTTGAACAGCATCTATTCAGTACAAAACAAACATCATTAACGGGCTGATGACCGCTTTTGCATCTCGTTAGTACAAACCAGACCACCCCGTGCATCTAGCCAGTACAAACTAAACTGCCCCTCAACGGGCCTGCTTCTCCAACCGGCGTACATCCCACCAGATGCGCGGCAAGCACGCCACCTTTTCGCGCAAGGTCAAATACGCACGGTTGGTATAGGAATCATACTGGTTTGCGACGATTTTATCAAGGATGCCCCGGTAAACACACGCCGCAGCGGCAACTGCAAAGCGCACCTCCACCGGCAAGAGCGCAATACCGGGCCAGCTCTCCTCGTACAAGCGGTGAGCGCGTTCGATCTGAAACTTCATCAGGGCGATAAACCGGTCATCATAAACGCGGGCCAGAATATCATCAGCGGTCAGGTCAAAGCGCGCCAACTCATCTTCAGGCAGATATACGCGCTGGCGGCCAGCATCTTCACCAATATCGCGCAAGATGTTCGTCAACTGCAAAGCCACTCCTAGCTTAATCGCATACGGCGTCGCACCGGGAGCAGCGCCGGTGATCCCCATGACCAACAACCCCACGACCGAGGCGACCCGGTAGCAATAGAGCCAAAGATCGGCAAAGGTGGCGTAGCGCGAAATCGTCAGATCCATCGCAACACCAGCCAACAACTCATCGATCAAGTGAGGAGCGAGATTGTAGCGTTGGCAGGTATCGGCCCATGCCAACAGCACCGGGTGCGAAGTATCAAGGCACGGACGGCGGGCAACCCGCACCCATTCGGCAAGAGCGCGAGCTGGATCGGAGGTTGCCATATCCACCGTATCATCGGTCGTGCGGCAAAAGGCGTACAATGCCCGCACTGCCCGGCGCTGCGGCGGCGGCAAAAACTGCGTGCTAAAGAAAAAACTCTTGGAATGGTGCCGGATAATCTGGTCGCAGATTGCGTAGGCCTCAGCCAGCGAACGAACCGGCGGCGGCGGGAGTTCATCAGCATTAGACGAGGCAGGCAGATCGCTGAGATGGAAGAGCTGGGCAAGCTGCTCATCAGCCGGCAGAGCTTGGCTGACCGGTAATCCGTTCCCGCGCGTAATGATCGAGATCGAATTCAGCGACACACCGCACTCCTTTTGTCACATATTCACGCTTATTTGTACTATACGCAATCTTCCGTGTACAGGCAAGCTCGAATCAAGCGTTATGGGCCCGGATCGCCAATAACGCTCGCCTTCCTCGCACACCATTAGCGACTGCGACTCAGGAGTGCCGCGACGTTTTCTACCGCTTCCTGTGCATCGCGACCCAAGAATGTGCCCGGCATCTTATGAGTCAAGATCGGGTTAAGGTTGAACGCGCGACCGCCATAGCCGAAGAGCGGCGTTGGCGGCGGCAATTGTTGCAATGCGCGCCCAATTTCGAGCAGTTGGGTGGCGGTTTCAGTTGTCGAAGCTGACAAACAGACCAAATCGGGCTGAATGTGGCGCACCGCATCGAGCAGATCTTTCACCGGCACTTCCGGGCCAAGATAGACGACTTGCCAACCGTGCCGCACAAGGAAGACGGCCAGCATCAGCGCACCGAGATCGTGCTGTTCGCTCGGCGCGCAGCCTACCACCACCAATCCGCGGCCCTCGGTCACGTTGTAGGTGTTAAACAGGCTCGACAACTTGCGCCGGATGAACTGAGTGGCAAAATGTTCGGCGGTCACCGAAATCCGCCCAGCGTGCCACTGCTCGCCGATCTCGATCATGGCCGGCTGGATCAGCTTCAGGAAGACATCTTCGAGCGGGTAAAGCGCGAATGCCTCACCCAGAATCTGTTCGGCGCGGGTGGCGTCAAAATCGGTCAGCGCATTGATCATCCGTGCCTGCATGCGATCCCACGTGTGCGGTTCCGTATCAACCGCGGTATTCAGCCACGAGAGACTCGTCTCGCTTCCGTCAATCATCAGTGCGATCGCTTGGCTAATGGTTAATCCTTCCGCCGTGCGATCCCGAAGCCAACGAATCGTGGCAATATCACGCTCAGAATAGAGGCGGTGGCCGCCTTCGGTGCGCTGTGGGCGTGGCACGCCATAGCGGCGTTCCCATGCGCGGAAGGTATCGGCCGGCACGCCTGTCTCCTGTGCGACAGCCTTGGTGTTGTATCGCGGCTTGTCTGAAAATTGGGAGAGAAAATGTTGCGGTGCCATCGTTCCGCGGCCCTTCCCAGCGCTCAAGCTGTGCTGTAGCGATGGCGCATAATCTTTACACCCGATCCATATCGTACCACGGTTCACAATTGCGTGTGCGTTGCCCAAATCTATTTAGCGCTGCACAAGCTTTACGCTAAGCGTGGTACAATGTTGTCAATATTGTAGCATGTTGCACAATCACTGTCAATAAAATGCACAATCACTCGCGATATAATCTCAGCGCAGCGCGCTGACTGCAGCTATCACGATTATGCGTGTATTGATCACCGGAATTAACGGTTTTGTCGGCGGCCATCTTGCCGAGTATTTGCTGGCCAGCGGGCGCTGGGAGGTCTGGGGGCTGTCGCGCTCGCCTGCGCTCGCGCTGCCCGAACTCGCCGGCCAGGTGCAATTGGTGCAAGCCGATCTGGCTGACGCTGAGGCAACGATGCGTGCGCTGGTGCAGGTGCGGCCACATATCATCTTTCATTTGGCCGGCCAGCCGTTCGTGCCTGAGTCATTCCGTGATCCGGCCGGCACGTTGGCTGCCAATACCCTCGGTGCGCTCCACATCTTTCTGACCTTGATCGAATACCGTATGGCCACCCGGGTGCTGGTGATCGGTACGAACGAAGAGTACGGCAAGATCGACCCTGAAGATTTGCCGATCGATGAGGATACCCCCTTACGCCCAACCAGCCCCTACGGAGTCAGTAAAGTGGCCCAAAGTCTGTTGGCGTTGCAATACCACTATAGCCATGGGCTTGATCTGGTGCGGGTGCGCCCCTTTACCCATATCGGCCCGCGCCAAAACGAGCGGTTTGTGACCGCGGCCTTTGCCCGCCAAATCGCCCGCATCGAACTCGGTTTGCAACCGCCGATCGTGCAGGTGGGCAACCTTGCCGCGCAACGCGATATTTCCGATGTGCGCGATGTGGTAGCAGCCTACGCGCTGCTCGCCGAACACGGCGAGAGCGGCACCGTGTACAATGTGGGGTCGGGAAAAGCCGTAATGGTGCGCGAGTTGCTCGATATGCTCTTGGCCGAATGCACGGCGCCGGTCGAGGTACGGCTTAACCCTGAATTGATGCGCCCAATCGATATTCCGCTCGTCGTCTGTGATGCGAGCCGCTTGCGCGCGCGCACCGGCTGGCAGCCACGCTATACTCTGCCAGAGACCTTGCACGATATTTTGACCTACTGGCGTCAACGAGTCCGCGCCGAGACGCTGGCAGCCGCTGGCTAAGAAAATTGTCACCAAACCGCGAGCGATTGGTAAACTGTTTGTGGTCTACCGGCGCTATACTGCGCCTAGCCATATCGGATATCGTTTAGTTGGCAAACCTATCAACAGAAACAATGCTATGAAAGCAGTCATTCTGGTTGGCGGTCAGGGTACGCGCTTGCGCCCCCTCACTTGCCGCACGCCGAAACCGATGTTGCCGCTGGTTAATCAGCCGTTCATTGAGTGGATGCTCTTGCGCTTGCGCGATTATGGCATCCGCGAAGCGATTCTCGCCGTGCAATATCTGGCTGACCGCTTCCGCGCGGCGCTTGGGGATGGTTCCCGCTTAGGCATGAAGCTGCACATTATCGAAGAACCTGAACCGCGCGGCACTGCCGGTGCAGTCAAGTATGTCGAGCATCTGCTTGACGGCACTACCTTTATCTTTAACGGCGATGTGATGACCGATCTCGATTTGCAGGCGATGCTCGATTTTCACCGCGAGCGCGGCAGCAAGGTGACGATCTCGCTCACGCCGGTGGACGATCCCACCCAGTTCGGCTTGGTCGAAACCGACCGTGATGGCCGGGTGCGCCGCTTCCTCGAAAAACCGCGGCTGGAAGACATTACCACCAACCTCGTCAACGCCGGCACTTACCTGATCGAGCCAGAGATTTTCCGCTATGTGCCGCCGAACCAATTCTATATGTTTGAGCGCGGTCTTTTCCCCGTCGTGTTGCAGACCGGCGACCCGATGTACGGCTTCCCTTCGCGCGCCTATTGGACAGACATCGGCAAACCGCAAACCTACCTCGATGTCCACCACGATATTCTGATCGGGAAAGTACTGTACCATTTCCGTGGCCAGCAGATTGGCGAACGGATCTGGGTCGAAGGCGAGGCCGAGATCCATTCCAGCGCCCAAATTGTCGGCCCAGTGGTGATTGGTCATGGCACGCGGATTGGCCGCGGCACGCGGATTATTGGCCCGACCGTGATCGGGGCGCGCTGCGACATCGGCCCTGAATGCCAGATCGAAGGCGTGGTGATGTGGGATGGGAATGTGATCGAGGAGGGCGCTACGCTGCGCAATTGTGTGTTGGGCTCCGGCAACCGGATCGGCGAGCGTTCGCACGTGACCGATAGCGCCATTATTAGCGATGAATGCCAGATCGGGCAAGACAACCGGCTTGAACGTGGTATTCGCATCTGGCCAGGGACGACTCTCGGCGACCGAGCAATCTCGTTTTAGTAGTCTTGCCGCAGGATGCCGAACAGCGTGATGTTCGGCATCCCGTTTTGTTGTTCAACGCTGCGCTAGAAGATCGCGAATCTCGGCCAATAACCGCTCACTTGGTGTTGGTTGAGGCAGAGTAGGTGGCTCCGCCGGTTTCGTATTGAACCGGTTAGCCATTCGGACGATCAAAAAAATCACGAAAGCTACGAAGAGAAAATTGATTACCGCATTGAGAAATGCCCCATACGCCAATACAGGCCCCGCCACCTGCGCTTCGGCCAGCATCGTGGCCGTTTGGCCGGCCAGCGGGATGAAGTAATTGCGAAGATCGGCCTGTCCGCCAACGATCAAACCAATGATCGGATTGATGATATCGCTGACCGGCGAATCAATGATCGCAGTAAATGCCGCGCCAATAATCACGCCAACCGCGAGATCGAGCACACTCCCCCGGCTAATAAACTCGCGAAATTCCTTGAGCATACGAACCCCTTCCTGCGAGCGCCATAGCACGAAGAGCCATCTTACAACTGGCGCAGCATAAACCGGAAAAATCCGCTAATTCTACATTACAGACGACGACTTGAATATAAATAAGTTGCCACTTTTCGTCAAGTAGTCATTCAATAGTTAATTACACATTTAAAGATTATGGAAGCATTAAATTTACTCTGACCAAAATATTGACAATACCGGTCATGATATCGTCTTGCCGGGTCGTGTATGATGTTCATGCAAGCTTGAGCGAACCTTGTCGAGACCCCAACACCGGCTGGTCACAGAGACAGAACATTCGCATAGATCGGCTTTGATGCAATAGAGTTTGATATACCACCCTTGATCCGCCCTGACTCGTGCTATACTGCTCATGTTGATCCCGAACCATCTGTTCGTGGAGAAGACAGAATTGTGCGCCGCCACCCCGATATCGTGTTGCTGGTGCTTGACACGCAGCGCAGCGATCGTCTCTCTTGTTACGGCTACGCTCGCCCGACCTCACCCCAGCTTGATGAATTTGCCACCGGTGCAACCCACTTTCAACGCGCTTTCGCCACTGCCCAATGGACAATCCCCTCGCATGCGTCGCTCTTTACCGGCACATACCCACTTGAACACCGAACCACCTAGTCGTGGTCGATCTTGCCGCCAGAGATGCCCACATTAGCGGAACGGCTGCGAGCCAGCGGGTATTTCACCGCGGCTTTTTGCAATAACCCGCTGGTGGGGGTCGTCAACAACGGTTTCCGGCGCGGCTTTGAGAGTTTTCCCAATTACAGCGGGAAGCTGAGCCGGCCCCAAATATGCTCAGCATCCATCCTCCGCCGATTCAACCTCACCATTCCCGACGGATTACGTGGCAAGGCATTGGCACTGTAGCGACGTTACGAGACCATCCTTGGTGATATGAGACGCCGTTCCCTTTGTAGCGAGTAGATGCAATAAGACAGCACAGTATTCCCATGCACCTCATGGCGAAAACCGGGGCAAAATACCGAATCATCAAAGATTGAACATTAGTCCAAAAATCTTCACATACGGTTGTGAGCTATTGTCCCCTCTTTAGTCGAATTCGTGATACCGTGTACATAGAATGGCTGCTGGCACTAGCTTCAAGCCGGGAAGGGTCAGGCTATGGCACGACCGAAACGACCGCCACATCCGATGATCGCGCGCGCCCGCGCGCATCTGCGCACGATTGCGCCTGATCTGCAATACGCGCCGCTGATCTTGCGCACCCTCGACGGGCCGCCGGGAAGCCCACGCTACGCAGTTTCGGTGGCGCGGTGCCAGAACGTTGGCGAATGCCCTTACGACATGGCCGATCCGTCGGTCTGCACCGTGCCAAGCTGCGATCTGCGCCGTTCGCTCCGCCTCTTGCTCAATGCCGACGGCAGCTTAGCGCAAGTGATTGAAGGCCACCGGCGCTGGAATCCGCGCCCGCTCGATGATATCGGCCCCTAGAAGGTCTAGCAACAAGGAGGTTGCGATGTACCGCCACATTCTCGTCCCGCTCGACGGCTCGGCGCTGGCCGAGCAGGTGCTGCCCCACGTCCACGCACTCGCCGCCAGCGAAGGCACGGTGAAGATCACGTTGCTGAGGGCAGTGCCGCCGATCTTTACCACCAGCGTTGATTACAGCGGCATGCTGGCGACCACGGCTGACGCGATCACCACGATGGAGCAAGAGGCGCTAGAGTATCTCAATCAGATCGCCAAGCAGTTCCAGAGCGAAGGCTATCAGGTACACACCGAGATTAGCGCGCTGCCACCGGCGGAAGCGATTATCGAATACGCCGAGAGTCACGATGTCGATCTGATCGTGATCGCCACCCATGGTCGCAGCGGCATCAGCCGCTGGGTGTTCGGCAGCGTCACCCAAAAGGTGGTGCAGGTTGCGCCCACACCGGTGCTGGTCATCCGCCCCAAATGATTGTAACGACGCACGGCTGTGCGTCTCTATTATCAGGGTAATGCCATGCCATACCTTCCTTTGGGGTAAACCGCACGGCAGGGTATTCCTCATGATTAGGGAGACGCACTGCCGTGCGTCTCTACGTATGATTGGCCTGTGAATTGGCTGTGCAAAGGTTGTGTTGCGCTGTTACCTCTTGACGCAACCATGCCAACCCTGATAATCTGTTCTTAACAAAAATTTTTTCCTTTCCAGCACACGCCCATCGGGCGCGGGCTTGCGTCAAGGAGGACAGCCATGCGAGCGTTCGAACCGGAAAGGATCCACAACATCGGCATATTCGGTCACCTCGGCAGCGGGAAGACAACGCTGGCCGAGGCAATGCTGATGACGGCCCACGCCATCCCGCGGATGGGGCGCGTCGAGGACGGGTCAACCACCAGTGACTACGACCCCGACGAGCACCGACGCGGGATGTCTATTTCGCTCAGCGTTTTACCGCTTGAGTGGAACGGCGACAAGATCAATTTGATTGATGTACCCGGCGCCGCCGATTTCGCTGGCGAGGCCGCGGCGGCGATGCGCGTGATCGATGGCGCGGTGATCGTGCTTGACGCCAGCGCTGGTGTCGAGGTCGGCACCGAACTCTTCTGGGAAATGGCGGTGGAGCAGCGCGTTCCCCGCATTCTGTTCGTGAATAAGCTCGACCGCGAGAATGCCAATTTCTACCGCGTGATCGAGCAGGCGCGCGAGGTGCTCGATGCCGCGGTAATTCCGCTGCATCTGCCCATTGGGGCCGGCAAAGATTTCAAGGGCATTATCTCGCTGCGCCAGCAGCGGGCATGGTTGACCAGCCCCAAACACGACGGCGGCTATATCGAGGCCGATGTGCCGGCTGAACTCGATGCGCTGATGCACGAGTGGCGCACGGCCCTGATTGATAAAATTGCAGCAACCAACGATCATCTGATCGAACGCTACCTCGAAGGTGGTGAAGATGCTCTTACCCGCGAGGAGCTGTTACTCGGTCTCCGCACAGGAATCGCCGACGGTACGATTGTGCCGGTCTTCTGCGGCTCGGCGACGGAAGTGGTCGGGATTACCCAGTTACTCAACGGGATTATCGACTCGATCCCCTCGGCTGGACGCAAGACAACAACCGCGCTCGATGCGAATAGCGAGGCTGCGGTTGAGCTGCGCCCCGACCGTAACGAACCGCTGGCGGCATTGGTCTTCAAGACCGTGTCTGACACTTACGGCAAGCTCAGCTACTTCCGGGTCTTTTCGGGTGAAGTCCGCGCTGGGATGACGCTGATGAATGCGCACACCCGCAAAGAGGAGCGGATCGCGCATGTCTACATCGTGCGCGGTAAAGAGCAGATTGAAGTTGAGGCAGTCGGCCCCGGCGACATTGGCTTGCTCACCAAGCTCGGCGAGACACAGACCAACGACACGCTCTGCCTACCGTCGCGCCCGCTGAAGCTCAGCCCGATTGAATTCCCGGCGCCGGCCTTTATCGCCACGGTCAAACCGCGCAGCCGCGCCGATCTTGATAAGCTCAGCTCGGCGCTGAGCCGGATGATCGAGGAAGATCCGTCGCTACACGTCTCGCGTGATGCGCGCACCGGCGAAGCCTTGCTCAGCGGCCTCAGCGAAACCCACTTGCAGATTATCGCCGAGCGCATGAAGCGCAAGTTCGATGTGAATATCGATCTTGAGCTGCCGCGCATCCCGTACCGCGAGACGATCCGCACCGTGGCCACGGCCCAGTACCGCCACAAGAAGCAGACCGGCGGCGCTGGCCAGTTTGCCGATGTCTCGCTGCGGGTTGAGCCGCTGCCGCCTGATCCCAACCGCGAAGACCCGCTCGAATTCGTCAACGAAATCGTTGGCGGCGTGATCTCGCGCGGCTTTATGCCAGCGATCGAGAAGGGCATCCGCGAGGCGATGGAAGAGGGGATTATTTCGGGCAATCCGGTGTTTGATGTGCGCGCTGCGGTCTTCGACGGCAAAGAGCACCCGGTCGACTCGAAGGAAATCGCCTTCAAGACCGCCGCGAAAGAGGCGTTCCGCTTGGCCGCGCAGAAGGCTGGCGTGATTATCCTCGAACCGATCTACAGCATGGAGATTATCGTCCCCGATCAGTACGCCGGTGACGTGATGAGCGATATGAGCACACGGCGCGGGCGGGTGCAAGGGATGATGCCGCACGGCAACGGCAAGACGGTGATCCATGCCCAAGCACCGCTGGCCGAGATTCAGCGCTACGCCACCGATCTGCGCGGCATGACCCAAGGCCGTGGCCGCTTCTCAATCAGTTTTGCCGGCTACGAAGAGGTGCCGCCGCATCTGGTCAACCAGATCGTCGAAGCGTACAAGAAGGAGCTGGAAGCGGCGCACAGCCATTAGGACAACTGTTGACCGCATCTGGCCAGCTGCAGCCCCTCTCTCCTGTACGCAGGGGAGAGGGGTAAACATCTAATCGAGCAGAGCACTCAGCCGATCAGGGCCGGGTTCCGTTTACAAAGCCCGCTGCGCGAGCAAGAAAGCCCGGCCCGCATTCGCCCGGCCCATCAGGGCCGGGCATGGTTACGAAGCCCGCTGTGCGGGCTGGATGTTTTGTGGCTCTTTGGAGCTATCCCCCAAAACCCTTTGCGCCTTCTGCGTGCTTCGCGCGTACACTGCCTCTCGGCAGTGGTACATCGTCGACTTGACCCCCAAAACCCTTTGCGCCTTCTGCGTGCTTCGCGCCTTTGCGTTAAACTCTTTGCGCTCTTTGCCATCTTTGCGGCTTTGCGTTGACTCCCTCGTCTCATACCCCTCTCCCACTGGCGTGGGAGAGGGCAAGATGCTTACCGCAGCGAGCGCCGAGGACGTGGAGGGGGAATAACGACGAAACAATGAAAAAAACCAAAAATATGATATTTATTTTTTGTGTCTTTTGGCGTTTCTTGGTGGCTATGCCGCTATCCCCAACCCTGAAGGGCGAGACGCCACTTGCTTCATGCTTGCACTGTTGGGCGCTTCCCGCTTGACAAACTGCCCCGCTTCGACTACAATCCTGAATGGCACAACGCCAATGTAGCTCAGTCGGTAGAGCAGCTGTTTCGTAAACAGCCGGTCGCCGGTTCGAGTCCGGCCATTGGCTCCACCCGTTGCCCCCTTGCGTTGCAGAGGCCCACGTTGATGCAGGTCATCGACGTGGGCCTCAGGCTTTTTGCCACAGATCACTGAATCCGTGGTACCATGATATGCTGTATATTCAAGGGATAGGGACAACGCGGTGCGTTGTCTGGTTGGCAAACAACATGTATGGACTGGATACGCATTCGCGGCGCGCGGACACACAATCTCAAACACATCGATCTCGACATCCCTCGCGGCAAGCTCGTCGTGTTGACCGGCGTGTCTGGTTCGGGGAAGAGTTCACTCGCGTTCGACACCATCTTTGCCGAGGGCCAGCGCCGGTACGTCGAGAGCTTATCGGTCTATGCCCGCCAGTTGCTTGGCCAGCTTGAAAAGCCTGATGTCGATCTGATCGAAGGGTTATCGCCGGCGATTGCGATTGACCAGAAGAGCGGCGCGCGCAACCCGCGTTCGACGGTTGGCACTGTGACCGAGATTTACGACTTTTTGCGCCTGCTCTTTGCCCGCATTGGTCAGCCGCATTGCCCGCAGTGCTTTGCGCCGCTGCGCCGGTATACGCCACAACAGATGGTCGATCTGATCGTCGAGTTGCCGGCTGAGCGGCGGGTGCAGTTGCTGGCGCCGCTGAGCGGCGAGGCTGAAGCGGCGCTGGCCGAGATCCGCCGGCGCGGGTTTGTCCGCGCACGCATTGACGGCACGGTGCGTGATCTCGACGAGCCGATCCGGCTGGAAAAGTACCGTCCGCACACGATTGAGGCAGTCGTTGACCGCTTGATCATCCGCCGCACCGCCGATGGCGCACCGGCGCTCGACCGGGTGCGGGTGGCCGACTCGGTGGAAACGGCGCTTAAGTTGAGCGGCGGGCAGTTGATTGTCCAGATCATCGACGGCGAAGAGTTGTTGCTCAGCGAACGCTACGCCTGCCCGCACCACGGCCTCATTGAGCTGGGTAAGCTCGAACCGCGCGATTTTTCGTTCAATAACCCGCAAGGGGCCTGTCCCGCCTGTGATGGCTTAGGCGTGGTGCCCGAAGTTGATCCGGCGCTTGTGATTCCTGACCGCAGCCTGCCGCTGAACGAGGCGATCGCATCGTGGCGCGAGGGTGATGCCGGCAGCCAGCAATACTACCGCGATGTGCTAGTCTCATTTGCTGCGCACTTTGGCATCGACCCGCAAACCCCGGTGCAAGCGCTCGCGCCTGACATCATCAGTGCGTTACTCTACGGCACCGGCGGTGAGCCGATCACATTACGTTACCAGCTTAACGGCAAAACCCGCAGCGTCGAAACCGAATTTGAAGGCGTCATTCCCAACCTGCGCCGCCGCTTGGCTGAACAACGCACCGGCAACGAACCATCCGCGCTCGACCAATACACCACGCCACACACCTGCCCGGCTTGCGCTGGTGCGCGCTTGCGCCCGGAAGCGCGGGCGGTCACGATTGCCGGCGCCTCGATTGTGGATGTGCATCGCATGAATGTGGCCACGGCGTTGGAATGGGCGAGTGGATTGCTTGAACGAACTGATCTGAACGGACGTGACCAGACGATCGCCCGCCCGATTATGCATGAGATCAACCAACGGTTGCGATTTTTATGTGAAGTCGGCTTGCCATATCTCACGCTTGACCGCACCGCGATCACGCTCAGCGGCGGCGAAATGCAGCGTGTGCGCTTGGCGACGCAGGTCGGCGCCGGCCTTTCCGGCGTGCTCTACGTGCTTGACGAACCGAGCAGCGGGTTACACCCGCGCGATCACGATCGCTTGCTGGCCACGTTGATCCACCTGCGCGATCTCGGCAATAGCGTGCTGGTGGTCGAACACGATGAAGCGACGATCCGCGCCGCTGACTGGGTGGTCGATATGGGGCCGGGAGCCGGGCCGCATGGCGGCGAAGTACTAGCGAGCGGCACACTGGCCGAGATCATGGCAGCGCCGCGTTCAATCACCGGCCAGTACCTAAGCGGGCAACGGCGCATCCCGATCCCCGCCCAACGCCGCCCGGCCAATAGCCCGTGGCTCGAATTGCGCGGTTGCCGGGCCAACAACCTGAAGAACGTCGACGTGCGCATCCCGCTCGGTTGTTTGGTGGCGGTCAGCGGAGTGAGCGGCAGCGGCAAGAGCAGCTTAATCAGCGACACGCTAGCGCCGCGCCTCAGCCAACTGCTCCACGGCGCCAAGGCGCGGGCCGGCGACCACGATGCCTTGCTCGGCGTCGAGCACCTCGATCGTGTGATCGTGGTCGATCAAAGCCCGATCGGGCGCACGCCGCGCTCGAATCCGGCCACCTACAGCCGGATTTTTGATCCGATCCGCAATCTGTTTGCCGCTACCAACGAAGCCAAAGCCCGCGGCTACGACGCAGCGCGGTTTAGCTTTAACCTCAAAGGCGGGCGTTGCGAACACTGCGCCGGCGAGGGGCTGATACAGGTCGAGATGCAATTTCTGCCCGATCTCTTTGTCACGTGTGACGTTTGCGGCGGAACGCGGTATAATCGAGAGACGTTGGATATTCGTTACCGCGGTCTCAATATTGCTGAGGTGCTCGATTTAACGGTGGCCGAGGCGCTCGATTTCTTTGCCCGCGTGCCGGCCATCGCCGAGCGGTTACAGGCGCTGCACGATGTCGGGCTTGATTATTTAAAACTCGGCCAACCGGTGCCAACGCTGAGCGGCGGCGAAGCGCAGCGGATCAAACTAGCCGCCGAACTCAGCCGGCGCAGTAACGGGCGCACCCTTTACATCCTTGATGAGCCGACCACTGGCTTGCATCTGGCCGATATTGAGCGCCTGTTAGCCGTGTTGCAACGGCTCGTCGATGCGGGCAATACGGTGCTGGTGGTCGAGCATCACATTGATCTGATTGCGGCGGCGGATTGGGTAATCGAGTTGGGGCCAGAGAGTGGCGATCGGGGCGGCCAGTTGATCGGCACCGGCCCGCCGGAAGTGATCGCAACCACGCCGGCATCGCCAACCGGACAGTATCTACGCCAGCGCTTGGGGATTGAACTCGCCAGCAAACTGGCGTCCTAATGCGGTAAACGTGGTAATCCGACTGTAATCTGTACGCCTTGTGTCTACAGGAGCTACAACCTATAGTAACAACAGCACGATAAGACGGTTGGCACATCCGCGCCGACAACGGCAGAAAGGACTCGCCCGATGGAGCGGATCATTCTACGCGATCTAACGCTCATACCGCCCTTCGCTGAGCCTGCCCGTGAGTTGCGCATTCTCAACAAGCCGCTTTGGCTCCTGCAGCGCGATCTAGTCAAGGTATACGGCAAGAGCGCAATTGAAATCGATCACTTAGCTGAAGTGGCCGAACTGCCGGCTACTGATGAGCGGTTGATCTACCGTGATAATCTCTTTTTCAACGCAGCATTGATCGACACCTTCATGAGCGAGGCGCGGAGACGCGGCATACCGGCGCAGATTGCATTTAAGGCGAGCAATCCGGCGACCGGCCAGAAGGGCGATCCGAGCATCGAACGCCACGCCTTGCAGCTCTCGCGCCACATCCGGCGGGTAGGCGACTATTATGTCGCCGATCTCTATTACCTCCCCGCTGGTGTCAACGATCTGGCACAGGCGCAGCCGTTAGTGATTGACACGCTCAGTCATGAGATGGGCTATTATCGTATTCCCAGCTACATGGCGCACAAAGGCGATCTGACCTATCAGATTCCGATTCGGGCGTTCATCTCAATCGAGAGCTGGTTGCACGTCTTGATGGCCAACGTCTTGATGGGGGTCTTTTCGTGGGCGGCTGACCTTGATACACGTATGAGCAAGGCGCGCCTGCGCAACATCCTGAAATGGACGGCGGAAGACTGGCGTCTGTTTCCGGGCAAGATTGCTTTTACGCTTAAGGCGTTCTGGGAAAAGATTAATCCGCTGGAAGAACAGTGGCGCAATCACTTTCTCGCCTCACGGGCACTCGTCAAAGTTGGAAAACGCTGTTCGATCGATCCGACGGCCATCATTCACGGGCCGACCGTGATCGGCGACGATGTCTATATTGGCCCCGGCGTCGTGATTGCCAACAGTTATATTGGCAACAACGCCAACATTATGCAAGGGTCGCAGATCATGCTCAGCGTGGTTAGCGATCGCTGCTTCTTGCCCTTTAATGCCGGCCTGTTTATGACCGTGCTGATGGAAAACAGCATGGTGGCGCAAAACAGCACGTTGCAACTGTGCGTCGTCGGGCGCAACACCTTTATCGGCGCCAACAACGTCTTTACCGACTTTAATTTGCAAGGCGAACCGATCAAGATCATCCACGAAGGCGTGCCGGTTGAAGTCAATATGCCGGTGCTTGGTTCGGCAGTGGGGCATAATGTCAAGCTCGGCAGCGGATTTGTAGTTTACCCCGGTCGCATGATAGAGTCAAATGCTGTTATAATCTTTGACAATGAGCAAAATCTCATTCGGAAGACTGTTACCGGCCACGATCTAAACGATATCGATGAAACAACCGGTGAACCGCGCCGCATCATTTACCACTGGCCGAACGTCTACTATGATCCAGCTCGACCAGAGGCCAGCGCGGCCACCGAAGACGAGCCGCCGGTACACATGACAACACTTCGTTCCAGCCAACCTGCCGGGAATGGACGTCTGCCCGAGCACATCAGTGCGAGCCAGCGGTCGTAGCCGCCGCATCGCGAGGAGAAGGCATTGTGAGCAAGGAACGCATCCTCGTCGTTGAAGATCAGC
Organism: Chloroflexus sp.; assembly: GCF_034431535.1. Classification (GTDB taxonomy): domain Bacteria; phylum Chloroflexota; class Chloroflexia; order Chloroflexales; family Chloroflexaceae; genus Chloroflexus. Next base: position 38,440 of record NZ_DAOUDC010000048.1, on the reverse strand, counting down.
CAGACATTTCGAGCCTGCTGAAAATCTACTTCACCGCACAGGGGTACGAAGTCTACACTGCGCTGCGTGGCCAGCAGGCGCTCGAGATTTGCAGCAGAACGCCGCCGAATCTGGCCTTGCTTGACGTCAATTTACCCGATATGGAGGGGTACGACGTTGGGCGCGCGTTACGCGCCAGCCCGCGCACGCGGCACATTCCGATCATTTTCTTGACAGCGCGCGGCGAACGGCGCGACCGGCTAATCGGCTTAGGTGAAGTGCAAGCGCAATACTACATCGTCAAGCCCTTCGATATCGAAGAGGTACATACGATCGTCAAGAACCAGCTCGAAGACGCGCGCCGGCGCAATCAACTCCATCCGGTCACAAACTTGCCCACGGCGGAACTGCTCAATGACCAGCTCCGCCAATTGCTGACGGCGCCGCGGTGGGGGCTGATCAATGTGCATATCAACGGCTTCGAGACCTTTACCCAAGTCTACGGCGCGATTGTTGGCGAAGACGTGCTGCGCTTTGTGGCATTGATGCTCAACGAAGTGGTGAGCGAAGTGGGCGGCAATGAGGAATTTATCGGCCAACAGTCGGTTGGGCAGTCTTTCCTGATTACGACCATTCCCGAACGGATCCAAGCGATTTGTGATCGCATCATCGCCCGCTTCGACGATGAGATTGGCCTGCACTACAATTACCGGCATCGTAAACAAGGCTATATCGAGTTTGTTGATGACACCGGTGAAACGCGGCAAGCGCCGTTGATGTCGCTCTCGATCGGTGTGCTGACCAACGATAACGGCCCCTTCGCTGACATCCGCGAGCTGAGTGAAGCGGCGGAAGAGGTGCGGCAGCGAGCATTGGTGCAAGCGCGCGAACAAGGCAAGCGCAGCTTCGTGGCTTATGGTCGCTCCTGATTAAACCCGTTATGAATGGTCGAACTGCATGTTGTTGATGCATTCCGTAGTCGCCTGTGCAGCCCAAACATGTCAGCAGGAGCGATAGCGACACTATGGATACGACGATCACCGGAGCACCACCTCAGGGTTGGGAACTACTCGCCCAACTGGCTCTGCATAGCCAACAGCCGCTTAGCCAAACTGAGCCAGCCGAGCTATGCGCGCTGATCGGCGAGTTGCTCGAACGCCACCTCGGCGTTGGTGGTCGCTTAACCCTACTGACCAGCGAACGTGAATTGGCAAGCGTGGTCTGGGGGCATGCGCCGCTGAATGGGACGGCGCTGGAATTACGCGATGCCACATCGCTATATGGCCGCTTGACGCTCACGGCTACGTTCGAGGCAGCCTTTACCACTGCGCTCACCACCCAAATCACAACCCTCCTCAGTGTATGGCAACGCGCGCGCGTCCACGAGCGGGGTGAGCAATTGCGCACCCTTGGCTATACCGCGCTTGAAAACATCGGCACCAGTGATCTGACCGTGGCGCTGGCGCAGTTATGCCGGCAAGCGACGACGCTATTGCCCGCAACAGCACTGGCGTTGTATTGGATTAATTTTAGCAATCAAACACTGACGCGGGCGGTCAGCAGCGCCGGCGACACTGTCTTTCCCGAACAAGTTGCGATTAACGACAATACAACCATCGAGCAAACGATCGCCTTGCAAACCCTCCAACGCGGCGTATGGCGCACACGCACCCAACGCCGGGATATACCTGCCGAATGGGATCTGTTGGTTGAACCGCTCTCGGTAGGTGTTGAGCTAGTAGGGTTGCTCTTGTTGCTGAATCCCGGCCCAGAGGCCGCGCACACGATTCACTTCCTTTCCCGCCCGCTTGCCCTGCTGCTCTATGCCACGAAGCTCCAGCAACACGAAAGCCGCCACGCACGCGAGCTCTTCGTGCTGTACGAGAAAAGTCTGGAAATCGGGTCAGGGGTCGTGATCGAAGAGACGATCGCCCACGCGGCCGAGAATATGGCGCTGGCGCTTGAAGCCGATTTTGGGGCGGTCTATCTCATTGATCCGAACCAGCCGCGCCACCTTCAAACCATCGCCGTCTACAGCGAGCATGCCAGCGGGGTGAGCGGGTTTGAGCGGATGAAGCTGGCGCCGGCCTTGCAAGCGATGAGCAAACGTAACGAGCCGGTGTTAATCGCGGAAACAAATGTTGAGGCCAAGAGCAACCCAATCGCGGCACACGCCGCAACCTTTGGCTGCCGCAGTGTGTGGCTGACGCCGTTGCGGAGCAAGGATCAGTTTGTCGGCCTGTTGGCGATGGGGTATGCGGCCCCGGCTCATATGCTTGACCAGATCGAACGGAATCTGCTGCAAGTGCTGAGTGCGCAGATTACGACGACCGTCCAACACCGCCGGCTCTACGATGCCGCCCAACAGCGCGCCGGCGAACTGGAACGGCTGCAACAGATTAGTGAACTCTTGGCAGCGGATCTCTCGCTGGATGAAACGCTGGAGTCAACCTTAGCCGGCGCAGCGAAGTTGGCGCGATTTAGCGGCGGACGAATTACGCTCTTTGACGAACGCAACCAGCGCCTGCGCGTCGCTTGCCAGCAGGGTCTGCGTTGCCGGGTAGGTGATGAAGGTGACACACTCAGCTCGTGGGTAGCCCGCCACCAGCGACCGCTGCGGATCGATGATCTCAGCCTCCCGCCAGCGTGGCTGGGTACGCTCGACGATGTGAGCGGGTTGACGCTGAACACCAACCTGCCGGCGCGCAGCTATCTGGGGATCCCGTTACGCAGCGGCAACGCCCTGCTCGGCGCGTTAGAGCTTGTTTCTGCCCAACCCAGCGGTTTTAATGCCGAAGATGAACGATTGTTGAGCATTTTGGCCGGCCAATCGGCGCGCGCCATTACCAATGCTAGCCGGTTTGCCCAAGTGGATAGCAGCTTGCGGTTGCGTATCGAACAACTGCGCGCGCTGCAACGGATCGGCAGCCAACTGGCGATTACGCTCAACCAAAACGAAATCCTTGCCTTTGTGCTCGAACAGGCGCTCCGCGCGACCGGCGCCAGTCACGGCCTGATAGCGTTGCGTATTAACCCGGCCAATGCCCAAAATAACAACTCTTCGCTAGCCGAACTACTACACCAATCGCTGACTGATGAGGTTGAAGCGGAAACGAGCGCATTCCTCATTGTCGAAGTGATTGGCTACACGCCGCCGCTGCGCAGCCGGCTGATCGGGAGTATGCTTGGCCAAGCGGTGCTTACTGCGCAAGAAGCGCTAACTAAGCGCGAGGCTACCTTAGGCGACTATCTCAGCGAAGGCGAGCGCGAGGCGTTACTGTGCCCGAATGCAAATTCGGCGCTAGCGGCGCCCATCTTCTATCAGGGCAGCGTGTATGGGCTCGTCTTGCTGCTGGCGGAACAATCACGCCATTTCGATTACGAAGCGGTCGAATTCCTGCGTGCTCTGACCCATCAGGCTGCTATCGGCATCGGCAATGCCCAACACTACCTCGAGCTAGAGCACATGGCGAAGATGCTCCAGCGCCGGGCCGACATTCTCAACGACGTGTTGGAAATCGGGCAGGCGCTGCGCGCCGACCAATCGTTGGCGAGCCTGCTCGAACAGATTGGCTATAGCATTATCGAAGCGGTCGGGCTGCGCACCGTGCTCTTCTGCCTCACCCGGCCAGATCAGACTGATTACTTCTATCTAGAGGCAGCAGCTGGCATCCCGCTCAGCGAGCAAGCGCGTCTGGTCCAACACCCATTGCCACTCAAACTGGCCACCCGCTACCTTGATCCACGCTTCCGCTTTGGCCGGACGTACTTTATTCCGGCAGACGAAGCACGGGTGATAGAAGCAGGCTTCGACACTAGCATCTTCGATTATCATCCGTTCGTTGATGAGCGCAGCAGCGATGAATGGCAACTCGAAGACCGGCTCTGCGTGCCGCTCTACTCAACCGATGGCATGTTATTGGGAATGATCTTCGCCAGTGACACCGAAGATCGCCAACGCCCAACGGCCCGCATGGTTGAACCGCTCGAGATTTTCGCCGATCAGGCCGCGATTGCGATTGAAAACCACCTCTTGCTCCGCGAGGCGCGCGACCGGGCCGAAGAGATGGCGGCGCTGTTCCACGTCGGCGCAGCCGCCACCTCAACCACCGATCTCGCTATACTCCTCGAACGGGTGTATCAAGAGATTGTCGCGTTCCTTGGCACGCCGGACTTCTTCTATATTGCCAGCTACAATGCTGAGCAAGAGACGGTACGGTTTGAACTGTTCAAGCAACACGGCGCGACGTTGGCTGAATATCACAAACGCACGGCGCCGAAAGCGGGACTGACCGCCAAAATTATTGACGAGGGCAGCCCATTACGGATCGATGATCTGCTGAAGAGCAACTTGCACAGCCAAGCGCAAATCTTAGTGAGTGAAGGCCGTCAAGTGCGTTCGTGGATCGGCGTACCGCTGATTAGCCAAGGCGCTGTGATTGGCGTACTGTCGGTGCAGAGTGAAACCGCCGGCGCCTTTACCGATCGCACGCTCCGCTTCTTGGCGGGCTTGACCAACCAACTCGCGATTGCGCTGGAAAATGCACGCTTGTTCGCCGAACGCGAGCAGCGCATCACTGAGCTGAACAGCATTAACCGTATTGGTCAGACTATCGCCTCAACGCTCGATCAGCGGCAGATGCTGCGCGATGTGTATCATCATCTGCGCAGCTTCCTCAGCCTCGATTCCTTCGTCGCTTACCTGTATGACCCGGAAAGCGATGAAATGACCTTTTGCTATGAGGTAGATGAAGGGATCGAGTCCGTTACCGAACAGCGCGAGCCGCCAAGACCGGACAGCTTGACGGCGCATATCATTCGCACGCGCCAGCCGCTCGCGTTCACCGATCTTGGAGCGGAAGCTCAGCAAGCCGGGTTTGATTTTCAACCCGTAGCGTTTGGCTCTGACCGCGTCTCAGCAGCATGGCTAGGAGTGCCGCTGCTGGTTGGCGATCAAACCGTGGTCGGCGTGCTGGCGGTGACGAGCTACACTCCCGGCATCTACCGCGAGCGCGAGCGCGCGTTTCTGACCACCGTCGCCAACCAACTCGCGCTGGGAGTACAGAATGCCCGGTTGTTGGAACGAGCGCGGGCACAGGTCGAGCAATTGGCGTTGATTAACCGCGTTGCGGCTACCACGAACGCCCTGACTGATTTACAGGCAATCTACCAAGAGATCGTCAATGCGATGGCAGCCGCCACCGGGGTTGATCAGGCGCGCATGGTGATCTACGACCGCAAAAGCGGATATGCGCCGACCGTCGCCGAATATGTCGAGAGCGGCATACTCGATCAGCTCCGGATTCAACTGTTTGACAATCCCTCGGTTGACTGGCTCGACCGTGAGAAACGCCCGCTTGTTGCGGAAGACGCTCAGAACGATCCGCTCTTTGCGCCAACGCACCAGATCTTCCGCGAACTCGATATTCGGTCGATTGGCATTATTCCAATCATTCTCAACGACGAAGTGATTGGCGCAGTCGGGCTCGACTTTGTCGGACGACATGGCACCTTCTCGCCACAAGTGCTCGAGCTTTGCCAAACGATTGCCAATCAGACCAGCACTGCGATCGCGCGAGCGCGCGCCACTGTCGAAGCGCAGCAGAGCGCTGAAGCAACTCGCCAGAAGGTCAGCGAGTTGTCAACGCTGCTTGACGCAGCGCGCATTCTTTCATCGTTGCTGCGCCCGCAAGAGGTGCTCGATAAGCTGATGGAGCTGGTGAGCCGCCAGTTGAACGTCACCACTGTGGCGTTGTGGACGATCAGCGAGGGCAACGTATTGACGCCGGCAGCGCTCGATGGCATTCCAGCCGAGCAAGGCCGCAACATGCGAGTGCCGATCGGGCAGGGCTTTACCGGAAGGGTAGCCGAAACCGGCCAGCCCTTGATTATTGAAGATGTCAATGCGCAGGGCGGATCACTCTACCCCAATTACCAGCAGCGCAACAACCTGATCTCATTTATGGGCGTGCCCGTGATCTACCGCGAGCAGATCATCGGCGTGCTCAGTGTGATGACCAATTACCGACGCCAGTTTACTAACGATGAAATGCTGCTGCTAGCCGGTCTGGCCGATCAGGCGGCGACGGCGCTGGAAAATGCTCGCCTGTTTGAAGAACGCGAGCAGCGTATCTCTGAGCTGACGATCATTAACCGGACTAGCGCAGCGGTTAATGCCTCGCTTGACATCTACGAATTGATCGAACGGCTGCATCAGGGAATCAGCGAGATCATTGACACCAGCACCTCGCTCATCGCCCTGTACGATGAATCCAGCAATACACTCAGCTATCCTATCGCCTACGACCGTGGCGAACGAATTTGGCTCGAACCGCGACCGCTTGGCGGTGGCACAAACGGTTGGGTTATTCGCAACCGGCGGCCGCTCTTATTGGGCACGGCAGCGGCAGCGCGGGCAATGGGCTTGCTGATTGACCAAGGACGGATTGGCGACGATACGGCAAACGAAGAGTCATATCTCGTTGCGCCGATCATCTATGGCAACCAAGTGTTAGGCGTCGTCAACATTCAGAGCTACGCTCAGCATGCCTTTGACGAGAACGATCTGCGCTTTGTCACCACCGTCACCAATCAAGCCGCGGTAGCCCTCAACAACGCTCGTCTGTTTAGCGAAACGCGCCAAAACGCGAGCGAAATGAGTACACTGTTCGAGGTGTCGCAGAATTTGTCGGGCACCCTCGATCCAGATACCATCCAGATGCTTATTGCCGACGCAGCCGTACGGCTGCTGCGGGCTGAACTTGGCGCAGTGCTCCGGATCGACCGGCGGGGGAATATCGAACGGCAAGTCTTGATCGATGGGTATGAGTTTCGCGAAGACATCTATGTTGATTTCCGCCGTGACGGTCTGACGACTGCGCTATTACAGCGTGACCAGCCGATCGCGATTAGCGATCTGGCTGAGATCGATAATGGCGACCATCACGCGATGAAGCTCGGTGTGCGCAGTGCGCTCGGCATTGCCGTTGGCCCTAGCGAAGAGCGGCTGGCGGTGATCTGGGTCGGCATGCGCACCCCACACGAATGGACACCGCATCAGATCGCGTTGCTATCGATTTTGGTCAATCAAGCGGCGCAAGCTCTCAAGAGCGCACAGCTCTTCGAGATTGAGCAAAAACGGCGCCGCCAAGCCGATATGCTGCGCGAAGTGGCGCAATCGTTCACGTCTACCTTGGCGCTGCGCGAAATTCAGACGCTGGTGCTCAGCCAATTGCAGCGGATCGTGCGATACGATAGCGCCGCCATGCTGCTGCGCGATGAAGGCTACGGCGATCTCCGTGTTGTCGAGGCGTATGGCTTTGGGCCAACGATACTCTCGCATGGCAGCATTGCCCTCGAAGCGAGCAGCCTCTTCCAGACCATGGCGATCGAGCACCAGCCAATCTTGATCGCTGACACGCACAGCGACCCTCGCTTTAGCAACCTTCGCCAGCTTGGATGGAGCGATGGTTCGTGGATCGGTGCGCCGCTGCTGGTTGATAACGAGTTGGTTGGCATCCTGACCATCAGTATCAATGAACCAGACGCCTATAATGAAGAGACGCTGGCGGTCACGTTTACGATTGCCAGCCAAGCGAGTCAAGCGATTCAGAATGCGCGCCTGTTCGATCAGATTAGCAATCTGGCCGCCGATCTGGATGCGCGGGTGCGCGAGCGCACGGCTGAGCTTGAGGAAGCCACTCGATTGCTGTCAGAGGAGAAAGAGCGGCTTGAAGCCGTAAACCGAATCACGCTGGAGCTAACCACCCAGCTTGATACCAACATCATTATTCAGCGTGCGCTTGAGCTGATCTCGGAAAATCTTGAGGTAGAACGCGGATCGCTGATGCTGCGCGATCCGGTCACTAATGTGCTGGTATGTCGCGCCGTGCTGCATGGTCGCGGCCACGTCGAGGGAGCGAACATTCCCTTGCGCTTCTCAAATGGCACTGAGGGGTTGGCCGGCTGGATTATGCGCCATCTCGAGCCGGTCAATATTCCCGATGTCGATCGCGATCCACGCTGGTTGAAAGAACCCGGTCGCGCCGATGATGTGCGCTCAGTCGCCGGTGTACCGTTGCAGACCAGCGATACTGCTGTCGGCGTGCTGATCCTGTCAAGCCCGCAACAGAACTACTTCAGCGACTCGCAAATGAATTTGCTGGGCACGATCGCCAGCGTGGTGGCCACTGCGGTCAATAATGCACAGCTTTACAGTTTTATCAACGATTTGGCGCTCCGCAACGCAGTGCTGCTCGAAGAGCAGCGCGAGGAGTCGTCAAGGAGCGCCGCAGTGTTCCGCTCGATGACTGAAGGCGTGATCGTGCTCGATCCCCAACAAAAGATCACGCTTTTCAACCCGGCGGCTGAACAGGTATTGGAGATTGTTGCTGACCAAGTGCGCGGCCAACCACTGTCTCGGTTGGCCGAGATCGGCGAAGATGAAGCGAGCCGACGGCGCGGCCAAACCATCTACAACGGCATTCTGCATGGCTTGCGCCGGATGCGAGAGACGCAAGGAATCTTTAGCACGTCAGTTGATTTAACCGACCCCACGCAGGTGATTGCGATCAATATCGCGCCGGTGCGCAGCCCTGATGGTCAGCATTATGGCGAAGTGGCGGTGTTACGCGATATTACGCGCGAAATCGAGGCTGATAAAGAGAAGCGCCAGTTTATTTCAGACGTCAGCCACGAGCTGCGCACACCGCTCACCGCGATCAAGGGTTATGTCGATGTGCTGTTGCTGACGGCTAGCCTTAACCTGACGCCCGATCAGCTTAACTACCTGAATATCATCAAGAACAACACCAACCGGCTGCGTGCCCTGATCGAAGATATTCTGGAGTTCTCGCGACCTGACTCGAAGAAGAAGTTGACCTTTACGCAGGTTGACATCCCAACGGTCATTGATGAAGTGGTGCAATCGTTGCGGCTCGAGTATGAGCGCAAGGGGATGACGGTGCGCATCGACGCCTCACCCGCTCTGCCATACGTGATCGCCGATCAGAAGCGCGTGAGCCAGATCATCTTCAACCTCTTCTCAAACGCGGTGAAATACACCTACGAGGGCGGCTCGATTACGGTGCGGGCCTTCGTGAACCGGGCCAATATGATGCAGATCGAGGTGGAAGACACCGGCGTCGGTATGTCGCCTGAACAACTCAAGAAACTATTCCGGCCTTTCTATCGTGCCGACAACCCGCTGCGCGATGTGGCCGGCGGCACCGGATTAGGGTTGAGCATCGCGAAGCAACTAGTTGAGATGCACGGCGGCGAGATCTGGGTAACAAGCGAGCTAGGCAAGGGAAGTACCTTCTCGTTCGCGATCCCGCTGCAACAGGCGGCCAACAACACTGATAACGAGGAGGTGGAACTATGAGCGTCATCCACCTCGATAGCCGCCTCGCCCATTATGAAGTCTTTGGCCGCGGCCAGCCGATCATCTTCTTGCATAGTTGGATGGGATCGTGGCGCTATTGGGTGCCGATTATGGATATCGCCTCCGAGCGGAATCGCGCCTATGCCTTCGACTTCTGGGGTTTCGGCGAGAGCGACCGCCGCGGCGATCAATTTACCGTCACGACGTATGTCGAGATGCTAATTCAGTTTATGAATCGCCTCGGTATTGCCCGCGCCACACTAGTCGGTCATGGCATGGGAGGGATGGTGGCGATTATCGCCGCTCATCAGCACCCTGACCGGTTTAACCGGTTGCTGACCGTGGCGACGCCGCTGCACGGGCAGGTGCTGGCACAGCACATTAAGCCGGGTACGCTGTCGCGCTTGCTGGGGATGAACACAACGCAAAACGGCTGGGTGCGAATGGTGCGTTCGTTGCAGGTAGCCGATGCCGAAATTCAGCAGGAGATTGAAGAGGATACAGCAAGCTTGAGCGAAAAGGTGCTGAATCAAGTCCACGAATCGCTCTTAGAGACCGATCTGCGCCCGCGGATTATTTCGTTGCAAACGCCGTTGCTGGCGGTGTATGGCGGCAAAGACCCGATCGTCAATCCGGCCCACGCTGCCTTCCTCAACGAATTGGCTGAACGCCCAATCCAGTTGTTGGTGCTACCGAAAGCCAGCCATTTCCCCTTCCTCGAACAGGCGAATACCTTTGGCCGGTTGTTGCTCGATTTCTTGGTCTCGCAGGGCACGGCGATTGAGATCAAGGAGGAGTGGCGGCGACGGGTCAATCAGCGCGAATATTTGTAGCGCAGCGACGGTGAGGGGTGATGAGAGAAACGGGGCATTGCCGCGTATAGCAATCACCGAGCATTCAGTGCAGTAAAGCGAAGCAATCTTCTGTTCCCCATTTGTCATTGCGAGCCGCCGAAGGCGGCGAAGCAAGCTCCCGCGAGCACGGATTGCATCCCCTCCCGTACCACTTCCGCTGAAGCGGGAGATTGCTTCGGGGGCTACGCCCCCTCGCAATCACAACCGCCCCCCCATTTGTTATTGCAAGCCGTGCGGAGCATGGCGAAGCAATCTCCCGCGAGCACGGCAGCAATGCCTCGCTCGCTTTCCCAACAGCACCCCCTCTCCCGCCGTCAAGTGGGAGAGGGGGCCGGGGATGAGGGCTAGCAGGCCCACGTAGCTCTTGCAGGAAGCGATTGTGTTGGATTAGCTGTTCTGTCTGTCACTCAAACGCATGAGAAACGCATGAGGCAAGGGGTAACACAGTACGCATCACTCCAACTCGGCGATGCGCTCGCGCAAGCGGGCCAAGGCCGCTTGAGCCGCCTCAAGTGCCTCACGTTCGCGTTGTACAACGTGAGCCGGCGCTTTGCTGACAAAGCTCTCGTTGTTGAGGCGGGCAGCGCGCCGTTCCACATCAGCCTCGGCTTGGGCTAGCTCCTTTTGCAGACGAGTACGTTCGGCAGCCAGATCGATCAAGCCGGCCAGAGGCAGGAAACATTCCACTGCGCCGATCACGATCGAGGCCGCCTGCCGCGGACGCTCGGCCAGCGTGGCGACAACTGTCAAATCATCCACTGCCACGCGGGCCAACCGGCTGATTAGCGGCGCCTGCCCGCACAAGAGATCGGCCCGCTCACCGGCTACGATAGTAGCCGCTACCCACTTCGCCGGCTCAACCTTGTACTCGCTGCGCACATTGCGGATCGCGACGATCAGCTCTTGCACCAGAGCCCAATCGGCTTCAACCGCCTCATCACGCATCCCTTCCACCGGCATCGGATACAGCGCGTAGCTGAGCGTGCGCAGACCAAGCTCGGCGTACGACGTCTCAGGACCGGGATCGGGGCGCTGGTAGGCGTCAGTCAGGTACTGCCACACCTCTTCGGTGACGAAGGGCATAAAGGGGTGGAGCAAGCGCAAGCTGCCGTCGAGCACGGTGAAGAGCACGCGCCGGGTAAGCTGCGCGCGCTGCGCATCGCCTTCGAGCTGTACCTTGGCAATTTCGACGTACCAGTCGGCAAACTCGCTCCAAAGGAAATCGTGGATCTGGCGGCCCGCTTCGCCGAAGTTATAGCCTTCCATCAACCGATCCACTTCGGCCACCAGATGGGCGTAGCGCGAGAGGATCCAGCGGTCGGCGAGGGTGAAATCCTCGGCACGCAACACTTCTAGCGTCACCTTCACGCTCTCGTTGCGCGGCAGATCGCCGAGTTTGCCAATCACAAAGCGGGTGATATTCCAAATCTTGTTGGTAAAATTGCGCGCCGCCTCGATTCGCTGCGGGTTCAGGTTGACATCTTGGCCGGGGGTACCGCTCGTCACCAATGTATAGCGAAGCGCATCGGCGCCGTGCTGCTGGATCACCTCCAGCGGATTGACCACATTGCCGAACGACTTCGACATCTTGCGGCCATGCTCGTCGCGCACCAACCCGTGCAGATAGACCGTGTGGAAGGGTGGCTGGCCGGTGAAATAGCACCCCATCATCATCATACGCGCCACCCAGAAGAACAGGATGTCGTACCCTGTCTCCATGACGCTGGTGGGGTAGAAGTGGCGGTAGTCTTCGGTGTCGTCGGGCCAGCCGAGCGTGCTAAATGGCCACAGACCGGAACTGAACCACGTATCAAGCACATCGGGGTCTTGCACGCCTGCGGCAGGCGGCGGCTCGTCGGGGCCGGGCACGACAATTGAACCGTCGGGCATATACCAAACCGGAATCCGATGCCCCCACCAGAGCTGGCGCGAGATGCACCAATCTTCGATGTTTTCCAGCCAGTGAAAATAGACCTTCTCGAACCGTTCGGGCACGATCCGCACCTTGCCATCGCGCACTGCAGCGATCGCCAGCTTGGCGAGCGGTTTGGTGCGGACAAACCACTGCTCGGAGAGGAGCGGCTCGATTACTTCGCCGCCGCGCTGGCTAATGCCGACATTCATCTTGTGCGGCTCAGTCTTGACCAGCAAGCCTTCGCGTTCGAGATCGGCCAGAATCGCCTTGCGACACTCGAAGCGATCCAAGCCGGCGTAGGGGCCGCCCGCCTCGTTGAGAGTCGCATCGGGATTCATGATGTTGATCATCGGCAAGTGATGGCGCTTGCCAACTTCATAGTCATTCTTGTCGTGGCCGGGAGTAATCTTGACCGCGCCGGAGCCGAACTCCGGATCGACATACTCGTCGGTGATGATCGAGATGGGGCGGGCCAGCGCTGGCAAGATCGCCTCTTTGCCGACCAGATGGGCATAGCGCGCATCACCGGGGGCGACAGCCACCGCCGTATCACCCAAGATCGTCTCGGGGCGCGTAGTGGCGACGGTGATAAACTCGGTCGCACCGGCGGCCCACTGGCCTGACCCCCACGGCGCGGACGGGCCGGCCCACTCGGCAGTGCGGATCGGGTAGCGCACGTACCAGATCGAGACATTACGCTCTTCGTGCTCGACCTCAAGATCGCTGACGGCGGTTTGCAGCTTGGGCGACCAGTTGACGAGATAGGTGCCGCGATAGATCAGGCCATCGTCGTAGAGGCGCTTGAACGCGGTATGTACCGCGCGCGATAAACCGGGATCGAGGGTGAAACGCTCGCGCGACCAATCGCACGACGCACCTAGCCGGCGCAACTGGCGCGTAATCTCACCGCCGTACTTCTCTTTCCATTCCCACGTGCGGCGCAAAAACTCTTCGCGACCCACCGCCTGCCGCGACGTTCCCTCGCGTTCGAGCAGCTTCTCAACCTGCGTCTGGGTCGCGATGCCGGCATGATCGGTACCGGGCACCCACAGCGTCTGATAGCCCTGCATCCGGCGCCAGCGGATCAGCAGATCTTCGATGGCGACAAACATCGCGTGGCCGAGATGCAACTCACCGGTGACATTGGGCGGCGGGATCGAAATAACAAAAGGCGGACGGGGAGCATCATCACGCGGTGCAAACAGACCGCTACGCTCCCACCAATCGTAGAGCCGCTGCTCGACGAGGCAGTGCTCGTAGGCTTTATCCATCTCTAGCGGGCGGGCGGCAGCCGGATCGGTCATAGATGCCTCAACAATTAGTGCTAGAATACCGTCACATTAAAAACTATTATACCAGTCTTTCCGGCCCGGCGATGTCAGGCACATGGCGGGGAAAATCGGGTACAATGCGAATCAGGACTGCCGCGCACCGCCGCGCGCCGGAGATCAGCAACCATTGCGGCAAGGAATGTTATGACCCCGCTGATTCAATTGAACAATATCACCAAAGTCTACGTCATGGGCGAAACCGAAGTGCATGCCTTGCGCGGAATCTCGCTCACGATCAACCAAGGCGAGATGGTCGCAATTATGGGGCCATCGGGCAGCGGCAAAAGCACGCTGATGAACATCATCGGCTGCCTTGACCGGCCCACCTCAGGTGAATACCTGCTCGAAGGGGTCAACGTCGGCGAGCTGACCGACGACGAGTTAGCGATCATCCGCAACGAAAAGATCGGCTTCGTCTTCCAGCAATACATGCTGCTCCAGCGCACCACGGCGCTGCGCAACGTCGAGTTGCCGATGCTGTACGGGAGGGGCCGGCCCGACCGGCAAGAGCGAGCGCGGATGGCGTTAGAGGCCGTTGGGATGGGCGACCGGCTGCACCACCGGCCCAACGAGCTGTCGGGCGGGCAACAACAGCGGGTAGCGATTGCCCGCGCCCTCGTCAACGAACCACGAATTATCATGGCCGACGAGCCAACCGGCGCACTCGACACACGCACCGGGGCCGAGATTATGGGCATTTTTCAGCGACTGAACGCCGAGCAGGGCATTACCGTCATTCTGGTGACGCACGAACACGACGTTGCCCAACACGCCGAGCGGGTCATCAGTGTGCGCGACGGCCAGATCGCTGACGACCAGCCGGTCAAGAACCGGACGATTGCGTGGCAACGGGAAACGGCGATTGTATGACCGGACGGCAGATTTGTTATCATAGCGCCGGGTGAGCCGCCGTCACGGAGACGCCTGTATGCACAACCGAACGTTCCTGAGCCATGTCCTGCTCGTAACTCTTCTCGCCACGATCGCGCTCGCTGCGCCGCCGGCCAGCGCAGCTATGAGCATTTTTTCTGCGCCGACCGCCACACTCACCATCACAACGAACGCCATGACGCCACGTACTACGCAAGAGCCAGAAGAATCGCTGATCAGCGCACTGCTTGGCCGTTATGCGACGTGGCTGATGCTGGTTATGTGTAGTTCAATGCTCGCCTTGGTGGGAGCGGCGGCCATTGTGGCTCGGATGCGCCGCATCGCCGGAGATGACGACGATTAGAATGATATGGAGTGCGGCAGTTTCACTGCCGCATGTGCTTGTTATTAGGCAAGCACGTGTTCGGTTGTCATTGCGAGGGAGCGGCGCTCCCCAGCGTGACTGGAGGCTCCCGACCGAAGCAATCTCCCCCTTCAGCGACAGTGGTGCGGGAGGGGATGAGTCCCGTCCTCGCAGGGGATAGCGTCGCCGCCTCCGACCGCTCGCAATGGCAGGAGGGGGGCGGGAGACGGTGGCGCGGCGCCCGCACTGACCATGAGAATATTGCTCCCATAGGATAACATCCACCCCGCAACCAGGAAATTTTCCGCACATCCCCCTTGCGCATTTGGGCAAAATCAGTGCATACTACGTACAAAGAGTGATCTTGTGATCACTCTGCGCCAGCGCCGGCGCCCACTGACGCAAACCACAACACCACATCAAAGGAGTGCGCTGCATGGAGGTGCTACTGCAACTACTGGTTGCGGGAGCGTGGATGGTTACGCTCGCCAACAGTCTTCGCCGGTTATTACGCTTAGCTCGTGTCTCACAGTTGCAACGGTGGGATAGCGATATTCGGGTGCGATCCGGTCTCAACCGGATCTGGTGGTGGTTAGGCCAAGAAGAATTTTGGGTCGCGGCGCGGTACGATGTCGCTCATGCCTTGCAGATCTCGTTGCTCGTCTTTCTCTTTGTCTGGCGAATGGCAAGTTGACGCGAGGATGCCAACGCAACCGGCGAATGCAGTGGCACGCAGCGGATTGTGTTACGATATTGGCGCTGGCATAATCACTGATGCCAGCGCGTATACCGGTAAGCTGTTGCGCCTTGGCGTTATCATCCTCAAGGAAAAGCCGTGAATATTCGGTGGACGGCGGTGATCTCTGGCTTTATGGCCGATTTTGCGTTTACGATCCTGTTGCAGGTGGTCATCTTGGTCACCGGGCATAGTGCAGTGTTTACCGATCCATCTTTATCCAACCCAATCCATGTGCTTTTAATCTTGATCGGCGCTAGTTTGACTGGCGTAGGCGGGTTTGTCGCCGGGTGGCTGGCCGATAATTCCTACGCGATGCATGGCTTGCTGGTGGGAGTAGTTGGGATTCTGGTCGCAGCCATCGCTAACGTCGGGATCGTTGTGCCGCCATTGTTGTTGCTGGGGCAAGTGATTGGCTGCGCCTTCGGCGCAGTAGGCGGGACGCTAGCCGGACGGGTGCGGTGCTCGCCACGGGTGGGTTAGGTGTTCTTCGGCTATGCGCGCAACCGTTCACTGGCCTGTTCCCAAATCTGGTACGCAATTTGATTGATGCTATAACCGGCCGGCAACCGCACGAACGGCTTATTATAGCGTTCACAGAACTCGCGCACCGCGCCTAATCTATGGCTCGCCCACCGGATGGCTAAGAGCACGACCGAGACTTCGGGCCGGGCAATAAAGGGTTCAATCGCGAGATGACTCTGATGCGGGCGGGTATCGCACCAGATCAACTCGCGCAGACCGAAGGCTTCTTCGATCGTTTGCCGTACGAGCGGTCGTTCATCGCCGCCGATCAAGACGACACTCGTATTGCGCAGGAGATCGGCTACTTGCTCAACCAGCTTTTCGTCGCGATCGGCGGGAGATAATGGTTCAGTGTCCGATGGCGAGGTGGCGGCACGGGCTACTTCGCGCGCAACCCACCCTAGTTGCCGCGATTCGGCGCTAGCAGCGTTCAGTTGATCACGGAACGGCCACAGCAACTGGCGCAGCATGCGGTGGCTCGGCGGCACACCGAGATCGATCAGCGCGTTGATGGTTTGCAACGCACGCGGCCACTGGTCAGCCGCTCCAGCCACCACTTGGCTGAGTTGGTAGCGCAGTTTGCCAAACAATTTACGCTCGTGGCGGCGACGATAGATCTCTTTATCCAGCGTTTCCCGCCACGCTTGCACCCGCGCTAGCCGTTCTTGCCACTGATCCGGGTCAGCCGTATCATCTCGCCACATATAGCGCGGCAGATACACCCGATCGACGTCGGTTCGTTGCCGCAGCCACCGGAAGAAACGCTCTTGCGCCGGATCAGGCTTTTTATACAATCGCCGCACTGCGGCGGCAACTGCAGATTGAGCCTCGGCAGCGAGCAACAAGCCTTCCGGTAAGTACTCCTTGAGCACTGCGTTATTCACTATTTCGCTCAGTGCATCGGCAATCAGCGCCACCACTTCGCATGAACCAGCGAATACTTCCCAATCAGATCGCTGAGATTGGGCCGATTGCTTGAGTTTGGCACCAATCCATTGCGTGCAAGGTGACGGTTCGAGCGAATTCTTCCCTGATGAGCTTAACGCCTGTCGAATATACGCAGCCTTGGCTTGAAAACAATCGCTCAACTCGGCAAGTTGGATCGCTTCGTCTTGATCAGATGGCGTACTAGGCAATGGAGAAACCGGTTGATCGGCAGCATCAAGCTCGCCAGCAAAATGAGCGGCTAAACGCTTAATATCATCATCCGTTGCCAGTGGCTGTGCTAGGACACTCGCATCAACCGTTGCATACGCTCGACCATCAGCGACATCTGCTGCTTGCAGCGCGGATGATCCGCTGCTCTCACCTTCACTAGGGAGTTTCACGAACGCATCGTTATGATCACCGGCAATGCTCAGCAACGCGGCGCCAATCACGCGCAGATGGCGGCGCAATTCGTGATCGTTGCGCGCTTGGCGCTGCAGCGCATCGAGAACTGCTTGGATTGCGCCGGTGAGGTCGGGTTGATGTTCTTCGGTCGGCATAGGTATACTCGTAAAGCGATAGCAGCGCTCGAGGTGCCAAGCAATTACTTGGAGATATTTCAGACATTGTAGCATAGTACTATACGCTTAGCCGCCGGCTAGACGGGAAACAGCCGTCACAAACACCGGCGACGGCGGGCAGAAGAGGTGCAGCGGCTTGCCGTCACGCGGATGCGGCAGGCTGAGTTCGGCGGCGTGGAGGAGCGGATGGGCCAGCGTTAGACCGGCAATCGTCGTTGGCCCGCCGTAGCGTTCGTCGCCGAGGATCGGGCAGCCCAACGAAGCGAGATGGAGACGAATCTGGTGCGTGCGTCCAGTTAACGGAATAGCCGATACCAGCGCGGCTTGGGTGAATTGGCGGCGCAGTATGAAGCGGGTATGAGCCAATTTGACGCGCTGGCCATCAGGTAATGCTCGCCCGATCTCTGACCGATCGTAGAGGCGCCAGCGCCCGCCGGCAGCGCGGCCATGGCCAGTCACCAGTTCCAGTTCCACCTGCGCCGGCATAGAGTCAGTACATACCGCTAGATACCGTTTCTGCGCCTGACCACGGTTGAAGGCGGCATGGAGCGGCGCGTTGGCGCGGGGATGCTTGCTGAGCACGAGGATCCCTGAGGTACCGAAGTCGAGTTGGTGGGCAAGATGGAGGGTTGGCACTTGGCCGTCGCGTGCAGCGAGCAACTGCGTCAAGACCGCCAGCACACTGCCCTGCGTATCCCATGGCGTGTCGCCGACGTAACAGGCGGGTGGTTTGTTGATCACCAGCAGATCATCGTCTTCGTAGATGATGTGAGCCAAGGTTACTGGCGCGTCGCAGTAGCCACCCGCCGGCGGCAGCCGCACGAGCAGCGTCTCGCCGGCAGTGGCCGGCGTGTCAGGCGTCACCCGGTGCCGGTGCAACCACAGGCCGCCACGGGCAGCAGCTTGCCGGCCAACCTCGCCCAAGCGTTCGACGACGATCGCGCCGAGTGGAAGGCCAGCATCATCGCTCGTTAGTAACAACGAAATGGAGGCGGGAGACATGCGTGATTCCAAACGGTCTCGCAACGCGACGAACTGTTGCTGCGGGCCGGCGACCCGCGCTCCTCACTTACCCCTGGCGGTTCAAGAGCAAACAGAACCCATGAGCGTAGCTGTGGTTGATGGCGTTGCGATGCACTGTTTCACCCTCATCCCCAGTCCCTCTCCCACCTCGCGGCGGGAGAGGGAAGCGCAGCGCCGAGCGTCGAGGCATCGTACAGCGATCAAATAGGGGATGTTCTATCCTCTCCTCAACCCTTGACGGGCCTGCGCCCCATAACCCTGATGGCAGGCCGGCAAGCTTACGCTAACCGATAGCCCGCTTCAACACTTGACCCAACCGGCGCGCGCCTTCGACCAGCTCGGTTTCGGACACCATCGAAAAGGCGAGCCGTAGCTCGTTACGACCGCCGCCATTAGCATAAAACCGTTCGCCGGGAATGTAGGAAACCCCCGCCGCTTCGGCTTGGCTCAGCAGCGCCGTAGTGTCAACCGTGGCCGGCGTCCGCAACCAGACAAAAAACCCACCCAGCGGCGGACGCCATGTAACACCGGGTGGCATCGAGCGGGCCAATGCAGCCAGCAACGTATTGCGGCGCTCCCGTAGCGCTGCCCGCAAATGCAGCAGATGCGGCTCAAAATCGCCGGCCTGCAAGAGCGCCAATACCACATGGGCTGTGAAATGGTTCACCCCGCCGCCACTGTCGAGCATACCCGCCTGTGTGCAGCGTTGAATCACGGCGGCCGGCGCTTGCATCCAGCCTAACCGGAGGCCGGGGGCCAGCACTTTGGCAAAACTGCCCAGCCGGATGAGCGGGCCGCCGGGAGCGAAACTCGCAATCGGCGGCGGCGGCGGCGCATCATACCACAACTCGGCGTATGCCTCGTCCTCGATCACAGTCAATTCTAACGCGGTTGCCACGCGCGCCAATTCAGCCCGCCGCTCAGCCTGTAACGTGACGCCGCTGGGATTATTGTAGGTCGGCACTAGATAGAGAAAGGCGACCCGTTCGCCCCGGCTGCGCAAGAGCTTGACCAGCGCCGTCACCGCATTCACGTGCAACCCCTGCTGATCACCCGACACCGTCACGCACCGGAGAGCATAGTCACGAAAGATCCGCAAGGCCAGATGGTAAGTTGGCGCTTCGACCAGCACCACGTCACCCGGTTTGGTGAATTGCTTGCAGAGCATATCGAGCGCCTGCGATGTACCGCCGGTAATCATCAGCTCGGTTTCGGGCACCGCAAATCGTTCGGCCAACAGGGCCAACAGCCGGCCTGGCCCTTGGGCATAGCCATAGGTCAACGCAGCCGGCGCATCGTTGGTCAATGTCCACGTTGCGGCGCGCAACACTTCGGCACGTGGCAACAGCTCGGCGGCAAGATGACCCCAACCGAACTCGATCATCCCCGGTCGTTGCACGAATTGAATATCTGGCAACATACGGTCTCTCTCGTCTTATGCCGGCGCCACGTTCCTAAGCAAGCTCTCACCGCGCAGGCATAACGCTAATGGTATCATACTGTTGAGCAGCAACCTGCTCTGAACCAAGGGTATCTATGGTTATAAACGTTATGCATCGCCTACGAATCATTCTGCTGTTGCTCACCACGCTGGCGATTGTCGGCTGCACGTTTGGGCGCGGCGAGCCAGAGCTAACGATCACCGGCTATAATCGGCCGGCAGCGCCGGCGACCCGCATCCCGTTGCCAGCCGAAACCCCTGCGCCGGCAGGCGGCGCTGTGAACGGTTGGAACCTTTCGCCAACCCCGGCGCCACCAGTAGCAACTATCGCGCCAACCCCGACCCTTGCCCCGCTGAGCCGAGATCAGCGCCTGCAAATCTTTCAGCAAGTGTGGGAAACGGTGCGCGACAATTATTTGTACGAAGACTATAACGGGCTCGATTGGCAGGCAGTACGCGCCGAATTGCAACCAAAAGTTGAAGCTGCGGCGACGCCGGAAGAGTTTTACGCAATTATGCGCGATATGATCGCGCAGCTTGGCGATGAGCATTCGCGGTACGAGTCACCGCAAGAAGTGGCGGCTCAGATCGCTGAAGCGCGCGGCCAATTGCAGTATGGCGGCATTGGCGTGAGTGTGCGCACGATTGATGAAGGCGGTTTGATCACGCGGGTCGTTGCCGGCGGGCCAGCCGATCAGGCTGGGTTGCGCCCGCGAGACCTGATTGTAACGGTGAATGGCATACCGTTTAATGACCCCGACGCCTTTGGCCCTGCCGGCGCGATTGGCGCAGTGCGCGGCATCCCCGGCACCACGGTGCGGCTGACGATCAAGCGCGGCGACGAGCCGCCGCGGGACGTTGAGGTGATGCGGGCCGTGATCGATATCGCTATCTTCAACCGGGTGACCGCCGAGCGGTTGGCCGGTGACATCGGCTTGATTACCATTCCTAGTTTTTATGTCGATAACGCTGACACGCAAGCCCGCGATGCGCTCACCAGCCTGCTGGCCAGCGGGCCAGTGCGCGGGATGATCATCGAAGTGCGCGACAACAGCGGCGGCTACATTCACGTGATGCGCAACATCATCGCCCTCTTCCAAGATGGCGGCAGCATCGGCGCATCGGTTGGGCGGCGCGATCGGGAAGAGCAACGCATTCCGCGCGGACGCACCATCCCCGGTCTCACCAACATTCCAGTGGCGGTGCTCGTTAGTGAAGAGACGGCCAGCGCCGCCGAGATGTTCGCCGCCGGGATGCGGGTGTTGCGCCAAGCCACGATTGTCGGCGTACCATCGGCGGGCAATACCGAAAATCTCTACGGGTACGAGTTTAGCGATGGATCGCGTTTGCTACTGGCCGAAGTCGCTTATCAACTGCCTGATGGCACGCTGATCGAGGGTACCGGCGTCGTACCCGATGTGCTGATTGAAGCGGAATGGTGGCGCTTCCCGCCGGAAGAAGACCCGCAACTGCAAGCAGCGATTAATCTCCTCAAGTAACGCGGCACGGCCGTGCGGCTCTCGCCTCACCAGGGACGATAGCCGCACGTCAGCGCAGCGTCATCTCTGTACCCGGCCTTGCCACCAGCGCCACGCCACTGACCCCACCACCGCAGCCAACATGAGCAAGATCGGCTCGACCGGCAGTCGATAACGAGTATTACCGGCCACCGAAATGGCGTAGGGAGCGGTAAACGCAACCAGCCACCAAAGACAGAGCCATAACGCTGCCCGGTAGCGACGATACGCGATTACCGCACCGATCAATGCCAGCAGCAACAGGGGAATCTGGATCGCGTAGCGTATAAGGTAAAAGTACCCCGGCTCAGCAATGTTTTCGCTGGTGATCTGGAAGGTCGGCGAAATGAGCCACAGATACCCGATCCGCTTGATGGTCAGCTCAAGGAAGCGAGCGGGATGGGCAGCGATCCACTGCCACGCTTCACGCTGCAACACGGCATAACGCTCGGCTTCGTTGAGGGTAGCGAGATAGGCCGCTCGCTCAGGCGCGAGTGTATTCGGCATCGGTTCACCGGCCATGGTGTAGAGCAAGCCGGTAGCGTTGGGATTATTGCCCATCCAGACATTGAGGCCAAACGAAGTTTTAAGCGGCACAAAGCGGTGAAACACTAGATAGTTGCGCACCGTCCACGGCGCGACGATGACCGCCGCGACCAGCGCAGCCCCGACAAGCAGCAACACATTCCGTTGCCGTGCTGACGGCGTTTGCCGGAACCAATAGAGCAAGGCCGCTCCCGGCGCAGCTACCAGCAAGATCGGCTCGGCCAGCAACCCGACGCCCCAAACCAAACCAAGCAGCGCCGCGCGTTTCCGGTTTGGATGCGCAAAAAACAGCACGATGGCATAACAAACGAGCGCGGTACAAAACGCGGTCAAAATCGCCGGCGAAATCTGCTTACAAAAATAGATCAAGGGCGGATAAACCGTTGTCGCTACAGCCGCGATAACCCCAACCACCGGAGCGAACACCTGTGCGGCAATCTTGCCGATCACGTAAATGATGAGGGCTGAGAGGACTGCCTGCACCAACTCAACGGCCAGAAACGGCAGTGGTATGCCGATCCATAACCAAAACACCAACAATAACGGGTAGAGCGGCGTATTGAGCGCTGTCGGCTGTTCGGGGCCAAGCCAGCCGCCGCCGGAAAACCCCTTGCCGGCAACCAAATTGTGGGCCACAATCCCGTATTCGGCGGTGATTGGCGCGCGATAATCATTGAGCACGAAAACGGCTGCCACCCGGATCGTTAACCCGATCAAGGTCAGCAGCCACAAGAGGCGATCAAACCGGTTCATCGACAACATCAAAGTAGAAAGTTGGCGTGTCGTCGTAGGGGCATAGCGCCTACGACGACACACCGCGCATCATCTGGATCCGTTCCCGGATCGTCATGACTTCACTGCGCAAATGGTTATCGGTATTAATCTCCTCAGCAATCTTCTCGCAACCGTACATCACCGTCGTATGATCACGTCCGCCGAGCAGATTACCGATATCGACCAACGAACTCTCGGTCTCTTCACGCAGCAGATACATCGCGACTTGGCGCGGCACCACCACGTGGCGCGAGCGATTGCGAGCGCGCAATTGCTCGACTTCGATCCCGTAATGTTCGCTCACTACCTGCAAAATCGCCTCGGCGCTGACGCGGCGGCGGCGCTGATTGCCCAACAGATCGGCAAGGGCAGCCGTTGCCGTATCGATGGTAATCGGCAACCGGTTGAGTTCGGCGTAAGCTGCAACCCGGTTGAGGCTGCCTTCAAGTTCGCGGATATTGCTCTGAATCTTGTGAGCCAGAAAATCGATCACCTCATCGGGCACATGCACGCTCATCTGATCGGCCTTCGCGCGCAGAATCGCGGTGCGCGTTTCAAGGTCGGGCGGCTGGACATCGACGATCAAGCCCCACTCGAAGCGCGAACGCAGCCGCTCTTCGAGGGTCAGAATCGCCTTCGGCGGGCGATCAGAGCTAATCACAATATGCTTCGCCGCCGAATGGAGCGTATTGAAGGTATGGAAAAACTCTTCTTGGGTGGCGTCTTTGCCGGCAATAAATTGAATATCGTCGATCAGCAGCACGTCGATATTCCGGTAGCGCATGCGGAACTCTTCGGTCTGCTGGCGGCGAATGGCATTAATCAAGTCGTTGGTAAATTTCTCAGATGAAACGTACAGCACATTAATTTCGGGATCGCGATCGAGCACGCGATTGCCGATTGCGTGGAGCAAGTGGGTCTTACCCAAGCCGACACCGCCATACAGGAAGAGCGGGTTATAGGCTTGGCCGGGGTTATCGGCCACGGCGAGACAAGCGGCGTGGGCCAAGCGGTTGCTCGAACCGACAATAAAGCTGGAAAACGTATATTTGGGATTCAGCATCCCCGAACGCATTGCGCTGGCCAAATCGAGCTGGACAGCGCGCTCGCTGGAGCCATTGCCGGGCGCAAAGGCCGGCGTGGCAGATTCGGCGATCATCGGTTCAGGTTCAGCAGCAAACCGCGAGCCGTTGAACGAGGCAGGGAGCAATTCAGGGCGCAACGATGGGCTAGCAATCAGCACCTGCACTTGCACCGAGTAGCCGACAACCCGCGTCAGCGTATTGCGGAGCGGCATGAGTAACCGGTTTTCCAGCCCTTCTTTCTGAGCCGGTGACGAGACCCCAATCCGCACCACGCCGTTGTCAAGCGACAACAGCGTTGCCGATCGCAGCAGCGCATCGTAATCATGGCGCGAAATTTGCGATTGCAGGGCGGTCAGTGTTGCTTTCCAGATTTGAGTTAGGTTCACGCTGCGCCTCCTTGCGAGCCGCGCTTAATCCTCGCGCACATAATGAATCACCCGCGTCGAAACGCGGGATCGGCAACGCAGCCGTTTAACATCTCGGTCTCAGTGCGCTCGTAGTGAGAGCGGGCAGCAAGTCTTCAATTGACGTGGTGTGATCATACTCGATCTGTTCCCATATTTCAAGCAACATAATGCGGGAGATCTATAAATGTTCCTTATAGTGATGCGATGTGGTAGGCGTTTGTTTCTTGTGATCGTAGCGAGATAGAGACTGCGTTATGTTGAGATTAAACTGTGGATAATTGTGGATAAACCAGCAAACAATTTGCCGGGCAGCTTCCATTTTAGTGCATCGTGGTGCGCTCATCACCGATCGAACAACAAACGCGATCACCCTGCCCTTCATGTGGATAATGAGTGGACAGGCGGGGAGAAGGACGTGGATAGTGATGGCGCAGTGATCACAGTCACTGCACCATTATTCCGGGAGTTCAACCGGCGGCAGATCGGCAAGGCTCGTTAAACCAAATTGTTGGAGAAAGGCCGGGGTTGTGGCGTAGAGGATAGGCCGACCCAGCGTTTCGAGACGGCCAGCCTCACAGATCAGATCGCGCGCGAGCAACGCGCGCAGCGCCGCACTGCTATCAACGCCGCGAATAGCATCGATCTGGGCGCGTGTGATAGGTTGGCGATAGGCAATAATCGCGAGCGTCTCTAGGGCAGCATGTGACAGACGTTGGCCGTGTTGCGCACCGAGCAAGCGCCGGATGGCCGGCGCCGCTTCCGGCGCGCTGACCAACATCACCTGATCACCGTGGCGCTGAAGGCGAATCCCGCGCTGCGCATAGCTTTGGCTCAATGCATCGATGGCCGCGGTAATGTGCTCTTGCGTCGCCTCTAACACGCGCGCCAATTGCTCGATCGTCACTGGTTCGCCGGCAACAAAGAGCACTGCTTCAATTAGTTGCGCCAACGAAGGTGGCGCCGTATCGGGAAAGAGCGCCGGCTGGTCGGGCGAACCGGCATTAGTTGTTGGTGAGACGTGGTCAGATTCAGTCATGGGCGATGTTCAGGCATCAGGCGCTATCCAGAAGATGATTGCTTATGGTATCATAACGGCTGCAAGTGCAAGCAGGAAAGGACGTTGCCAATGAGTGAACGCCGTCGTGGCATTTCCCGCCGGCAAGTGATTGCTGGTTTCTTTACCCTCTTGGGCTTTTTGATGTTGTTCAACTACGTACCACTAGCACTAGCGGGCGATACCGTGGTAACCCGCATTGCGTTGGCGGTGCCGCAACCGGTGATAGCCTTCCCCACGGCGTGGAGCCTGACCGTTATCGGTTTGATTGCGCTGATTGCCGGCGTGCTGGGCCTGAGCAACCGCGCCCAACGCTGGGCCGACGGTCTGCTGTGGACGAGTGCGGTGCTCTTGTTTCCGGCCATTCTGATCTGGGCCGCAGCTGGGAAACAGACCAATGCGACCGTGATGCTCAGCGAATCATTACGCCTCGGCACACCGCTCGCACTCGGCGCATTGGCCGGGATCTGGGCCGAACGTTCGGGTGTGATCAATATCGCCATCGAGGGCATGATGTTGATGGGAGCCGCCTTTGGCTTCGCCATCTTTATCTTCACCGGCAATATCTGGGTTGGCGTGATTGGCGCAATTGTCATCGGCGGCATCATGGCGCTCTTGCACGGCGCGCTCTCGATTTCATTCCGCACCGACCAGATTATTAGCGGTACGGTGGTCAACATTTTAGCGATTGGCGTGACCGGCTACCTCAGGCGACAGTATATCGTTGTGGAAGGCGGAGGACGGATCACGCTACCGTCGATTTCCGGCCTGCTGACCAACGCCGGTTTTCCTGACCTTGCCCGCTCGCTCGAATCCATTCCGGTGTTGGGGACGTTGATCTTCAGCGGCAAGCCAATCTTTTTTGCTATGCTGCTCCTTGTAATCATGACCCACATCGTACTCTTTATGACCCGTTGGGGCTTGCGCACGCGGGCCGTGGGCGAGAATCCCAAAGCCGCTGACACGGTTGGCATTGCGGTCAACCGGATGCGCTACTTCAACGTCTTCATCAGCGGGTGCATTGCCGGGCTCGGCGGTGCATGGTTCTCGTTGGAAACGGTGGGCCAGTTTGACGACGGGATGACGGCTGGCAAGGGCTTTATCGCGCTAGCGGCGATGATCTTCGGCAAATGGATGCCGTTTGGCGCCTTTGGCGGCGCAATGCTGTTTGGCTTTGCCGAGGCCTTAGGCACCCGCTTCCAAATCTTGCAGGTACAGGTCTTTGGCGGCCCGGTGCCGGTGCAATTTTTGCAAATTACCCCGTATGTGGTGACGATGATTGTGCTGGCTGGATTAATTGGCCGCGCTATCGGGCCGGCGGCGGTGGGCAAACCGTATGAGAAACAATAACCGCGCAGCAGCGATAGGATCGGCAAGGCAGAGATGAATGATCATCTCGCCTTGCCGAACATGCCCAATTTAGGCCAGCCCTTCAGCTTCGAGCCATTCCTGCACATCGGCATCGGTAGGGCTGGCCTTACCGCCGGGAATATACCGGAACCGATCACCATACCCTTCCATCACCTGATTGCGCAGTGCTTCCGCCTCGGCGCTTGGATCGGTGTCGGGAACCCGCAACACCTCACCGGAGTTTAGGTCGAGATAAAAGCTCACAGCCGGGTCGGTCTCGGCCAGCGCGGCGCGAATTTGCTCACGATTGATGTTAGCGGCCACAGCATCCTCCAGTGGATTGACGACGGCATACGAACGACCGCCGAATCACGATGATGGTACACGAACCTGCCCGCTCTTGCAAGTTGACAGAGTGGTAACGTTTATCGTAATGAGTCGTATAGTATCTGTGAGGAGCGCCTGTGAGCGATCCACCATCTGACGAGATCGACCTCGTCAACCGGGCTTGCGCCGGCGACCAATCGGCATGCGCCACGATTGTCCAGCGCTATACCGGCATTTTGTATAATCAGGCCTATCGCATGCTCGGCGATGCGTCCGAGGCGGAAGACGCGGTGCAGGAAGTCTTCTTGCGCGCCTTTCGCCATCTGCAGAGTTATGATCCGTCGCGCCGGCTGGTCACGTGGCTGCTCACGATCGGATCGAACTACTGCATTGATCGCCTGCGCCGGCGGCGATTCAACTGGTTAACGTTGGAAGATGTCGCCTTTTGGCTGCCAAGCACGCAGCCGGGTCCAGAACGAAGCGCCTTGCAGAGCGCGCAGCGTGAAGCGGTGCAACGGGCATTGCAACGGCTACCTGAAAGTTATCGCAGCGTGACAGTGTTGCGTTATTGGCACGATCTTTCGTATGACGAAATCGGCGCTATCTTGGGTTTAACCGAAGCAACCGTCAAGACCCGGCTGCACCGGGCGCGCAAAATGCTGCAAGAGACGCTGGCCGCTGAGGAGGAGGTATGGAACGCGGAAGGGATGGCGAGTTGACCGATGCCGAGCTGACCGAGATCGAAGCCGAGACGCGCACATTGCTAGCGCGGTGGGGTGAACCGAAGATGGCAGCGCCGCCAGCCGATCTATCGGCGCGCGTGGTACGACGCCTCTCCGCCACTCCTGCGCACCGTGGTTGGCGCTGGCGTTCACTCTGGCTGGCTGCGCCGCTCGTCTTGCTGATGCTGGGAGTCTGGGGATTGAGTATTGACAGTAATGGCCCAGCCTCGCTGTTCGGCGATCCAGCCACTGGCGCCGGACGATATGTGTTGGGGATCATCCTTGTCGCCAAGCCGCTTTGGTATCTGTGGCTGGCCGGCGCTGGGTGGTGGGTGCTCGGATTGTTCGTCCTCTTTGGAGCTGGATGGCTCTGGCGGCGCTTGATTCTTAACGCACCATTGGCTGAGGTTTGGCAGTGATACGACAAAGTTGGTTGCTTGCAGTTATGCTCTGTTTGGCAATGCTCGCTATGCCGGCGCGCGCATTTGCGCAAGGGCCAGCGGCGCTGGTCATTACTGCCGGCGAGCAGTACCGTGGCCACGTAGCCACGTTCGATCAACCAATTGTGATACTGGGCGAGGTTGATGGCGATGTGACGAGTTGGGCCGGCTCGATCACCGTGCAAGGCATCGTGCGCGGCGATGTGGTGAGCTACACCGGTACGATCACGATAGCTCCCGGGGCCATTGTCGAAGGAAACGTCCTTTCAATCGCTGGCGGCGTAGAGATTGAATCGCGCGCCAGCTTGCACGGTACCGTGATCGGGGTCGAACCACTAACCGGATCGGCGGCAGCCACCGCGTTGATTGGCACGCTGAGCGGCCAAACCATCGTCCGTCGTTGGTTGCCGCCGGGAACTACCGGGGTGCTCGGTGCGCTGATGTCGGCAATGCTCTGCGTGGCGATTGCACTCATCTGGCCACGCCGCACCGCCGGGATCGGGCGAGCCTTGCGGGCCGCGCCATTGCGCAGCGCCGTGGTTGGCCTGCTCTCAAGCATACTGGCACTCTCGGCATTACCACTTGTGGTGGGGGTATTGACGCTCAGCCTCGCCGGTCTGATCCTGCTCCTGCCATTGCTCATTCTGCTCCACATACCGTATGCCATCGGCCTCACCGGCGTCGCGCGCGCGATCGCAGCCACCTGGTCACCCGGCTGGGCGCTCAAGCCGCCACTAGCCGCCGCCCTCGGCGCGTTCATTGTGCTCGCACCGCTGGTCATTATCGGCATCGTTGCACCAGCGCTCGCGTTGGCATTAGGCTATGCCGTGGCGAGCTGGGGGTTGGGGGCGGCGTTGATTAGCCGCGGCGGCGCGTTACCGATTTGGCGCGATGAGTGGCCGGCGGTAAAACACATTGGTTAGCACGGCTGCGAAAAGCACCAACCAGGTCGTAGCGACGTGTAGGCAACGTCGCTACCTATACGCTGGTTGCCAGCGCAACAAATAAGAGACCAAGCACACAACTCAGCAATATCCCCAACACGATGAGCAGGCTGGGGTAGAGCAATACGGCCAGCGTAGCCTTGCCGCTATCGAGCCGATGCACCACAGCGGTGCCGCTGATCAGGATAATCAAACCCCATCCCCATGCGATCACCGAGAGTGGAAAGCTCAAGACCGGAATAAACGTAAGCGCATCGAGGGCATGGGGCGCAACCGAGAGCGAGCCGACGGCGACCATCGCGCGAATGCCGCCTTGCCCACCGAGTTGGCGGGCGGCGAGATGGGTGAACGTCACCGCTAGCAACATTCCGCTCAAGTAGGTCAGCGGCGTCGAGACAGTCTGGCCGATCGCCTGCAAGACGAGCGCAACCAGACGAGGCAAGGCGGTAGGGATAGTAATCATATCGCGCACCATCTGCGCTATCTCATCTTCGCTCTCTTGCAGCAAGCGAACGACTTCACGCTGCCCAGGCGTGTTTGCAGCGGCTTGCTGTTGTTCGAGCGATTGACGGTAGTTCAGCATCACCTCTTGTACAACGCGCTCTGGGTCAGTGGCGTTGATCAGCGCACTCGCACTCTGGACTGCGCCAACGAGCAACCCTACCATCAGAATGATCAGAAATCCGCGCCGCACCCCGTCAGGCGCGTCGCGCATCTCAGTAAATACCCGTTGGTTGAGGGTCAAAGCCCCATTAAAGGTATCGATCACCGGCATATCATCTCCCCTGCGCGGTGGCAACCAGCACTGCCAAAGCGCCACAACTGAACAGCATCAGCAACACAACCAACACAATCGGCCCGATCAGCGTCGCCCAAAACGCGCGCCATGCCGGCAGATTGTGCGCTGCGCGCAGACCAAGATAACACCCGATCAAGCCAAGCAGCGTCGTACCGGCGACTTGCGCGAATGGCACAATCTGCACCACCGCCAGCCAATTCGCGCCACTCGCTAACGCCGTGCAGCCGAGCGTCTGGGCAAAGGCACCTTCACCGCCAAGTGAGCGGGCGGCGAGATGGGCCACCAAGCCGTAGATCAGCCAAATAACCAAATAGACGAACGGCGTGGCAATCGCGCCGATCAAGCCACTCCAGCGGAGCGGCGCAACAAGCTGGGCCAATTGAGTAAAGAACGGCTCGAGTTCGAACGCCGGATTTACCTGTTGCAGTTCGGCAAAAAAGGGAGTGCGTTCAATGCCGCGCTGGACAACATCGAGCACGGTCAGCGGATCGGGACTAGCCAGTGTGCTGAGCAAGCTGCCGATACTGCTCGCTGCCCCAACCACGACTCCCACCAGCGCCACAACCAGAAAGCCATCGCGTAAGGTTGCCGGATTATCGCGCTGTTCGCGAAAAGCGTTGGGATCGAGAAACAGACCGGCAGTGCTGAGGCGAAATAGGTAGGCGAGAGATTCCATTGCTTTCCTTGTGCTAAGCGAAAGAACCGGATCCTGAGACAGGTTACGCACGCAGATACGCCGCCCCTTTGCCGAGGCGGGTATTGATGGGAACGCCGGCAGCGCAGAGCGGGCACTCCTCGGCGGGATAACTCTCAAGCGGCAATTCGGTCAACGCCACGAGGCGCGGCGCGCCGAGATCGAGCGCCGTGATACCGCCGCGATTGCAGAGCGCGCCAACGCCGACCACAATCCCACCGGCAGCCGTCACCGCCTCAACCACCAGCCGCGCCGAGCCGCCAGTGGTGAGGACATCTTCGACCACCAACACCCGCTTGCCGGCGATCAGCGCATCATAGCCACGGCGAAACACCCGCCGCTTACCGGTCTCTGTCTGTTCTTCTTCAGCGTAGACCGCCAACACCTCCCGCCCGTTCAGTTGCGACAGGTGATGCGCCGTCCACTGGGCCATAATCACTCCACCCACAGTCGGCCCGGCCACCGTCTCGACGCCGGCATCGGCAAAGTGACGGGCCAACGCCGCACCGACCATGCTAGCGGCAGCCGTATGCGGATAGAGCGCATCCTTGTTCACGTAGCTGCTGCCATGGCGGCCAGAGGTATAGACAATGTGATCGTTGGTGACAATCGCACCCAATTGATGCAAGACATCTAAGAGATTGGCATCGCTCATAACGTTCCGTGATCCTGTTCAAGCTCAGCTACGATTCGGGCCGCCGCCGCCGCCGGATCGCCGATCGCAACCGGCGGGTTGGTAACCGGGCGGCCAATCACCAGATAATCTGCACCAGCTCGCAACGCGGCAGCAGGCGGCATCACCCGCCGTTGATCGCCTTCGCCGGCCCACAACGGGCGAATGCCCGGCGTCACAATCCGCACATCGGGGCAAGCAGCGCGGATCGCGGCCACTTCGTGCGGCGAAGCGACCACGCCATCGAGGCCACAATCGCGCGCCATCCGCGCCAGATGCACTACATACTCAGTGACTTCCTGCCTCACCTGCAACTCGCCCGCCAACGCCGCCGCATCGAGGCTGGTCAAGACGGTGACGCCGAGCAGCAAGGGGCGATACGGCATGCGCTGCGCGGCAGCGACTGCCGCGCGCAGCATGGCGCTGCCGCCGGTACAATGCAAAGTGAGCATCCGCACCGCCGGGCCGAGCGCACAGACGGCGCGCACCGCGCCAGCCACCGTATTGGGAATATCGTGCAGCTTGAGATCGAGAAAAACGCTGCCGCCAACCGCCGCAATCGCCTGCACCACTTGCGGCGCGCCGGCGGCGGTGCAGAGTTCCAGCCCTACCTTGAACCCGCCCACCTGCCCGCGCAACTGGGCCGCTAGCGCCACGGCCCGATCAAGCTCAGGCGTGTCAAGCGCAACCAAGATGCGTTCGTGAGGAGGTCCTTGCATTGTCGTCATGATGCGCTCACGTATGGATCAAGAAATACACGGCAACCCCTACGACCGTTGCCACCCAATAGAGCGCAAAGGCAATGCGCATAAACGGCTTGTAATTGGTGAAGCGCCAGCGCTCCGGCAGCCAGCCATTACCAACGAACACCACATACACCCCAAACAGCATCGCGACCGTGCCAACCACCTCGTGAGCCGGCATCGCGACAAAGGCTGCCGCCGGTAAGGTAAGGTTCTCATCAGGCGTGACGGCAAGCAGCGATGGGATCATCACACCGAACACCAAGACCAAATTAGCCGCTGTCGCGCCGGTTTGCAGCCAGCGGTGCGTAGCAGAATAGCCCTTCACCGCTAGATAAGCGCCAATGGTAAAAGCGATCGCCACCACGATACTGCCTACCAATGACACATCTTGAGCGAAGGTAGCCTTTGTGCCGAGAAACCCGCTCATCACCGCTCCTTGCCGGCAGCTAATAACGCGCGGTTAATCCGGCGCGGCAGCAGCGGCCCGCAATAGACCAAACCGGTGTAGAGCTGGATCAAGCTCGCGCCGGCATCGAACATCCGTAGCGCATCATCAGGCGAATGGATGCCGCCGACGCCGATAATCGGCAATTTGCCGCCAGTCGCGCGCGCAATCAACTGCACCACCTGCCGGGCGCGTTGGGCGAGCGGTTGCCCGCTGAGGCCGCCGGTCTCGGCCACTAACGCCGGATCGATCCCCTCAAGGCCACTGCGCCCAATCGTGGTATTGGTAGCAATAATACCAGCGACAGCGTGATCGGTGCATACGGCCAACAGCTCTTCGATTGCTGCATCGCTCAAATCCGGCGCAATTTTCACCAACAGCGGGCGCGGCCCGCGTGGATCGGCGCGGCCAAACTCAGCGTTATCGCGCTGCAACGCGGCCAAGAGCGCGCGCAAGTGGTCGGCGTCTTGCAATTGACGCAGGCCGGGAGTATTGGGCGAACTAACATTGATCGCCGCGTAGGCGGCATACGGGAAGAGCAGTCGGAACGAGGCGCGATAATCGTCGATCGCCTGATCGAGCGGCGTCACTTTCGATTTACCGATCGAGACGCCAACCGGGATGGAAACCGGCGTCGCTGCCAGCCGTTGCGCCAAGGCCGCCGCGCCGGCATTATTAAACCCCATGCGATTAATCAGCGCCTCGCGCGCCGGTAAGCGAAACAGGCGCGGACGCGGATTGCCGGGTTGCGGGTGATGGGTGACAGTACCCACCTCGACAAAGCCAAAGCCAAGCGCAGCCCATGCCGGCAGCGCCACGCCATCTTTGTCCATGCCAGCGGCCAACCCGACCGGGTTAGGAAAGTGAACCCCGAAGACGGTACGCGCTAAGCGTTGATCACGGACCGCAGCAATCAACTGCAGAGAGCGGCACAACGAGCGTGAACGGCTCAGCAACGCCAACAAATGCAAGGTGCGTTCGTGAGAGGTTTCGGCATCGCCACCGCCCAGCCGGAACAAGATCGGGCGCAGCAGGAAGCGGTATATCGTTAGATCAGAACGGTTCAACACCCACCTCAGACAACTCATCGGCAAAGCGCTCGATATCGCGCGTTGTGCGGAGCCGGTCGATCCGGCTGAGCAACCGTTTCCGGTCGGCGCTCCCCTCAATCACCGCCCGTTCCAAATATTGGGTGAGATAGAGCTTAATCACCTCAAGCTGATCGGCGGTCAGCGGTTCACCTT
Source organism: Chloroflexus sp. (assembly GCF_034431535.1). GTDB lineage: Bacteria > Chloroflexota > Chloroflexia > Chloroflexales > Chloroflexaceae > Chloroflexus. The sequence goes on along the minus strand of NZ_DAOUDC010000048.1, from coordinate 4,745 downwards.
GCATATAGCGTTCAATCGCAGCCGCCAGCCGCCCGGTCGTCTCTTCCATCCAGAAACGGGGTGGGCGAGCGACCGGAAACGGGTAGGGGTAATCAGGATTAGGCACAAACACTAATGGCCCAATCACTTCGGCGTTCTCAGGCAACGGATCGGTGGTCATAGCGCGTCCTAGTGGATCTTCAACCCCAGCAAGCGATACAAACGGTCAAAATCAAAATGGGCATCGAGCAATTCGGTAAAGCGGCGCAGCTTAGCTTCTTGATGGAAGCGGACGCGACCAAACAGACGCTCGGCCCGATCAACCGTGCTCAGGGTATCATCGGCCACCAGAATAATCGGCACCTCCAACTCGGCAGCGCGATCCATCACCTGCATCGTCGGGCGGATATTGCCGGTCAGCACCAGCGCGTTGGTGCTGGTCTGTAGCGCAATCAGTTGCAAATCGCTGCGATCTCCGCCGGTAATCACCGCCTTGTTGGCGCGGCGGCGGAAGAACGACAGGCTCGCTTCGGCACCCATCGCCCCGATCATCAGCGAATCGAGCATCTTTTCACCCCACTCAGGCCGGCCAATAATTTGCCCGCCCAAATGCTGGGCCAGCTCGTTGACGCTCACCCCAGACAAGAGCCGGTCACGCGGCATAATCCCGAACACTGGAATGCCCCGCCCTTCGAGGAACGGCGTCACCCGATTGCGAACAAACTCGCGGTGCGGCTCTTCGACCTGATTGATCAGCACCCCCAGCAAGCGATCGCCGACGTAGCGTTGCACGCTCAAGATGGTATCAACCGACAAGGTAGAGGTATAGCGGCACACAAGCAAGCCGGGAGCTTGGAGCATATCCGTCACCTGATCGGCGGTCAGATCAACCAACGCCCCTTCGGCCCACGTATTGGTGCCCTCAAGCACCATCACATCCTTCTGGCGCGACACGGCCAGATAGGCATCGCGCAGCGTCTTGGTGAACGAATGGGGCTGCCCGCGCAGGATCGACTCAATCACCCCCGGCGTAATCAACACCGGCGCGACCTGCTCCATTGGCGCATCAAGGCCAATCGTCTGGCGGATAAAGGCGGCATCTTCATCGAGCACCGCGTCGGGCGTGTGCGTGACCGAAACGCTGACCGGCTTCATATAGCCGACGCGGAAGCCGTCTTGCTGCATGCGACGCAGCAAACCGACGCAAACCGCGCTCTTGCCGACGTAGGTTTCGGTTGAGGCGACATACAGTGTTGCCATCATTGCCTCCACTTAGTTGAGGATGATCCGGGCATCGAGGACGATCGCGCCCTCGCCTTCGTGATGGACGACGAGCGGATTAATATCCATCTCGACAATTTCCGGGAAGTCGGTGACCAATTGGCTGACCCGCAGCACCGTCTCTTCGATGGCAGCGATGTCGGCAGGCGGTTCGCCACGCACGCCGCGCAAGAGCGGGTAGGCGCGAATCGAACGAATCTGCGCGCGCACCTCTTCAACGCTGAGCGGCGCGAGGCGGAAGGCAACATCTTTCAAGACCTCGACATAGATGCCTCCCATTCCCACCGCGATCAGCGGCCCAAATTGCGGATCGCGGCTAACACCGACCAAGACTTCACGGCCTTTGCGCACCATCTCTTGGACAAGGATACCCCAAATGCGGGCCGAAGGGACATATTTGCGCGCGCGGTACTCGATCAGCTCGAAGGCGTCGCGCACCGCTGTAGCGTCGCTCAGGCCAACGCGCACGCCGCCAATATCGCTCTTGTGGAGAATATCAGGGCTAGAGATTTTCATGACCACCGGGTAGCCAAACTCATTGGCAATCGCGACCGCCTCTTCCGGGGTATGCGCCAACCGGCTCCTAGGCAACCGCATCCCATAGGCTTCCATCACTTCACGCGCCTCGACCTCGCCTAATTCAACCCGGCCCGCCGCGCGCACCTCAGCGAATAATTGTGCCACGCGATCGCGATCAACGTCAAAATGGCGATAGGTAGGAGCCGGACGTTGTTGCCAGAGTGATTGGCGATACATTGCGGCCAACGACTGGACGGCGCGTTCGGGGAAGAGGTAATTCGGAATGCGCGCCTCATTGAGGGCGCGCACTGCTTCGCCGAGGCTCGCGCCACCCATAAAGCTGGTCACCACCGGCTTATCGGTCTGCTTGGTCAGATCGGCAATCAACCGTGCCGTCACCAAAGGGTCAGAGACGGCTTGAGGTGTAAACAACACGATCAAGCCATCGACATTCGGATCGGCCAGTGCCGCTTTCATCGCCCAAGCGTAGCGATCCGGTGTCGCATCACCAATAACATCAATTGGGTTAAAAAAATTCGCATTAGGCGGCAACTTCTCTTGCAAGCAGCGGATGGTTTCGGGGGTAAACTCGGCCATTGCCAAGCCGCTGCGTTCAACGGTATCGGTAGCGATGATACCGGGACCGCCGGCGTTGGTGACAATCGCCACCCGATTGCCGCGGATCATCGGCTGGTAAGCGAAGACCAAGGCCAGATCGAACAACTCGTTCATCGTGCGGGCGCGCAAAATACCGCTTTGGGCAAAAGCGGCCTCATACGCCGTTTCAGAACCGGCCAGCGAACCGGTATGGGACGAGGCAGCGCGGGTGCCGGCGGCAGTAGTACCGCTCTTAATCGCCACCACCGGCGTACACTTGGTCACCTCGCGCGCAACGCGAATGAAGCCGGGACCGTCATCAATCGCTTCCAAATAGGCCAAAATCACCTTGCTATGCTCGTCACGATTCCACGCCTCAAGCAGCGCCACCTCATCAACATCGGCCTTATTGCCGAGGCTGACGAAACGCGAAAAGCCGATCCCTTGCTGATAGCTCCAATCGAGAATAGCCGTACAGATCGCACCTGACTGCGACATGAGCGCAATATTGCCGGGCAACGGCATCGCATTGGCGAACGAGGCATTGAGCTGGCTGATCGTATCGATAATGCCGAGCGAATTAGGACCGATCATGCGCATGCCATAACGGCGCACGGTTGCCAACAACTCGCGCTCAAGCTCGCGCCCAGCGCCGCCGACCTCTTTAAAACCGGCGGTAATCACGACCAAGCCACGCACGCCCTTGCGACCGCACTCATCAACCGCAGCGTTGACGTGTTGGGGTGGAATAACGATCACCGCCAAATCGATCGGATCAGGCACATCGAGCACCGAGCGATAGGCGCGCAAGCCAAGCACTTCGGTGGCGCGCGGATGGATCGGGTAGATACGACCCTGATAGCCGTGATCGATAATATTTTTCAGAACACGATGACCTAAGCGCGCCGGTTCAGGCGACGCGCCAAGCACGGCTACCGACCGAGGGTCAAAAATGGCCTCTAACATAGCGCGGATGCTCCTTTTCCGCACACCTTGCCCATTCATCATAACCGATACGCGACATTGCGACAAGCGATGTTTCGTGCAACTACCGCAATGATGCAAGGGTGCGCAAATATGACGATCGTGAATTGCTGTAGTGCAGACGAGTATGCGACCGGCATGCGGGGAAGGTTGCAGGATTGCCGGCAATTCCAGCGTATCGCACACACGACCAAGGAGCATGCAGCTCCCTGCATGCAGAGTAGCACGCAAGGTTACAAGCGCGGCTACACGGCGCGGTTAATCGGTGGCCGGGGCGGTGGCGGGAGCAGGAGCAGGGAGCAGCAGAAGCCAGTGTTCGAGCGCACCAAGGGTAAACAGACTAGCGAGCAGGGCCAAGCGAATGGCCGCCGGATCACCAAGATGCGCCCCAATGCTAAACCAAAGCATAATCGCGAGCAACGTAGCGACGGAAACACTAGGGCGAAAAAACGCGCTCGGCGGGCCGGGCCGCCAGTAGCTGGCGAGAAAGGCAAGGTGTGCCGGGAAGAGTTCGACTTGCAGCGCCCGCACTCCGTAGAGCACATTGAGCTTGGCGCTCTGTTGCAAGGCCCAGCTTAGCCCAAAGGTGAGCGGGCCAAGCCAATGGCTGGCGTCTTGCAACAGCCAGATCAGCAAAGCCATCTCAAGCAAGAAGGCGAGCTGGTGGTAGAAGTGAGTGCCGAGGGCGTAGAAGAAGCGCTGCACCCCACGTGCGTCTGGTGGGCAAGGTTTCCGGCGCGGCCCGGCCAGTAACCCGCTGTAGAAGGCCAGTTCGTGCCACGCCCACACCACTAAACCGGCGGTAAACGCCCGGTACGCACCGAGAGCACCGAGATCGTGGCGGGTCACCAGCAATTCACTGTGGGCCACAAGTAACACCGGTACGGTCAAGAACACTGCCCACCCTGCCACCCGTTGCCCACGTCGATTGAGCCAGACCAGACCGAAGGTCAGACCAAGCCAAAGCGTGACGACGATTAGAAGCGGCAACAGGTAGTAGAGGGCAATTTCCATGAAGTTCATAGCCGGTGCTTTCGGTTTTGTTACACTAATGTCATAATTGTACACGAAAAGCAGGCATCCGTGAAGAGTGGGCACACCTCCCCGTTGCGCTCTTCGCGCCCTTTGCACCTTTGCGTTTGCGTTCCTGTGAGGTCGGTACACGTTGTCATATCGTAGGCAGATATGGCACAATATCTATACCCGAGCGGGCGATACGATAGCATCAACGTACCTCGCAGGCAACACCTGAAGATCGACCGCGTCGAACCGATAGAAACCGGCACAAAACGTATGAAACTAACAATCAGCACCCTCACCCCACTATGGACCGGCGGCGTAGAAACGGGAAAGGTTGACCGTATCCACGAAACCGGAATACTCGG
>NZ_DAOUDC010000047.1:0-12379 GCF_034431535.1 Chloroflexus sp. | reverse complement strand
AGCTATCGGCGGTGGTGAAATCGGCGACAAACCGTGGGCCGGCGGCCAAGCCGGCGGGCACGGTCGGGTTCGGGCCGACGGTCGGCGCCGGTGGTTCGGGTGGATACTGCAAAATCGGGCCACCCTCTTCGGCTTGACCGGGACGGAGAGTAACGAGCAGGGCAACAACTACGGCAATCGTGACCGCAGCGATCGCGATGAAAGGCGTAAGTTTCATATGTCGGGCCATTCACATTCCTCCTTACATCACTATCCAACATAGGCGATCATTGGCCGATTGCTATCGGTGCCGGCAGTGGTCCACCACGCAGCGCGGCGTGGTAGGTCTGCGCAAGATCGGCAGCAATCCGCTGTGACGTGAATTGACGGGACAAAGCAACCGCTCGCGCACTATACGCACGCCATGTTGTCGGGTCGTGAAGCAAGGCGGCGATGGCCGTACCAATTGCCGGACCAGAACGCGGTTCGACCACCATACCGGCTTGGGCTGCCGCCACATACGCACTCGCGCCGGTCGTGCGGGTAACGACCGGCGGTGTTCCGGCGGCACAGGCTTCAATCACAACCCGACTGAACGACTCGGCCACCGAGGGCACCACCGCCACATCAGCGGCAGCCAAATAGGTCAGCGCTTCGTGGTGGGGAATAGCCCCGGTCAACACCACGTCGGCTGCCGCCCCCAATTCGGCAGCGCGACGGCGCAACAATGCACCATAATCACCGAAGCGTGGTGTCGAACGGTTCGGGCCAACGATCACAATCTGAGGGGCCAACCCTGCCGCACGCAGGGTCGGGATTGCCTCAACCAGAAAGGCGATGCCCTTGAACGGATGCAACCGATTGAGGCTCAGAATAATCGGGCGGTGCGGATCGAGCTGATGACGAGCGACCACCGCCGCCCGACTACGACTCCGAAATTCAGCAAGCGATACATCGGGCGGTGGAAAGCTATCGACCGTAATGTTATACGGGATGGCGGTTACCTTCGTTGGTGGAGCGCCACGTGCAATCGCCAATTCTCGAATCTGGGGCGCATCGGCACGGATCACCAAGGCGCGGCGAAAAACAAGGGGCAAGATCGCGCGCACGGCCGGAAAACGGGCATAGCCGTAATCGTACTCCGGCTCGGCCATCACATCGGCACCGGGCAGGGTAACCGCTAAGGGCGGGGAGTGGCGAGGGGCCACTACCGCAGCAAAACCCAGGGGGAAAGCTGTCTCGATGTGGCAGAGATCAAACGGGGGAGCGGTAGCAAAGAACTGCCGTAACCCAGCGATAGCGGCTGCGAGATAGGGATAGGGAAAGATCGTAGCTAACGTGCGGTTTGCGAACCGTATCGGCAAGGTACCACCTGATGGCAACCGATGAACGACGATCCCATCTTCGACAGTACGAGAGGGGGAACGCCGATCGGTGGCGAAACTCAGCACCTCCGCATCAATCCCCATCGAGCGCCACGCAAGAATAATCTCGGTATGAATACGGTTACCCATTGCCGCCTGATCATAGCGCGGCAAGATATATAGAAGGCGCATGCTAGATCCCATGATTGAATATACCGTGCCATGATGAAGACGCTGATCGGCATCATTTTGTTCCCGATGGCACGCAAATCTGATTGGCGCATTCTACCATGCTCACCCCTCATCAGGAAACGTGCGTAGTTGAGTCAGGCTTGCGTAGGGTAAACATAACATAGAGCGGATCGGTACGATCAAACCACTCTTCAAGCGGATGAACAATCCAGGCCAACAACAAATCTTTCAGGATAAAGGTGCGCCAAAAGCGGGTTAACTTCGTCTCGTGATAACGCCAATTGAGGATTGAGCGACCAAACCCACGCAGCGGACTGATCTGCAATCCAGCGGGTTGGACATACACCCGTTGAATATCCGCATCGTTGTAGAAGCGAAAAAACGAACCGGGCTTTCCCTCTTGGACGAAAGCGTTGCGGGCCACCCGCTTGAAGCGTCGAATCCCCTCGAAGAAGCCGGTACGCTCACCGCTGGTATACGGAATAGTAATCACGGCAATACCATTTGGGGCTAACACCCGGCCAATTTCACGACCAACCGCCTCATCATCAGGGATATGTTCGAGAGTCGAGACGGCAGCGATCCGGGCCACCGAATCGGATCGAAACGGCATCGCCGCAGCGCTGGCAACAATCGGAAAAAACCGGCCATCGCCGGGGCGCGCCGTTGCCGCACGTTTGGCCTGCTGCCACCGCACCCGATCCGGATCAAGCTCAAGCACCACCACATCTACCCCTTCTTTGGCCAACATATGGGGAAACGAGGAGGTACCCGATCCAATATCAACGACCAAGTCACCACGACGAACATCGAGTGCCTTGGTCGCCCACGGATATTCGATCAATCGCCAGAGGCTAAAATCGTTAACGGTCCGGCGCAGAATTCGCCAACCGTTGAGCGCTACTTCGTAAGCAATACAGCGCAACGCGCTCAGCCTAATCGGTCGATGTTGCGAACGGTTCATACCCAATACCACTTCATCCACGATACCGCGAGATGCGGCGTCTCAGTATAGCATGAGAATTGCGGTAAAATGCAGACCGACAGCAGACAACGAAAAAAATTAGTCATTGATGGTTACGCTTTCGCAACTCTTGCAACAAGACAAACCATCGTAGACCGCATTGGTATGGGCTAAACCGACTTTTAACAGGTAGCAGCAACTATGTACTCAAATCATCAAATGATTGACTATCATGCTACAATCAGAGTCGATCATGCGTCTTTGGGAAAGCTATGGGTTTGGTTTTTGCTTTCTTGTCCACGTAGTTTGCAAACGAAACTACAGAATTAGCCGGCAAGAGGGGTTGTTATGACTGTTGAGATCACCCGCGCAACGATCGATCGCTACAACCGTCCCGGCCCACGCTACACCAGCTACCCGACTGTCCCACATTGGAACGCCCAATTCACTGCCGATGACTATCTGGCGGCGCTGCGCGACGTGGCAGCCACCGCCGATCCGATCAGCGTGTATGTGCATCTGCCCTTCTGCGCTGAACGGTGCGCGTACTGCGGCTGCAACGCTACCTCGACCAAACGGGCCGACGTGGTTGATCATTATCTCGATCGGCTCGAACGCGAACTGGCAATGGTGACAGCCGCGCTCGGCACGGGGCGCAAGGTGGTGCAATTGCATTGGGGCGGCGGCACGCCCAATTTTTTGAACGAAGCGCAGTCGCGCCGTTTGATGGGCCTGCTGCGGGCCGCCTTTACCGTTGAGCCCGAGGCGGAAGTGGCGCTGGAAGTCGATCCGCGTATCGGCAGCCGCGAGCAAGTCTTCCTCTTTCGCGAGCTGGGGTTCAACCGGATCAGTTTCGGGGTGCAAGATATTGCCCACGATGTGCAAGTCGCGATCGGGCGGATTCAGCCGCTCAGTCAGACCGAGACGGTGGTGCTGGCGGCGCGCGATGCCGGCTTTGCCAGTGTGAATATCGATCTGGTCTACGGCCTGCCGTACCAGACGCCGGCCAGCTTTGCGGCGACGTTGCAAGCGATGATTGATCTGCGGCCTGACCGGATTGCCTGCTTTAGCTACGCGCACCTGCCGCAGGCGCGCCCGAACCAGAAGCGGGTCGATGCGCGCCAGTTGCCGACCGGCTACGACAAGTTCCAGCTCTTCTTGCAAGCCATTGACGCTTTCACCGCCGTGGGGTATGAATGGATCGGGATGGATCACTTTGCGCTAGCCGATGATGAATTGGCGGTCGCAGCGCGCGAGCGGCGGTTGCAGCGCAACTTTATGGGATATACGGTACTGCCTGCGCCGCACCAGATCGGCTTCGGCATGAGCGCGATCGGTGATTTGGCCGGGCGCTATGCCCAAAATGATGCGCACCTTGGTCACTACCAGCGTGCAATCGACGCCGGAAAGTTACCGATCACGCGCGGGATGCGGCTGAGTGACGATGATCTGATACGGCGGAAGGCAATCATGCATCTGATGTGCAACCTTGAGGTGCCATTCGATCTAGCATTGCCGCCGCACGGGCAACGGCTCGGCGAGGCGTTTGCCGCTGAGATCGAACGGATCGCGGCCTACGCCGACGACGGGTTGGTTGAGGTGGAACCGCGCCGCTTGCGCGTCACCGAGCGCGGACGGTTCTTTGTGCGGAATCTGGCGATGGAATTGGATCGCTATCTGCAACAGGCGACAGAACGGCCGATCTTTTCGAGCACGGTATGAGGAGCAACGCGTATGATGGCAGCATACGACAGTGTCGTGATCGGGGGCGGCATCGGCGGGTTGGCGGCAGCCTACACGCTGTACAAACGAGGGTACCGGGTGCTGGTGATCGAAGCGGGCAATCGGGTTGGCGGCGTGATCCACAGTGTCACCACGCCGGAAGGCTTCACGCTCGATTGCGGACCAAACACGCTGGGCACGAAAGACGTGCGGTTGTGGCAAGAGTTGATCGACCTTGGCTTGCGCGAGCGGATCACGCCGGCAACGCGCCATGGCAAGCGGCGGTTTATCTTGATCAACGGCAAGCCGGTTGAGATCCCCAGCTCGCCGGTCAGTTTGGTAACAACGCCGCTGCTCTCGTGGCAAGGCAAGCTGCGCGTGCTCGCCGAACCATTCGTCAAGAATGAACCAGCCAGCACCGAAGAGAGCGTGGCCGCCTTCTTCAACCGCCGGATCGGCCCCGAAGCCACGACACACCTGCTCGACCCATTTGTAGCCGGCGTGTATGCAGGCGATCCCAACCAACTATCAATCGCGGCGGTCTTCCCCTCGCTGTGGGAAGCGGCTCAACGCGGCGGCAGCATTGTGCGCGGCATGCTCAAGCAACCCAAGCAAAAACCGACGGTGAGCGAACCAAAGATGCGCAGCCGCACCTTCAGCTTCCGGGCCGGCTTGGCCGAATGGCCGCGCGCGTTGGCCCGCGCCCTCGGCACCGGCAATGTCTGGACGGGGCGGAAAGCGGTTGGTTTACGCAATCACGGCGGTTACTGGGAAATAACGGTTGATGGTTCGGGCGAGATTGAGACGATCACCGCGCGCAGCGTGATCATCGCCACGCCGGCCTATGCCGCCGCCGATCTGGTAGAATCGCTCGATACCGGCGTCGCCAGCGCATTGCGGAACATTCCGTATGCGCCGGTGGCCGTGGTTCACCTTGGCTTCCGCCGCGACCAGCTCTCACGCGAGCTGAACGGGTTTGGCGTACTGGCCCCGTCAAGCGAACGGCGGCAGTTCCTCGGCATTCTGTGGGCCTCCAGCCTCTTCCCGCACGTTGCGCCGGCTGATCGGGCGCTGACGATTACGCTGGCGGGCGGCGCGATCCGGCCCGAATTGGCCGAGCAGAGCGAGGAGGCGCTGATCGAGTCGGCCATCCGCGACAACCAGCAGGTGCTAGGCATCAGCGGCCAACCGCTGCTGACTCACGTCACGCGCTGGCGCTACGCGATCCCACAGTACACCTTCGGCCATCGCGAACGGATGGCCGCAATCGAGCGGCTCGAACAGCGCTGGCCAACGTTGCAGTTGACCGGCAGCTACCGCGGCGGCGTCGGCGTACCCAAGACGTGGGCCACCGGCGTGCAGGCCGGCGAGCGGGTGGCAGCCGCGCTCGACGCGCAGGGCGCAACGACCGCCACCTTCGAGCAGGCACGCGGGTAAAGAGCAAGCGAGGCAGGGGTATGGAGTGCGGCTGTATAACTGCCGCACTCCATCGTTACGACGGCAGTTGCCGCACGCTCTGGTAACAATTCCGCTGCACCAACAACGATCCCTCCCTTTTGCCTCACCAATGCAGTACAATACCAACGTTCACTGCCATAAGACTCAGCTTATAGGAGAGGGAGAATGGACAGACATGACCGCATCGCAGGCGGGTTATACGGCCTCTTGATCGGCGATGCGCTAGGGGTGCCATACGAATTCCACCCGCCCAACGCGCTGCCACCACCCGAACAGATTGACATGCAGCCGCCGGTTAACTTCCCGCGCAGCCACCCCACTGTCCCGCCGGGAACGTGGTCAGATGACGGGGCCTTGGCCTTGGCATTGCTTGATTCACTGCTCACGTGTGACCGGCTTGATCTCACAGACTTTACGCTCAAGATACGAAAGTGGTATGAAGAGGGCGCGTATACCCCTGACGGCATCGTCTTCGATGCGGGTATGCAAACGGTCAAAGCCATTCAAGCGTTGCAGCGAGGCTTGCCGCCGTACCGATCAGGGCCGGCGGGCGAATACGACAATGGCAACGGTTCGCTCATGCGGGTATTGCCGCTCGCACTCTGGCACACTGGCGACGATCGGGCGCTGGTGGCTGATGCGCACATGCAATCATTACCAACCCATGGCCATCTGCGGGCGCAAATCTGCTGCGCGTTGTACTGCTTGTGGTCACGCTACGAATTGGTTGGCGACAACGATGCGTGGGTCACGGCGACACACCGGCTGCGCGACATCTACGGCAACGGTCAAGCGCGGATCGAGCTGGAAACGCATATCCAGCCCGACGCCCCGGCGCCGGGAGCAGGCAAAGGCTACGTGGTTGACACGCTACGCTCGGCGCGGTGGGCAGTAGCGCAAGGCCACACCTATGAACACGTTGTACGGGCAGCGATTAGGCTAGGGCACGACACCGACACCACGGCGTGCGTCGCCGGCGGGATTGCCGGCATCCGCTATGGGATCAGCGGCATCCCTGAAGGCTGGCGACACCAACTGCGCGGGCAGGAATTGGTGGAAACATTATTGGCGCGATTATGGCAACACCACAGGTAGGGAGAACGTATGCGTTCTCCCTGTCTGTTACCCGTGCCGGGTTGGCGTTTTCGGCTGCAAACTCAATTGCTGATGGATGACGCGGGCAATCTGCATAGCGCCATCACGGGGCACGGCATGCTTAAGCCGCTCGACCGTCGCCGCATAGAGGGCCGGGTCTTTGAGATTGCTGATCGCGGCGACAATCCGCTCGTTGGTGGGGCAGAAAAAGCCCAATTCGTAATTCAGCACAAAATCAATGTTACCGTGCTCTTGAATGCCGACTGCCTCGGTCACGATCACCGGCTTGCGCATCACCAACGCCTCCATCAGCGTACCGGGGCCGGCTTTCGTCACCACCATATCACTCGCCGCCATCAGCTCTTCCATATTGTTGACAAAACCAAACAGATGGGTATGGGGCAAGCGCGGCCCCCGGCGCAGCTCTTCATAGAGGGCGCGGTTCTTGCCGGTGACGACGAGCAACTGCTTATCAGGCATCTGCTGTTCGAGCGTTTGCACCAGCTCACCGAGCCGGCCCGACCCGACGCCGCCGGCGGTCAACAAGACGGTGAAGCGATCGGGATCAAACCCCAAAGCGCGACGCACGGTCGGCGCATCACGGTTCTCGGCGGCAAACTTGGGATGCACCGGAAAGCCGCAACGCTGCAACTGGCTCGGCTTCATACCGCGCTTGTGCATCAAACGGTACGCCTCATCGGTTGGAGTGAGAGCCAGATCAACGCCGGGATAGCTCCACGACGCATGCAGCGTCACGAGATCAGTCACGACGGTCACAACCCGAAACGCATTATGCCGGCGCCGCCGGGCCGCACAGACGAGGCGATGCACCAGCGGATGGGTGACAACCACCAGCCGCGGGCGGCTTTCGGCCAGCAGGCGTTCGAGATTCTGGCGGGCAATCAGATAGACCACTCGCGAGAGAAAACCAACGGTTGAGCGCGAATTGGTCAGTTGAAACGAGAAATTGTACAGTTTCAGCCAGCGAGTCGAAAGCTGGTCATAGAGACCGGGAGCGCTGCGCACGCCGGGCACATTTGTAGCTTGCAACAGATCTTCGATGGCCCACGTAATACTCCCGCCCGACAACTGTTCGAGCGCCGCGCTAATCGCTACCGCTGCGCTGCGGTGGCCGCCGCCGGTATCAGAAATAGCAAACAGCACATCAATCGGCTGCCGATTCATAGCGGTCTCAATCATAACGATGTTGTTCTAGATCAGCGATGACCTTCTCGGCAATTTCAAGCGCAGCATGTGGCCGGGCCGCCGCCTGCGCGCACCGGCGCATTTCCAGCAACATGGTGGGATGGTTGAGCAGATTGAGCACCGCCCGCGGCGTCGATTCGCACATTCGCAATTGGATGCCGCTGCCGGTGCTGACCACATAATCGGCATTCCATTCCTCGTGGCCGGGGATGGGGTCAATAATCACCATAGGCGTTCCCCGCGCCATCACCTCGCTGATAATCAGGCCGCCCGCTTTGGTAATTACCAAATCGCTTGCCGTAATCAGATCATCAACGTAATCGATAAAACCAAGCACACGCAGATCGATATTCGGGGTCGAGATAAAATCGCTGAGCGACTCAACCAGCGTGGTATTGCGGCCAGCCACAACCATGAGGGTTGCCTTGAGGTCACTTTGCATCAAGCCGCTCACGATTTGGCGCACGTGATCATCATCAACCCCGCCGCCGAACAAGGTGACCACCGTGCCATCTAGCGGCAAATCACGCCGCATGCGGGCCATCCGGCAATCGTTGGGCTGGGCAAACTGCGGATCGATCGGGATCCCGCTCACCACAATCTGTTGCGGGCTAATGCTGCGCTCGATCAATTGGGTGCGCGTTTGCTCATCACCCACAAAATAGCCATCAATTTCGGTGTATGTCCAGAAGGTATGAGCCGCATAATCGGTAATCACGCAATAGATCGGCTCAACGAGGCGCGCGCTGCGTTTATAGCCGACGAGCAGCTCCATCGGCAAGAAGTGAGTGCAGATAATCACTTCCGGTTGAAACGCGCGCAGCACCTCTTTGAGACCGTTGGTGCCGATGCTCTCAACCAGTTTGCGAATATTGTTGGTAATTTCAGCCAGATTCGGATCAGCGTTGGTCTGGGTATAAAAATACCCCCACACCAGCGGCGCCCGATCGGTCAATTCAAGGTACGAGCGCGCATACGCGAGACGGAACAGGCGCGAGGTGTGATCGAGCACATCCTCAACCCGCACCTCTCCCGGCTGGCGACGGCTAAACGCAGCGGCCAACGCTTCGGCTGCGCGTTTGTGGCCGGTACCAACCGATGCGTGCAAAATCAAGACTCGCGGCATAACAGAATCTCCGGCGAGGCGCCATCTCGGCGCGCAAGTAGTTGCTCACTTGACGGTATGGTACCATGTTTCGCCGTTATGTGTGGCGAGGCGCCACACCGTTTGTTGACACCCCTGTCGGGGTATGGTACGATGCAACGGCCTTTAATACAGCCCCGTGAGGCTGTAAAGGAGCATAGGATAGATGAACCAGAACCCGACCCGGCCTGAAATGCCGTTATCCCTTTGCCCCGCTGCGGCGGGCAAGGGTTTTTTTGTTTGCGCAGCCCGCCGGATGCGGCAGTGCGGAGGAAAGCATGAGCAACGAGAAACAGATTCTGTCAGCCGACGAGATTCGGAGAGCGCTGGTACGAATCGCCCACGAGATTGACGAGCGCAACGGTGGCCTGCGCGACGTGGTGATTGTGGGCATTCGCAGTCGCGGTGTGCCGCTGGCTGAACGGCTCGCCGCCGCGATCGCCGACTTTGACGGCACGCGCGTGCCGGTCGGCCAACTCGATATTACGCTCTACCGCGACGATTTGAAGCTGCGTGGCCCGGCAGCGCGCGTGCGTAAGACCGATCTGCCGATCGACATTACCGGCAAGACAGTGGTGCTAGTAGATGACGTGCTCTTTACCGGACGCACAGTGCGGGCCGCGCTCGATGCGATTGCCGATCTAGGCCGCCCAGCTCGGATTCAACTGGCCGTACTGATCGACCGCGGCCACCGCGAATTGCCCATCCGGGCCGACTTCGTCGGCAAAAACGTGCCAACCTCGCTTTCAGAGCGGGTGATGGTGCGTCTGCGCGAAACCGACGGGGTTGATGAAGTTGTGATTCAGCGAGGTGCAAGCAATGAGTGAACTGCGCCGCCACGCGATCGATCTCGATGACTTTAGCGCCGCCGAGATCGAAGAGATTTTAGAGACTGCCGAAAGCATGCGCGAAGTGCTTGGGCGCGAGATCAAGCAAGTGCCGGTGCTGCGCGGCAAAACCGTCGTCAATATGTTCTTTGAAGAGAGCACCCGCACGCGCATCTCGTTCGAGCTCGCCGCGCGCGCCTTATCAGCCAACGTCGTCACGTTCACCGCCCGGGGCAGCAGCGTTGAAAAAGGCGAGTCACTGGTTGACACCGTGCGAACACTACAGGCGCTCGGCGCTGACATTATCGTCATGCGGCACAGCCAATCGGGCGCACCCTATTTAGTGGCGCGCCATTTTCGCGGCTCGCTGATCAACGCTGGCGATGGACGCCACGCCCATCCGACCCAAGCATTGCTTGATCTGTACACGATGCGCAGCCGGCTCGGCCAGATCCGCGATCTCAACGTCGTGATCGTCGGTGATGTGCTGCACAGCCGGGTGGCGCGCTCGAACTTGTGGGGCTTAACCCGGCTCGGCGCGCGGGTAACGCTCTGCGGCCCGCCAACGCTGATCGGGCCGGCTGCGTTTTGGACGGCGACGTGGCCCACAATCCGGGTCGTCCACGAGCTCGATCCACTGCTGCCGGAAGCGAATGTGGTGATGGCACTGCGCTTGCAGAAGGAGCGGATGCAAAGCGGGTTGTTGCCGGCGCTGCGCGAATACACGCGAGTCTATGGTCTGACCGCCGAACGGCTGACACGCCTGCCTAAGCACGCGATCGTGATGCATCCCGGCCCGATGAATGAAGGCATCGAAATCTTTCCTGAAGTCGCCACGGCCTCGCCGGCAGCGATTGAAGAACAAGTCACTAACGGCGTCGCCGTGCGCATGGCGCTACTCTACCGAATGGCCGGTTAAGGGGGATACAATGCGGTATCTAATCAAAAATGGCACGATCATCGATCCAGCTAACCGAGTGGCGACGATCGGCGATATTCTGGTTACGAACGGCAAAGTGGAGCGTTTATACGATCTCGCCGACTTGCACAGCGAACGCGAGCCGATCGGGCCGGATGTGGAAGTGATTAATGCGCGCGGTTGCGTAGTAGCGCCGGGGTTTACCGACCTCCACACCCATCTCCGCCAACCGGGTGAAGAGCACAAAGAGACGATCGCTAGCGCCAGCGCCGCCGCAGCGGTCGGAGGGTTCACCACGCTCTGTGCGCGCCCAACCACACGCCCCACGCCCGACAATGCCGCCGCGATCCGGCAGTTGCGCGAATTGGCCGACAGTTACGGCAGCGTGCGGATCGATCTGATCGGCGCGCTGACGCTGGGCAACGAGGGGCGCGTATTGAGTGAGATGCGTGAACTGGCGGAAGCCGGCTGCATTGCTTTCAGTGATGGCGGGCGCACGATTGCCGATGCGACCCTGATGCGCAATGCGATGGCCTACGCGGCAGCTTTAGGCTTGCCGGTCATGGTGAGTTGTCAAGATCCGCAGCTCGCTGCCGGCGGCGTCGCACATGAGGGTGCGGTGAGCATTCGCTTAGGGCTGCCCGGCATTCCCGCTGCCGCTGAAGAGGCGATCGTTGCCCGCGACATTGCGCTAGCGGAAGCGACCGGCGCCCATCTACACATCAGCCGGGTCAGCACCGCCGGCAGCGTGGCGCTGATCCGCGCTGCCCGCGCGCGTGGCGTGCGGGTAACTGCCGAAGTCACGCCGCACCACCTCACCTTAACCGATCGCTGGCTGCTCGGCTGGCTGGAAGAGCGCAACGAAATTGAGACGGGCCGGCCCGGCGCGCATCCCGATCTCAGCCTGCCGTCGTGGCTTAATCCGGCCCTACTGCCGCCATACGATAGTTCGACCCGCGTCGAACCGCCGCTACGCAATATCGAACATGTTGAGGCGTTGGTTGAAGGGTTGCGCGATGGCGTGATTGATGCAATTGCCGTTGACCATGCGCCGCATGCGCTGGTCGATCGCGATTGTGAATACGGCATCGCGCCACCCGGCATGAGTGGGCTAGAGACGGCGTTGGCATTGGCGCTGACCCTCGTCCACCGTGGCGAACTCGATATCGTCAACCTGATCGCCAAACTTACCGAAGGCCCGGCCCAAGTCATCAACCGCTCGCCAGCCAACCTGCGCCCCGGCGCGACGGCTGACATCGTGATCTTCGATCCGGAACGCAGTTGGGTGGTTGACCCAGACCTGTTTGTGTCGCGGGGCAGAAACACGCCTCTGCGCGGCCAGCGCCTGAAAGGGCAGGTCATGTTGACGATGGCCGCCGGCAAGATCGTCTTCCGCCGCGACGATTTTGGCCGGCAAGCGCAGGCCGCGCCGCAACCTTCACGGCTGGAAGGGATTTTGGGCACGGAATAGCCTCATCCGTAACGATAGACTCCCGCGCGGGGCGATTT
>NZ_DAOUDC010000046.1:0-72976 GCF_034431535.1 Chloroflexus sp. | reverse complement strand
TGAACTGGGCGGTGATGCCGCGATCGCGGGCCTGCCGGAAGAGCGGGCCTGCCTGATCGTAGATGCCGCCGAAGAAGATCAGGTCGGGGTTGGCCGCCAAGATCGGGGTCAGGATGGCCGAGAAGTCACTCTTCTCTTCGGTGCCCTCGAAACCCAGCACCTGCAAACCATTGGCGATAGCATTCTGCCGGAAGAACTCGGCCACACCCTGCCCGTAGGCGGTGGTGTCGTGGATGATGTAAACCGTCTTAACCTTCAGCTCTTCGCGGGCGAACTTCTCGGCCACCGCACCCTGTACATCGTCGCGACCGACCACGCGGAAGGCCACTTCGTAGCCGCCCTCGGTGATGTTCGGGTTGGTGTTAGCCGGCGACACCATCGGCAGGCGGGCATTCTTGTAGTCGGGCAATGAGGCCAGCGCCACACCCGAATTCAGGTGCCCAACCAAGCAGAGGATGTCCTGATCCGAGACGATATTCTTGGCGTTAGCCGAACCAACTTCCGGCTTCGCCTGATCGTCGAACGGAACCAACTCCACCTTGAACCCAAGCTCTGCAAGCGGGCCCGCCAGTTGCTGCACTGCCAGCTCAGCGGCATTCTTGATACCGGTGCCAAGCGCCGCTTGGCCGCCCGACAACGGGCTTTGGGTGGCAATCTTGATCACCTGAGCAGGGGCTGCGGTCGTCGGCGCGGGGGCTGCCGTCGGCGCCGGGGCCGCGGTCGCCTGCGTCGCCGGCTGCGGCGTCGCCGTGGGCTGGGCCTGTTGGCCGCCGCCACACGCGGCGAGCATCGAGGCCAGCATACCGACCAGCAACAAGAGACTGATCGAACGCTTCATAACCGATTTCTCCTTGACTTCAAACCGGTAATCTGCCGTCTCCTGCGGTTATCTGCACGTAACGCAATGGTGCTGAATCGTGAGCGAGTCAGCGTGGCGCATCATTGCGTTGCGAACAGTTAACCACAATGGATGACAGTAGGCGAATATACGCGATCCGTGCCAGTTTGTCAAGCTTGCCGGCTAAAGCTACAATAAGGGGAGGATGATGCGGAGGCATTCCCCCGGTTGGGGCAAAGCATGGGCGGCTCTTACCGGGGGCAGCGAACGTAAAGAGACGGCGGAGATGCACGACGACGCACCGCCCATTCCGTTTTGGGCAATTGGTCTCTTGGGGGCCATCTTTTTGATCGGTATTAGTATCTTTATGCAGCAATCTCGATCAGCGGCCTTGATCGAGCAATTCGCCCGCCAACCAACGCCGGCGCTGCCGTTGCCCGCGCTCCCGCAACTCGAGGTGCAAAATCTGGCGCCAGAAGCGCAGGCGGCGGCCCGCGCCATTTGGCAACAGATCGCAACCGGCAATCGCAGCCAGCCGATCGATCCGGTCGCGAGCAGCCAGCGGGTGCGAGTGGCGATTGACGTGATCGAACCGACCGTCGATGGGGTGCGGATTAAGGGGACAGTGACAAATCTGACCACTGCCGATCTGCTGGTGCCGATCAGTGCGTTTGAGCTGCGCGACAGCACCGGCGAGAGCTACCGGTCACCCAGCTCGACGATGGCCAGCTTGCCGCCGGGTGGTTCGACGCCGCTGGAGTTGAGCGTGCCATTGCCGGAAGGGCGCGGCTTGTTGTTGATCACCCATTTGCCGCCTGACCCACCGATCGAACAACGCTTGCTGATCGATGTGCGAGGATCGCGACCATGAACACCGAGTTGAGCCAACGACTGGCTGCGGTGCAAGCGCAGATTGCCGCCGCCGCAGCGGCTGCCGGACGCAGCGCGGCGGATGTGCAACTGATTGCGGTCAGCAAGACCCATCCGCCAGCAGTGGTAGCGGCGGCGGTAGCCGCCGGCGTGACCGATCTGGGGGAAAATCGGGTGCAAGAAGCGCAACAAAAGATCAGCGCGTTGCAAACTCTGCGCCCACGGCCACGCTGGCATCTGATCGGCCACCTCCAGCGCAATAAAGCCAAGCTGGCCGTCGAACTGTTCGATCTCATCCATTCAGTTGACAGTCTGCGGCTCGCCGAGACGCTCGACCGGCATGCCCGCGAGCGTGACCGGCGATTGCCGATTCTGTTGCAGATCAATATCAGCGGCGAAGCGAGTAAAGAAGGGTTCTGGGTGCCGGGAGGACTGAAGAATAGCGAGGCCTATAGCGCGTTGCTGCGCGATATTGAAGCAATCTTGGCGTTGCCGACGCTTGAGGTGCGCGGCCTGATGACGATCGCGCCGATTGTGGCCCACCCTGATGAAGCGCGGCCCTTCTTTGCCGCGTTGCGCGAACTGCGCGACGATTTGGCTCGCCGCTACCCGCAGGCCACTTGGCGCGAATTGTCAATGGGAATGAGTGATGATTTGGCGGCAGCGATCGCCGAAGGGGCGACAATGGTGCGGATCGGGCGCGCGATCTTTGGCGAGCGGCAGGCGGAATGACGTTCGCACCTGCGCCCTCAGCGGAGATGGCTGCGGTTATAAGCCCGTACTGGCGATGCAACGACATGATGTGAACAATGACAACGTACGAGTTCGATCATGAACCAGCTTCCAGACGACTTTACCATTTTGGCGCTTGAGACATCGTGCGATGAGACTGCAGCGGCGGTGGTGCGCGGCGGGCGCACGGTGGTCAGCAATATTGTCGCATCACAGATGGCGACGCACGAGCGGTACGGCGGCGTGGTGCCTGAAATCGCTTCACGCCAGCATATTCTCAGCTTGGCGCCGGTGGTGCGGGCGGCGCTGGCCGCGTTGCCGAACGGGTGGAACGATGTGCATGCGGTGGCGGCCACCCACGGCCCCGGCCTCAGCGGCGCGTTACTGACGGGGCTGAATGCGGCCAAGGCGATGGCGTGGCAACGCGGGTTGCCGTTCGTGGCGGTCAACCATCTGGAAGCGCATTTGTATGCGGGTTGGTTGGGCAGCGATCCGCCGCCGCCGTTTCCGCTAGTGGCGTTGCTGGTTAGCGGCGGCCATACCTTGCTGGCGCTCATTCGCGACCACGGCCAGTATGACTTGCTCGGCCAGACTCGTGATGACGCCGCCGGCGAAGCGTTTGACAAGGTGGCGCGCATTTTGGGGTTGGGCTATCCGGGTGGGCCGGCGATACAGGCGACGGCGGCGCAGGCTACTCCCGGCGGGGTGTTGCCGCGAGCGTGGCTGCGCGACAGCTACGACTTCTCGTTTAGCGGCCTCAAGACCGCCGTCTTGCACCGGGTGCAAGACCGGCTAGCGCAGGCGGCGCGGCTGAGCGGGCGCAAAGGCGGCAACGACCCGGCGCAGCTCGATGCGCCGTTTGTGGCCCAGATGGCCTACGCCTTCCAAGAGTCGGTGGTGGATGTGTTGGTCAGCAAAACGGTTGACACGGCCCGCCGGCACGGCGCGCAGGCGATCCTGCTGGCCGGCGGGGTAGCGGCCAACCGGCGCTTACGCGAAGAGCTGATCCGGCGCGCGCATGTGCCGGTACATCTACCGGCACTCGATCTCTGCACCGATAACGCGGCGATGGTGGCGGCAGCGGCGTTTTACCGCTTCCACGCCGGGGTACAACACGGTTGGGATGTGGATGTAATGGCAAATTTGCCGTTAGGGGCGTTGTAGGGGCATAGCGACGCTGTGCCCCTACGACAACGGCACCGCCAAGATTTGATTCGCAATCCGGGCAATTGCCTCGCCGTAATTATGGCCGGGGCTGGCCCAACCGGCCCCCTGCGCGCCCAGCGGGTTGTGGACGCGGCCTAGTTGCTTGATCGTCTGCGCGCTGCCGCGAAACGCACGCGGGAAGGGCCGGTAGCTCAGCGCCTTGGCGATCAGCTCGCGCTGAGGCGGCGTTTCGCTCCCTTCGTGCAGCGCGTATGCCAGCAACCGCCCGATTTGGGCCGGGATCGCATCATCAGCCCACGTCGCAAAACTCACCCCCGCCTCCCAGCGTTGGCGTTGGGTATTGTAGGCCCAGCCGCTCGGATTCGCCGGTTGGTGCGTCTGCCACTGACCGGTCACCCCGATCCCGGCGGGATTACGCTGAGGGCGCTGGCTCCAGAAACTGGTCAAATTGCCGGTTTCGTGGATCATCTGCGCCACCGCCAGCACCGGGTCAACCCCCACCGGCAGACAGATGCGCACATACGCCGGGATGATGACATCAGCAATATCCTTCTCGGTATACTCGCCGTGCGGGCGGCTGAGGATATAGCGGCTCGTCTGATCCATCGCGGCGGTCTGCGGCCCTAGAATCGGGCTATCGGCAGTGTACATCACAGCAACACTCCTTTACACGCGAACAATCGGCGGCGCATAGTCAACCCGTGGGTGGTAGATAGATTGTAATGTGTTTACAAAGACCGTCTTAATCTGCCCCAACTCGCGCATGGTCAACGGCGCATCGCTCAGTTCACCTTCGCGCACGCGGGCATCGATAATCGACTGCACCAATTCATCGAGGGTGACCGCGCCGTTCACTGTTCGTTCACCCGGCTCGCCGTTGCGTTTGGCGATCAATTTGCCGTGCTGGGCCTTCGCGCGCACCGTCGCCTCCACCGAGTCGGCCAGCATCAAGATCGCCTGCTCGCGGGTATGGGGGCGGGGGCCGGGGTAGCGAAAATCGCGCTCATCGATATTGTCATAGCGTTGGAGGGCCTGCTGATAGAAATAGCGCACTAAGCCGGTGCCGTGATGGGTAGCGATAAAATCGACGATCTGTTCGGGCAAGCCGGCAGCGCGCGCCATCTTGATCCCCTCGCGCACGTGGTCGATGATAATCTGCGCGCTGATATAGGGATCGAGATCGTCATGCACATTCTCACGCCCCATCTGGTTATCGGTAAAGAAGGCGGGGCGAATCGTCTTGCCAATATCGTGATAATAGGCGGCCACCCGCAACAAGAGCGCATCGGCGCCGATCGCCTCGGCAGCGGCCTCGGCCAGATTACCAACCGCGACGCTATGGTAATACGTCCCCGGCGCTTCCCGAATCAACTTACGCAAGAGCGGGCGAGACGGGTGAGCCAACTCCATCAACTGCAACGCCGTCACCTGCCCGGCCAGTCGGCCAATGACATTAAACAGACCAAACGAGAGAATCGTCGTCAGACCGCCATTAGCAATGGCGCTCAGCACCGTGGCAAGCATCCAGTCACTAAAGCCAGAGAGGGTAAAGATCGCTTGTTGGCTGAGCCAGAAGGTGATTTCCAGCGCCACAACCGTGACCGTTACCCCTAGACCGGCGACCAAAAACGAACGCAGCCGTTCAGCGGGACGCACCAGCAAAATCGCGCTGGTCGAACTCGCAAACAGGGTCGCCGCCAGCGTCAGATCATTCCCTTCCATCACGCTCATCACGATCGCAGCCAGCAAACTGGCGGCGAAACCGATCTGGCCGGTGAAAACCACAGTTGCTACCACCGCCAGCATCGCCAGCGGGAAAAAGATCGGGCGGGCATCGTAGATCAGCAACGCAATCCGGGCGAGGATCAACGTCGCCACAATCGTACCCAACAAGACAAACAGCGACCGAACCTGCTCGGTAAGTTGGGGCTGAAAACCGCGCAGATAGCCGAACAGGCCAGCGCTGAGCAGGGCCGCCAGCAACCCATGGCCGAGCAATTCCGGCCAGCCGAGCGGGCGCGGCATTGCGCCGGTAGCTTGCAGCTTCTCAATATGGGCCGGGGTGACAATCTCACCGGCGCGAATGATCATCTCGCCGGCCAATACCTTCACCTCAACCGGCGCCACTTGCGCCGCCGCATTGGCCCGCCGTTCTTCGGTTGCAACCGTATCAAGGGTACGGTTCACCCGCAAAAAAGCGGCGGTGATGGTCTGGGCCAATTCGCGTTGGGCAGGATCGAGGGTGGTGGTCGCCAGCCAAAAACTCAACCACCGATCGCGCAGTTGGGTGAGCGCCCGCTCATCAACAGCATAGTCATACCGTTCAATAGCCCGATCGTACAAACTCAAGATGGTGGTGCGCAACAGCGACCATGCTTCATCATCAAGCGCGAGAATCAAACGCGCCTGTTCGTCTGACAATTGCACATCGGCGCTGGGCAATTCGCGCAGTGCGCGCAACCGGCCCGCCTCATCGCGGGTCGGATCGCTGCGCACCCGCCCGATCAATTCGAGGAGACTAAACAGATTGTGGCGCTGTTCGATCGGGATCTGCGGATCGTTGAAATAGACCAGATTATCGGGGTTATTCGCCGCCTGTTTGCGCCGTTCGGCTGTCAGCACCTCGCTGGTATAGATCACCTCGGCGGGCGCTGCAATGCTGAGCGGGCTCGGTTGACCGGCCTGCAAGCCGCTGGCGCCGGGGAGGCGAAAGGTGAGCACAGCCCAGATCCCGGCCCAGAGCAAGAGCGCCGCCAGCAGCAACCGCACCTGTGCGCGCGACAGCGCCAACATGTGCGGTTGGACGAACCAGCGGAAGAGCCGGTGGCGCGAGATGGCTTTCATAGGCGCCTCTGGGTGCGAGAACGTTATGACGCGCTTAAGAGTTCGCGCGCAACCTGACTCAGGGTGCGATTCTCCGCCTTACCCTTAAACCGTTCGAGCAAGACCGGCATCACCTTCCCCATGGCCGCGGGGCCGCTCACGCCGAGTTCGGCGATCACGGCAGCCACCAGCGGGCGCAACTCTTCGGGACTAAGCATCTTGGGCAAATATTCGCTCAACACGGCGATTTCGGCCTCTTCGGCGACCGCCAGATCGGTGCGACCGGCCTTGTGATAAATATCGGCGGCATCGCGTCGACGCTTGATTTCACGGGCAATCACCGCCTCTTGCTCGGCCTCGCTCAAGGCCGCGTGGCTATCAATCGCGATCGCAGCCTTGGCTGATTCCATTGCCGCCGGATCGCCGGCATACTTGGCTTCAATCTCGGCAATCGCGGCGTCGAACCGCTGCTTAGCCGCGTCGAGCTGGGCCGCTTGCAGGGCGGCGCGAGCAGCGCGAATCGCATTCACGCGCACCTTATCACCGGCGCGCATTGCTTCTTTCAGATCGTTGGCAAGGCGTTCTTGGATGGTCATACGTTCTTCTCCAACATCATTGGTGTGCGGGCCATAGCGGCGCTATCGCCCGACATGATTACAAAGTTACCCGGCGTGGATAGACACGGGCTTTTTCGGCGCTGATAATGGCTCGAATCTGGCCAACTGCTTCATCAAGCCGGTCAGCATGGTTGATCACCACGTAATCGAAATTGGGCAACTGGGCCAACTCGTCGGCCACCATCGCTAAACGGCGCTCAACCTCGGCGGGGGATTCGGTGCGGCGCAGCATCAGCCGGTGGCGCAGATCATTGAGCGAAGCCGGTGCAAGGAAGATAAACACCGCTTCGGGAGCGAGCCGCTTAATCGTTGCTGCGCCATCGACATTGATGCGTAAAATAACATCACGCCCGCTGGCCATCGCCTGCCGGATCTCGAATTTGGGAATGCCCTTATATTGGCCGTACACTTCAGCCCATTCGAGCAGCTCGTCGTTATCGATCATCTCACGAAAGCGCTCGGTGGAAACAAAATGGTAATCAACGCCGTCAATTTCACCGGGCCGTTGTGGCCGGCTATTCGCAGTCACGACAAAATGGAACGGGAATCCTAGCTCGCGCATCCGCATCAGCACCGAGTCTTTGCCGACGCCAGACGGGCCTGAGATCACTACGAGTAGCGGTTGCGGGGGCTTGCCTTGCAACACCGGATTAAGAATCTGTTCCATGCCTACGCTCGTCTTATGGTATCCTGCCGGCGATAGGGCTAACACCTGCTGGTGCAACGATGTATTTTGATGCTTTGACGTTGACGGCTGTCGTTGAAGAACTGCGTGCAACGCTCCTCTTTGGGCGGATCCAGCGCGTGGTCTTGGTTGGGCCGCTCGCCATCGGGTTAGAGGTCTACGCGCATGGTCGCCGCCGGTATCTGCTGGCGTCGGCTGACGCGCAGACAGCGCGGATTCATCTGGTCAGCCAGCGCCTCAGCCGTGGCGTGGAAGGTGAACCGCCCTTTTTGCTCTTGATGCGTAAATACCTGCTCGGCGGTCGCATTGTAGCGATCGAACAACCGCCTTACGAGCGAGTCGTTTCGTTCAGTATAACGAAAGCGGCGGACTCGCGCAAACCACCGATGAGCGCCGATGAATTAGCCGATGATGAGCTGGATGACGATGAGACGGTGGATGAAGCGGCATTGTTGCACTGCGATCTGATCGTCGAGCCGCAAGATCGGCGCAGCAATATCATTTTGGTTGATGACAACAACCTGATTCTCGACGCGATCAAGCGGGTGACGCCGCGCATGAGCAGCCGGGTAATCATGCCGCGGCGGGTGTATGAATGGCCGCCAACGCCAGCTAAGCGCGATCCGTTGCGAGCCACTGCCGCCGAGATCGAAGCGGTGCTGGGGCCGGGTGATCCGGTGAAGGCCTTGGTGAACGCTTACCGCGGCATCTCGCCGCAGGCGGCGCGCGAAGTATTGGCACGGGCGTGCGGTGCGGCGCCAACGACGGGGCACGGCTTGCCGGCCTACACCATCGCGGCCCGGCTGCGTGAAATCGTGGCCGAACCGCCGACTCCGCATCTGGTGCGCGATGAGAACGGGCCGATCGCCTACGCGCCGTACCGCCCGGTGCATCTGTCCGGCGCCATGGCGATGCCGAGCATGAGCGCGGCGCTGGAGGCGTTTTACGCTGCGCGCCAGCAACCGTTGGGGCGCGACCAGCGCCGGGCCGATCTGGCGGCGCGCTTGCACGCCAGCCGCGAGCAACTGGCGCGGCAACGCGAACAGATTGCGGCTGAGCTGGCTCGTGCCAATGAGTTGGATCGGCTGCGCTGGGAAGGCGAGATGATTTTCGCTTTTCTGCACCAATTGCCGCGAGGCGCAACCGAACTGGTGGTAGAAGGGGAGCGGATTGCGCTCGATCCCAGCCGTTCGCCGGTCGAACAGGCGCAAGAGCGGTTCAAGGCGTATGAAAAAGCCAAGAGCGCCCGCGCCATTTTACCCGAACGATTGGCCGAAACCGAAGTGCGGCTAGCCGGATTGGATCAAGTATTGGCGCTATTGGCAGTCGCCGATGACGCCAATCAAATCGACCTGATCGCCGCTGAAGCAGAAGAGGCCGGCTACCTGCGCCCGTCACCCACCCGGCGCCGCCCGCCGCGATCTCGCCCGTTGCAGGTGCGTTCGAGTGACGGCTTGCCGATCTATATCGGGCGCACCGCTCGCCAGAACGAAGAAGTGACCTTTCGCATCGCCCGGCCCACTGATCTCTGGTTGCATGCCCGTAACATCCACGGCGCGCACGTGATCATCCGGGCCGAACACCCGCCCGAACGGACCATTGCCGAAGCCGCGGCGCTCGCGGCCTATTACAGCCAAGCGCGCAACGATGCCGCGGTCGAGGTTGACCTCTGCCGGCGCCGGGCCGTGCGCAAAATCCCCGGCGGGCCAACCGGGTTAGTCAGCTACCACCCTGAACGGACATTGCGGGTGAAACCGCAGCTTTGCGGCGAAGTGGTACAAAAGTGGTAGACGGCGGCCCATGGTCTATAGTAGTCTGATCTCAAACAACCACCGCGCGGGAAACCGCAGTGCCGATAGGAAGGAGCTGTCTGTGCCGTACATTATTGCAGAGCCGTGTATTGGAACCAAAGACGCTTCGTGCGTCGCCGTCTGCCCGGTTGATTGCATCTACGAGGGCGAAGATCAGTACTACATCAACCCGGATGAGTGCATCGACTGCGGCGCGTGCGAGCCGGAGTGCCCGGTCGAGGCGATCTTCGCTGACGACTCGGTGCCTGAGCAGTGGAAGAGCTATATCGAGAAGAACCGCAAGTTCTTTGGCGCGTAAAGCAGGGGCGGAGGGGCAGAGTGGCGCTCAGCCTTTGGGCCAAGCATCGTTCTACTCCTCCGCCGCCGCTTGCAACCATCCACACCTATGAACAAACCACCCGCCACTGGCGCCAGTCTGCTCGACGTGCTGCGTTTACCGCTCCCACGCTTGGGTACGAACCAACCACCGGCGTCGGCCACTACACCGGCGTGGCAGCGCCAACTGCAAGCCATTGCCGAAGTGCAACTCGCCCGCTTCCCGTTCTTGATCCAACTGCGGGCCGTCTGGCGGCTGCTGCGCGAAGAACGGCCCGATTGGCCGTGGCTGTTGCCGCTGCTGGCAATCGTCTTTATTCGCACCTACCGCCGTGAACGAGAGCGGATGCAACCGCGCTAATCACTCCAATCACTCCTCGTCATTGATCCATTCGGGGTCGGCGATTAGATCGAAGCGCGGGATGATCGCAGTGAAGTAGGTATTTTCCATAGTGCGGAAGTAGTATTCTCCCTCCATCCAACCGCGCGGCGACTTGAGCACACAAAAACTCTGGTACTCATGCACATCGCCGGGATTGAGCAGTGGTTGCAAGCCAACCACTCCATCACCCACCACTTCCATCTCTTCACCGATTGAGTCGTAAATCGTCCAACGCCGGCTCATCAACCGAGCGGCGCGCCGGCTGATGTTCTCGATCCGCACATCGTAGGCGAAGACAAAGCGTTGCAGCGGCGGAAACGAATGGCCCGGCAGGTAGTGCGGGCGCACGCTAATGCGCATGCCTTCGCTAAGGCGGTAATAGAACGGTCGTCGTGTAAACATGGTTACAATCGGTGACAGGGATGGGTTTGGCACCCATCCCTACCGGTCATCATACTCTTACTTCAAATGCGTCCGGAACCAATTGATCTGCTCTTGGGCGGCGTAGAGTTGGTTTGCTCGCAAGTTCAAGCCGTGACCTTCAGAGATGAAGCGCACCATACGAGCCGGAACGCCGCGATTGACCAATTGCAGGTGGAAGTTTTCGTTCTGCACGATCGGCAAGAAATCATCGACGCCATGGAAGGTGAGCACAGCGGCCTTCACCTTATCAGCACTGTAGCTTGGCGAGTCTTTGACATACTCGTTGAGCGCCTTATACGGCGGCAATCCCTCGAGGTAGGGCGGCAGAATGACGCTGCCGAGCTTCCATTCGCTCAGCACATCAATAAAGGCGCACTGCGGATTCGCCGCTGCGTAGAGATCGGGATAGCGCACAATGCTCTGCAACGTAAAGTACCCACCATAGGAACAGCCAGTAATCCCAACCTTGCCCCGCGACGTCCAACCGCGTGTGATTGCCTGCTGCACAATTTCGGCCTGTTCATCAATATCGATCTGGCCGAAGTTGAAATTGTCAACCAACGAATTAAAGACCTCGGGCGTATAGCCTTGGCGACCAGCGACCGGCGTGATCAAGAGAGCAAAGCCAAACGAGGGCAGCAGCGCATACGGGTTCTCGACATTGGCTGCCCACTGATTAAGCATCGGCACATTCGGCCCACCCTCTTGCCAAACGATCATGCGCACATCCTTGGGCGGGAAGGGCGCATCAGCCGCTTGGATCAAGGTACCGACCCGCACCTGCCCGTTACGCAGGGTAAACGTCACCGGGTCTTGGCGGAGATTGGCCTCAACGCGCAACTCTTCGTTCTGCCATGTCAAGCGGTAGAGCGCGGAGCCATCCCAGCGCAGCCGGTAGACATCGGGGGGTGCAGTGTATGAGGTGTAGGTAAAGACGATCTGGCGAGTGCTGCTGCTGGTCGCCACCACATTAAAGTACGAGCCGGCGCGATTGTCCAGATTGCGCAACTCGCCGGAAACGCGGTTGTAGTAGTAGGGATGGCGATTGCTGCCGACCACACCCCGAATAATGATCTCGTCGGGGCTCACGAAATCGGCGATGCTGCTAAAGACAACATCAGCGCCCGACAGCATCGGATGCTCGAACGTCTTCGTCCAGCGGAACTGGCCATTGCCATTGCGGTCGTAGAAGCGGAAGCTGGTACGCGAGGCGAAGCGCGGGTAGTAGACGGGATGCGTGCGTCTTTTGAGGTAGGCCGGGTGGTGGGCCTTGATCAACAATGCCTGCCCGCCGGGAGCCCAATCGTGCGCTGCGAGGATTGGCGCGCCGAGGGCGGCATCGGGGCGAATCACCTGCGTCTGGCCGCTAGCAAAGTCGATCACATAGGTGTTGTTATTTTGAATGACCGGATTCTGACGTGGCGGCAGATTACCGGTCATATCACGATAAATCTCTTCCGAGAAGAGCGAGCCGATGTAGGCGCCGCGCCCTTCGGCGTCAGGAACGCCGAAAAACGAGACCGCCAAGCGGGCCGAATCGCTCGTCCACGTATCATTGAGCAGGGCCGAAGCGTAGGGAATGCTAGTAACATACCGCTCCTCGCCCGTGTTTACATCATAGAGGAAGAGGTTATACGGCTTGCGTGTCACTTCCACCGTACTACTATCCTCTTCCTGCTGGAAGAGGAAGCGGGCGAGCAGATCAGGCCGTTGCTGACGGAACAGATCGACCCGGCGCTGGAGGCGAGCCGGCAACTCGATCCGAGACTCGCGGGCGATCAACGGAGCAGGCAGGCCAATGGTATAGCGTTTGGTAAACAACTTGGATCCCACCGCTGGCGGCTCCTCGCTGGCTCCCGGCGGTTCACGCAAGATCAGCCAACTGGTGAGATTCGGCGCTATCGAGACCAAGCCAACGTTTCCATCGGGGATGCCGACCGGCGCCGCGCTGATCGAACCGGTGAACCGGTCGATGAAGAGCGCTGCAAGCGCATCTGCGTTGCTAGTGGCGAAAAAGTTGATAGCCAGCACGCCGAGCGTGCGCTCATCTTGCCAGCTATAACTGCCGAACCCAACGAAGGGCAGCGGGACGAGGAAGTCGAACACCGTCGTATCGACCGGCACGGTATTGCCAGTGGCGATATCGAGGAACGCAATACCTTCATTGGAGCTGATCAATACGGCGGCGTCATCGGGACTGATCTCGCTGATCGCAAGCGGATACGAAGCGCCATTCTGCAAGCGATCGATCCGCTCAATCTCTTCGTCACTGAGCAAGTTGGGCGGGAGATCCTTTTCATCACCGAATTGATCGACACTGACGATATTGTTGCGACTCGTGGCTGCCGCCGCTGGCGCAACAAGACTAACAATAGCGACCAATACACCGATCCACCAAAGCTGGCGGGGTAGTTGCATACAAGTGCTCCTTACCATTGTAAAAAGGTGAAGAACGATTCGTTTTACATCATAGCAGATGGACAGGCAAAATGGTATACTACACGGTACTATATTCCTGTTGTATTAGTAAGGTTGCTCGCGGTTGTGGTCACTGGTGCAGGATTGATAAGCGGTAGCGCAGCAACCCTCTTGGATGCGGAAGGAAAACTGCCGCATGCCAGAGGTAGGACTGCAACTCATAACACAATCCGAATCATGACCGGTGATCGAATGGCACTTGTATGACCTGTAGTGAAGCGCGGGCGCTGCTCGCCGCCGGTATCTGGCCCGGTTCGGGGTCAACAACCCAAGCGCGTCTGCACGATCATCTAGTCCAGTGCGCCGCTTGCCGCGAGCTGGCCGAAGGCAGCGATCAAGCCCTGTTAGCAGCTTTGCTCGCGACGCCGCTACCAGCACGGCCCCCCATGCGCCACTGGTCGATCCACCACCTCCTCTTTCTACTGCTTGCTTTGCTCGCCGGCTGGCTCGGCTTTCAAACCGGCAGGATCGTGTTGGCAGGGATCACGATTAGTCAGAACGTAGCGGCAATGCAATTGCCCTCGCCAGCGATCACGGCAACGCCGGCGATGATGGTCATAGCGACGCCGTTGCCAACCCAAGCGTTCCCCACCCCCATCCCCTCACCCTTACCAGCGCCGGATCAATCGACAACAACCAGCGAAACGATCACCGTTGGCTCCTCGCCAACGCCAGCAGCGTTGGAGGTGGCGATTGCTGCTTCGATAACGCCGATCCGCTTGCCGGCAATTGATGGCCGCGTGCCATTGCCGACGCTTATGCCAACCGTTGGTGTTCGGCTGCCGGAGGGCGATGCGATTCACATTCTGTTGCTAGGCAGTGACCGGCGGCCCGGCGAGGGTTGGGCCACACGATCTGACGCGGTGATGCTGGTAAGGATCGAACCTGCGCAACGGCGGGTGGCGCTGATCTCGCTGCCCCGCGATCTGATCGTCGAGATTCCGGGGTACGGGTATGGCCGGATCAACAGCGCAACCGTCTACGGCGAAATGAATCCGGCCATCGGCGGGGCTGAACTGGCCCGGCGCACGGTGACGAATCTGCTCGGCCTACCGATTGATCATATCGTGTGGGTTGATTTTACCGGCTTTACCGCGGCAGTTGACGCCATCGGCGGGATTGAGGTTGAGCTTGAGCAGGCGATCTATGATGCGGCCTACCCGACGATGGATTACGGGATTACGACGATCTACTTCCCGGCGGGGAAGCAGCGGCTCGATGGTGCGCAGGCGTTGATCTTGAGCCGCACCCGCCACGCCGACAGCGCCTACGCCCGCGAAGCGCGCCAGCAGATGATCGTGTTGGCGATCGCCCGCCGGATTCGCGAACACGATCCGGTGCGGCAGGTCGAGCTGGCCGCGCACGTGACCACAGCACTGCGCCCGCACATCCGCACCGATCTGAGCGCCGATGAAATCTTGGGGTTGGCATGGTCGTTGCGCGATGTTGATCTCGGCGCGATCGAGCAGTTTGCGCTAGGGCCAGATGGGGTATACGAGGGATTGATTGAAGGAGATCCGTATGCGCTGACGCCGCGCCCCGGCGCGATTGCGGCGCTGGTGCGAGATTTTGTGAACGGGAAGTAGCTGCGACGGATGATGGGCATAGCCACAAAAAGACACAAAAGTGATAGAGAGTTGACCATCCCTCCCGGCCCCACTTCCACTGGCACGGGAGCGGGGTGCTGCTATGTGCCACGCTCCGGCCGTCATTGCGAGCCGAGTAACGCGAGGCGAAGCAATCCCCCACGAGAGCGGTATACGGCCACTCATCGCGTGGAACCGCTTCCCAACTCTTCTGCGTCGTGGTATCGCAATTGCTTGCCCCCACCCCGTGGAGGATGTAGCCCCACCCCTTACACCCTTTCGGGGGTAGGTATTTGCGGTGAGTCGGCCCACCTCGTATCATAGATGTCCCCACTCCCACCGTGATACGAGGTGCCGCATGACTCACCACAAGGCAGGAGCGGAATGGACGGCACGCGGGTCACGCACCGTGCTCCACCGCAGCACCCCGCCGGCGACGGTGCGCGCGTGGGGGAGGTGCAGGATCGCGACCACCCGACCGGGTGGCCGCGTGACGGTGGCGACCGTGCCCGCGGTGCTCTGCACCCAAAAGGTCGCAACGGTCGAACAACGGTGGTACGAATGGCGGGTCGCGGCCCCGCGCACGGCCGGCGCGCAGCGCCACACCCTCGCTGTGACCACCTGTTTTGTCCCTCTCTGTACGTGGATCGGGCGCGGGTGGCACGGGCAGCCGATCGCGCTGGCGCGCGCTGCTGCCACCCTGCGCGACCGGTTCGTGGCGCTGACCAGCTCCGTCGGCTCTCGCGGGACCGGCATACCCGTGGCGGGGACAGTGCTGCCCGCAGGACCACTGCCGCACTCCATGCTGACGACAATTGAACGGCTCGCCACCGATCCACTTGCGCAACTGGTACACTGCTACTACATTGTCGATTCGTCAACCTTGATGATGGAGCGCCACGATGAATCTGTACCACGAAAAATTGCACCAAGCCGGAGAATTGCTCGATGCGCATAATC
The DNA here is from genome assembly GCF_034431535.1 of Chloroflexus sp. Classification (GTDB taxonomy): domain Bacteria; phylum Chloroflexota; class Chloroflexia; order Chloroflexales; family Chloroflexaceae; genus Chloroflexus. The sequence continues at coordinate 57,289 of NZ_DAOUDC010000046.1, read as the reverse complement.
TTGACCTCTGGCTGATCTTGGTGCGGGAGACGTCTGAACACACTGACCCCGCCCTGAAACTGCTCGGCCACTTTTCGCTGACGTGGACAACGGCGATCATCGTTACCCGCAGCGGGCAAGCGGTAGCGCTGGCTGGGTTGGGTGATGATGAAGCGCTGCGCCGCACCAGCCTGTTCGATGAGGTGCGCTCTTATACCCAGAGCATCGGCCCAGAATTGGTGAGTCTGTTGCAGAGTTATGACCCGCAGCGGATCGGGGTTAACATTAGCCGGAGCGATGTCAGCGCCGATGGCTTGACCTATGGCATGTATCTCAACTTGTGCGATTACCTTGCCGGCACCCCTTACCGCGAGCGGCTGGTCTCGGCGGAGCATTTCGTCGCCGCGCTGCGCAGCCGCAAGACGCCGCAAGAAGTGGCGCGTATGCGCGCCGCCGCCGAGCTGAGTATGCGCATCTTTACCGCCACCGGTGACTTTCTGCGTCGCGGCGTCAGCGAGCGCGAGGTGGCCGCCTTTGTCCATGCCCAAACCCACGCGGCTGGCGCAACCACGGCGTGGAACCCCGTCCACTGTCCCGGCCTCAATGCCGGCCCCAACTCACCGTGGGGCCACACCGGCCCGTCAGATGAAGTGGTGCGGCCCGGCGAAATCTTCCACATGGATTTTGGCGTCCAGCTCGACGGTTACTGCTCGGATCACCAGCGGGTCTGGTATTGCTTGCGGCCCGACGAGCACGAGCCGCCGGCGGAAGTGCAGCACGCTTTTAATGCGGTCAAATCGGCGATTCGTGCTGCTGCGGCGGCCATTCGGCCCGGCGTGGTAGGGTGGGAGATCGACGCGATTGCGCGCCAGACCATCACCGCTGCCGGCTACCCGGAATATCCGCACGCGCTCGGCCATCAGGTGGGGCGCGCGGTGCATGACGGCGGCGTGGGGTTCTACCCGTGCTGGGAACGTTACGGCGACAAACCCTACGGCACGATTGATGCCGGCATGGTGTTGACCCTCGAACTCGGTGTGCGCACGCGCTATGGCTACATTTCGCTTGAGGAAGAGATACTAGTGACACCTGACGGCTGCGAGTGGATTGGGCCGCCGCAAGAGGAGTTGTGGCTGATTCGGTGAGACAGGCGGAAGTGGCGTGGTACAATGGCGCTACACCACTTCAGTGCGAGGAAATAGGTCGCTTATGGCTGGCCGGATGCTGACAAACATCAAGCTGCGAGGGTACACCACCTTTCGCGAACTCGATCTGGAGTTAACCCCGATCAATGTGTTGATCGGGGCGAACGGTGCCGGCAAATCGAATCTGATTGCGCTCTTTACGATGCTCAATCAGATGATGAACGAATCCTTGCAGCTCTACGTTGCGCGAGCCGGCGGCGCCGACCGGATCTTGCACTACGGCAGCAAGACCACCGAGCGAATGGAGTTGGAGTTGTGGTTCACCAACGACCAGCAGTCAGTCGCTAATGGCTATCGCTGCGAATTCGTGTCGGTGCGCGGTGAGTTGTGGCTGGCGCACGAGTCGACCTATTTTCATGATTTCCAGTACTTGCAACCGCTCCGGCGCAGTGAGTCCAACAAATTGCAAAGCGAATCGCTCTTGCCGCAGTGGGCAGCTAGAGATGGCAGCGTCGATCGATTTGTTTATCGGGATATGAACTCGTGGCGGCGCTATCACTTTCACGATACCGGCCCCACGGCGCGAGTCAAGCAACCATGCTCGTTGCGCGACCGGCACTTTTTGCACGCCGATGCAGCCAATCTAGCTGCGTTTCTTTTCCAGTTGGCGAAGCATCACCCGGCTGAATACCGCGCCATCATCGAAACCATCCGGCTAGCGGCTCCCTTCTTCGGTGACTTCGTGCTCAGGCCGCAACCGCGAAATTCTGATCTGATAACGCTTGCGTGGCGCGAGCGCGGTTCCGACTTTATTTTTGGCCCTGATGCCCTATCTGATGGCACACTGCGGTTTATCTGTCTGGCAACACTCTGCCTGCAACCCTCGCGGTATCTGCCGGCAACCATTGTGATCGACGAGCCGGAATTGGGCTTGCATCCGTATGCCATCACCTTGCTCGCCGAACTGGTGCGCAAAGTGGCCGCCACACGACAAGTGATCCTTGCTACCCAGTCGGTAGCGCTGGTCAACCAATTCGCGCCGGAAGAGGTGCTCGTGGTTGACCGGCGTGAAGGCATCTCCACCGTGCGCCGGCTAGACAGCGCCACCCTTGAGCATTGGCTGGCCGATTACGCGCTGGGTGAGTTGTGGGAAAAGAATGTGCTTGGAGGCAGGCCACAGCCATGAAGCGGATCTTGATCCTGTGCGAGGGGCAAACGGAAGAGACGTTTGTCAATGAGATCTTGAATCCGCATTTGGTCACACATCAGCGTTGGGCTGTGCCGACATTGGCTGTGACTAAGCGCACGGCTACCGGATCGCATCGCGGCGGTATTGTGTCGTATGCCAAAATCCGTCGCGATATTGTCAATTTGCTGCGCGACAACGATGCTCGTTGTGTGACGACAATGATTGACTATTATGGTTTACCTGCTAATTTCCCCGGTAAAGCCGCTGTACAGGGCCAAACGCCGCACGAACGAGTTGCTTTTCTCGAACGCGCATTTGCCGATGATATCGGTAATGCCCGGTTTTATCCGTTTCTGATGTTGCATGAGTTTGAGGCGCTGCTGTTTTCGGAACCCGACATCTTAGAGGAATACCTACGACCATCGATCTTTCGCCGCTCGTTTGGCCCGCTTGCCCAATTTGCGACGCCAGAAGAGATCAACGACGGCCCTGATACCCATCCGGCTGCCCGCATCACACGCAGCAAACTTGATTACCGCAAACCAATTGATGGAATCCTGATCGCCAAGAATATTGGCTTGGTCACGATGCGAGAACGCTGTCCCCATTTTGACCAATGGGTTAGGTATCTTGAAACGGTTTGATGCAGGGGATGATGGCACCGCACGGCCGTGGCGCAACCTTCATGGGGTTGCGGTGATTGACTCGGGTGATGCCGCACGGCCGTGCGGCGCTACCTTCACGCGTAACGCTGCATTACTGGTTTTCTGTGAATTGCGCCACGATATTCCGCCAATAGATTATGGTATACTACTGTTAAACTAACGCACAGTGTGATGCCTGCAGGCCACGATGCCGGCGACTTCTCTTGACCTTGTTTGGGTGAAGCGTTGCGATGCGAGATGGCTACCTCGATCAGCCTTCTCGCTATTCGCTACTCATCACTGGTGAGCCAACCAGTTGGGAGGAGTGTTCAGGTGAGCGACTCGATCGCGATTGAACTCCGCGATGTCGTCAAGCAGTTTGGCGACGTGGTTGCGGTCGATCACGTTAATCTCCAGATCCGTGACGGCGAGTTTTTTTCGATGTTGGGGCCAAGCGGTTGCGGCAAGACCTCAACGCTGCGCATGATCGCCGGTTTCGAGCTACCCAACGCGGGCAGCATTCTCATCCATGGCCGGGAGATGGGGCTGACCCCGCCTCACCTGCGCCCGGTGAATACGGTCTTTCAATCGTATGCCCTCTTTCCCCACATGACGGTGGCCCAAAACGTGGCCTTCGGCCTTGAGATGAGCAAGACGCCGAAAGCCGAGATTACCCGCCAAGTGAAAGAGGCGCTTGAACTAGTGCGCTTGAGCGGGTTAGAAGAGCGGCGTCCGCGCCAGCTTTCCGGCGGGCAGCAGCAGCGCGTGGCGCTGGCCCGTGCACTGGTCAACCATCCCGAAGTGCTGTTGCTGGATGAGCCGCTCGGTGCGCTTGACCAAAAGCTGCGCAAAGAGATGCAGCTCGAACTGAAGAGTTTGCAGGCCCGCGTCGGCATCACCTTTGTCTTCGTGACCCACGATCAGGAAGAGGCGCTTACGATGTCTGATCGGATTGCGGTCATGAATAAGGGCAAGCTACTGCAAGTCGGCACGCCGACCGAGATCTACGAACGGCCCAATTGCCGCTTTGTGGCCGATTTTATCGGTGAGACCAACTTTATCGACGGCGTTGTGATCGGGCGCGATGGCAACTACACCGTGCTCGAAACGCCGGAAGGGTTGCATTTCCGCGGCCTAGCGACGCGCCCGCTCAGCGATGGCACCCCGGTCACCTATTCGATCCGTCCGGAAAAGGTGCGGCTGCTGGCCCTCAATGGTGAATTGCCCCCCAATAGCTTAGCCGGCACGGTGATGACGGTGAACTATATCGGCAGCGATACCCGCATTACCGTGCGGATTAACGACCGGCGCACGATTGATATCTGGGAGCAAAATACCCGGTCGACGCTCGACCGGGACGAATACTGGCAACCGGGTGAAGCGGCAGTGATCGTCTGCCCGCCCGACAATGCACTCGTGCTGAGTGAGTAAGGAGGGGTAATGGCGACGATCCAGCAACAGCAACAACGCCGCGATCGCATCCGGCTGGCGCTGCTCCTCACTCCCGGCTTGCTCTGGCTGCTGCTCTTTTTTGCCCTGCCGCTGGTCATCATCTTTGTCTACAGCTTCATGACCAACGACGCGCTGGGCCGGGTGGTCTATGAGTCGACGCTGAATAACTACATCACCATCTTTACCCAGAGCCTGTACGTCAACGCATATGGGCGCTCGATCTGGACGAGTGTGTTGACGACGGTGATCTGTCTGCTGATCGGCTATCCGCTGGCGGTCTTTATTGCCCGCAGTCCGCAGCAATGGCGAATGCCGTTGCTGATGCTGATCCTCATTCCATTTTGGACCAATTTCTTGGTGCGGATTTATGCGTGGCAGATTCTTCTCGCCAACAACGGTATCATTAACGGCTTCCTTGAGATAATCGGCGTGGGCCGGTTGACCCTGCTCAACACCGAAGGCGCGACCTTGGTCGGCCTGATCTATGGTGAGTTGCCGTTTATGGTCTTGCCGCTGTACGCCGCCATTGACCGATTTGATTTCACACTCATGGAAGCTGCCGCCGATCTGGGGGCGAATAAGGCGCAAGCGTTCCTGCGCATTATGTTGCCGATGACCATGCCCGGGATCGTGGCCGGGTCGGTGCTGGTCTTCATTCCCACCCTCGGCCAATTTGTGGTGTCGGAGCTGTTGGGCGGGGCGAAGGTTGACTACCTCGGCAACTTGATCCAGCGCCTCTTCTTGCGCGCCAATCCGATCAACTGGCCGCTCGGTTCGGCGATGGCGGTGTTGATGATGTTGGTACTGCTCGTGCTGATTATGATGTACTTCCGCGTCACCTCGGAGGAAGAGCGATGATCAAAACGGCGCCTGCTACCACCGCCTCGGCGCGCATTCGCGGCGCTTTTAGCGAGGGCCGGCTGACGTGGAGCGGTCTGGCGCTCACCGGGTTTTCGATCTTTGTTTACCTGTTCCTGTATGCGCCGATTGTTATTCTCGTGCTCTTCTCGTTTACCCGCGACGAGTTCGGGGTACGGTGGACCGGTTTCACGCTTGATTGGTACTTCCGCTTGTTCAATAACCCGCGCATGATGGGGGCAGCGTGGAATACGCTGGTGGTAGCGACTGTCTCGACAATCGCCTCGACCATTATTGGCACCCTGCTGGCGATGGCGATGGAGCGATACCGCTTTCGCGGGCGCAATGCGATTGAGGGTTTGATCTATTTGCCGATTGTAGTGCCCGAAATCGTCATGGCGGTAGCGTTGCTCGCTTTCTCGGCAATCGTCTTCGATGTGATCAAAATGGTCACTGGCGAGACGCTACGCCGCAATTTAACCACCGTCACGATTGGTCATATTGCCTTTAGCATCTCGTTTGTGGTGGTGGTGGTGCGCACGAGTCTCAAAAATTTCGACCGCCGGCTTGAAGAAGCTGCCGCCGATTTAGGCGCTGATAGCTGGAATATCTTCTGGCGCATCACCTTCCCGCTCATTCTGCCCGGCATCATCGGCGGCGCGTTGCTGGCCTTTACCCTCTCGCTCGATGATTTCATCATTTCACTCTTTCTCTCTGGGCCGGGCACTTCACTCTTGCCGGTGGAAGTGTATAACCGGGTGCGGCGTGCCGTCACACCGGAAATTAACGCGATCTCAACGCTGATGCTCATCCTGTCGATGGCGCTGGTAGCGCTGTCGCATCTGTTGCAGCGCCGGCGGTGAGAACATAGCAAAAGGAAGGGAGAACGATGATGCAGATGCTTCGGGTGCTTACGGTGGCGCTGCTGCTGGCGCTGGCCTTGGCGGCCTGTGGCGGCGGCCCGGCGACGGGTCCGGGGAATGAGTACGGCGCTAGTGGCGGTGACACGACTGCGCCAAGTGATGGGGTGGATCGGAGCAAACTGGCTCGCCAACTGTACTTCTACAACTGGTCAGATTATATTGACCCCGCCGTACTCGACCAGTTTGAGTCTGAATATGGGGTCAAGGTGATCGTTGATACCTACGACAGCAACGAAGACATGCTGGCGAAGGTGCGCGCCGGCAATTCGGGCTATGACATTGTGGTTCCGTCGGATTATGCGGTGCAGATCATGATTGCCGAAGGGCTGGCTGCGCCGATCGATAAGACCTTGCTATCTAACCTTGTCCATCTCGATCCCAACTTGCTCGATCAGTATTTCGACAAAGGCAATGCCTATTCAATCCCGTATATGTACGGCATTACCGGCATCGCCTATAACACTAAATTCTTCCCCAATGGAATCGATAGCTGGGCGGCGATTCTTGAGCCGAGCCAAGTGGCGCCGTTCGCCGGCAAGTTTAGCATGCTCGACGATGCGCGTGAGACACCGGGAGCTGCGCTGCGCTATATTGGTCAGTCGCTCAATTCGACCGATCCGGCGGCGCTGGCGCGGGTGAAGGAGATTCTGTTGGCGCAAAAGCCGTATCTGGCCGCGTACAACAGCTCGGATGTGAACCGCAAACTGGCCAGCGAAGAGTATGTACTGGCGCATTCGTGGAGTGGTTCGGCCATGCAGGCTCGCAATGGGTTGGGCGATGAGTTCAGCGGCAATCCTGACATTGCGTTCGTGATCCCGAAAGAGGGCGGGATGATCTGGATGGATAATATGATGATCCTGAAGGACTCACCAAATGTCTACACAGCCCACGTGTTTATGAACTTCCTCATGCGGCCAGAGATTGCGGCTCAGATTACCGAATATGTCGGCTATTTGACGCCGAACAAAGATGCATTAGAGCTGCTATCGCCTGAGATCCGCGAGCTGTACACCCAAGGCTTCGCCCCCGACGAAGAGATGTATAAGCGGCTTGAATGGGCGGTGCGTAACGAAGGCACAACCGCTTTCGATGATCTGTGGACTGAGATTAAGGGCCGATAGCGAGAGGGTGTTCGGGCGACGGGTGTATCACCCTGCTTGGTGAGTGTAGCATGGCGAGATATGTAGAGGGCGACGCATGCGTCGCCCTTACAATTTGTGTCCGTTTTACGTTTATTATGGTATCCTAAGCTCATCCGCCAGTTATGGATGCGCAGAGGAGGATGGAATGGAGATCCGTGATCGCCCCGACCATGATCCGGTCGCCGAGATGCTGTTGGTTGATGCGTATATGCGATGGGCGTTGCTGGCGGCAGAGGAGGTCATCGGGCGAAACGGGTTGGCGGTGGTGCTGCGGCAGGCTGGCTTGAGCCAATTGATCGGCAACTATCCATCTGAACAACTGAAGGCGACCAGCGGTTTAACCTTCTACCATTACGCTTCGCTCAATGCCGGGTTGCTGAACTTTTTTGGCCGCTCGGCGCGGAGCATGGCGCTGCGGATCGGTCGCCGGACGGCGCGGCTGGCGATTGAGCAGCAGAGCGCGTTGTTCGGTACTGCTGCCTTGATTGCCTCAAAGGTGTTGCCGTTCGCCACCCAAGTGAAGTTAGGGTTGGCAGCGATGCAAGCCGGGTTGCGCCGGCTCAGCCAAGCGGTGAACCAAGATCGCCGGCTGGCGATCGAGGATCGCGGCGAGGCGTGGGCATATATTGATTATACTTGTTCGATGTCAGCCGGTAAGCAGGCTGATGAACCGATCGGCTATATCCAGTGTGGTGTGCTGCAAGAGGCGTTGTATTGGCAGACCGGTCGTGAATTTGCCGTCGAGCAAGTCGCTTGCCGTTCAATGGGTGCGCCGGCGTCAATTTGGCTCGTGTCTAAGACGCCATTATTGCCTGTCAGTTGATGGATAAAGGAGGGCCGTATGGCCGACCTGACCCCCGATCAGATCTACGATTTACTCAACCGGCCCGGCCCGCTCTGGTTAGTCGGCGCGAATCTGAATGGCGCTAACCTGAGCGCGGCGAACCTCAGCCACGCCAATTTGAGCGAGGCCCAATTGAACCGGGCCCGCCTCACCGACGCTAATCTGTTTCGGGCCGATCTGAGCGTCTGCGAGTTGGGGGGGGCTAATCTGAGTTGGGCGAATCTGCGTGAGGCGAAATTGAGTTGGGCCCAACTCGTGCGAGCCGATCTGAGCGATGCCGATTTGCGTAAGGCTGATTTGAGCTGGGCAAACCTTGAATTTGCCTCGTTGGTTGGCGCGAATCTGCGCGGTGCAAACCTCAGCGCCGCCGACTTCAGCGGCGCGAATTTGTACGGCGCGAACCTGAGCCTGTGTAATCTGAGCGGGGCTGATTTGCGCGATACGGTGATGATCGGCGCCAACCTCAGTGAAGCGCAACTCCGCGAAGCGCAATTGGTCAATTTGAGCGGGGCGAATTTGAGCGGGGCGATCTTGATCCGGGTCAGTCTCAATGGCGCGAATCTCAATGGCGCGAATTTGGCGAGCGCAAATGTGATGCACGCCAACCTGCGCGAGGCGACGCTCGATGAGTCCAACTTTATTGGCGCCAATCTCAGCGAAGCCAATTTGGGCGAGGCGAGTCTGTGTAACGCCGATTTTAGCGAGGCGAACCTCAGCGGGATTTATCTCAGCAGGGCCAATTTGCGCAATGCGATCTTGACCCGCGCTAATCTGTCGCGCGCCAACGTGAGCGGGGTCAATCTGCGCGGCGCCAATCTGCGCGGCGCCAATCTGCGCGAGGCGAGCTTGGCTGAGGCCGATCTGACTGATGCTGATTTGACTGATGCTGACCTGCGCGATTGCGATCTGACCGGCGTGAAGGGGTTGGCAATGTGAATTATGACGAAGACGGCCTGCTGGGCCGTCTTCGTCAATTCCTAATCAGCGTACACCCGCGTTTCCGACCCGCCGGCTGCCGCTACCGGTTCGAGGATTTCGCACAAAAATCTGCCGGTGTGCGACGTAGGATGGCGGGCAACCTCTTCCGGTGTGCCCAGCGCCACCACCTCGCCGCCGCCGTCGCCACCCTCCGGCCCCATATCGATCACGTAATCCGCCGTCTTGATCACGTCGAGGTTGTGCTCGATCACCACCACCGTGTTGCCGGCGTCAACCAGCCGGTGCAAGACCTGCAACAGATGCTGAATATCGGCGAAATGCAGGCCGGTCGTTGGTTCGTCGAGGATGTAGATCGTGCGTCCGGTAGCGACGCGGGCCAATTCCTTGGCCAGCTTCACCCGCTGCGCCTCGCCGCCAGAGAGAGTGGTGGCCGGTTGGCCCAATTTAATGTAATCGAGACCGACATCGTGCAGGGTCTGCAAGATGCGCCGCACCCGCGGCACATTGGCAAAAAACTCCAGCGCCGTCTGCACGTCCATCTCTAACACATCGGCAATCGTCTTGCCTTTGTACTTGACCTGCAACGTCTCGCGGTTGTAGCGTTTGCCCTTGCATTCGGCGCAGCGCACCCAAACATCGGCCAAAAACTGCATGTCGATCTTGATTTCGCCGTTACCCTCGCAGGCTTCGCAGCGCCCGCCACGAATGTTAAAGCTAAACCGGCCGGGGCCATAGCCGCGCAACTTGGCTTCCGGCGTCTCGGCGAACAGCTCGCGTAGCAGATCAAAGAGCTTGACGTAAGTAGCCGGATTTGAGCGCGGCGTGCGCCCGATCGGTTGCTGGTCAATGTTGATCACCTTGTCGAGCCGGTCGAGCCCGTGCAATACGCGGAAAGGGCCGGGTTTGAGCTGAGCGCGGTTGAGCCGGTTGGCTAGCGCCGGGTAGAGCGTTTCGGTGATCAGTGAGGATTTGCCCGACCCAGACACGCCAGTGACGGCGATGAAACAGCCGAGCGGAAAGTTAACGGTGACATCACGCAGGTTGTTGAGCGTTGCCCCTTCCAGCGTTAGCCAGCCTTGCTTGGGTTGGCGGCGGGTGGCCGGGATCGGGATGGTCAGCCGGCCCGATAGGTACTGGCCGGTGAGCGAGGTCGGATGTTGGGCCACCTGTTCCGGTGTGCCGGCGGTCACGACCTGCCCGCCTTTGACGCCGGCACCAGGGCCGAAGTCGATGATCCAATCGGCGGCCTGCATCGTTTCGAGGTCGTGCTCGACGACGATTAGCGTGTTACCGAGATCGCGCAGCCGCAACAGCGAATCGAGCAATTTGCGGTTGTCGCGCTGGTGCAAACCGATGCTCGGCTCGTCGAGGATGTACATCACACCGACCAACCCCGACCCGATCTGCGAAGCGAGGCGAATGCGCTGCGCTTCACCGCCGGACAGCGTCGGCGCGGCGCGGTCGAGAGTGAGGTAGTGCAGGCCGACATTGTGCAAGAAACCGAGCCGTTCACGGATCTCTTTCAGCACATCACCCACAATCGCCTGCTCGGTCTCATTGAGGTGATTGGGCAGCTCGCGCGCCCAATCGAGCGCCTGCGCTACATTCATACGGGTGACATCACGGATCGAGCATCCGGCAACGCGCACCGCCAAACTTTCGGGCCGCAAGCGCGCCCCCTCGCAATCGGGGCAGGGTTGCTCGCTCATATACTGGGTGTAGTACTCGCGCATCGCGTCCGAGCCGCTCTGCATATAGCGTCGCCGGATTTCGCTGGCCAACCCTTCCCACGTGCGGTAATACTCGCCGCGGGAACCGATCTCGTTTTCCCATGCAAACCGAATGCGCTCGTTGCCGCTGCCGTAGATAATCGCGTTGCGCTGGCGTTCGATTAGTTCATCCCACGGCTTGTCGAGGTCAATCTGATAGTATGCGGCAATGGCGAGCAGCGCCTTATAAGCCCACGTATCCTGTTTTTTGCGCATCTCGCCCCAGTACGTCACCGCCCCCTCGTGGATCGAGAGCGCGCCGTTAGGCACCAGCAGCGCCGGGTCAACCTCAAGCCGCGCGCCGAGGCCGGTGCAGGTCGGGCAGGCGCCTTGCGGCGAGTTGAACGAGAACATCTGCGGGGTGAGTTCGGGGAATGAGATACCGCACGACGGGCAGGTATTGCTCTCGCTCATCAACCATTCGCGGGGTTGGGCCGGATCAGCCAGATCATCGGCGAGACTAATGATCACCTTCCCTTCCCCCACCCGTAACGCGGTCTCGATACTGTCGGTCAAGCGCGTGGTAAAGCTGTCGAGGTCGCCATTACCAGCGGCTTGCGGTATCGCCAGCCGGTCAATCACCACCTCAATCGAGTGTTTGACCTTCTTGTTGAGCTTAATCTCTGCGTCGAGCGAGCGGATTTCGCCGTCAACCCGCACCCGTGCAAAGCCCTCGGCTTTGGCTTCGGCGAAGATATCTTTGTACTCGCCTTTGCGTTGGGAAACGACCGGCGCCAGCACCATAAAGCGGGCGCCCCGCGGCAAGGCCAAGACCCGATCAACCATCTGCTGGGCCGATTGGGCGGCAACGGGTTGGCCGCAGCGGTGGCAGTATTGGTGGCCGACGCGGGCAAACAGCAGGCGCAGATAATCGTAAATCTCGGTGACAGTGCCTACCGTCGAGCGCGGGTTTTTGCTGGCGCTCTTCTGCTCGATGGCAATCGCCGGCGATAATCCCTCGATCAGATCGACTTGCGGCTTTTCCATCTGGCCGAGAAATTGGCGCGCATACGCCGACAAGCTCTCGACGTAGCGTCGTTGCCCTTCGGCGTAGAGCGTGTCGAAGGCCAACGAACTCTTGCCCGACCCGCTCACGCCGGTCAGCACGACCAGCCGGTCGCGCGGAATCTCGACATCGATCCCTTTGAGGTTATGCTCGCGCGCGCCCTTGATTACGATTGTCGTCTTGGCCACCGCCGTCTCCGCTGAGGTACGAACGAAGAGAAAGCGCCGCCCCGTTGGCGACGCTACCAATTCTGTATTCTAGTATACCACGGTTTGCTAGAACAAACGAACTAGGCACAAAATGCGATCATGTCCACGTGCGCTGGTCAACGAACGGCTTGGCGTCAGGCGGCAACTCGGCAACCACCTCGACTTTGCAACGGAGCTTGATCGCTTCGTGCAACGCCTGCGCTGCGGAGTCGCGCAAGCTGGCGGGATCGGCATCGCCGGCGGGCACGAGCCGGCAGATCAGCTCATCGCGGTGATTTTCGCGCACTACGACCGCTTGATACGCCTGCACCCCCTCTAGCCGCCGGATCGCTTCGGCAATATGGCGCGGATGGACGAATAAGCCGCGCACTTTGACGCTCTCGCCGCTGCGGCCCAACCAACCCACCAAGCGCGGGGTCTGAATCACTGTCGGCTCATCAGACACCATCAACGCTGACAGATCGCCGACGGCAAAACGGATGAGGATGTAGTCGCGGCGGAAGAGGGTCACGACCACCTCACCGGTTTGGCCGGGAGGCACCGGCTCGCCGGTGTTGAGATCGCAAATCTGCACCAGCGCATCTTCGGGCAAATGCCAGCCGTGCCGTTCCGGGCCGTTGTACCCAAGGTTGCCGGTCTCGGCGGTGCCATAGCCATCGTAGACCAAAATCCCGTACTGCTCTTCAAACAGCTTGCGCAACGAGGGCGGCAGCGGCTCGGCAGCAACGAAGGCTTTGTTGAGCGGCCACGAGCGCGGATCGTGTCCTTGTTCAATCGCCTTTTCGAGCAGCGCCTTGAGATAGCTGGGCAAGCCGGCGTAAGCGGTGACGCCGAGATGGGCCATAGCCTCGATCTGTTGGGCCTGATTGCCGATCCCGGCCGGAATCACGGCGCAGCCAACCGCGCGCGCGCCCTCTTCAAACATCACCCCGGCCGGGGTTAGGTGATAGCCAAAGCAGTTAAGCACGACATCATCGGGGCCAAAGCCGGCAGCGCGGAAGGCCGGCCCCCACCGCCACGGATCGGGTTCATCAGATTCGGGATCGTAGATCGGGCCGGGCGATTGGAAGATGCGGCGCAATCGTGAGAGCGGCACGGTCAACATCCCGCCCAACTGCGGCCCTTGCCGTTGCAGCTCAACCAACTGCTCTTTGCGCAAAATCGGCAACCGGCTCAGATCGGCGGTGGTCTGAATATCAGCCGGCGTCAGTCCGGCAGCCTCCATCCGTTGGCGGAACGCTGGCGAATGCTCATAGCCAAACGCGACAATCTCGCGCACGCGCTGATCAAACCCGGCGTAAAAGGCTTGAATGTCCATCTCCGTCACCTCGTGCTTTAGACAACGACGCGCAGGCGCAACGGTCTTCCGGCGCTCACACAGTGTTGCGACGTCACTGGTTTGCAAACCGCACTCGCAAGGATCATTGTACTCAGCATTGTACCGCATTCGCACCCAACAACCAAGCAAAGGTGCAGAGGGGTGAAGGCAAAGGCGCAAAGGATTTTTGGATACCCCTGCTAAACCCTCCGCTGGGGGAGAGGAGTCTGGCTCCTCCCTCCAGCGGGGGGAGGCCGGGAGGGGGCAAAACAGTGCCTCTCACGCCCACCTAGCAGCTCCCCCTCGCTCGCCGTGAGGCGGGAGCGGGGGTCGGGGGTGAGGGCCATCAGCCTGTGCAGCAGGCTTCGTAAGGGTAGCGCGGCCCTTCAGGGTCGGGTACGAGCTGAGGCATCCGTCCCGCTCAAGCGGGAGATTGCTTCGGTCGGGCGCGCCCTGCTGCGCTAGGTGCCGCCACTCCCTCGCAATGACATACAGGACTCGCCAGTGCAAAACATACCCCTCTCCCTACAAGTGGTAAGAGGGGCAGACGCGCGTTGCGTACCGCGTTACGACAGCCAGCGTTTGCGGCGTTTGTAATGCTTCACCTCGCGATAACTCTTGCGGCTGCCAATCTCGTTGAGGCCAAGGTAAAACTCGCGTACGTCAGCGTTATCTTTCAAATCAGCCGGCGATCCATCGAGCACAATCCGGCCATTTTCCATGATGTACGCATGGTGCGCCGACTCGAGCGCCAAGCGCGCATTCTGCTCAACCAGCAAGATGGTCGTTCGCCGCTCGCGATTGATGCGGCGAATAATTTCAAAGATCTCGGCCACCAGCAACGGGGCCAACCCCAACGACGGCTCATCGAGCATGATCAGTTTGGGATGGGCCATCAAGGCGCGCCCGATCGCCAGCATCTGCTGTTCACCGCCGCTGAGAAAGCCGGCCACTTGATTGCGCCGGTCTTTGAGGCGGGGAAAATAGCTATAGACGAGCGCTAGATCCTCGCTCAACCGGCCCAGCGGTTGGGTGTATGCGCCGGCGCGCAGATTCTCTTCGACGGTGAGGTGCTCGAAGACGCGCCGCCCTTCCATCACCTGAAAGATGCCCATACGCACAATCTCGGCGGCGTCTTTCTTGTGGATCGGCTGCCCCTGAAACAGAATCTCGCCATCGGTGACTTCGCCGTTTTCCGGTTTGAGCAAGCCCGAAATCGCTTTGAGGGTCGTACTCTTGCCGGCGCCGTTTGAGCCGAGCAACGCGACGATGCGGCCTTCCGGTACTTCCAGCGAGAGGCCCTTCAGCACCAGCACCACATCGTTGTAGATGACTTCGATATTATTGAGTGAAAGCATAAGCGATTGATGAGGCGGAAGGGGCAGGTCTGCGACCTGCCCCGGCGATAGACCTTACCGCGCGCTAATGAAATCGGTAATCGGCACCCACTTGCCGTTTTCGACCCGGAACATCTTAAGCGACTTGACCCCGGCGTGATCGGTGGCGCTAAATTGCACCGACAGCGTCACGCCCTTCGTATCGATAGCGCCCATCGTTTCGAGGGCCGTCTTGATATTCTCGCCGGTCACCTCTTTGCCGTCGGCCACCACCTTCTCGACCCCGGCGATCAGAATCGACATCGCCGTCCAGCCTTGCACGAAGGTGCTATCGGCGCCGCCGTAGTCGATATTCTTCGCCTTGGCGAAGTCGAGCGCGATCTTGCCGCCTTCCGACTCGTGGTTGAACGGCACAGCGCCAACCACGCCTTCGGCATCTGCACCAGCCAGCTTGATCAAGATCTCGTTAGCGCACCAGTTCAAGCAGACGAACTGGACATTGTAGCCAAGGCTCTTGGCGTTCTTAATCGCCAGCGCCGCTGGGCTGGAAACGTTCTGCAAGAAGATGTAGTTCGCACCATAGTCGCGGAGCTGGGTCAACTGCGGGGTGAGGTCAGTCGCGCCGCGCGGCGAGGGCACTTCCAGCGGTGTCTCGATCCCCTGCGAGGTGGCGAAGGCGGTGCCGTCGGCCAGCGGCGAGCGACCGAACGGGCTATCGTTGATCAGATAGCCAAACTTCGGCAACCCGCTGTTGCCCTTGGCCTTCCAATCTTCGATCGCCCACTTCATCGCGATGATCAACTGATCCGAATAGGTCGGCGCGACGAGGAAGTTGTAGGGCGTCTCAGCCGGGCTAGCCAGTGTGACCGAGTACGAGGCCGAGATGAACGGAATCTTGTCTTCGGTAATCTTGGGCCGCAACGCCTCGGTATCACCGGTGCCCCAGCCAGAGAAGATAACCACCTTGTCTTGGGTCACGAACTTGGTATACAACTCTTCGGCGCGCGGCACCTGATAGGCGTAGTCTTCGCTGAACAACTGCAACCGTCGCCCATTGATGCCACCCTGCTCATTCTTCCAGTCAATAAAGGCAATCTGTCCACGAGCATAGGGTGTACCGACATCAGCCGTCGCGCCGGTCAAGTCGAAGATCGCACCTACTCTGATCGGTTCGGCACTAGCGCCACCGCCGCCCGTGCCGCCCGTACCGCCGCCACCACCGCATGCGGCCAGCAAGGTCGCAAAGAGGGCCAGCGCCACCAACCACCCGAACGTCCGTCTCTTCCTGTGCATGCCATCCTCCTTCTAAACGCTTCAATAACTGAACGGCCATAGCCGGAAATAATCCTTAATGTTGCGCCACATCTTCACAATGCCTTCCGGCTCGAAGATCAGGAAGAGGATGATAGCTAAGCCAAACGCGCCCTGTTGCATATAGGGCAGATAGGAGTTGATGTTGGGCACGACGTCGCTGAGGGCGCGGGCCAGATTAGAAAGGAATGCGGGCAAGAGCGTCATAAAGGCGGCGCCGTAGATCGAACCAGAGACGCTGCCCAACCCGCCGATGATGATCATCGCGAGGAAGAGAATACTCGTATCGATAGTAAACCGCTCCCACGAAATAATTCCGCGATAGTGGGCGGTGAGCGCACCGGCCAAGCCGGCGAAGAACGACGAGGTGGCGAAGGCGAGCAGTTTGTAGCGGAAGAGGTCAACACCAATCACCTGCGCCGCAATGTCTTGATCGCGAATGGCGACAAATGCCCGCCCGGCGCGAGTGCGGAAGAGGTTACTGACAAAGATGACGGTCAAGATCAGCGCCACTAGGCAGACCCAGTAGAAAGCGAAATCGTTATTTCCCAGCCGATCGAGCGGCAACCCAAACAGATTGTTGCTCGCCCGCGGCAGCGAGAGCGATTCGCCGATGCCAAGCAGTTTGCCGTGGGTTAACACCCAAATGATAATCTCTTGCGAGGCAAGGGTTGCAATCGCAAGGTACAAGCCTTTCAGCCGGAGCGATGGCAAGCCGAAGAACGCGCCGACTGCCGCCGTGAACAAGCTCGCCACCGGGATAGTGATCCACATCGGCGCACCGAGATGAACGGCCATCATGCCGGCGGTGTACGCACCGACGGCGAGGAAGCCGCCGTGACCAATACTAATCTGGCCGGTATAGCCGACGAGAATATTCAGCCCGATCGCACCGATCGCAGCAATGGCTATCGTATTGGCCAGATTGAGCCAGTACCGATCGGCAAACCACGGAAAGATCAGCGCCAGCGCCAAGACGATCACAATCCGGATTCGTTGCGGCCAATACGGGCGTAAACTAACATCGCTGGCATACGTGGTGTGAAACGTTCCGCTCTGCATAGCAAACCCAATCTTGTTATCGCCAATCGCCGCTTACACGCGCTCGATAATCCGTTGGCCAAAGAGACCGTATGGCCGCACCAGCAGGATGAAGAGCAAGATAATGAACGGGGCGACTTCACCCAAGCCCCATTCCGGCGGCAGCAAACCGCCGGCGAACGACTGGAGCAAGCCGATGATCAACCCGCCGATAATCGCGCCGGGAATGCTATCGAGACCGCCCAAAATCACCACTGGAAAGACGAGCAGACCGACTCGCCCGATTGTGCCCGACACACCGCCGAAGATGCTCATGAGCAGAATGCCGCCGACTGCGGCCGTAATCGCCGCGATCGCCCACGCCACCGCCCACACCTTCTTGACGCTAATGCCCATACTGAGCGCCGCTTGCTGATCGTCGGCTACTGCGCGCATCGCGATCCCTTCGCGGCTGAACCGGAAGAAGAGCGTGAGCAGGGCAAAGAGGGTGATAGCCAACCCAAAGGCCCAAATCCGATCAACACCGACATTCGCCCCCAGAATGGTGACGGTATCGGTCGGCAAAAACTGTGGCGCCGGACGAGGCGTCACTCCCCAAATCGCGCCCACAATGGCGCGTAAGAGTGACGAAAGGCCAATCGTCACCATAATCACCGAGATGGCAGGTTCGCCGATCAGCGGTCGCAACACCAGTTGCTCAATCAACACCCCCACCACGGCAGCCAGCGCCACTGCCACTACAACGCCTGCCGGCCACCACAGGCCAAACTGCTCGACCATCGCGTAGGTGAGGTAGGCCCCGATCAACAGCAACTCGCCTTGGGCGAAGTTGATCACGTCGCTGCTCTTGTAGATCAAGACAAAGCCAAGCGCCACCAACGCAAAGATTGCGCCATTGGCAATCCCGCTCAGCGCCAGTTGAATAATCCGATCCATGCGCGTCTCCGTCGTCGCCGAATTGCAAATTGGTGCCAGTATGGGTTTAGAACCGCGTTAGGAACGTACCCCTGTGCTACCGCGCCACGGTCCGCGCGGCCGGGGCTGGCGCCGGCGCAGCCGGGTCGTGCAATTCCTCAATGCGCAGGCGGGTCTTGATCAGCGCCGTGCGCCCGTCTTGATAGGTAATCGTCGTCTCGATTTCCAGCTCGTCTTGGTCGCCGTAGAGCGCGTCAACAATCTCTTGGTAGCGTTGGGCCACCAACCGCCGGCGCACCTTGCGGGTGCGCGTCAACTCGCCATCGTCGGCATCAAGCTCTTTGTGCAGCAACAAGAAGCGACGGATACGCGCCGCCGGCGGCAGGTCGGCATTCGCCCGCTCAACATCTTTGCGGATCAAGGCGTAGACCTGCGGTTTCTGGGCCAGATCGGTATAGGTGGTGTACGAGATTTGCGCATTTTCGGCCCACTTGCCGACGTTGGCGAAATCGATGTTGATCATCGCCGTGACAAAGGGCCAATCGCCGCCGAACACCACCGCTTCCTTGATATACGGGCTAAACTTGAGCTTGTTCTCGATAAACTGGGGCGAAAACTTGGTGCCGTCGGGCAGAGTCATCACGTCCTTCGCCCGGTCGATCACGATCAAGTGGCCATCTTCATCAAAATAGCCGGCGTCGCCGCTATGGAGCCAGCCATCTTCCAGCGCCTCGGCGGTCGCTTCCGGGTTCTTGTAGTAGCCAACAAACACCGACGGGCTTTTCACCAGAATCTCGCCATTCTCGGCAATCCGGATCTCGGTATTGGGCAGGGGCGTGCCGACCGTTTGGAACTTGATCTGGCCATCGCGATGGATGACGCTCAAGCCAGAGCTTTCGGTCTGGCCGTAGACCTGTTTGAGATTCACGCCGATGGCGTGATAAAAGCGGAAGACATCGGGGCCGAGCGCGGCGCCGCCGGTGTAGGCCCGCTTGAGAAACCGCAAGCCGAGATGGTC
Organism: Chloroflexus sp.; assembly: GCF_034431535.1. Classification (GTDB taxonomy): domain Bacteria; phylum Chloroflexota; class Chloroflexia; order Chloroflexales; family Chloroflexaceae; genus Chloroflexus. The sequence continues at coordinate 38,250 of NZ_DAOUDC010000046.1, read as the reverse complement.
TTTCAGCATCTCGAACACGGTGATGCGGGCCAGCCAATAGCGCAGGCGCAGACCAAGATCGGGCTGCTTGCCGCTAAAGCGGGCATCGGCCATGGCATAACCCTGCTTCATTGCCCACTCGAACAGCGCCCGTTTTAAGCGGGTCGAGTCTTGAACCTTCACCTGCACCTGCGAGAGCATATTTTCCCAGATGCGGGGCGGCGAGAACATCACCCGCGGCCCGATCTCGCGGATATTCTCTTGCACAGTGCTGGCCGATTCGGGGAAATTGATCGTAAACCCGCACTGCATCCCGGCGGCGACCGTCACCATCTGCTCGCCGACCCATGCCAGCGGTAAGAAGCTGACAAACTCATCGTCGGGGCCGAGCGGATCAACCGAGAGCAAGCCGGCGCCTTGGCTGATCAAATTGCGGTGAGTGAGCATCGCCAGCTTGGGCTTGCCGGTGGTGCCGGAGGTGGTAGACAGGATAGCGACATCGTCGGGCGTGCCGGCAGCCAATTCAGCCTCAAACAGGCCGGGATGGGCGCGATCATAGGCGCGGCCTTGTTCTTCGATATCGGGGAAATGGGCAAGGTAGGGCTGCTGGTAATTGCGCATCCCCTTCGGTTCGTAGTAAATAACCTTCAGCACCCCTTCCAGCCGCGGCCAGATCTCGATAATCTTATCAACCTGCTCTTGATCTTCGACCACAATTACCCGCGCTTCAGCCGCCGAGAGAATGTAATACACCTCTTCGGCCACCGAATCTTGGTAGACGCCGATCGACATTGCGCCGATGGTTTGGGCGGCAAATTCGGCATAGAGCCATTCGGGCCGGTTATCGCCAATGATAGCGATGACATCGCCGCGGCGCACGCCAAGCGCGTGCAGCCCCATCGCAAACGCGCGCACGTGCTCGGCAAACTGCCGCCACGGCACCGTTTGCCAGATGCCAAAATCCTTCTCGCGTAGCGCTACCTTATCGCCGAAACGTTCCGCATTCTGGAATAATAAGCGCGGCAGCGTTGTCTCAGGTATCTGTATCATTGCGTCACCCGACCGTGAGACCGGCAGACAGCGCCGGAAGACTGGTATCGATTACATCCTCGGCATTGCGTGTTCACGGCCCAGATACGCATCTATCACCTTCGGATCTCTGCGCACCTCAGCCGGTGTGCCATACGCGATCAGTTGGCCGAATTCGAGCACCGCCACCCGATCGCTAATATCCATCACGACCCCCATATCGTGCTCAATCAGCACGATCGTTGTACCGTACTCTTCATTAATATCAAGGATGAAGCGGGCCATATCCTCTTTTTCTTCGGTATTCATGCCCGCCATCGGCTCATCGAGCAGCAAGAGGCGCGGATTCATCGCGAGCGCGCGGCCCAACTCCACCCGCTTTTGCAGGCCATACGAGAGCGCGCCGACCATCTTCTTGCGGATCGACTGGATTTCGAGCAGATCGATCACCTGCTCGACAAATTCACGGTGTTCGACCTCTTCGCGCTGGGCGCGCCCCCAGTACAAGCCACCGCTAAAGATACCGCTGCGCATGTGAACGTGACGGCCCAGCATCAAGTTGTCGACGACCGTCATGTGGCGGAAGAGCTCGATATTCTGGAACGAGCGGGCAATGCCGAGACGCGCAATCTGATGGGGCGGCATGCCGATAATGTTGCGCCCTTCAAAGCGGATCTGCCCTTGTTGCGGGCGATACAGGCCGCTGATGCAGTTCAACAGGCTGGTCTTCCCAGCGCCGTTGGGGCCGATGATAGCTTGAATGGTGCCGGGATAGATATCGAAGGTCACCGAAAGCAGAGCGCGGACACCACCAAAGCTGAGACCGATGCGATCGATCTCCATTTGGGGGGCGGGTAGCGCAACCGAATCACGATGCGTCATGCGATCCTCATTGATAATGCACGAAACAGGCACGCACCGCTCATGAGTCGATCAAGCGCATGAAGAAGCTGTAGAACCGCCAATTCGATCGCTGTGATCGACCAATGACGTATCACAAACTATGGGGAATACTTGAGGTCTATTATAACGAAGGTCGCAGAATTGCGCAAATGGGGGTTGGGTTATGGCAGCTACCGCGCGCCATACAGACAGAGGCCGGCCAAGGCGAGCCAAAACCAATGCCACAACCCAAACGGTTGCAGGAAGGCGACCACGAGCGAAATGATCACAAAGATCAGGCCAAGGAGGGCTAGCAAGGCGCGACGATGGTGGGCTGGCATCACGCACCTTCACGCACGACAAAGAAGGCGAGCACCAATAGCGCTGCGGCAATGAACAGCAGCAACGAAAAGGCGAGATTGCCGGTAGCGCTGATCAAGAAAATCGTCATCGCAATCACAATGATCGCCATCATACTACAGCCGCGGCGCACACGGCGGACACTGGCGGCGACATCGGGGTCTTCAGGAGTCTGAGCCATGATTGTTTCCGCTGCTAAACGCTTCCTCCCTATCTTAGCACATCCGTAGCGTGCGACGTGCTGTAATGGTACTGCAATCATAGTTTAGTACTAAAGTACTGTGCAATCTGGAGCCAACATGCTATACTACAGATGTAGGCGAAGCAACAGCTTGGCTGCAATGGCGCATGGGGAAAGGAGCTGCCGATGTTTGACCGCGAGACGTGGCGGCAACGGGTAGCCGAACGATTCAACAACTTTGCTCGCAACCCACGGCAGGAGATCCAAGTAGCCGGCGTCAATACAGTGCTCGGTTTCGTTGCGTTGCGCGCGCTCGAACCTTTCCTCGAAGCCTTTCAAGACGAACCGGTAGCGGCGGTGCTAGCGTTGGCCGAGATTTCGCGCGGCCCCGGCGCCAACCATATTGTGCGCCGAGCAAGCCATTGGCGTTACCAGTTAGCGCAACTGATCGATCGCGAGCTGCGCTCGCGCCCCGAATTGCGTCTCACCATCGAAGAGATTTTATTGGCGTTGAACGTCATTCACCTTGCCCGCCAGCGGTTGAATAGCTCGCGGGATGAATGGTTGCGCCTGACCCTGCTCGCCGAAATCGATTCGTTTGAGAGTGGCGATTTCGAGCAATTGCGCCGCCAGTTGCACGATCCCGGCTGGCAGAGCCGGTACGAAGCGATTCGCCGCCTGCGGGTGCGCGAAGGCCATTTCACCGCCGCCGATCTGGTGTTGCTCCACGATGGTCTGAGCGATAGCGCCTCACATGTGCGTGCTGCCGCTGCCCGCACGCTGGGTTTGATCGTCGGTACACCGCCGCAGCCGCTGGTCAAGACGTTGATCCGGCTAGCCATTCACGATTGCGATTTAGAAACCCGCTTCGCTGCCGCCCGCACGCTAGGTTTGTTGCGCGACCGGATCGCGTCGCCGCAATTGCTCGACCATCTGATTGAGTGCCTTAGCGATCCCGACAGTTTTGTCCGTTCGGCGGCGGCGCTGGTGGTCAGCCAGTTGGGCGAGTTGGCCGGCACCGGCCCGATGATTGAGCGCCTGCTGGCAATGCTGGCCGATAGTGACGCCTACGCCCGTGAAGCCGCTGCCCGCGCCTTGGGCCGCCTCGGCGTTGCCGCCGCGACGTCGCCAGTGCTCAATGCCTTGGCCCAAGCCGTCGATGATACCGATCCAAATGTTCACGAAGCAGCGGTGGATGCGATCGCGCGCCTGCGCAAATTGCGCGCCACCCTGCCGCTTGGTCAGAGCCGCCATCCGACCGAGCCGCTGGCAGTGTAGGTGGGTGCATGCGGCGGCAGATTGCTGTTTTTGCTGATCAGAACGCGATATCTTCGCTCTTGGCCTTCAGCGATGAGCTGGAGGCCAGTTGGCGTTTGCCGCCCGATTATGGCTATTTGTTGCGGCTGGTGATCGAAGAGGTGGTCACCAATATTGTCAAGTATGGCTACCACGATCACAACCGTGACCAGATCCAGCTCGCTTGCGAGTACGAGCAAGGGGTGCTCACGATTACCATTCGTGATCGCGGCCAGCCGTTCGATCCGCGCGATGCGCCGCCGCCGGACATCCATGCCGCTGCTGATCAGCGCTTGATTGGCGGCCTTGGTCTCTTTTTCGTCCGTGAATATGCTGATACGCTGACCTATCACCACGATCCGCACAGCAGCTGGAATGAGTTGACGGTGACAAAGGCGATGAGTATGCTCGACCGGCTGCGGGCCTTGCCGATCTTTCAGGCTGTGCCGGAAGCGGTGCTGGCCGAGCTAGCTCCGCGGTTGGCGGAATGCCGGTTAGCCACCGGTGAAGTGTTGTTCAATCAGGGGGATACCGGCGCCGAATGCTTTGTCATTCTCAGCGGTGCGGTCGAGGTGATTACGTTCGTGAACGGCGCCGAGTTGCGGCTCGAGGTCTTTCACACCGGCCAGATTATCGGTGAAATGAGCCTGATCGATCGCAGTCCCCGTTCGGCGACGGTGCGCGCGATCGAGCCGAGCCGGCTGGTTACGTTGAACGAAGCGGTGTTTGCGACCCTGCTTGGCTCCAGCCCTGAGTTGGCGATGACAATGCTGCGCAGCATTGTCAGCCGGGTGCGCAATACCAACCAGCGCATGATCCACGATCTCGAACGCAAGAATGCCGAGCTGGTGGCTGCTTATCAGCAATTGCAAGCCGCCCAAGCCGAACTCATCCGGCTCAACCGGCTCGAAGAAGAGCTGGCGGTTGCGCGCCGCATTCAACAATCGTTTTTGCCCCGCGTCTTGCCGCAACCACCCGGCTGGCGCATTGCGGCGTTTAGCCGGGGAGCGCAAGCGGTTGGCGGTGATTTCTTTGATACCATTACCCTCCCCAATGGCCAAATCGGGCTGGTGGTCGCCGATGCTTGCGGCAAAGGCGTCACTGCTGCCCTCTTTGTCGCCCTCAGCCGGTCGCTCTTACGCGCCGCTTCTCAAGCTGCCGGCAGCTCCCAAGTCGACGGTGATGCCAGCGCAGCGATTCTGCTGCACGCCGTGAGCCTAACCAATGATTATATCTACCGCGAGCATGGTGACTCGATGATGTTTGTGACCCTCTTTTATGGCCTGCTTGATCCGGACACCGGAGTGATGCAATACATCAATGCCGGCCATAATCCGCCGTTGCGGATCGGGCGCGATGGCGCGGTGATTGAGGAATTGTGCGAAGGCGCGCTGCCGATTGGTATTGTGACCGGACAAACGTATGACGTGCGCGCATTGCAGATTGCTCCCGGCGAGAAGTTGGTCGCATTTAGCGATGGCATTACCGAAGCGATGAACCCGGCTGGTGAATTGTTTGGCGACGACCGTCTCCAAGCGTTGTTGCGCGCGCAAGCGCAGTGTGCGGCGGCTGAGCTAGTGACGGCGGCGGTGTCGGCAGTGGATGCCTTTGCGCAGGGTGCGCCCCAAGCCGATGACATCACCCTCTTGGTGGTAGAGCGGTTGCCGGCGGATGGGTAAGCGAGCGCACGGCTACCGCCGGCAACCGAAACCCATGAACGACCCGTGCTATAATGACCGCATCCTTGATCGCATAGCGGTCCAGCACCTGCTAGAAAGGGGTTTTTCGGCGTGAAAACCGAGCAAGTAGATGACGTGCTCATCATTGAGCTGCCAGCACGCCTCGATGCCGCCGGCGTTGCCACGATCGAACACGATTTGGCTGCCGCAATTACCAACCACGGCGGCAAAGTGTTGGCCGATATGAACGCAGTGACCTTTGTCGCCAGCTTAGCGTTGCGCATGCTGCTGAGCAATCTGCGTGCCGTGCAACCGTTAGGCGGGGATTTGCGCTTGTGCGGGTTGCAACCGCAGATCGCCGAAATCTTCCGCAAGAGCCGCTTTGATACCCTCTTCAAGATTTACCCCGACCGCGAAGCGGCGCTGGCGTCATACCGCGATCGGTGAGAGGCGTGTGGGGCGAGGCGCACCTCGCCCCCTAATTACGCCGAACGCTCGTGCGCCAGCATGATGGCCATGGCAACTGCCGACACCGCCAGTAAGACCAAAGCCGGCGCCGCGGCTTGGGTAAACATCGCTTCGCTGGTAGCGCTCCAGATCATCGTGGCAAGGGTCGGGAAACCGGTTGGGCTGAGCAGCAACGTGGTCGGCAATTCCTTGATCGAGGTGAGGAAAACCAGCGCCGCTGCTGAGAGTATGCCGGGAGTCAGCAGCGGGAGAGTGACGCCGGCAAAGACGGTGAGCGGCGAGCGGCCCAGCGAGCGGGCCGCATCTTCAACCCGCGGATTCATCTGCTGTAACGTGGTGCGAAGGCTGCCGATCGCCTGCGGCAAGAAGCGGATGGCCAGTCCAAACAACAGCATCGGCAGGGTCTGGTACAGCCACGGCGCGTAGTTGGCGCCGAAGAAGACGAGCGCCAGCGCGACGACAATGCCGGGCAGAGCGTAGCCGGTGTAAGCGGCGGCATCGAGGAGGCGGCTCAGCCGGGAGGGGAAGCGGGCTGCCAGCAGCGCAATTGGAATGGCGGCCACAACGGTCAGCACCGCCGCACTGCCGGCAGCGAGCAGGGAATTGGTCATCGGACTCCAAAGCACGTCGAGCGTCTGCCCGTTGAGTAAGCCGCGGATCAACCAGTAGCTCAGCGCCAACAGCGGCATCCCGATACCGAGCAGCGTCAACAAGGCGGCATACAGCGCCGCCAGCCAGCGCCACGGCCCAATGTCGGCCAACCGGCGCGGGCGGGCCACAGCGCAAGTCGTGCGGCTTATGCTGGGCCGGCCACGGATGAGCTGCTCGATCCCGATCAGGCTGAGCGTCAACACAATCAAGACAAGGGCCAACAGAGCAGCGCCGCTGCGATCAAACGATCCGCGATACTGTACATAAATTGAACGGGTGAAGGTCTCGAACTGCAAGAGCGACACCGCGCCGAAATCGCTCAAACTGTAGAGGGCGGCCAGCAGCGCGCCAATCGCAATCGCCGGACGCACTTGCGGCAAGAGAATGCGCCAAAAGACGCACCACGGACTATCACCCATACTGCGAGCCGCGTCTTCCACTGCCGGATCGCACCGTTGCAACGCTGCGCGCGTATTCAGCAACACATACGGATAACTGCTGAGGGTGAGGGCCAAGACGGCGCCGCCGAAGCCATACACCGGCGGCAACCGCTCAACACCCAACGGAGCGAGCATCTGTTGCAGCAACCCCACTGGCCCTAACACCACAATGATCGCAAAGCCGTTGATGTATGACGGCACCGCCAGCGGCAAGGCAGTCGCGATCGTCCAAAAGCGGCGACCGGGAATATCGACGCAGACCGTTAACCATGCTAATGGTGCAGCGATAAGCACACTGAGCAGGGCTGTGGCGAGGGCCAGACCGATACTATTCGTCACGACCCGGAGCGTGCGGGGGCGAAGTAAGGCAGCCCACGCATCAGGCCCGGCTTCGAGCGCGCGCACCAGTAGATATCCGATCGGCAACAACACGAGCGCAACAATGCCGAGACTCAGCCCGATCAAGACCCACGGGCGCGCGCGGCGCTGGGGGATAGCAACGGCAACTTCAGTCAGGGTAGCGCGACGGATCATAGGCTTGGAAAGGTTGGTGCCGCGATCGAGCATGATCGCGGCGCATACACACGGTTACAACGCTCCGACATCGCGCAGCAATTGCAAGGTGCCTTGCAAATCGCGCAACTGGTTGAGATCGATCTGCGTCGTTTGGATCTCAGACAGCGGCTTCAGCCGCGGATCCGGCTGCACATTGCCGGCCAACGGATACTCAAAGGTCTGCTCGGCGAAATAGCGTTGGCCTTCCGTCGAGAGCATATAGTCAATCAGACGTTGCGCTGCGGGCACATTCTTGGCCGTCTTAAGGATGCCAACGCCAGCGATGTTAATCAACGCCCCTACATCACCATTACCGGGGTAATAATTGGCGGCGGCCAGCGTATTGCCCGACTGGCGCTGCAACTGGTAGAGATAGTAGTGATTGACAAAGCCGACATCGATCTCACCGGCGGCAACGGCTTGCACGATCGCCGCATTCTTCTCGTAGGTCTTGACCTCGTTGGCGATCATCCCTTCCAACCAGCGCCGGGCAGCTTCTTCGCCCAACTGCACCCGCATCGCGGTGACAAACGCTTGGAACGAGCCATTGGTCGGCGCCCAACCAACCCGACCTCGCCACTGCGGATCGACAAAGCCCGTAATCGAACGCGGCAAATCGGCCTCGGTTAGCTTATTGGTGTTGTAGACTACCACGCGGGCGCGGCCACTGATGCCAACCCACAAGCCATCGGACGAGCGGAAGCGTGGTTCCACCTGATTGAGCGTTTCGGCGGGCAAGGGTGCTAGCATGCCGGCAGCCACCAACGCACCAAGCGCGCCGGCATCTTGGGCAAAGAAGAGGTCGGCGGGGCTATTAGCGCCCTCTTCGAGGATGGTCGCCGCCAGCTCAGCGGTATCGCCGTAGCGCACTTCAACTTGAATACCGGTGGCTTGGGTGAATTGGGTAAAGAACGGCCCAACGAGGCTTTCGCTGCGGCCGGAATAGACGACAATCTTGGCCGGCGCATCGGTTGATGCAGGCGCTTGGGTAGGAGAACTGGCAGCTTGATTCCCGCAGGCGGCCAGTGTGAATGCGGCCAAGGTCAATAGCGCGCACAGGCGCAGAAAGCGATTCATAGGTTCTCTCCTCGACCACGTCGATTCTTCGTGACAACGACCACAACCTTGCGCAAGGTTGGCGTTAGTATATCCTAACCTTTTCCGAAGGTCAAGCTAATTTACGAACATTTTGGTTGAAATATTTAGAAAAAGGTTGTGAAAGAGGTGGGCAAGCGTAGAGTGGGTTACGTCCACAGCCGGTCGAACGTCTCAATCAGTAATTGGCTATGGCGGCTCAGATCGACAAGGGCGATATGCTCATCGGGGGCAAACAGTGCGCTGGTCGCTGGCGTCAGGCCGATACTGACGGTAGGGATGGGTTGGCCGCCAGTCAGCAGACTAAACGGCGCCACATAGGGTCCAGCCGGTACCACTGGCAAAGGCCGTTCAAACACGCTCGCGCCAATGGCGGCGACTTGGCCCACTAGGGGATTATCGGTGGCGGTAGCCCAAGGCGAATAACCGCCGGGCAATCGTTCGAGGGCGAGATCTGCAAACCCTTTATCGTCAAGATGGCGGCGCACTAACTCAAAGATGGCATCAGGCTGTTGGCCCGGTACCAATTGGAGATCGATCAACACTGAAGCAAGGGCAGGGATTGCCGGCGCGTCACTATGCGGTTCAACCGTCAATGAACTGACATTACAGGTTGGGAGTGTTACCTCTGTACGGCTAAGGGCAGCGCCGTCGATTCCGAACAAAAACTGGTCGATCTGCCATGCTTCCCGGCGCGCGGCGGCGGCCAGTTGCAATTGGCGAATTGCGGCGTTATCAGCGCGAGAAGGCCCTTCAACCGTATCGTAGAAGCCCTCGATGCGCACATCTTCATCATCGCCCTTGAGGGCAGCGAGGGCCCAGATCAAGCGCCAGAGCGGATTCGCGACACTCGTCGCGAAGCCAGCGGGCAACGGATAGGCTGGGCCGCGGGCCGTCAAGCGTAATCGGAGCCAGCCTTTGCTGCCGCTGGCGCAAATCGGCGTACCGTGCTCGTCACGATCGCCGATGCTGGCCAACACCGCATCGCATCGCACCAGATCGGCGTGGGTTAGCAATGCTTCGGCCAATCCCGGACTGCCAATCGTCGCCGCGCCTTCGATCACAAGGGTCACACCGCACGGCAAGCTGCCTTCGCGCTGCACGAGAGCTTGCAAGGCAGCGAGATGGGACGCGAGCGCCCCCTTGCCGCCGGCGACGCCGCGCCCGAAGATCTTGCCATCACGCTCAGCAATAGCAAACGGTTCGTGCGACCAGTAGCGCCAAGGACCAGTTGGCGGCGTATCGTAGTGATGGTAGAGCAACAGCATCTGAGGGCGGCGGCCAGAGCGGTGGGCAATAATCACCGGCGCTGCACTGGTCGCGACGATGCGCACCTGCATGCCGAGCATGCGGATGAAGAGTGCAATCTGTTCAGCGGCAGCGCGCAATTCTTCGACATGCCCGGTGGTTGATGGCAACCGGCAAATGTGGCGCAGCACATGCACGAGTTGTTCAGTTGATGGCGATGCGTGAACAGTCACCCAGATTGCTCCCGTGGCGGTGAAACATCGGATTTGGTGAACGAATTATAACACGGGGTTTACCCCATAAAAGGGTAAGGCCATGCTAGAATAAAGTGCGAAATGTCACATTATTCTTGCAATCCGCGACGGCCGGTCGCGGCTGGAGGTTATAGCATGGATTCCCGGCACCGCGCATTTGTGAACTTTGCATGGCTGAATGTTGGCTACAACCTGCTGGTGATCATGTGGGGTGCGTTTGTGCGCGCTACCGGTTCGGGCGCCGGCTGTGGCGATCACTGGCCGTTGTGCGATGGGCAAGTGATCCCGCGCGCGCCGGACACGGCGCAGATGATCGAGTTTTCTCACCGCGTAACCAGCGGCATTGCGTTAGTGCTGTCAGTGGCATTGTTGGTATGGGCCTTACGATTGTTTGCCGCCGGCCATCCGGCGCGCCGCGCCGCGATTGCCACCATGGTGTTCATGATCGTGGAATCGTTTATCGGCGCTGCGCTTGTCCTCTTCCGCTTGGTTGCCCACGATGTCTCGCTAACGCGGGCGCTATCACTGGGTTTGCACCTGATTAACACCTTCTTGCTGATTGGTGCGATGGCATTGACCGCGTGGTATGCCAGCGGCAAGCCAGCGCCTGAATTGCGCGGCAAAGGCGGCCTGCTTGGCATGTTGATCGCTGCGCTGATCGGTACCGCGCTAGTTGGTTCGAGCGGCGCAGTGACCGCGCTAGGTGATACGCTCTTGCAGTTGGGGGTATTGCCCGGCGGCGTGTCACAAGCGATCACGCTTGACAGCCATCCCTTGGTTTGGATACGCATTATCCACCCGGTGCTCGGCACGATGGTGGGGTTAGCGATGATCACCTTGGCTCAGCGCGCTATGCGCTACGATCCCTCCCCGGCAACGCGGCGGCTGGCATGGGCCACGGCTGCTATCTTTGTCAGTCAGATCTTTCTCGGCACGATCAACGTCATTCTGAAAGCGCCGGTTTGGATGCAATTGGTGCATCTGCTCTTCGCCGATCTCGCATGGCTGACGCTCGTCTTGCTCAGCGCAACGTTGCTGGCCCGACCATCGACCGTTTCTGCGCTGCATGCGCCGGTGGTCTCTGGGTCGCCGGCCCGTTAGCCGGTTTGGCATGTGATCGATAGGAGTTTGGCCTATCGCACAACGGGACTAGGGTCATCTTGTGCGCTGAGCGGCGCTATGGTATAACCAAGTTGAGAAGGGGCATCCTCACCTCATCGCTACTTTGCATAGGAGGCCCGCGAATGGCGCTGCATGGATCGTTAGAACAGGTTTCATTGCGCGAGCTGATCGATCTCGCGACATATAGCTCACTCACCGGATCGCTTGATATCACTGGCGCGCGATCCGGTCGCATCTTCCTCTTCAATGGCCAAATCTACCATATCGAGTGTGAAGGGCAGATCGGTATCGAAGCACTGGGGATTCTGCTCAATGTGCAGCAGGGGATGTTCAACGTCACGAGTGGCGCGCGCAGCGAGCATCAGTCTGTGTGGGGTGATCGCGAGACATTGCTGCGCAATGCCGAGCGCGTGGCGTTACGCTGGCGCCGCTTGTGGCATCAAGTGCCTTCGCTGCATTTGATACCGGTATTGGCAATGCCGCGGGAAGCGGCGAAAGAGCGCGCGAATGTAACGGAGTATCTGATCATTGATGCGATCGATGGGCGCAAGCATTTGAGCGAGATTGCGGCTGAGTTGCACTGGCAGGCGATTGATGTGGTTGAAGGCATTGCCCATCTGGCAGCGCAACAGATTGTGCGGCTCGAAACGATGCCACTGGCGCCGCACGATCCCGTGCCAGAGGCACAACCGCAGCCGGCGCCGCCGGTAATCCCTACTATTGACCGGCTGTTAGCGATTTTGCGGTCGTGATCTCAATCAAGATGGTGTAGAGTGGTAGGGGCGCAGCTATGCTGCGCCCCTACTGTGCGTTATACTATACGCCAACACGCACAAACCTCTGGGGGTTGCAATGGAAGTGACTCTGCCAATCGGCGCCCATGTGCGCTACGATGATGTGGGGAACGGTCAGCCGGTCGTGTTGTTGCATGCGTTTCCGTTGAGTGCGGCGCTCTGGCGCGTGCAATTGACTTCGCTCACCGATCGATGTCGCATGATTGCACCCGATCTGCGCGGGTTTGGCGGCTCGACACCCGCGCCTACACCGCAATCGCTCGACGATTATGCCGATGATGTGCTCGCCTTGCTTGATGCGTTACAGATTGAACGGGCGATCATCGGCGGGTTATCAATGGGTGGCTACATCGCGTTTGCCTTGCTCCGCCGTGCGCCTGAGCGGATCAGCGGCTTGCTGCTAGCCGATACTCGGGCGACTGCCGATAGCGACGCAACCCGCGCGACGCGCGCCGTCAATGCCGAGATTGCGCTGCGTGAGGGCAGTGCCGCCTTGGCGGAACGATTACTGCCGAATCTGCTTGCGCCGCAAGCGAGCGAGGCGCTGCAGGCCGAACTGCTGGCAATTGCCGCGGCTAATCCGTCCGCAGGGGTAGCCGCCGCCTTGCATGCAATGGCGGCGCGCCCTGATTCAACGCCGCTATTAAGCCAGATCCGGGTGCCCACTACCGTGGTCGTTGGCGCGGAAGATACGCTGACGCCGCCGAGCGAGGCGCGGGCGATGCACGAAGCGATTCCCGGCAGCCGGTTCGTTGTGATTCCCGGCGCTGGCCATCTCAGCGCGATCGAGCGTCCGGCTGAATTTAGTCTGGCACTGGTTGAGCTGGTCATGCAGGTGGCTGCCACCAATCCGTAGGAATGTGAGGGGTTGGCCGCCGGCTCAGTGATCGCTGGCAAAAACAATCGCAGCGGCGTATGCGCCGCTGCGGTATGGTTGCCCGAAGTGTCGCCTAGTTCTGGGTTGTTTCCCGCCGCTCGCGGATACGAGCCGCCTTGCCGGTGAGGCCACGCAGGTAGTACAGCTTGGCCCGGCGCACCTTACCGCGCCGGATGACTTTAATCGAGTCGATGCGCGGCGCGTGGAGCAAGAACGTGCGCTCGACGCCAATCCCGTGCGACGCAATCCGGCGCACGGTGAAATTCTCGTTGATGCCTTCGCCGCGGCGCCGGATCACGACACCCTCAAAATCCTGCACTCGTTCGCGGTTGCCTTCAACCACTTTGACGCCGACGCGCACCGTGTCACCGACGCGAAACTCAGGAATGTCGGTGCGGTATTGGCGCCGGCCCAATTCTTCAAGCAATTGCTGCGACACGGCGTCGCTCCTTTCGCATGATGCCGGCAGGCGCCCGCATGGCAGCGGGACTGCGCGGCGCGCTGACACACAAATTTGGCAGGCGGATGGTTTGCCGCCTGCCAGATCGGCTCTGTTCCGTCACAGATTATACCATAGCTGCCGGAGGGCGGCAAGTTGGGGATAATCTCATGCCCCTAATCATTGCGCGCCGCCGGAGGCGGCGAGTGCGGGATCGTGACCGGTGACAATGACAGTGGCAACAGGTTAGGGCGCTTATGAACATTGCCTTGGCGCAACAAAGCAGAGGATTGCTGCGAACGGCGATGGTGTGCGGCCAGTATCACTACCGCGCAGTACGCGCAAGGTCAACGCCTTCGTGTGACGGGGTGGACTAGCATGGAGTGCGGCAGTGCAACTGCCGCATTGCTCCCGCACGCTACGGGGTTACGTGTATTGCTCGCGACAGGTTGGCTGTGGATTGTGAGGATAACTCGTATGGAGTGCAACAGTGCAACTGCCGCACTACGGCTAGCACGCTGCGGAAGCAGAGATGGCATAGAAAGCAATATCTTTTCACGCATGCATCATTGGCTGCGAACTCTTGTGCAGTGACGGCAAAGTTGTTACATTACGGGCACTCCTACCGTTACTGCCAGTAATCGTATCCTAGCCAGTATGCTAAAGTTAGAAGTCATTCAGGAGAATAGTAAACGAGGCAGCATCGGGCAACGAACGCGAATGCCGGTTCTGTGCAGCCGCCGGCGCTATTCCCACCCTGTACAGCACTGAAGCAAGCGTGAGGCGCAAGGATTGGAGTGCAGTTTGGTACATTCTCGTTCTCCCACTGTTTAGGGCTGAGGCGCTGATCCTGAAGGTGTAAGTACTCTTCCAATTGGGCAAAGCGGTAAGGTGTCTTAAGGCGAGAGCGAAGCACGAATGCTTATCCTCTGTTTCTCTCCACGGTTATCGTTGGCAGATGGGAACACGTAAATCTGCACTCCTCTGCAAAGATATCTAGCCAACCGCACCAAAACGCGCTATAATCGCCGCGAACAGCGCTCGTTCGACGGGGTAACGCTCTCGTATGCAATCGTCGCCAGCCCAACCGGTTTCCACTGCCGAATATCTTATGTTTCGGGTCGCCACTGAGCGGTATGCGCTCGCCAGTGCGCCGGTACGCGAAATTATACGCTGGCGCGCGCCGACGCCGGTGCCGGGAGCGCCGCCGATACTGCCCGGCGTGATTAATCAGCGCGGGCAAATTTTGGCGGTAATCGATCTGCGCTTGTTGCTGGGGCTGGCCGCCGCTGCGCCCGATCGCGCTACGCGCCTGATTTGGGTGCATCACGACGCCATCGATGCCGCTTTGTTGGTTGATGCTGTTGATGATCTGATTCCGGTTGATGCGGCGCAACTCGAACCGCCGCTGGTCAATCTGGCCGGCCCAGCCCAACGAGTCATCCATGCCCTCTTTCGCCATTACGATCAGCCAGTGGCAATGCTTGATCCGGCTGCGCTGTTTGCGCTGGTGCAGGAGGCAGCGTGATACTGCTCATCGAAACCGTCGCTCGCCGGTATGTGTGCCGACAGTACGACGTCGACAGCGTTGGTTGGGCCACGCAGGCTGAGCACGACGAGCGCGGGAGGCGCATTATTCGCCACCACTTAGGGCCGCTGCTTGATCCCGCCGATCCGCCGGCATCAGGCCGGTTGCATGCCCTTACGATCAACTTGCGGCGGCGAGTGGTGGAATTGGTTGCGCCGCGGGTTGATCTGTTGGCTGAAGCACCGATGATTGTGCCGCTGGCGCCGTTTCTGACGGCCCGGTTACGCTTGCCGTGGGTCAACGGGGTGGCTCTGCTTGATGATCAGCCGGTCATTGTCCTCGATCTGCGCCGTATGGCTGCCGATCTCGCTCTGGGTCTTCGTTTGGCTCATGCTTGAGGAAGCATTATGAAGTCGGGAATCTCCGCTGGTTTGACTGCTGAACTCTCAGCCTTACGCGAAAATCGCGTGATGTTGCGCTGGTTGATCATCTTTAGCGTTGCGGTGCTGGCGGTCTTTTGGCTCTTTGGGCTGGTGTTGTGGTTCATGAGCCATGTTGATCTGATCACCTTCGCGCTAGCCAGTCTAGTCACGCTGGTTGGCCTTGCCTTGTATGGCGTGGCGGCGTGGTTTATCCGGCAACAGCAAACTGTTTTAGGCCGGCGTTGGCTGTTTCTGGCGATGATCGCCAGCGCGGCGATGGTGCTCTTGCTGTTTGGCGGCGCCGACGGGGCGCGGGTGGTGGTGCTGTTTATGCCGATTGTCAGCGCCGGCTTGCTCGGCAGCGGGCGAGATACGTTGTTGGTCAGCCTTGCCGGGGTGTTGGTGTATGTTGGGTTGCTGCTCGCTGAGCAGTTTTCGCGGGTGCAACCGTTTCTTGGCGATAATGTCGTTATTGATTCGTTTTTTTTGATCCTGACGATCAGTGCGATAGGGACGCTGGCATGGCTCAGTAGCCGCGATTTGAGCCGGGCATTGGCCGAGTCGCATTCACGGGCCGAAGAGTTGCTGCGCAATACCGAACAATTGATGGAGAAGAATATCCAGCAGGTTGAGTTGGGTAGTGAGTTGGCGGCGGCGGCAGCCGAGCTGCAAGCCAATTCGCAGCAACAGGCCGGCGGTGCCAGCGAGCAGGCCAGTGCGGTCTCGGAAGTCTCGACGACAATTGAAGAGTTGGGCAGCACAGCCCGCCAAATTGCGCAGGCCGCCGAGCATGTCTCTGAAGCAGCCCAGCAGACGCTCGAACAGCTCAGCAGCGGCCAAGATGCGGTTGACGAGAGTATTCAGGCGATGGAGCGCATCCGCCAGCGGGTGCAAGATATCTCTACCCGCGTGCTCGGTCTTGGCGAACGGTCGCAACAGATCGGCGAGATTATCGATCTGATCGACGATATTTCGGATGAAACGCACTTGTTGGCGCTGAATGCGGCGATCGAGGCGGCCGGCGCTGGTGAGTATGGCCGTCGCTTTGCCGTGGTTGCAGCCGAGGTGAAGAGTTTGGCGAACCGCACCTTAGCCGCCGCCAAAGAGGTGAAAGGGGTGATTGCCGAAATCCGGCAGGCCACCAGCGCTGCAGTGCTGGCCGCCGAAGAGGGCAGCAAAGAGGTGGAGCGCGGCGTGGAGTTGGCCCACCGCGCCGGCCAAGTGATGGATAACATCGTGATGGTGGCCGAGCGCACCGCGCAGGCGGCTGCCGAGATCGGGTTGGCGACGGCGCAGCAGCAGAGCGCCAGCGAGCAGGTGGTTGAAACGATGCGCGAGATTGCCGAGGTGGCTCGCCAGTCGGCGCTTAGTGCGCGCCAGATGGCCGAGTCAGCCGCAAAGCTGACTGCCATCGCGGCCCGTCTGCACGGGATTGCGAATATTGATGGTGAACGCCCCTCGCGGGGGCGGGATCGTTGATGCCGTATGGATCTGACGAGTTTCTACACCCAATTTCGTGATGAGACGGCTGATAACCTCCGCATCTTGAATGATGCGTTGCTGGCGATTGAGGGGCAGGCTGGCGAGACACTGCGTCGCAGCGAGTTAGATCGCGCCTTTCGCGCCATGCATACGATTAAGGGGTCGGCCCGTATGCTTGGGTTCGATCCGATCGCGCAAGTAGCCCATGCCCTAGAACACGTGTTGGGTGAGATCCGACAAGGTCAGCGTGCGATGGATCGGTCATTGGCCGATCTGCTGCTGCGCGGCGGCGACCTGATTGGGCAATTGGCGGCTCAGGTTCCCCAGTTGCCGGCGCCGGCGCTCGCTGCCGTGCCTGAAATTGTGCAGGCGTTGGGGGCCGCCGCGCCGCAACCAGCGTCGGCCGCCGCGCCGCAACCAGCGTCGCCCGCTGCGCCGCAACCAGCATCGCCCGCCGCGCCGCAACCAGCGTCGCCCATGCTAGCTGAAACGGCGCCGCGCGCGACTCGCCAGACCGTACGGGTGCGGGTTGACCGGCTCGATCGGCTGTTTAATCTGGCCGGCGAATTGGCGGTGAATCAGCAGTGGTTAGGGGAGGTTGGGCAAGAGCTGTATCGGTTGCAAGAAGCGGTGGATCGCCAACGACGCGCGGTACAGGCGCTCGAACAGGAGCTGGCCCGGTTGCGATTTTCGCCGACCCAACGGCAAGCGTTGGATGCGCGGCTGACAATGTTGCGCGATGCGCAGACTGCGCTGACTGATCTTGCCCAGCGCCAGAGCGACCGGCTCGATCGCCATCTGGCTCGCCAGCAGATGCTGGTCAAAGACCTTGAGCAAGAGGTGATGGCGGTACGGCTGTTACCGATTGCGACGATCTTTAATTCCTTGCCGCGCCTTGTGCGTGATTTGGCGGCGGCAACCAACAAGCAGGTGACAATTGAGATTCGCGGCGAGACGACCGAACTTGACCGGAAGGTGCTGGAATTGATCGGTGACCCGCTGGTGCATCTGGTGCGGAATGCGGTGGATCACGGTCTGGAAGCACCTGATGAGCGGGTTGCCGCCGGGAAGCTGCCCGCCGGTCTGATTCAGATCAGCGCCGAGTCGGCTGGCAATGAGGTGCGTATCCAGATCCGCGATGACGGGCGCGGGATTGATCCCGAACGGGTGCGCCGACGGGCGGTTGAGCTGGGGATGTTGGCCGCCGAACGGGCATCTCAGCTCGATACGCAAGAAGCGCTGGATTTAATCTTCCAGCCGGGTTTTTCAACCGCCCGCACCGTGACCGAAATTTCAGGCCGCGGCGTGGGGATGGACATCGTCCGCGCCAATTTGCTCGAACTCGGCGGGCAGGTACGGGTCGATTCCACCGTAGGTCAAGGTACAACCGTCACCTTGACCATCCCGCTCACCCTGATCACCAGCCGGGTGTTGTTGGTGCAAGCTGGTCGCCAGATGCTGGCATTGCCGGCGGCAACGATTCGGGGTATTCTGTGGGTGCGGCGCGATCAGGTGCAGTTGATCGATGGTCAACCGACTATTGCCTACCAACAGCGTACCGTAGCTCTATTGTCACTGGCCGAACTGGTAGGTATGAACGTCGAATCGCCGCTGGCGCGCCATCCGCGCGCGCCGGCGCTGTTGCTCAATCTGCGCCAACGGCGTATTGCCCTGTTGGTCGATGATCTGCTCGACGAGCGTGAGTCGGTGGTCAAACCGCTTGGCCCGCTCTTTGCCCGCCGTCCGGCCTTAAGTGGCGCCGTGCAACTCGGTGATGGCGGCCTCGCCTTGCTGATCAATCCGCTCCAACTCATCGAAGGTGGCGCGCGGCGCGCGGCAGCGTTGCCAGTCCTCAGCCAGTCGCTGCGCGATGAACCCCGGCGGGCGCGATTGCTCGTGGTTGATGACTCGTTTACGACCCGCGAGTTATTGCGCAGTATTCTTCAATCGGCTGGCTATGATGTGACGGCCGCAATTGATGGGGCCGATGCGCTTGACAGGCTGCGTTCCACGACCTACGATCTGGTAGTAAGTGATATCGAGATGCCTCGTGTCGATGGTTTCACCCTCACGACTCGGATCCGGCGCGAGTTAGCCCTCTCGGAACTGCCGGTCGTGCTGATTACCAGCCTTGCCTCTGAAGAACATCGTCGCCGCGGTCTCGAAGCAGGGGCGCAGGCCTACATCGTGAAGAGCCAGTTTAATCAAGACAGCTTGCTGAAGGTGATTCAGCAACTGCTCGGCCACGAGGAGTAGCTATGCCAACCATTCTGGTCGTCGATGATAGCCGTCTCGTTACTGACATTGTCAAAATGCGTCTCGAGATGTACGGCTACACCGTTCAGCTTGCGCATAGCGGTGAAGAGGCGCTGGCAGCGATTGCCGCCGAGCCGCCCGATCTGCTGGTGCTCGATGTACAAATGCCCGGCATCGATGGCTACGAGGTGTGCCGGCGCATTCGCGAGAATCCGGCACTTGACGATTTGCGCATCATTATGCTGACCTCGTCGGATGACAAGCGCGCCGCGTTTGAGGCTGGCGTTGATGATTATTTGAACAA
Source organism: Chloroflexus sp. (assembly GCF_034431535.1). Taxonomy (GTDB): domain Bacteria; phylum Chloroflexota; class Chloroflexia; order Chloroflexales; family Chloroflexaceae; genus Chloroflexus. The sequence goes on along the minus strand of NZ_DAOUDC010000046.1, from coordinate 18,909 downwards.
AGACATTGACCTCCTCAATCTACCTAATCGGGTACGGTTGGTGTTAGATATGGAATAGCAGCGCAGCCAATCGGCGGCATACCCGGCGAGTAGACACCCATGACCAGCCCGCTGCGCATCCTGATTGTCGATGATTCGGCGCTGATGCGGCGCTTGTTGCGCCAAATGCTGGAAAGCGATCCGGCTATTCGGGTTGTCGGTGAGGCCGGCGATGGCAAGACGGCGATTGCGCTGACCGCCGAGCTGCGCCCTGATCTGATCACGCTCGATGTACGTATGCCGGTGCTCGATGGCGTCGAGACGACGCGCCAGATTATGGCGTACCATCCGACGCCGATTCTGGTCTTATCGGCGGCGATCAGCGGGAAAGACGCCAATACCTCATTTGAAGCGTTGGCCGCCGGTGCGCTCGAGGTCATGGAAAAGCCGAGCTTGACCGATAGCGGATCGCTCGATCATCTGCGCCGCATGTTGATCAGGCGGGTGAAACTGTTGGCGCGGGTGAAAGTGGTTACCCATCTGCGTGGGCGCCGTCATCCCCCGCCCGAACTCAGCAGTGTTCTGAATGAGACGCCGCATCACGTGCGCGGGCCGCGGATCGCTCCCGGTCAATTTCCGGTGATCGTGATTGGCGCTTCTACCGGCGGCCCCAAGGTCGTGCGCCAATTGTTGGCCGGATTGCCGGCGCAGTTTCCGGCGGCAGTGGTGGTGGTGCAGCACATCGCGCAGGGGTTTGGCGCCGGGATGGCCGAATGGCTGGCCGAGGCGAGCGCCATTCCGATCGAACTGGCCGCCGAGGGGAAGTCGGTGCGCCCCGGTATGGCCCTGCTCGCACCTGATCGGGCTGATCTGTTGATCAAACCTGATGGGACAGTGCGGCTCAGCATGTCGCCGCTGCTCCTGCAACGACCATCGATCGATATTACTATGACTGCAGTCGCCGAATTGTACGGGGCAAGTGCAGTGGGGGTCTTGCTCACCGGCATGGGGCGTGATGGCGCAGTGGGCATGCGCGCGATCCGGCGGGCCGGCGGGTTGACCATCGCTCAAGATGAGGCAAGCTGCACTATCTTCGGCATGCCGCGGGCGGCGATTGAGTTAGGAGCAGCGGAACTGGTGTTGCCGCCCAATCAGATTCTCGCTGTATTGCGTGAGCGGTTTTCTGATTCTGCGAGCATTGTATGATCTTGCCGCCTGAATCGCTAAGCGCCTTGCGCGATTTGTTGGCGCGCTACTGTGGCGTGTTGCTCGACGATGCACGGCTAATCACGTTACGCAGCGCGGTTGAACGGCGCGCTGAGGTAGTTCGACGACCGCCGGCGCAATACGCGGCTGATCTGGCGCTGAGCGCCGATCGGGCTGAATTACAACAACTGGCCGAGCTGCTGCTCAACCACGAGACGGTGTTCTTTCGGAACCGGCCCCATATTGAGGCGCTGCGCAAAACCTTGTTGCCCACCTTGCACGCGACCTTGCCGCCGGGAGCGCCGATCAAAATTTGGAGCGCCGGTTGCGCTACTGGTGAAGAACCCTATTCGATTGCCATCACCGCGCTTGAGACGCTGGGGGAACCGCTACCGCGTCCGGTCGAGATTCTGGCCACCGATCTCAGCGCCGCCGCGCTTGACAAGGCGCGCCGCGGTGTGTATCGTGGGCGCGCACTTGCTAATGTGACGCCGGCGCAGCGCGCACGATACTTTGCTCCTGCCGGAGATGGCTTGGCTGTCCACGAACGGGTGCGCCGGTTGGTGTCGTTTGTGCAGCATAACCTGCTGGAACCATTCCCGCCGGCCACACGCGGGACGCACATTCTCTTTTGCCAAAATGTGACCATCTATTTCTCGATTGATACCTGCCGCGCCCTGATAGCGCGCTTCTACGACATTTTAGCCGACGGCGGCACCCTCTGCCTCGGTTTTTCCGAAACGTTGTGGAATATCTTTGACCAGCTACGGCCGGTCGCGGTTGATGGCGCGTTTCTGTACCGGAAAGATCCGCCGCGGCAGCGCCCAACGGTGGCGCCGGCGGATAAACGGCCCGTCCCGTTGCCCCGATCGGGGCGATTGCGCCCGGCGGCGCAATCGCTAACGGGTGCGCCATTGTTTACCGATGAGACGGTGGTACGCGAGGGCCGGCGCTTGATTGACAGCGGACAGCTTGAGGCAGCGCTCGACTTGTTTGCCCACGCACCGTTGGCCGGACGCCACGCGCCAGCAGTATTGGCATTGGCGGCGCAGGCCCACGCTAATCGGGGCGATCTCGATCTGGCGCTGGCCGAAGCGCGCCGCGCGCTCGAATTGAATCCGTTGGTCACTGAGGCGCACATCTTGCTGGGGTTGATCTACGAGCGGCAGCAACAATTGCCGTTGGCCATTCGCCATTTTGAACGGGCTCGCTATCTAAATACCGAGTCGCCGTTGGTGGCGTTTCACCTTGCCGAGTGCTACCGCCAAACGGGACGGATGACCGATGCAGTGCGTGAATACCGGAATGCTGAGCGGTTGTTGGCCACGCTGCCGCCCGATCACCTGCTGGAAGGCGTGGCTGTCCATTGGCTGGCTGAAAGTTGCCGGCGTTGGATTGGCCGGCTCGATGGAGAGCGTTAAATGGCTGTCCGTAACGGTCGTGTGTCATCCGAACTCGTGATCCGACGGCGGATGTGGCCGAGTCTTTTGGCGCATCACCCGCACAGCCTGATCACCGCACGGCGCAGCACAGCGCCGCCCGATCCGCCACCGACGGCGCCACCGCCTCCGCCACCACCGGTCATCGATGAAGCGGCGCAGCGGCGGGCACGTGAGATCGAACAAGAATTGCAATTGGCCCGCGATATTCAGCAGGGCTTGCTGTTAGAGGCAGCGCCGCACCTGCCCGGCTGGGAAGTGACGGCCATTTCGCTGCCGGCTCGCGATCTTGGCGGTGATCTGTACAACTTTTTGCCCTTGGCCGATGGGAGGCACGGCATCATGATCGGCGATGTCAGCGGCAAGGGGTTGCCGGCCGCGTTGCGTATGGCGGTGGCGCGCACCGTCTTCCGGCACGAAGCGCGCCGCAATGCTGATCCGGCGACCACGTTGGCTGCGGTGAATCGTGGTGTTTTGAGCGAGATTCCGCATGGCATGGTAACCATGCTCTACTTACAGCTCGAACCGCGGAGCGGTGTGATCTGTTGCGCCAACGCCGGCCATACCTTCCCGCTGATAGTAACTGACGAGCTGCGCGAGCTGGAAGTTAGCGGATTGCCGCTAGGAGTTGATGATGAGAGCGAATACACCGAGTTAAGCGCCGCCATTGCTCCCGGCGAGAGCCTATTGCTCTACACTGATGGCTTGGTTGAAGCCGAGGCACCCGATGGCCAAATCTTAGGTTTCGAGCGTTTGGCCGCGTTGGTGATGGCGCAACCGCAGCGCAAACCCCGCGCGCTGGCTGGTGCGCTCGTGCATGAAGTGCGCTCGTGGACGAACGGCGTGCTGAGCGATGATGTGACCATGGTGATCTTGCGGCGGCGCTTGCTCGATCTCACCGCGGAAATCCGTAGCGTGATCGCGGATGTCGTCGGCAGCGATCGCCTCGAACTGCTGTGGGATACCCTCTTTGCCGGCGACGTTCCGGCTGACGCTGAGGCATGGCGCGAACTGTTGCCCCACCTGCAAGCGCCGGCGCAGGCCATGTTGGGCCGGGGCTTGGCGCGCGAATTGATTCAACAGATCCGGTTGACGTTAGATGATTACCGCAAAGTGGCGTAATCGCTCCGGTGGCATAGTTGGGGTAGGTGCGCACGTCTGCCCTAACCACGCCGCTTGTAAAGAAAACTATATACTGTCGTATACTTCTAAATGACGATTCTACAATATACGGAGGGCGAGGGGCATGTTATAGTAGAAATCAGCATCTGTCTGGTCGCCGAGGTGAGCTATGGCATCAACGAACGAACTCCAATTTATGCCCCTCGACCTTGATACCTTTAGCGGTAGCGAGCGTTTCATGACCGGCACACGGCTCGGGGCGGCGTTTAGTCAGGGGATGCGTTCATACTTGCGCGCGGCCTATGCCGATGCAATCGAACATTTCAAAGCGGCGCTCATCGCCGCGTATGTCGATGGTGAAGAGCAAGCCCAAATCTACGAGCGGGAACGAGCTATCATTTATCTCTATATTGGCAATTCGCTTGCATTTCAGGAACATTGGGAAGAGGCGTTGCGCGAGTATCTTGAGGCGGTGCAGACCGATCCGCAACTGGCTGAAGCCCACTACAACCTTGGCGTAGCATTTGCCGCGCTTGGTCAGATCGATCGGGCGATTGCCGCTTTCAAAGAGACGCTCGAGCACAACCCCAACCTCTACGAAGCCCACTTTGCGCTGGGCCGCTGCTACCAGCGCATTGACGACGCCGGCAGGGCGTACATTCACTTTAGCAGTGCCTGCAACGCCCGCCCGCAAGCCGCCGAACCGCGCTACTACATGGGCTTGATGCACCAGAGTCACGGCGCCCATGAATTGGCTCAGCGTTGCTTCGCCGAGGCGTTGCGGGTCGAGCCGACCTTTGTCTCGCCAGAGCCGGTGCCCGACGAGCCGCTCGTCAACCGCAGCGAAGAAGAGGTTGCGCAGTGGTATTACCGCTTAAGCCAAGCCCTCAAGCAACAAGGCTACGAAGAAGAGGCTGAGCGGATCTATCGCGCCTTGTTGCAGTGGCGGCCCCAAGAGTACGCTGCTCGCTATCTATTGGGCAATCTGCTCGCGCGCCAGCGCCGGTTTGAGGAAGCCTACGAAGAATACGAGCAGGTGCCGCCGCAGCATCGCCACTATGTCGATGCCCGCTTGCGCATGAGCGCCATCTTGCGTTTGCAAAAGAAACCGAAACAGGCCTATGAAATTCTCTTCGCCTGCGCCCGCCTCAATCCGCACCATGGCCAGCTCTTCTTGCAGATGGGCAAACTTCTCTACGATATGGGGATGAATGCGCAGGCGGCGCGCGCATTTGAGCGCGCTGTGCAACTGATGCCCACCGATGCGCAGGCCCATTATCTGCTTGGCTTCGTCTATAACTCGTTGGGGCGCGATACGTGGGCGCTGGCCGCGTGGCGGAAAGCCGTTCAATTAGCCCCCGATGCCCATTCATTGCGCTTCGATCTGGGGTACATGTACATCCGGCGCGGTCGCTACGATCTGGCCGCGCGCGAGTTTCAACAAGTGCTTGACCAGTGGCCCGACGATCTCGAAACGCAGTTTATGCTCGGCCTCTGTTACAAAGAATTGCTGGAGCCGGCTCGCGCCATCCCGCTGTTTGAAAAGGTGCTGCGCCGCAATCCGCGCCATGCGCAAGCCCTCTACTACCTCGGCGCCTGTTATCTGCAAGTTGGCAATACGTCGTTGGGCAAAGCCTACCTGCGTCGCTACGATCATCTCGTGCGCCAAACGGCGACTATGAATGGGGTGACTCGGCTACGTTCACACCCTACCTCTCGTCTCTCCTCGTAATTTGGCAATACTCTGGTTCGTTCCGTTCGCTACACTAGGATCGGTGCGAATCGATCAACGCGCGTAGAGGCACAAGCATGCAACGAGTAGAGCTGCGTATTCCGTCAATTCCGATCTTCGAACGAGTAGTGCGCGCCAGCGCGGCTGAAATCGGCAGCGCCGCCGGCCTGAGTCCGGAACGGATCGAAGATCTGAAACTTGCAGTGAGTGAGGCGGTCAACAATGCGATTGATCACGGCAATCGCGGCGATACGGCGAAGCTAGTCGGCGTGATCTTTGATATCGACGGCGACAAGCTCGAAATCCGGATCAGCGATCAAGGTGGCGGAGTGGAACGGCTCGATTTCTCGCGGCATGTGATTGATGACGAACGGCTCGATGCCGGTTACTTGCGCGGTTTCGGGATGTACCTGATTAGCGCGCTGGTTGACGATTACGAAGTAGATTCATCACAGCAAGGAACGGTGCTCACGCTCCGTTTGTATCGGAAGGATCGGCAACAATGAGCGACATTATTCGACGGGAAGAGTTTGGTGATGTGGTGGTTCTCCACATCCTGACCACGAGCGTTGATGCGATCTCGGCTGCCGCCATTGCTGCTGAATGCCAAGAGATGCGTCCAATTACCGTGCTCGATTTTAGTGAAGTCTCGTTTATCAATTCAGCCGGTATTTCAGCATTGCTGAAATTTGTCGTGAATGCGCGCAAATCGGGGTATCAACTCTTTGCGATGAATGTGACACCACATCACCAGAAAATCTTTAAGATGGTTGAAATGGCACGGTATATGCCAACGATCGAAGAGCGCGATCTCGCGGCATACCGTTGAGATGCTCAAGAAGTGTAGCCAATCGTGCAACTATAAGAGGGGCAGGCGATCGCCTGCCCCTTTGGTGTTTCATCGCTTGATGGCTTACAGATAACAAATTGATGACATTGCTTGCGCACCGACGTCGGATGCGCAACCACCAGTGCGATATGGTATGATTAAGAGGAAAAGTGACAGGAGGTTGTGCATGAGTTTACGGAAACGCACCGGAAAAGTTGGCGTGGTTGGCACGGGGATGGTTGGCACTTCCTTTGCGTATGCGCTGATGCAGCGCAGCCTCGCCAACGAGTTGGTGCTGATTGATATTGATCATGCCCGCGCCGAAGGTGAAGCGATGGATCTCAACCATGGCTTGCCCTTCGTGCGCCCGATGCGGATCTATGCCGGCACCTATGACGATCTGGCCGGCGCCGATCTGATCGTTATCGCTGCTGGCGCCAACCAGCGGCCCGACGAAACTCGTCTCGATCTGCTTGGCCGCAATACCGCCATCTTCCGCGAGATCATCCCGGCTATTCTGGCCGCTAACGATGATGGCATTATTGTGGTAGCCACTAACCCGGTTGATATTCTCACCACGATCGGCGCCCAGATTGCTGGCCCGGCAGCGAATCGGGTGATCGGGTCGGGCACCATCCTTGATACCGCCCGCTTCCGGTACTTGCTCGGCCAACATTACGGGGTTGATCCGCGCTCGGTACATGCTTATATTGTTGGTGAACATGGTGATAGCGAACTAGCGCTCTGGAGTCTGGCGAATATCGCCGGCGTCCGGCTGGTTGATTTTGTTGGCGCTAATGGGCAGGGGTACGATCAAGCGGCGCTCGACGCCATCCTCAAACAAACGCGCAATGCCGCGTATGAGATTATCAAGCGCAAGCGGGCAACCTATTACGCGATTGGCTTGGGCTTGCTCTCAATTGCAGAAGCGGTGCTGCGCGACCAACATACGGTTATGACGATTAGCAGCCTGATGACCGGCCAGTATGGCGTGACCGGTATTGCCATCAGTTTGCCGACGATCGTCGGTCGCGATGGCGCGGAAGAGGTGCTCAATCTGCCCTTATCGGACCAAGAAGTCGCGCTCTTCCAGCGTTCAGCTACGATCCTGAAAGAGAATCTGGCTCACGTCAGTTAGGGCTAAGCCAGCAGTCGAGGAGAGTGCGCCGTGCCACCCACAATCATGGTTGTTGAAGATGATGCCGCGACACGCCGGTTGTACCGGTTTTTGCTGCGGAATAGCGGCTACGATGTGATCGAAGCCGAAGATGGGATTGATGCCCTTGAGAAGTTGGCAGTTCATGACTGTGATGTGATCATCACCGACATGAATATGCCGCGCATGGGTGGCATCGAGTTGGTACGCACGCTCCGCCAGAATCGCTCGCAAGTCTATGTCATTATGGTGACGGCCTTCGGCACCCCCGACACCGAGAAGAACGCCTTCCGCACTGGCGTGAACGAATATTTAACCAAACCGTTCGATTTTGACGAGCTTGAGCGGCGATTGCAAAATTATTTCGCTCGCCGTAATCAAGCGGAATCGTGAACACCGGCGCCGCCCACGACATCATCGGCGGCGCCGTCAGTTCAGTACGCTAATGGCAATATTGTCATCAGCCACGGCGCTGCTGTAGTCTTGGTGCAACGTTGGCATGGTTATACTGCTTTAGGGTAGTAATTGACCATGCACTGCGCCTGTTTGTTGTTGATCTGAGGAGCCTCTCGTATGGCGGATTATGCAAGTCCTTCTCCGATTGCCCGCCCCCGGATCCTCGTTGTGGAAGATGAGACTAATATCCGCGAGTTTTGCCGTCTCCTCCTGCGGCGTGAATATGGCGTGGTTGTCGCCGAGCACGGGCTAGCGGCGATCACGATGTTGCAACAGCAACCCTTTGATCTCGTGGTGACCGATCTCCAAATGCCGCACGTCGATGGGATTGCTTTGATCCACCATCTGCGCGCTCACTATCTCGACACTGACGTGATTGTCATGACGGCGAATGCGACGGTGGAAACGGCGCGCGAGGCGCTGAAGCTCGGTGCGCTTGATTATATCGCCAAGCCGGTGGATGCCGAGCAGTTGCAAAAAACTATCCGCACCGCACTAGAGATACGCCGGATCAGGCGCGAGAAAGAACGGCTGTCCGATCTGGTGTTGATGTACCAGTTTAGCCAAGCGATCGCTACCTCGCTTGATATAGAAGAGCAGACCGCTCGCTTGGTCGAGTTCGTGGGCCGGCGTTTTGCGCCTATCCATATCGGCTTGTCGTTGGTGGACACCAATGATGAGACTTTAGTGGTGCTGATCGGTTCTGCGACGGGCAATCATCTGTCGTTAGCCGCGGTTGACGAACAGACGCTGTCCGCTGCCCATCGTCGCCTCATCGCCTTGCCAGCCACATCGCAGGGACGTGCGATCGAAGTGGTGTTGCGCAGTCGCGATCGGGCGATTGGCATGCTTGATCTGGCGCGTTCTGATGAACAACCGCCCTTTGATGCCGCCGAACGGCATCTGATCGAAGTCTTTGCGTCACAGATCGCCGCCGCTCTTGACAATGCCCGGCTGTACCGGACACTCAAAGATCAATACGAGCAGATGATTGCAGCGCTGGCCGGCGCAATCGAGGCGCGCGATTCCTATACCTATGGCCATTCGCGCCAAGTTACGCGCTATGCCGTTCGCTTGGCAATGGAATTGGGCCTGAGCGAGGCTGAGATCGAGCGCATTCATTATGCTGGGTTGCTGCATGACATTGGCAAAATCGGGGTGCGCGACGATGTCTTACTCAAGGCAGGTCCGTTGGCTGCCGAAGAGCTGACTCAGATGCGTCGCCATCCCCAAATCGGTGTGCGCATCCTCGAACAGATCCACGGGTTACGCGATATATTGCCGCTGATTGCCGCCCACCACGAGCGCGTCGATGGCAATGGCTATCCGCTGGGTCTGCGGGGTGATGAAATTCCGCTCGGCGCGCGGATTTTGGCGGTCGCCGATGCCTTCGAGGCGCTGACTGCCGATCGCGCCTATCGCGCGGCGCTTGATCCCGAACAGGCGCTCCAAGTCATTCAACGCGGGCGAGGCAGCCATTGGGATGCGCAGATTGTTGATGTCTTCGTGGCGATGATGCGACGCGAACGGTTGTGGGAACAGTCGCCCCGCTTGCGCCAAGCTACGCGGGTGCAAGCGCCGATTGAGTCGTAGGCGGCGCGTCAGATCAAGGCCTCGATAATGCGCGCGATGATCGCGAAGAAGCCAAGCACGACCAATCCGAACGTCACGATTCCGCCAATGAAGTCGCCAACCGTCGGTTTGGCTACCGTGACCGTTTCGACGGCCTGCGCTGGGCAGCCGGCTGGTGCAGGCTCGACGGTCTGATCACGCTGAAGATATCCATAGGCAAGGCAGGTTGTGCCGTGCTGATCGCTGCGCAGCACATGGCGAAAGGCGATCGGCAGCCCAATGGCAGTAAAGAAGTCGGCCCGATCTTGCCATTGAAAGTGCAGGTGCGGTTCACTGGAATGGCCAGAGTTGCCGCAGGCGCCGATGAGTTGGCCGGCACGCACCGTCTCGCCAGTGGTTACGCAGACACTGCCCTGCTGCAAGTGGGCATAGAGGGTGTAGGCGTGCTCGTGATGCTTGATGATGACGTAATTCCCGCGCAGATTAGGCGTGGTGACATCGATCCAACCGGCGCCAGCGTGGGGATCGTCGCGAATGTCGTTGCGCACGGCGACAACGACGCCATCGGCGGCGGCCAGCACTGGCTGCCCGAACGCGAGGTAGTTGGCCGGTTGGCGTGGATCGCCGCGGTAGGTCAGACCGATCGCTTCATCAACGATCACAAAATCATACGCATACCGCTGGCTGATGAGGCCCCATGAGTGCGATGTTTGCCGATCAACCCCGCTGTTGAACACCTTCCAGCGCCCGTGAAACGGTAATTGGACGGCAAAGGCTTCATCATAGGCGACGCCGCGCCGGAGGCCGCGCCATTGCGCTGCCACTTGCCCGCCGGCTTGCCGGAGGGTGAGTGCGAAGCCCTGAATGTTGAATAGACTCCAAATCGTGACTGAAACGAAATACGCGGTAATGATTCTAAGCGCCTGCAATGCGGTGATCATACGATCGCACTTTACACTGCGGTGGAAGCTGATCGTGACAAACGGGAAGCGTTGCCGTACTCATTGTACGTTGGGGGTATGGGTTGTGTTGCACTGGGGCGGTGGATCTGTGCTTGCGCGATCGGAAAGGGCTGTGGCGGAGGCATCGCTTAGCAGGCTGTGATGGTGTCAGGAACTAATGTTGTGTGCTTGACGTTGAATCAGACAGGCGGGTATAATCGCTGTGGCTCTTTACCGAAGATCGTCTCAGCTTGCATGCGATTTATCACGTATCAGGAACAACTCAGTTCGATTTTGGTGAGGATTAGCTACTATGAACAAAGCAGGCTGATCACTGCGATCATGCCGCAATAGCGCGGAGTGATGAAATAAGGGAGATTCTGCATGACACGACGGATCTTTGCTGCGCTAGGGTTGTTGGTACTAGCGGTTTCATTGCTGGCGTGGCCTCAGCCCGGTGCAGCGCAGGGTGGAGTGCCCGATACCTATCCGCCGTATCAGGTCCGCTACTTTCCCGAAACCGGGCATAGCGCGGTCAATTGGTTTCTAGAGACGTGGAAGAACACGCCCAATGCGCTCTTTGTGCTCGGTTACCCGATCTCAGAGCCGTTTATCGAAGAGAGCTTTACCGAGCCGGGCAAGTTTTATCGCGTGCAGTATTTCGAGCGTGCCATTCTTGAAGAACACCCTGAAAACTTCAGCACCCAGAACAATCGCTACTACATTTTGGGCCGGTTGTTAGGCAGACGGCTCGTGCAAGGGCGTGAGAATGAGCCGCCCTTCCAGCGTGTACCTGATCCGGGTGACGGTACATGGTTTGCGCAAACCGGCCACACCCTGCGCAACAGTCCGGCCCCGTTCCGCACCTTCTGGCTCAACAACGGCGGCCTTGAGGTGTTTGGCTATCCGCTTTCCGAACAGTTCCAAGAGCGTAATCAGGCCACCGGCGAGGTCTACTGGGTGCAATACTTCGAGCGCCAGCGTATGGAGTGGCACCCCGATGAGCCTGATCCGCGCTACCGGATTCTGCTTGGCTTGCTGGGGAATGAGTACCGCGATCTGCGCCACCGCACCAATCCGGCATTTAACTATCGCCCACCTGATCAGTCGTTGCCGCGCCAATTTATCTACGGCTTCAACGCCCATCTCTATGGGCAGGGCACGCAGTGGCAGGATCGCAACCGTGTCTTGCAGATGAGCCGCGATGCCGGTATGTCCTGGATTCGCCAGCAGGTGCGCTGGATGGACTTGCACGATCGATCGGGTGCGATCTACTGGGCTGAACTCGATGATATTGTGGCTGATGCCAACCGGCAAGGCGTGAGTCTGTTGCTCAGCGTGGTCGCTGCGCCGAGTTGGGCGACGGCGAACGGCAGCAACGGTATGCCGAGGCGCGAAAACTTTAAGGACTTCGCCTATTTTATGGGCGAGATGGCGAAACGCTACAAGGGTCGGGTGCAGGCCTACCAGATTTGGAATGAGCAGAACCGCGCTTGTGAGAACGGCGGCGATTGCGCTCGCGATGGCGGCGTTGGCGGGCGGGTAGCCGATGCAAGTTACTACGTTGATCTGCTCGAAGTCGCTTACAAGGCGATTAAGGCCAATGACCCCATGGCGATTGTGGTCAGCGGCGCGCCAACCAGCACCGAGACCAACAATCCGAATATCGCGTTGAGCGATACGTCGTATATGCGCTCGATGGCTTCAAACCCCAAGTTCCGTGCCAATGTTGACGCCATCGCAGTCCATCCCGGCGGCCATTACAATCCGCCTGATACGCTCTGGCCCGACCGGCCCGGCCCCGGCCCCGAATGGCGCACAAGCCGCGAGTTCTACTTCCGTCGCGTTGAAGATATTCGCAATGTGTTGGTACAGAACGGCTTGGCCGACAAACAGATCTGGATTACCGAGTTTGGGTGGGCAACGCGCAATAATACGCCGGGTTACGAGTACGGCAACTCGATCTCGTTCGAGCAGCAAGCCGAGTGGATCGTGCGCGCCTTCCAGATCGGTCGCCGCGAGTATGCGCCGTGGGTGGGGGCAATGTTCCTCTGGAACCTAAACTTTGCCGTACCGTGGCGGACGCAAGGCAATGAGTTGCACGAGCAGGCTTCGTTTGGCGTGATTAACGGCGATTGGAGCCCCCGTCCAGCGTGGTTTGCCATTCAGGCTATGCCGAAGGATTAGGCGGGGTAAGCCATTGTCTTGCCCCATTGGGTAAGCATTGAACCACAACGTGATATGTCGAGGTACGTATGAAACGATTTCATTCCCGGCGCTGGCCGGCACTGGTGCTGATCTTGATGCTCTTGGCTGCCGTATTGGCGGCATGTGGTGGCCAGCCGGCCAACCCGCCAGTGAGTAATGTGCCGACTGCTGCGGTAGTAACGCCTGATACAGCGACGGCGCCCACTACAGCGCCGACCACTGTACCCACGGCGGCGCCGACCACAGCGCCGGTCGAACCGACGGCGACCCCGGCTGAACCGACGCCGGTGCCGGTCAATCCTGATTATCTTGAGTTTGGCATCGTCGGCCACTTGTATTACACCGACCGCGATCGGGTGTTGCAGTTGACGAAAAATGCCGGTTTTGACTGGTTCCGCCAGCAGGTGGTCTGGATGGATATTGAGGATCCGGTGAAGGGCATCTATGGCTGGGATGAGATGGATCGGATCGTGGACGTCGCTAACCGGTTTGGGATTAAGTTGTTGGTGAATGTGGTGCGTTCGCCGACAGCTTACAACGCGACCAACGGTCTGCCCGACGATCCTGAGACGCTGGCCAATTTCCTTGAGCAGATGGTGCGCCGCTATGGCGATAAGATTCAGGCGTACGAAATTTGGAACGAGCCGAATCTCGCGGTTGAAAACGGCGGCGAAATTGTGCCGGAAGATGTCGGGCACTACGTGGAGATTTTGAAGGCGGCGTACACCCGGATTAAGTCGCTGAAGCCGGACGCGATCGTGCTAGCGGCAGCGTCGTCGTCGAGCGGCGTGACGAATCCGGCCATCGCGCTCTCGGATCAAGAGTTCTACCGCCTGATGTACACCTACAACAATGGTGAAGTGCGCAACTACTTCGATGTGCAGGCGGTGCATCCGGGTGGCGCGGCGAATCCGCCTGATACGCTCTGGCCCGACAATCCGAGCTATATTCCCGGTTGCCAGCCGGCGCCCGATCGCTGCTGGAACGACCACGAAACGCACTACTTCCGCCACGTCGAGAATGTGCGCAAATGGATGGAACAGTACGGGATGGGCGATAAGGAGATCTGGATTACCGAGTACGGCTGGGCGACGCCGAATAACACACCGGGTTATGAGTTCGGCAACTATGTGACGCCAGAGCAGCAGGCGGAGTACATCCGCGCGGCGATGCTGCGCGTTTACGACAACTATCCGTTTGTGGGCAATATGTTCCTTTGGAACATCAACTTTGCCGTGCTCTGGGGCGAGCAAGGCAATCCGAACCACGAGCAGGCTGCCTTCGGCATCCTCAACCCCGACTGGAGCCCACGGTTGTCGTATCTGCGTGCGCAAGATACAATTGCTCTGATCAAGACGTGGCAGGGACGGTTTGTCGCGCCGTGATGCGGTAGGGGCGGTTCACAGCACCGCCCCGGCGCGGCGTCACTCGCTGGTTTAGGGGCGGTTCACAGCACCGCCCCTACGTTCACCCCCAATGTGGCTACTATCATTTCCCCCCATTCACGCTCCAGCTCGCCGGCCAGCAGCCAACCGGCGGAGTGGGGTTGCGCGATCATGCCGAGTACGTTGCGGTACGCCGCTGGCAGCGGAATTTCAGGCATAATCCAGCCTTCAGCGGTGGGAACAAGGCGTAGGGCTGGCGGTTCGGGCAATTGGCCATAAGCAGCCAAGATCGCCTCGTCAGCCGGCAATGTCTGCCAGCCGGTGGCTACAATGCGCAGATAGTCAGCCGGCCCGCGCCCGTGACGCCGGCGCACGATCTGGCCTTCCGGTAGTTCGAGCGTGCCATCAGGACTGGTCAGCAGGTTGCGCCAGCCGTTGGGGGCGGTCAGATCAAGCACACTGAGTTGCCGCTTGGCACTAGTGGTGAGACGGCGCGGCGGGCCGAGTTGCGTTGACAGCGGCGCGGGGAGGGCAGCGATCCGGTCGGGGATGGTCAGGGTGACGAAACCACGGCTGGCGAGCCGGCCAAGCAGACCGGCGCGGCGCCAACTGGTGAGATGAAAATGAAACCCCTCGCGCTCGCCCTCACCGCGCAAGACGGGGCCAAGCGCCGGGTTGTGGATGAGGAAGAGGTTGGGCCGGATCTCTTCAAAATCGGCGGGAGCGCCGGGACGGCGACGAGAAGTCATAGCAGTGATTGGGAATAGCCATAAAGCGATGCAAAAGGTTGGTCTTGAACACGTAATGTTCTCGTGCATGGTATAGCATGCATCTGCGAGACAGCGATGTTGCGCTCCGATGGCGGGCTAGCGGCCCGTGCGCCGGTGAGTTCAAGGGCAGACAGAACCATGAGCGCAGATTTGGTTGATAGCTTTGAGATGCTTTGGTTTACCCTCATCCCCCCGACCCTTTCCTACTGGCGCGGGAGAGGGAAGCGCAGAGCCGGGCTTTGCGGCATCGCACAGCGATCAACGGTTGTGCTCAACCCAAGGTGCTTTCCGCCCCTAAAGCTCCGGTGGGAGGTGGCGGGCCGGCGGCCTGTGCTCCCGCTCGCGGCCACCTCACGACGATAACCCGAACCGTTGCAGGTTAGGTGCGGTATAAGCGTGACAAATCGCGATCGCGAGCGCATCAGCGGCATCATCCGGGCGCGGCACGGTGGTCAGGCCAAGGGTCAGGCGCACCATCTCTTGCATTTGGCGCTTATCAGCGCCGCCGTAGCCGGCCACCGCCTGCTTCACCGCCAGCGGTTTATACTCATGAACCGGAATACCGGCTTGGGCGAGCGCCAGCAACACCACCCCGCGCGCTTGGCCGACGGTCAGGGCCGTATTGACATTCTTGCCGAAGAAGAGTTCTTCGACCGCGGCGGTATTGGGGCGGAGGCGTTCGATAATAGCGCGCAACCCATTATAGAGCTGCAACAACCGTTCAGGTTGGGGCATACCGGCGGGGGTGGTGAGGGCACCGGTCTCGATCAGGCGTAACTGACCGCCCGCCATCTCAACCACACCCCACCCCATCGTTGCGGTACCCGGATCAATCCCAAGCACGCGCACAATGCTCCTCGTTGGCGATGCCGGTTGCTGAGTGCAAGTTATGAATCGAAGCGCGCAACCAGCTCGGCGGTAATATCGAGGTTAGAATAGACCTTTTGCACATCGTCGAGGTCTTCGAGCTTCTCGATCAAGCGCAGGGCGGCCAGCGCATCTTTCTCATCGGGTTGGATGAGGGTCTTGGCACGCATGATCTTCTCGGCATTGCTGATCGGCACGCCTTGATCGAGCAACGCTTGCCGGATGGCGTTGAGTTGCGTCCACTCGCAGTAAATTTCGAGCGTCTCGTCATCAAGCACGACATCATCGGCGCCGGCATCGATCGCGATCAATTGCAGCTCATCGGGATCGCGCTTGGTCGCGCTGAGGTCAACGGTAATCAAGCCCTTTTGCTCAAACATCCACGAGACGGAACCGGGTTCGCCGGGGTTGCCGCCATTCTTGTTGAAGGTCGCGCGCACCTCAGAGTTGGTGCGGTTGCGGTTATCGGTTGCGGCTTCGATCAAAATGGCGACTCCGCCGGGGCCGTACCCTTCGTAGAAAATCTCTTCGATAGCGGCTTCGTTTGATTTGCCCAAGCCGCGGTCGATCGCGCGCTGAATATTCTCGTTCGGCATATTATTGGCGCGCGCCTTTTCCACTGCCAGCCGCAAGCGGAAATTCATATCGGGGTCGCCGCTACCGCCTTCGCGGGTGGCAATCGTAATATCGCGAGCCAATTTGGTAAAGAGCTGGCCGCGCCGCTGATCATTCACGCCTTTGGTACGACGAATAGTATGCCACTTCGAATGGCCGGACATAGCACCTAGCCTCCTTAGTCATAGAAGGTTATACTGTACCCAATTATAGCATGGTCATTGAGCGAGGCTGTGCGGGTAGATCAATTTGGCTGGCGGCGGCGTTTAAGTAGACAGAATCATGGACGGGTGCCGGCAGGAGAGCGGTATGAAACCTGTGCTGACGGATCGGGTGCATTGTCTCCCCAACGACATCTACGTTGTTACGACAGCAGCCGGCAATGTATTGGTCAACAGCCCGCCGGAGAGCTTGAAATTTCTGCTGGCGCAGGGTTTGCCGCCGCCAGCGTACGTGCTCTTGCCGCCGGATGCGCCAACGGGGAGCGAACCCAGTTCGCGCGGATTTGTGCGACGCGGGATTAACTACGCCAGTGTGGAATTCTTGATCTATGCCAACTTTTTTGGGCAGCAGCGCCGGATGACCTTGATCACGACGACGGCAGCACAGGCGCAGCGATTGTACACCTTGCTGCGCGAAACGATCAACGGCCCGGCGGTGCTAGCCGATTGGCCGGGGGCATGGTTGCGGCAAGAATGTGAGACGGTCGCGTTTTACCCGCCGCTGGGGCGCGCGCCCACGGTTGATGATATGGTAACGATCGTGGCGTTGGAAGAGGGCGGCGGCAATGTAGGGCCGGTGCAGATTGAGTTTGACGGGAGCGATTTTCGTTTCCTTGAGCAAGGCGTCGAGATTGCGCGTGTTCCCGCCGTGATCAATAGTGTGGCTCATCCCTTGGCAGTAGCGCCGCCGCGACCATTGGTGCGGCAGACGATTACGTTACAGTTTATTGGCGGGAGCGATGGGTTTGACCCGACCGGCATCACCACCTGTTTTCTGGCCTATCTAGGGGCCGGCCAACCGTTATTATTCGACGCGGCGGCCTATCTCAATGTGCGATTGGCGCATTTGGGCCTGTCGCCGCGCCAACTGGATTTGGTTATCATCTCGCACCTGCATGAGGATCACATTGCTGGGTTACCCGAACTCATTCTCGCTGGCGGCAAGCGGGTGCGGTTGGTGACGGCGCAGCCGATCTATCGCTCGCTGTTGCGCGTACTAGGGGCAATGCTCGATCTGCCGCCAGCGGAAGTGGCCGAATTATTCGACTTCTCCCCGCTTGATCCCGGCCAACCATTAGAGGTGCATGGCTACCGGTTTGAAGCGACCTACGCGTTGCATTCGATCCCGACCATTGCGGTGCGGGTGGGGGGGATCGGCTATTCGGGTGACATGCGCTACGACGAGGCGTGGTTAGAGCATCTGCATCAGAGCGGCCAGCTCAGTGCCGAGCGGCTGGCCGCATTGCGCCGGTTTGCCGAAGGGGTAGAGGTGCTGGTGCATGATATGGGGGGCGGCGCTATCCACACCACGCCGACCGCGCAACTCTTGCGTGAGCTAAGCGCTAAGAGCCGGCGGTTAGTGCTGGCCCATACCAGTCGCCAAGATTGGGAAGTCGCCGATGAATTGGCTGGCCGGGTGGAAGTGGCGGTGAGCGGGCATATTGTGGGGTTAGGGGAAGTTGTAGCCGATGACGAACAGCGCCAGCGGTTTGAGACTCTTACCATTTGCCCGATCTTTGCCCGCTTGCCGGCGGCTGAACGGGCCGAGCTGGCGACGCAATGCGCGGTGCTCACCTATCCGGCAGGGTACACCATCGCCCACGAAGGCGATGGTTCAGACGGCAGCGCGTATGTGATCCATCACGGGATCATCGAGATCTTGGTCGGCGGCGAACCGGTGCGGTTGTTAGGGCGCGGCAACAGCTTAGGCGAGCGGGGGGCCTTGATGGGCGAGCCGCGCACGAGCACGATGCGCGCGCACAGCGAAGCGCAATTGCTGCATATTGCGCCTGATCTGTTTACTGAGGTGGCGCGCCAGCTGGGTTTGCATGATGCACTTGCTCGCGCTGAATGGTTGTGGCAACAACCGGCATTAGGGCAGTTGCCGTGGGCGACCTTGCTCGATCTGGCGCTCGATTTTACGCCGCGCCCTGTTCCAGCGGGGACAACCCTTTGCCGGCAGGGTGAGATTGGCGTAACCGGCTATTTGCTGGTGTCAGGGCGATTGGCGTTTGCCGGCGCGACGACCGGCACCAGCGAGCGGAGCGGCGATTGCTTTGGGATGCGGGCAGCGTTACGGGGTGAACCGTACCGGATGACGGTGACGGCGTTGACCGACAGCATCGTGTGGAGCATTGACGCGCCGGCGCTACAGCGGCTCTATCTGATCTACCCCGACCTGTTGTTACACCTGCACACGATCGATCGGTAGCGGGGATCAGAAGCTCATTGCACTGCGGTTAGCGCACTGCGGTGCTGGCGCCAACTATTTGACAAAGTGGGGGGAGCGTAGTATTATGTTGTCGCGTCGGGAAACCGCGCCATGCCGAAGTGGCGGAACTGGCAGACGCGCTACGTTCAGGGCGTAGTGAGGGTGACCTCGTGTGGGTTCAAATCCCACCTTCGGCACC
>NZ_DAOUDC010000045.1:0-35787 GCF_034431535.1 Chloroflexus sp. | reverse complement strand
TGCACTGTTCACCTCCCGCATACAGGAATGTGGATGCGACGCGAATGTCGCATCCACATCATACCGGCAAATGATCTGACACGAGTCGATTACTATGGGATAACGAACACCTCACCGGTATTGAGATTGGTTATTGTATCGGGCTTGATATGCACATCACCCCACTTGCCGGTTTTACGGACACCATCGACTTGTACCGGTGTTCCAATCGGCAAGCGACTACTGATATAAGCGCTCATACGCCTTGGTATTTTCACTGTATCACCGGTGCTAAGGATGAGACCGTCTATCCGACCGCTACGGCTATACGTGTAGTTCTCGATTTGACCGCGAACCGACACCACCTCTTCGATGACTACCTGGGCATTGGTCGTCAGATTGGTAATGACCTGCGCTTTCACGTGAATGTCGCCCCATCGCCCAAAGCGCTGGATACCATCGACTTGCATAGATGATCCAATCGTTACTACTTGCGTTACTTCCCATGCCCGGTGCTTGGGAAAACGTACTTCCGTGCCATCGTTAAGGTAGAACCCATCTACTTCGCCTCGTCGCGTGTACTTAAACGCTGTCACGCTGCCGGTCACTGTCACCGGTGTATCGGAAAAAGCCGGGGGCGGCGCCGGCTGCGCGTGTGCAGCCCTTGGCGAGATAGCCCACATTCCGAACATTGTTATACATAGTATTACTAGAATCACTCGCATAGGTTCTCCTTTATGCTGATGCGTTGCCTGACTACATCATTGCCGGCAATGGTAGCGTAGCAGACCAGTCTTAATCAAATCCAAAGAAAAACTGAAGAAAAGCTAAAGAAGTTGGCCTCCGGGCACATCTATCGTGCTTACCGCCGTAACCGATGCGTAGATCGGACAACTCGCACCGCACGTTCCAACCACTGTACGCCGCGCCGCCGGTTAAAAGGTTTTTTACAGTAAATGGTTTACAAAATCATTTTATTGCAGTATACTACGTCTCAGCATGAGTTAGTATATACGTAATTAGATCATAAGCATTGTCTCATCCAAGGAGATACCATTATGGAAATGGCCGGCTTGATCGCACTTATCCAGGGTCTTGGGGTTCTCATCATCGCCGGCTTGGTCTGGCCTCTCGTGGCCCTGACCATGCGCACCCGCCAACGTCGTCATCGGCGCGCACTACCACCACGTACAACCCGCCGACCTGCTCCGTTCTGGTCTCATCACGAAAGTTGATCCCCTCCTGCCTACGGTTGGTACGAGGGAGGTTTCTTTCCTTACAGTAGCTGAATGTTTCACCACACACCACTTTGCCGGTGCTATGCTGGCTCTGTGTATTAATATTGGGCCGCGTAAGGAATAAACCAATGCGCCGGTATCGAATCGCAATTATTGTTGGTATTAGTCTTGTCTTGCTCACCACTGTGCTGATAGTTGGTCGGCAATGGTTCAATCGGGCACTGCTTCATTGGTATTTTTCATCAACGTATGAACCACAACCGTTAACCACAGCTACGCTTGTTCCCGCCCCTGATTCGTGGATGTTGGTTGATACCCCGTGGATTGCTGCCGATTTGCCGGTTTGTCAATCAACAAGTTTGCAGATGATTGCTGCCCATTATGGTAATCTCCAACCGCGCCCGGCCATCGATTGGCTGATGGCATTTACCTATGGCTTTTCCGCTTTACCCAATAGTGTTGAGGTGACTCCCTTCGGTCAAGACCCCGAAATCGGTCTGCGGGTTGCCGCACCTTACCTAGGCTTGCAACGTCGCTATTACACCACTGATGACCCCGACCTCTGGCTTACTGCTGCCCGCTCGTTCATCGCTCAGGGCTATCCGGTACGGTTAGCCCTCGATATGGGGCAGCTCTATGGTGCTAACGAACTCATTCCGCACAGCGATATCCTCGCCGGCTACGATCAACAAGGGTTTTTCGTCTATGAAACGGTTTGCGTCGCGCCCGCCAATTGCCAACCCGGTCACCATCGAGCCGGCGAGCCCGGTCTTTATGTCACCAACGAGCGGGTACTGGCGGCGATGGCAGCACACGCGGCAGCGCTTGGGTATCCGTGGCAGTACAACCTGACCATCTTTCTGCCGACTACTCCCTCGACCGATATGGGCCCGGTGTGGCAGCAAATTGCTCACGTCACGCTCGGCAATCAGCAGTACGGTCCACCAACCGGCCTCGCCGCCCTCGAGCAACTCATTGTAGCGCTTGAACGCGGCCAAATTGCTCCCCAGCAGATTCGAGACACATTTGCCACAACCGCGCGCTTGCGTCGTGAGAATGCTACATTCCTCCGTGAATCTTTTGCCGCCGAACCAGATATTGTACAGGCGGCGACGTATCTTGCCGAAGCCGCGACCTACTATGAACAGGCATCGACCGCAACTGAGCCGATTCAGATCGCGGCATTGCTCCGTCGCGCTGCCACTGCTGAGCGCGCTTTTGGTGAGACGATTCAGGCCTACACACCCTGACCGATAACTTCGCCATCAATGATCTGCCCCTCCTTATTGACGAGGAGGGGCAGATCGGTCACATCCACCGCTTACCGTATCTGCACCGGCGCATACGCCTGCTCCATCGCCGGCACCGCCCCTGTCCACTGCCGGTAGCCAACGTTCCACAATACTACGTTGAGGCTTGCCAAGATACCACCGAATATCACTGCAAAGATTACGTTAAACAGGATCGTAATCGCAACCCACAGGCCAAAATTCGTCAACGGATTAGCCGCCGTCACTGCCCATAACACTCCGGCAATTGCCCCAACCGGCAAACTGTAGATCACACCGATACCTAAGAGCACTAGCCACACTATCACCACTTGCCCCAAGTTACGCCGGAGGATTGCCCAGCCGTGTTTAATACTCGCTACCGGCCCCTGCTGTTCTAGCACACAGACCCGTGCTGCCAGCGGTCGCCACAAGGACAACACGAACCCCCAGATCAACAACGGTATGCTCAGGCATAACACTACTCCCAGCATCACAACCACTGCTCCGGCTAACATCTCTACGCCCGGTGCATCGCTCGCCATCGTCGTGAGATTCATCAAGAGCACACCCACTGCAATGATGATGAGCAGACCTATCACCAGCGCCGGAATACTCAACACAACATCTAAAAGAAACAAGGGGATCATCCGCTGTGTACCGATGGCAAAGCTACCGCTCACATCAAACTGCCCACGCCGATCGAGCAGATCGGTCTGCACAATTGCCGCCGCCTCGACCAAATTACCGACCAACAACAGCACTATCCACAATCCGAAGAGAATCAACGTCACCGTGATCAAACTCCCAACAACCGTCTCCGGCGTCAGCTCTTGGGGAATCAGAGATAGCAACGCCGGCACCAAATCTGCCGGCACCTCTTCTGGCTGTACGACGCCGAGATTAATCGTTATGCCATACCCACGCCCGAACAACGCCAACAACGCTCCTAGCCCCCACAACACCTTGTACCGCCACCAAACCGTAAACCCCCGCTTGAGCAGCGCGCCGATCTCCATGATGACCTCTCTCGCTTCAACGATAGCCTTCGGCCTGCATATTGAACAAACGGGCATACATCCCGCCGCGGGCTAACAACTCCTCATGCGTTCCCATCTCGGTGATCCGGCCATGCTCGAGCACCACAATCCGGTCGGCCATGCGCACGGTCGAGAAGCGGTGGCTGATCAGCACCGCAATCCTCCCCGTGGTCAAATCCCGAAACCGCTGAAAGATTTCGTATTCGCGTTCAGCATCGAGCGCCGCCGTCGGCTCATCCAGCACCAGCACTTCGCTCTCGCGCATAAACGCGCGTCCGAGCGCAATCTTCTGCCATTGCCCGCCCGACAGCTCGGCCCCGTTCTCAAACCAGCGCCCCAGCATCGTATCATAGCCATGGGGCAGTTGCGCCAACACTTCATCGGCCCCGCCTCGCACCGCCGCCAAGCGAATGCGCGGTTCGTTCGCCAGTTCGTCGATCTGACCAAACCCGATATTCTCCCGCGCCGTGGTCTGATAACGGACAAAATCCTGAAAGATCACCCCAATCCGCTGTCGCAGCTCATTGATATTGTAATCGCGCAGATCAACCCCCTCGAGCAAGATTTGACCTTCGGTCGGATCGTACAACCGGGTCAGCAGCTTGATCAACGTCGTCTTGCCGGCCCCATTCGCACCAACCAGCGCGATCTTTTCCCCCGGCCTAATCCGCAGGTTGATGTCGCGCAAGGCCCATTCTTCCCGATCAGGGTAACGAAAGCTGACATTGCGAAACTCGATCCCCTGCCGAATCGGTCGCGGCACCGGCAGATTGCGTCCGTGGCGCATGCGCGGCTCGATCGCCAAAAAGTCAAACAAGGTGGTCAAGAACAACCCGCCTTCGTAGAGCTGGGCCAAATTGCCGAACAACGTCTGCACCACCGATTGACTCTGCCGAAAAAGGGTGAGGTAGAAGGTCATTCCACCAATGGTAATCACCCCGGCCACCGTCTGCCAGATGATCCAACCGTAAGCGGCGTAATAGCCGGCGCTCGCCACAATCCCCCACAAGGTGCTGATCAGCGAACGCCGCTGGGCCAGCGCCGCATCTTCGTGGAAGAAACGGTGAAACTGCTCTTGATGGCGCTCGATCAACGGCTCGCCTAGCGCAAACAGCTTCACCTCTTTAACGGCTGTATCCACCGTCAGTAAATGCTCAAGGTATTGCATCCGGCGAAACTCCGGTGCCCGCCATGTGAGCAGCCGAAAACGCAGCCGACTAAAATGAGTTTGCGCAAGAAAAGCCGGGATCGTGGCTCCAAACAATACCAACGCAATCAGTGGACTAAACCAAAACAAACTGGCTGCAAATGAGATCAAGGTCAACCCTTGCTGAATGGCACTAAACACAGTGTTGACCATTGCCATTGCCCGCCAATTGGTCTCGCGTCGCGCGTTTTGCAATTTGTCGTAGTATTGCGCATCCTCGAAGTAGTGCAGGTCGAGCAGCAGCGCCTTGCGCATGATCATCAAATTGACCATATTACTCAGGCGGGCATGCAAGATGTGTTCGCTCAACGACCGTCCTTGCATCAACACCGCCCCCAGTGTGATCAAGACAAACTCGCTCAGTAGCCACGGCAACGCCTGTTGCAAGCCACCGAGCGCATCAACGCCACCCTGCACCGCAGCAACCACTGCATCAACAATCAACTTACCGACATACGCCTGTGCTAACGGCAACCCGGCATTGAGTAACGTAATCATCGCCATCACCACGGTATGTCGATGATCGGCCTGCCACACCAGCCGGAACGCCGCCGGCACATTGCGCAACGCTCGCCGCGTCTCAATCCCCCACTGCCGCAGTGTCTGCGGGCGCGGCAGCGACGGGATCGGGCGCGGACGACCGCGCGGAGGTTCTGCCATACTCCATCCTCACTCTGCCCTACCGGAACGTGGTAGCATGATACGCGATCAGACGCGCAACTTTTCGCGCAGGTTGCACGTCTGATGGAGAAAAGGAGCAAATTGCTGCCGGGGCAACGCATACCATCCTCCTCGGCGCAAGAGTATCGAACGCGGTTGTTCCGCAATCCATCCGCCACCGGAGTACTGCCATGGAGACAATCATCGCACTGGCAAGCTCGCTTGGTCTGGCCACCGCTACCGGCCTCAACGCCTATCTGCCATTGTTAACCGTCAGTGTCCTCTCCCGGCTGGGTCTCATCCAACTCAGCGAACCGTTCGATCTGCTCGCCCATCCGATCACCATGATCGTCCTTGCCGTTCTTGCCATCCTCGACTTCATCGGCGACAAAGTACCGGCGGTTGACAGCGTCTTCCACATCATTGGGCTTGTCATCAGCCCCATCGCCGGCGCGATTGTCGCCCTTGCTGCCGCCCAAGATGTCGTCGCCATCCACCCTGCCGTCGTCGCCATCGCCGCCATCATCGCCGCCGCCGGCACCCAAAGTGCCCGCGCCAGCATCCGGCCCGCCGTCACCGCAGCAACCGGCGGCACCGCCAACTCATTCCTCAGTTTCTTTGAAGATGCACTCTCGTTTGTGCTCAGCCTATTTGCAATTTTCCTACCCGTCATCGCCTTCCTCATCACCATCGTTCTTGCCTTCGTCGCCTACCGACTCATCCGCGGCGCGGTCCGCGTCTGGCGCGAAGCGAAGCTCAACCGCAACGGCATTACACGTCCGCTCTAATGTAGCCTGCGGCAAGCTTACTATGGAGCCAAACCGTTCCACAACTCGCACACGTATAACGGTAGGAACGATATGTCAACACCGCAACCGCTCACCGATCTGCGCAAGCGCGTCCCGGAAGCCAAAAAACTGATTGCCGATCTGCTCACCGGCCTGCTTGGCCCGGTTGAACTCGACTACGACTTCTACCGTGAATGGAACGGCTGCTGGAAGGTGCGCGTCACCGTGCGCGGCAAGACCACCGGCACGCTCGATTTCACCCTGCTCAGCACCCCCTCAGGCGGGATGCTGGCAATGCCGCGCCCCCTGCCCGAACGCTGGCGCACCCAAACCGGCATCACCGCCAACGACGGCACCGTCTGGACGCTGGACGACGCCGGGAATTTGATCCCGTTCACCAGTATGCAGTAATGTTGCACCCAAACCGTAGCAATTGAGCAATCACACGAAATATGATGTACTCAAACAGACATCAACGATCGCCGGCCCGCAACGTTCTTGGCAATGCACTCACGCCGTGCAGTATGCAGCCGCTGACCGGCTTTTATCGCAACGGCTGCTGCGATACCGGCCCGCACGATGCTGGTCTCCACGTCGTCTGCGCTCAAGTCACCGCTGAATTTCTTGCTTTCAGCCGATCACGCGGCAACGACCTTATAACGCCGCGGCCCGAATATAGCTTTCCCGGCCTCAAACCGGGCGACCGTTGGTGCCTCTGCGCACTCCGTTGGCTCGAAGCCTACGACGCCGGCGTCGCTCCACCGGTGATCCTCGCTGCCACCCACGAAGCCGCACTGACGGTCATTCCGCGCGAAACGTTGCTGCGCTACGCCCTCGACGTGGCTGACGCCGGAGAAACGGGGTAACACTGGCTAGATTGCCGGCTCTCGGATACCAGAGCGCACATACCCGATGATGTCGTTTGCCGGAAACAACCACGATGAACAAAAGACCACAACCCATCTTACCAAGTGTGCCAGATCTTCGCTAGGCAGCTTAAATCGGCAAACCTATCACCTGCACCGGCTAATGAAGTATGCCTGACCAACAAACCATTCGCGCCTACGACGAACTGGCCCGCCAACAGGCCGCATTCCAGCGCAACCGGCGCCCAGAATCGATCTACCGCCTGATTAAAACATTCTTCCATCCGGGGCGCCCCACCGCCGACATCGGCAGCGGCAGCGGGCGCGATGTGGTATGGCTCGAACAGCACGGCTACCCCACCATCGGCTTTGAACCATCGCAGGGCATGATCAACGAAGCCCGCGCCGCCTACGCCGGCATCAACGTCCAACAAGCCGCCCTCCCCGACCTCGCCGGCATTGCCGACGCCAGCTTCGACAACGTCCTCTGCGTCGCCGTGCTCATGCACCTCCCCATCGCCGAACTCACCGGCGCCACCGTCAACCTCGCCCGCATCCTCCGTCCCGGCGGGCGCTTAATCGTCTCGTACCGCACCCCGCCCCCCGACGGCGAACGCACCCCCGATGGCCGCTTGTATACCGATATTCCCCTTACCCACTTCATCCTCCTGCTCGAATCGGTGGGCATGCGGGTACTGGTGGTAGAGGAGGCGCCTGATACTAGCCGGCCCGGCATCCAATGGATCAATGTGGTGGGGGAGAGAGTTTAACGGTACGTATCTAACAACCGCATTAGCTCCTCTTCATCCATAAACGGTGCCTGCAAGCGCAGAATCCGTCCATCTGCCCGGCGGAAGAGCATATCGCCTTGACCGAGCAGATGTTCGGCTCCGGTCGCGTCTAACACTACTCGCGAATTTACATGAGAGGCTACGCGCAACGCTACCCGAGCATCTAAATTGGCTTTGATAATCGGGGTAATGACCTCAGCGCTCGGATGTTGGGTAGCCAAAATGATATGAATGCCAACCGCACGCGCGGCTGCGGCTAGCTCACCTAAGCTTTGCTCAAATGCCTCTCGCTCTTTTTTGCTCATGAGACTTGTTAATAGGCCATATTCATCGATCAAAGCGATAATCGGCGGTAATGCCTCTTCGGGATACCGTTGATTAAACGCCTTAATATTCATGCTTCGATTGGCCATAATCTTTTGCCGGCGCGGCATTTCGGTGCGTGCTAAGTCAAGCAATGCTTCTCGTGCCGCCTTGCGATCAACGATGACCTCACCCCCTCGCAAATAGGGCAGCTTATTGAATAACGTAAAGTCTGTTTGTTTCGGATCGATGATCAGCAACTCCAACGCTCCCGGACGATAGACCGTTAACAGGCTGAGCAACAGATTGCGTAAGAAGACTGACTTACCCGACTTGGTAGCACCGGCTACTAACAGATGAGGAAATTCCGCTAAATCTTCAATAATTGACTGGCCATCCGGTGCAATCCCTATCACAATCGGCAGTTCTGCTGGCTTTGGCAAAGGTAATCGCTTAAGGAATGGACGTAAATAGATCGTTTCACGCCGTGGCCGTGGAATGTCTATGCCGACAAAGTCTGTTTCCGGCACATTGTCGATATACGGTGGCGCAGACAGTTTCAAATCGCGTGCCAGATCTTCGACCATTGCCTGCACTCGTTTCAACTGCTGATTTGGCTTGAGCCGAAACTTGAACCGCACAATACTTGGCCCCTGATCCGCATCATTGGTATTGATGGAATAGAGTTGGACACCGCGCTGGCGGAGGGCGCGCTCGATATCGTGCGCTTTTTGTTCAAGCCATGCGGCCTCGACCGGTGGAATAGGGGCTAGCGATTCCTCTTTGGATTGAACACTTGGACTGTTATTTTGACCTTCGGCAATCGCGAACTGCTGTACCTGAGGTGTGACACGAGGTGATGAGAGATAGATTTGTTCACCCGGCGTGTTTGATATCGGCGAGAGCACTAGGGAATGAGAGGCGGGCACATTTGCGGTCAGACCCACCGCCTCTGCAGCGACATCGTGCGAACGTTCAGCCGGATCAGGCGTCCAATCAAATATCTGTTGCGGATCAAGCGCACTCGTCTGCTGCACAAGCTGGCGCAGCGCCGCTATCAACTCATTGCGCCCATAGCGATGTTCAGTCAATGATGCCGCTGGGGCGTCAGCAGCCGTTTCGGTAAATGGACGAATGTCTGGACCATTGAAAATTCCTACTTGATCATCATAACAGAAAACATAACTAGCGCCACTAATGACGAAATCATACTCACCACGATGGATCTGTTCAGAAACTGCCTTCCAAACCTCAAACTGCTCATCATTAAATTGGACATTGCCGGCAATAGCACGATAGAGTTGATCGTACCAGAATGGCGCATCGAGATGGAGTCCGCCGGGGGCAAAGATGCCGGCTAATCGGCTTACCCCGCTCCGCACTTGCAAACACGCATCTTTTGCCTCTCGCTCGAATGCGGTTGCGTTAACGCATTTTGCTTCCACGAGCTGTAAATGAACCAGAGCCCGTTCATCCACTTCCTGCAATCCAATCAAGAGCAAATCAGGCATTTTGCCGCTTTGGAACCAATGCTTATAATCATCGAGCAAGATCCACACGCTAAGCGCCTGCGTATATTGGCGCTGAAACGCCTGCTCAGCTTGAAACATTGCTACAACGAGACCGATCAACTCATTGAGGAACAATCCCGGCCCGGCGGCCCGCAACACAATATCACCTGAAATCCGATTGGCCATTTCAGCTAAATGAGCCGCAATCTGTTGGCACTGACTTCGCCCGATCCGCGGCACCATGGTAGCTAGCCTGTTGGCGAGACGTTTGACCACAATCTCTTGGGTTCGACGAGCGGAAGAGACCGTCAAATGATGCAGCCGTTGTCCGCCTAGCCCTAGCGCATAGCGAATGATTTGAATGCGATCGTGGCACGCCGCTTTGAGCAAGAAGCGATCAATGACTTGATCGTAGCACACCACCCAATTGAAGTGATGGTGCAACCGTTCAAGATCGGCTTGCCATGCATCGAGCGAGAGTACTTGCGCTAACTCCAGATCATTCATTACCGCTGGCATTTCAGCTCCCGGCTGTAGATTGCCGGCATACTGGCAGAGCAGGAAGAGGCGCAATACATCCGGTTTATTGTTCGGGATTAACTGCAACAACCGTTCAATTGCACCTTCTCGGAACGGTTCCGGTCGCGCAGGATAGAAGTCAATGGTTGTATTGCCTGCATCCCACTGGGTGAGCCTAGTAAGCTTTGCTTTCAGCGGTTGATTCACCCGATTGAACAGATCGACCAAGACAACGACATCTGACCTTTTCACTGACTGCAAGAGTTCATTAAGCGCGCACTCGCGCACTTCAACCACAATGCGCGGCAAATAGGCCGCCCCTTCGCGCTCGGTTCCCGGGGGCTCGCTAGCTAGCCATTCATCTAGCCGCCGGTAGATCGATCCCCCGTAAGCGGATGTATGCACAATGAGATGAATGCGCTCAGGATCACGCGCTGTTGTTTTCCGCGCACTCAAGTGTTTGAGCACCAATACCGGCAGAGCGCTGTTATGGCATTCGAGGAGTACGATCGTGATACCCTCTCGCGCAAAGGGGTACGTTTCAATATAGTCTTGCAGAATCCCAACTAGCGTTTCGACGGCCTGACTTGCCATCAACTCTTGTTCATCTGTGGCTAGCTCGTGAACATTAGCGCCGGTAATGTCGTTAGTCTCGCGTACCCCACGGAAGAGCGTGTACCCCTGCACATCTTCATGCGCTACATACCAATGCCCTTGATGCTGATCGTTGATCAGCGCAATAACCGGCGGAGTCGCTAATGCGCTATCGATGAGACTCATTTCCCGCCGAAACCGTTTGTCGTCAATGGCGCGCGCTGGTGTTGAATCACGAAACATCTGGGTAATAATACCGTGATAGTATATTGCCCGTTTACGCCACCAATCTAATTTCAACGGATGGATGAGCGGTATTACTGCCCAATCTATTTGCGAAGATTCGCTTATGATCCAAGCTTTATTGATAGTTTGATAAATTTTTTTATATTGCTTTTTTGACAAATATTCGAGAGTTGTTGCTAGAAATTGTTGGTATGCCTGTATAAATTGAACAATCGGTGCATCAAACAATCCTTTCAATGCCGCTTGCACAACCTTAGCCCATGCCTGTTCAAGACTATCGAGAGCGTTCATCAGGGCAGATCCCGCTTCAGCAGGCACTTGGAGATCGCGGAAGTTCTTTTCGAGCACGCACCGCAGGTTGTTGCGTTCAACATCTGCTTGTTGGTGCCAATTGCCAAATGTATACAAAGGACGATGAAGATCAAGATCGACAGTGTTAGCCGGAAGCTTGCAAGAGGTATAGCATGGAATCCGTAACGATGGCGATGCAGCGGCAAATAGAGGGTCGTGGAGAGATGATGGAAATAAACTGTTCTCGTATGCCAGCGCTTGATAGGTCGCTGCTGCTGGACTATTTGAGCGATATTCCCAGATCAATGTGGTTGACGCGATTGTCTGATTCTTACGCTGAAGCAGAACATTGAAGGCCAGTTCACTCGTTTTCACCCGTTCGGTCTCATCACTACCCAAATCCTCTTCTTCGGTTTGATCAACAGCTAACTTCCATAATACAGCTAATTCCCACCGAATAGCGCTCATAACTGTCTCAATACCGCCGTACAAACAGCGAAATGCTTGCACGGCCTCCGCCAACGGTTGATTGTCGTTCGACGGCTGAAATTGCACCACTACTTGTGCGCCGGCAACCTCGTTATCTTCACGCAAATGGCGCAGATCTATCAATGCTGATAGCAAGCCGGTCAAAAAATCAGCACTGCTAACTTTACGCGGTCGCATAAGCCGGCGAAGTGCGCTTTGACTCTCGACCGACAGCATTTCACGGTAATCTGCCAATGTCTGCTCGATCAGCGATCGCTCAACCTCAAACCCATCCCGGAGTTGGCTGATTAATTCCTGCACAAACTCAACATCATCATCTGTTTGGTTGATCACCTGATCGAGTTCTTGAATAACCTGCTCAAGGCTTGCTTTCTTGCGACGCGGCTTGATGATCTGTTGTACCTCGGCCCAATCAAGCACAAGGGCTTGGCGAAGCTGAGCCGGATCATCAGCTAGTTCACCCAATATAAAAGTGCGGAGTAACTGCTTTTTCTGTGCAGATGATAAACCGCCAGTTGCCGCCTCGTCACTCAGTTCGGCCCGCTCAAGATTCCTAAGGTACTGTTCTCTTCGTTGCTCATCAATGATCTCAAAACCGATCCGTGCTGCATCTCGCACGTCACGCAGCAGTTTATCGGCGCGCGCGGTATGAAGGTGTTTGGCTAATTCAGCACAACGGAATAAGCGCAGATGGGGTAAAGTTTGGGCAATTGCCTTCTCGATGGTGACATGATCATTTAACAATCGATCGATTTCGACAAAAAATGATACTATATTTTCAAGTGACGATTCGATTCCTAAACGATGCAAGCGAACACGCACGAAATCACTCAATACTTTTTGTTCATCTCGACTTATTTGATAATACTGAATACTGGCTTCGATTAGCTCATCTAAATAGTCACGCAGCAGAGCTGTGCTATTAAGCACATACATATCTTTTAGGCTTTGCGCATCGCTCGCGCGCCGGTTAAAAATCAGCAGGAGCATGTGTCCTGCCTTCAAGTTGTTGCGATACCACGTGGCTGATTTGTCAGGTTCGATTTGAAATTGTTCAAAACCCTTAATCAGACCAACCGTCCGCACTATCACGGGGTGACCCTTCAGGATGGGCCGGATTGTTTTGAGCACGTGACGATACACGTCGGCTGAAAAATCTTCTAAGCGCACAAATACCCGGCTAGTTTGATCTTGCGAGGCGAAACGATCTAGGCATTGCATAATTGCATTAGCAATAATCTGATCAGGACTCTTTGTCATGGCGCCTCCGCTACCTACGCTCGATGCACCATTGCCGTCGCATCAGAATAGATGGTTGCTAAACCAGCAAATTTCATCCGCTCGAGCAACCGCTCGCGATTACGGGCAAACACCCCTTCATTCACCCCAGCTCGCTCTAGCAATTTTGAAACACGCGCCTCCCCCGGCCCAATGATAATGCCGTACCGTTGATATAATCGGGTTAGGAATTCGCCAAAGCTTATGGCCTGCTCAAACGGCTTGATAACGGTCATCGTCAATGTCTTGAGTAACGTATCACCTAACACAAACCGTGGCTGCGGGCCGCGCTGTGGTGCGATCAAGCCAATTGCCCGGCCAAGCCGGCGATGGATGGGAATAAAATGCTGTCGGAAGTTACGTTCTGTCATTTCATACATCATCTGGCTATAGTGTTCGATGATCGTATCCGTATTGTTTTTAAGTTGGAGCACTTGCCGGCGAAATTGTGTAATGCGGTTCTGAAAGGTTTGGGGAGTAACTTTACGTTTACCCTGGACACGTTGTTCTGCTCGATCAACGAGTGCATGTATCAATGCTTCGGCGGTTGTATGCTGTGCTATCGCCATAGCATCGCTGCGGAACCATGTCCGAATTCGATGACTCTGCCATTGTTCGTGCCGTAACAGTTGGCTGGCCGATATTTGCCGGATAACCCGGCTATCCTCATCACCGGGAATATCGATCAGGAGCTCAGGCCGGCACTGATTAAGACACCGTCCTGTGTGATGAATGTGATCGTTATGATTGGGATGCGCACGATGGTAAATATAAATAATGATATGAAATCCGATCAGGTGAGCTAGCAGTTCAAGACTCTCTAGCGCATCAAGCCTGTTATCGAGCAAATGATCAACATCCTCCGCACATTGCCGGTACAACGAACAAGCCGGATCAGGCAGCCATCCCGGTTCCGTTTTAACGATCTGCTCTTCACCGATCAATGTCGAATGGCAGGCATTGACCATCTGCGCAAACCGCCCTAGCGTCTGATTGCGCTCGACTAAGAGTTCGCGCAATCGATGACCGATGCGCTGGCGCTGCTCTGGCGATTGTTCAGTTCCGGCTGAAATCATCAAGTAGTACAACTCACCGCCGCGCGCAAAAAAATTTCTCGGCAAAAATTCAATCCCCGCATCCAATTGTTCGATTGTCAGACTATCAACCTGATCCTGGTAAACATTTTTGGTTGCCCCCTTGCGTAACGCTTCCCATAGCAACAATTCTTCATGCACAGGGAACAAGCTTTTGGCAAACCAAGAACGATTCGCTTCAATCACGGAAAATGAACGCAGTAATGCGCGCAACTGCTCTAAGACTGCTTCAGGTTGATGGCCATTGGCTTGCACATGCTTCGCTAGCTCTTGCCGCAATAAATCGACCGCCTTTCGATCACGCGGATCTTGGGTCTTTTCGTATTCATCGTAGAACACAAACCGCTTCAACCCTAACCGCGCTGGCACCCGATAATCATCGGTACGGCCAAACTGATAGCCATATCCCGCTAGTACGCTCAAAAACTCCAGCAAATACTCCATCCAGTGCTGGCCCTCTCGCAACCGGTGGCCCCAAACCATGACCTCAGGTTGATATTCATCACTTTTATCATTCTTAAAATTACCGTATGTATTCATATCATCACCAGCCTGAGCAGTCAGCTAATAGCCAGCCGTCCTTGTTCGTCGATCCGTAACCGGCGCAACTCGTAACGGTGGCGCGCCGGCACAAAAAAGGCCACTTCGTTGGCCGAAGTATCAACCGTGGCGAATTGTTGAATCAAGACGTCCTTCAGCCGGCGCACCTCGAGTTCGCATTCGTCAGCCAAGATCGAGATGTGACCGCCGTCGGCAATACGCATCAGGTGCTCGAAGAGCAAGATGTTTAATGGCCACGCTATTGGCTCAGCATGACGCTGGGTGGGTGGCGGCGTAATATGGAGGTAGAGGGAGCGCTCTGGTAGATCAAGATGTTGATCACCAGTTGTGTTCACAGTAAGCCTGATATTTTCAATCGGCAACGTCAGTAACACGATCGGATGCGGTTGATTGACGCTATGAACGTATTGAGTGGTAATATACAGCCTTTCATTGGCCCGAAGTTGCTCGGTCTGCGTCAAATAGAGGCGTGAGAAGGCCCGATTGAGACCTTTGATTAACTGGCTAACGATACCTTCGTGTGTGCCTTGCGGTTGATCGAGCAATCGTTGATAGATGGAAAAGGAGCGAAACGGTAAGAGCTGCTGATCGTCGAGATGATTGCGCTCGAAGAACAGTTTGCGCCGGCAATGCGGCAGCCACCGTAACAGCGCTTGGTCACGTTCGCTCGCGATGCCTTCGGTATAAGCCCGGCGCGCCTGATGAAACGCTTTGAAGTGCAGATCAACCGTTTCGCCAAACAGCGCTTGGTGTTGTTGTTGCTCCGCAATCGTTTCGCCGCCGTTAATAATAAACTCGTCAATGGCAAAGATCGATTGCGAACCAATGTTGAACCGATGCAGCAAGCGCGTAACATGCGATTTTCGGCGAAAGCTTACATCGTCGTCACGCCCAAAGATATTCTCATAGTATGCAAGATACGACATATCTGCGCGCTCTTGCACCTGTTGTTGCACTTGAGTGCAATCAAACCCACCGCTAATGGTGTACGCCAAGTGAATGAGCATATCCCGAATAGTGACATGCTCGTTGCTTCGCTCAAGTAACTCGTACAACATCTTAATACGTTGTTGCACCGATTGTGCGATTAATCGGGTCACATTGAAGCGAATGGGACATTTCAGTTGGATAGGGCATTCGTTACAGTCCTGCCAATTGCGCTGATCAGTCATCCACGCTAACACTGCCGGCACAAAGGTCGAAGTTGCAACGCGATTCAAATTGAGGACAATGAGAGACTGATGATAAGCCGGCCCTTGATCAAGCTGAGTTTGAATGGCCTCTTTTAGCTCCTTGTGACCGGCAATAGTGCTGATCAGAGCCCGCAATCGGCCTTCATTTGCCGCTATCAGATACCGATCACGCAGATCCGGGGTTTGCAACGTCTGGCTCAGACGTTGCAGAATTTCTTTACCCTTCTCCTCGCTTAATTCCGATAAATCTTTTACGATAAAAAATCGCATGGTATTGTATTCAATCGGTTGATCGATTAACACCTCCCATCGTTCTGGTTCTTTTCCCTGTAATACGTTCACGATTTGCCGGCATAAATACGTTTTCCCATCGCCAGCATTACCAGTTAGGATCACTGAGGGTGGGTGAGGTTGGCGAAACCGGTTGGTCAAAAACTGTTCAATTTTGGTTGTCAGCCGCAACGATCCTGCCGGCGGCTCCGGCCCGTTGGAAACGTATTCATCAAACGCCGCTTCGTGATCGGGCGATGCAGTGGTATAGCGATTGAGCAAGGCGACAAAGCGATTGCTAACCCGAACCATACGCCGTCCTCACAGATGACAGATATCACAACCCCGTTCATCATCTTCGGCATCCAACACAGCACCAAGCAACTCGATCAGAGGGCGATTTGGGCGCTTTTTGCGCTCTTGCTCAAGGCGCAATGCATGCTCGCGCTTAATCTGCGCAATCCGTTCCGGTCGTTCGAGTTCGGCTAAACGTTCACGTTGCCGCCAGTAAAAGTGTTCGCCGCCTCGCTCGGTTTCGTACTTTTTCGCCTCTTCAAAGAGATCGGGATGATGCTCTTTGAGACCAACCCACTCGCCAGTGCGCTGGAAGAAGCAGAAGAAACAACCACTCCGCTGTCGCCACGAGTAGTAAGCCGGCAAACCTAACCCGCTCGTCTCGAGAATACGCTCAATGTCTGCAATGGTCATCCCCAATTCTTTAAACGGATACACCGGGTGGACGTTCGGCTTGGTCGAAATATAACCGCTACGCCCTTCATCGGCGCGAATGCCGATATAGCTCCATACCGTATCATCACCGACAAACGCTTCAAACGGCTCGATCTTCAGCTTGCGCGTACACCAGCGCACTTGGGCTGACGGCAACATCCCGCCATACATCGTAAGCCAGTGATCAAAGCCACGCTGCGCGTTTAGGCGAGTGATGGGTCGCTGCAAAAACGCTTCGAGCCGGTCAAGATAATCGTACGTCTCCGGCAATTCTTTATGGGTGTCGCAAAACACATACTCAATTTGCGGAATTTTGTCGTGTAAAAAGATGGCTAGCGCGGTGCTGTCTTTCCCGCCGCTTAAATTGACAATATGGCGTCCGGGGCGCGCTGCCCATTCGGCAATCACGTCGGATTTCATCGGCATAGAGACTCCTCAGGCTAACTGTTGCTCATTGAGCAGCAATTGCTGCAATACTTCCACAAGTGCGCCGAGCTGTTGATCGGTACTGAGCTGCGCATAACGGTGTAACAGTGCTTGCACCTCGCTGCGCAAGCGTTGGATATCGCTATGCGCAGAGAGCTGTATCACGCGGCTCATTTCGCCATTGCCGTTCGTAATGCCGACTCGCATCACTTCACGAGAAGACGATGGCAAGATTGGTGCAGTCAAACTGAGTTCTTCCGCAGCGTGGAAACGGCGAGCGAGATCGGCAATTGCCGCTTGAAACACCGGTACATCAGCATCGTGCCACTGATCAGGTGGTCGCTTCACGACCAGCGCGGCTACACTCAATGCCCACGCTTCACCATCAGGCACGGCTGTCTCAAGGCGGGCGCCGAGCGCGTGCAGTTGGGTATCGTTGGTGACAGCAGCGATGCGCTGGTATCGTTGCAGCAATTCACGGTGCGCTACGACGCCATCGCCGCTAAGCCTGAATACGTGCATGGTATGCGCCAGAATAGTGCGTCGCAAGCTTGGAAAGGCCTCTTGGAGCTCAAGTATACTCTGCCGGAGCTGTTCGATGAACGTATGCATCTGCTCCAGCGACACGGGCGCATGCTCAGAAGCCGGCGGTACATCAAACGCTAGCGGCAGCAGTTCAAACAACAATTCATCAGGTGCGCGCGCCTCGCGCAGCGCTTGCCGCACCGCTTGAGTTTGCGGACTAAGCTGCTTCGTTTGCTTGCTGTACGCCGGCAATTGATGATAGGTACGAAGCAAAGGTAACGCCACCGCTAGCAGCGCCGGTTGCACCTGATGCGTTAACGCTTGTGGCGCAAACGTCTCGGCAAGTTGGCGGTAGAGGACTAAACGCATGCCCTCGGCCCGGCAAAGACGAACGGCGAAATAGTCAGGCCGCGCTAAGAGACGCTCAAACATCGCCATATCAGGAACCGGAACATAGTTCCCGTGTTCGTAGAAGACAATCTCACCGGCGCGTGCAACATAGAAGGCGACAAATACGATTGGGATGACACCAGCTTTGATGCCATAAGGAGGCTGCTGAAGAAACGTATACAACGCCGCGAGCGCCAATGGCTGTGTACCGGCCTCCATCAATTTGGCTTCAATGGCGTGCCATACCGGTAAGAGACCAAGCGGATCGGAGGGCGGTGGCGGGCCAATTTCCCATGTACCTTGCTCATTTTGGCGATGCAACCCGCCACGCTGCAAAATGCTGGCATAAATTGCCCGTTCCGGCGGATACCCTTGAATGCCGAGCAACGCTTGGTCTGCCTGCTCTAGCATCGCCGCCACAACATTCCGGCGCGCTTTGGCTGCCGCTGAGGAAATGGCATCTCGCCCAACCAACTCATTCCATATGCGCGGCGCTAGCGGGTAGGTTGCGTCAGCCGCCTTGGAAAGCAGATCATCAATCTGCCGCGCATTTGCCACCGGAACTTGCTGGCCGCCGTAAAACCAGCGACTCTGCACGCCATACGCTTCGGCCAGCGTATCGCGCATGATCTGTTCGGCCTCGATCAACCGGCTATGGACCTCACGCCGCGCTACCCGGTCGTGCTCGAGCGCTTCATGTTCCTCGGCGAGCATTCGTAATGCTGCTACATCTAGTGCCATTTCCCGCATTTCGTGAACATGGCGCGGCAGAACAATAATCCGGGCCGTTTCCTGTCGCCGGTCAGGATGACACGCCCAATGCTCTGCTCGGCTCAATTCTTCTTCATCAGATGGTACGACGTACAGCAATTCGCCGGCCAACCCTGCTGGTATGGTCATAGTATCAGCGAGCTGTTGCACATCAACATAGCGTACTGCAAAGGCACGAGTAGCACCGGTGCGATAACTATGACGGTATGCAATACGTGGCGTGGTATCGGCATACCGCATCAAAAGCTGGCACAGCGAATACCGCTCAGCGAGCGTGCGGCGCGCTTGCTGCATCAGCAGCTCAAGATCAAGATCACTCCCTTCCCAAAGCACAAAGCTATCGCGGAAACGCCGGTAGATAATATGCTGGCGCTTCTGCAACGTTGCTAATGCAGCAGCTACTGTTGGATCAGATGGATCATCGGCAAGCGCAAAAGCAATGTGTGATTGGCAGGCGCGCATGCCGGCAGCGCGTTCGAGCGCCCCTAACACTCCTACCACCGTTACTGTATCAAGCAGCAGCGGATCAACGCCTGTCAAATCCGCGCGTGCCTCTACCAACTCAGCCCAACGTCGCCCCCGGCTGCGTGCAAAGAGACTAGCGCCGAGGTTTGTTTCGACATACCGGAACAAATGATGAAGACGGTATATCGGCACGGTACCATCCGTCGCCTGCCCCGCGACATCGCGCAAACCCCATGGCTCATCAGAAGCTAGAAAAGCGAATAATGACCGTTCATTCTGCGCTAATTGGCGCACAATGCCCGGTAGAGCCAGCATCGTCATCGGGTGCAAGGGAAAGCTGTCGGCCACGATCTGGCGCCATTCGGGGCTGCCGATTTCGGCCGGACGCAGCCCCAAGGCTTCTGTCAGCGGTACCATTCGCTCGGCCCACTGCAAGCGTTGCTCACGTAGCGGATCAGCCCCCGCAGGACGCAGCGCCGCCGCAATCAGACGCACCATCTGACTCAGCGGTTCTTGAAACGCCAGATCAACAAACCGGCCTTGCACCTTGGCCCACTCGATCCGGCGCCGCGCACTGGCATGCACCGTGTAGTGTTCAAATGCTTGGTGCAGAATTGTTACCACGAGCACCGGCGCATCGCCGCTCCGCGCCGCCATCTCGGCGAGCGTTTGCAGTACAAACAAATCGCGCTCATCATCGTGGCGCGCGGCATAGTCAAGGTACTGCCCAAGTTCGTCAATGATGAGCACAAGGCCGGCATAATCACTGTGCGCCCGGAGATACTGAGCCGTCTGCTCAACGAGCATCGCTGTCTGCACCGGATCGAGCGCCGGATCATGGAGCGCTTCGGCAAGTTGTTGGCTCAGTTGCTTAGGAACGTTGATGTGCCACCTACGCAACGCATCGACGAGCGCTTGCACCAATGCACGCCGCAACGAGCTATTGTTGCCCGGAACCACCACCGGTAACAACGACGGTACATCAAGCGGCAAGGTAGGTTCATCAACGTGCAGCGAATGAAGCAGCGTGCGGCGCGAGCTGGAATTGCGCACCAAAAAATGCGTTAGAAATAAGCCAAACGCCGACTTACCGGCCCCGAACGGGCCGGTGATCGAGAACGCGCGTTCGCGGCTCTCATGGTGCAAGCCACCGACAATACGTGCGGTTGTTTGCAAAACCAATGGTGTGACAATATAACCATCAAGCCGATGGCGGAGATCACGGAAATCATGGCGAATATGAACAGACCGCGTAAAACGCGCTGCAACTGAAATCAGGTTAGGCATAGGTGTTTTCTGAGGCAAAGGCAGACTCGATCAGCTTGAACGCAAGCTGAGATTGGCTCAAATCACGCCAGATGACTTGGCGAATACCGCCGCTATCGCTATATGACGCGATACCGCCTGTGATCTCTTCGAACAGGAAGAGGCGACTGAGTAAACTATCCTCATCAAGCCGAAAGATGCGTCCGGGTGAACGCTCGCCATACGCCAAATCATTGAACGAGAGCGTTGCTCGCTGTTGCCAGCGTGCTTGCTCGAAAGCAGCAAGCGCTACGAGCGCGTCAGGTAGGTCAGGCTGTGCGCCGCTCGCCAATCGATAGCCTGACTGATCGGGCAACGCCTGTATCAGGTTCAAATCCAAGAGCGGGCAATGCAATACCTCTTCGAGCGGTTGCGCACGTGATCGGGCCGGTGCGCGCACATAACAGCGCACCATGCAGTCAATATCTCTATTCAATGTATTTTCTGATAGTATCTTATTTATTTTCTGGCTTATGAAATCAATAATATTTGAACGAAGTGATTTGACAGTAAAATCTCCTCTTTTTAAAAGATTAAACGTGTAATACCATGTAAATGCTGAATCACGGTTAGAAACGATCCGATAGTGCAACAGCCACCGTCCCGCTGCCGTAACTAGAAACGGATCCCATCCGTTATCTGCTAACAGCGCTGCACCCACTTCAGTCGCCCGCATATCGCCTGTGTCGATGCGCTCGAAGAGACGGGTGGCTCGACCCCAAAAGCGGATCGACTGCGCCATATTTTTGCCAACGCCGAGCAATACAAACGCATCATCCCGGCAAAACAGATCGGGAATGTCTTGGAGGAGATCAAAAGCTTTCTTGAGCCAGTTGCTGCGCAGGGTAAAGGTTTCGTGACCGCTGAACGTGATATTGGACCAATCTTGGGAAGATGAAGGCATATGTGGATCCCGTAGCTTCAGCAGAGGTAATAAACATTCACTATATTTTACCATACACTTGCACCATTGCCAGCCAATGTCACTGCATTCAGACGCCCTGCCTCCACAACAATCCCCTCCTTCAGCGCGAACCATGCTGAGCTTATCCCTCCCGCCCGCGCCACAGCTCGCTCCACCACCGCCGCCGACGCGCAATCACACCCCCATCTGTCATTGCTTCGATTGGGCGGCATCCAGCAGGGCTGACGCCGCGCAACCGAAGCAATCTCCCCTTCAGCACAACGACCCTCAGCAGAGGTTGAGGGATGGAAAAAACATGTAGCCGAGCACAACCATTGATCGCTGTGCGATGCCTCAACGCCCGGCGCTGCGCTCCCCTCTCCCGCGCCAGTAGGAGAGGGGCTGGGAGTGAGGGCGAAACGACACCTTCCAAAGCCACCAACCACATCTACGCTCATACGTTCTGTTTGCCCTTGAATGTCATTGCAAGGGTAGGGCCACCCCGCGCAGCGGGGCGCCCCGCCCCCGAAACAATCTCTTCCTTCAGCGAAAACTATGCCTTTCAGCAATAGCGTCCCCCCTTGACACCATCCCCCCACCCATCTATACTCTCTCCGCTATGCGTACTGCACTGACCCGCTTTAGCTGGCTTGCTCTTCTCAATGCGCTGCTTGTCGCTGCGCTCGGCGTTGCCGTCTGGCTCGATAACGCCGCTTTCCGCGGCATCGCCCAATACCCACCGGTCGACCAACCCTTCCCCTACAGCGATGGCCCGGCACTGGGGGTGAACGTCTTTAACCTCCACCTAGAGCCTGACCCCGCCGCAATTGACCGCACCTTCGCCCTTGCCCGCGATCTCGGCGCACGCTATGCCCGTATGCAGGTGCCCTGGGACGACATCGAGATTCATGCGCGCGGTGATTTTATCGACCGCCGTAACGCGGCGACGATCGGCGAGGTGTCGAGTTGGGCAAAGTATGACCGGATCGTTGCTTCGGCGGTGGCCCACGACATCGAGTTGATTATGCGCGTCGACCGGCCTCCCCTGTGGGCTTGCGCCGCTGCATGCTCGACTCCGGAATTTCAGGCCGGCCTGGCCATCGATGGCAACTCGATGGCCCCACCCGATGATTTGGCCGATTATGCCCGCTTTCTCGCCATCCTCGTTGAGCGTTATCGCGGACAAGTACGCTATTTTCAGATTTGGAATGAGCCGAATCTCAAGAATGAATGGGGTTGGCAAGAGCCGAAGCCGGCTGATTTTCTGGCTCTGCTGCGGGTGAGCTATGAAGCAGTGAAGC
The DNA here is from genome assembly GCF_034431535.1 of Chloroflexus sp. Classification (GTDB taxonomy): domain Bacteria; phylum Chloroflexota; class Chloroflexia; order Chloroflexales; family Chloroflexaceae; genus Chloroflexus. The sequence continues at coordinate 12,785 of NZ_DAOUDC010000045.1, read as the reverse complement.
GGGCGAATCCCGATGCGGTGGTGCTCTTCCCCGGCTTGGCCCCGACCGACGGTCTCGATCCGCGCGCGCCGATGACCGAACTCGAGTATCTCGATGCAATTTACTCCCTTGGCGGCGCTGCCTATTTCGATATTATGTCGGCCCAGAATTATGGCCTCGGCCAGCCCCCCTCTGAACATCGCTATGTCTTTTTGCGCGGACGCGACAATTGGCGCTGGGATCGTCCCATCGATACCCGCAACGACGTCAGCCGGGTGGTGCTGCTGCGTGAGGTGATGGAACGCCACGGTGATCTGGCAACACCGGTTTGGGTCACCGAGTTTGGCTATAACGCAGCCCCTCCTACAATACCGCCTGAGCGTCGCTTTGTCTGGGGGCCGCCGGTAGATGAAGCGACCAAGGGCGCCTATCTCACGGCCCAAATCGAGCGCGCCCGCCGCGAGTGGCCGTGGATGGGGGTGATGAATGTCTGGATGTTGCGCTACGGCGGCTATGCCGAGCCGCATCCTGATGATCCCACCCCGTACTTTGCGCTGGTCAGTCGCGATTGGCAACCGCTTCCTTCATATACTATGCTGCGCGATTATGTCAAATCTCCTGCGGTTGCTGCCGTTGGCGTGCATCGTTGGGATCACCCCGCTGTGACGAGCACTGCTGATGGCTGGCAGGTGCGATTTGCCGGTACCGCCATTGAGTTGCGCGGCAGCACACCTGCTGCGGCGCTGCTCGATGGTGTGCCGGTAGCGCTAGACGGCAATACACTGCGCGGCTTGCCTGATGTAGTGCATACCCTCGAACTACGCAGTGGTACACCTCTCGCTGAGTTTGCTATATCGCGCAATTTGCCGTGGCGACCGCTCGGCGATTATGGCCCGCTGCTGCTGGTAGTCGCATTGGTCATCAGCAGCGCTTTCACCATGCGCGCCGCGTTGCCGTTGCTCGATCATCTGCTAGCCCGCTGGAAGCGGATCGATGCCCATCGCCGCGAGTGGGTTCTCTTTGCGCTGCAAGGCATCACGCTTGCTATTGCCTACCGCGCCTCGGCCCAAGTGCCGCTTACGATGCTCGGCCTGTTGCCCTTTATCGGCCTTGCCATTGCCCGGCCCGATCTCGCTGTCCGCTGGGTTGCCATCACGGTGCCGCTCTATTTTTTGCCCAAAGGCTTGTTCGATACCCGTTTCGGCATTCGCGAGAGCGGCATCTATCTGCCGTTGCACGAAGTGGTGTTGCTGATTACCGCCTTCACGACCCTACTCCGTGACTGGCGCTTGCTGCCGCAATCGTTGCGCTTACGCTCCTCGACGGAGATCGCCCTCGCCCCGGCTGCATTGGTTTTGCTCGGCGGCCTTTGGGGCGTGCTGATCGCCGAAGCGCGTGGCCCCGCCTTGCGCGAACTACGTTGGATGATCGTCGAACCGTTGCTGTTCGCGGCCTTGCTCTGGTGGCACGAGCGACAAGGCCGCCCCTCGCTGATGCCAACGCTGATCGGTTGGATCGCCGCCGGCGCTGTCTCAGCCATCGTGGCATTGGCACAGTTTGCCGGCCTCAACCTCGTGCCGCTGTTTGGCGTCAAGATCGGGCATGGCGAAGATCTGGTTGCGACAGAGGGGGTTGTGCGCGTTACTGGGTTTTACGGCCACCCCAACAATTTAGGGTTGGCGATGGGGCGGGTTTGGTCGTTGGCGGCAGCGTTGGCTTGGGCCACATGGCGGCAACAGCAGCGTTGGGCCGCCCTTGCCTTCACTCTCTGTGCCGCGCTAGCGCTGGCTGCGTTAGGGGTGTCGTTCTCACGCGGCGCGTATCTGGGTGCGTTGGTCGCCGCCGGCGTCTTGCTCTTTTTCACGGTTGCGCCGCGTCATGGCCGGTTGCTCCTCATCAGCGGCAGCATTGGCGTGGCACTGATTGCAGTAGTCATCACTACGCTCGGCATCGAACGGCTCAGCCTCCTCACTGGCAGCAGCGCTATCCGCCTAGCAACATGGCGCGCGGCGCTGGCGATGCTGCTCGATCACCCGCTCGGCATTGGCCTCGACCAGTTCCTGATTGTCTATCAACGCTATATTGATCCGGCGCTCCGCGACACCAATGAAATTTACACCTCCCATCCCCACAACGTGATCCTCGATCTGTGGTTGCGTGGCGGCCCACTGCTGCTGCTCGGCTTGGCTTGGGCGACGTGGCGCATCGTGCGTGCGCCATCGGCGCAACCCGATTCTGCCTTGGCGATCGGCGCTGCTGCTACGATAGCCGGCGCGCTGATGCATGGGTTGGTCGACGCATTCTACTTTTGGCCCGACGTAGCCGTCGCATTCTGGTTGCTGGCAGCATGTACCGGTTACCGCCAGACCCAATAGCTGCTCGCTATCCATCGGCAACGCCGCGTTGGGGATCATCTGGCTGCTCGTTTCTTGGACGAACGTCACCGCTGAACAGAGCATAAAGCCATAGCCACGGACACTACAAATAATGCTCGGCGAGTCTGGTTCTTGTTCAAGCTTCTGGCGTAACCGGTGAATCCGCATTTTGAGCAATTCGCGCGCTTCAGTATGAGAGAATTCTTGTTCGTAGAGCGCGCCTGCTAGCTCTTTGAATGATGCCATCTGTTGCGGCGACTGCATAAGATAGTGCAACAGCTTCATTTCACCTGTGCTCAATTTGATCAACCGTCCCGCGATAATGACGTGACGCTGACGTACATCAACCAGCATTGAAGGTGAAAACGGTGACATGAGCGTAGTTGGCTTCCGTATGCGCTGGCGGCTTAGGATGAATGGCACCCGCTGATAACGCCGCCATACCTGATCAAGCGCACGCTGTACGCTTAACAATGCCTGTAACCGAATGTTATTTTCAGCAGCGCCTGAATAAACCGTTAAAATATCAAACTCTGCGCTGTATAAAATCACTAAAGAGCTTGTATTTTGCACAGAAAAATCAATAAATACACCAGTTTTGGCTAATAACCAACAGTCAAAACTTAATATCATCACATCGAAGACTGCCTGCACGAGACAGTTATAGGCAACGCTGATATCACCTACAGCGATGACCGCCCAATGATAGGCGTTCAGCGCTCTCATCAACATGCTGCGACGATATGGATTACTCTCAACAAGCAATGCAATACCGGCTACCATGGTCAAAACCTTCGCAATGAACCAAGCAAATGTATGGGGAGTATAGAGGGCTGTAGCGCGGCTTCGCAACTGCCAGCCCTTCCTAGGCGCAGTTAGTACTGTTCACCTACTCGTTTATCAATCATCAACGAGGGTTTATATTTTCATATACCTATAGTCAACATTAGTTGATAATTCTTCTTTCCAAGACCCCACGATTCACTAGCTACGGTTACAGTGGTATAATGCAGCTATGGCAAAAACACGCACTCTTTTCGTCTGCCAACAATGTGGCGCCCAACAGAGCCGCTGGATGGGGAAGTGTCCTGAGTGTGGCGCATGGGATAGTCTGGTCGAGCAACTGATTGCCCCCGCCCGGCCCTCCGGCGCCAGCCGGCCTGCCGCGCTCAGTCCAAATCAGCCCGTCCGCTTGCGCGATGTGCCGCTGGCCGATTTCCAGCGGCTACCGGTCTATGCCGAAGAATTTTCCCGCGTGCTTGGCGGCGGCCTCGTCCCCGGTTCTGTCGTGTTGATCGGCGGCGATCCCGGCGTCGGCAAATCAACTTTGCTTGGTCAAGTGGCCGCCCATTTTGCCGCCAGTGTTGGCCCGGCGCTCTACGTCAGCGCCGAAGAATCGGCCCAACAGATCCGGCTGCGCGCCGAACGGCTTGGCCTCGCCGCTGATGATCTGTTTGTGCTCGCTGAAACATCGCTCGACCTGATTATTGAGCATATTCGCACACTTCGCCCACGGTTAGTTATCGTTGACTCGATCCAGACAGTCTATCTGCCCGAATTAACCAGCGCCGCCGGCAGCGTCTCGCAAGTGCGCGAGGGTGCGCTCCGCCTAATGCAATTGGCCAAAGAAACGGCGATTCCGATTGTGCTGGTCGGTCACGTCACCAAAGAAGGTGCGATCGCTGGTCCGCGCGTGCTCGAGCATATTGTCGATGTGGTGCTTTACCTCGAAGGAGATCGCTTTCACCAGTTTCGCCTGCTGCGCGGGGTCAAGAATCGCTTTGGCAGTACCAACGAGGTCGGCGTGTTTGAAATGGCCGGCGATGGGTTGCGCGAAGTGCGGAATCCGTCACAGGTCTTCCTCGCCGAACGCAACACCCACAGCCCCGGTTCGACCGTCGCCGTGACCCTCGAAGGCACTCGCCCGCTGCTGGTTGAAGTGCAGGCCCTCACGTCGCATACCGGTAATGCCCAACCGCGCCGGACAACGAACGGTTTCGATCTCAACCGGCTACTGATGTTGACCGCCGTCTTGTCGAAGCGGGTTGGCTTGCCGCTGTTCAATCAAGATTTGTACGTCAATATTGTGGGTGGACTGCGCATTAGCGAACCGGCTGCCGATCTCGCGGTGGCGTTGGCCATCGCATCGTCATACCGTAATCAGCGCATCGCACCTGAGATAGTCTGTCTCGGTGAAATTGGTCTGTCGGGCGAATTGCGTAGCGTCAGCCAGATCGACCGGCGCTTGAGTGAGGCGGCCAAACTTGGCTTTCGCCATGCGGTCATCCCGGCCCACACGACGTTAGAATCACTGCCCACGTTGACCGTAACACCGGTGCGTTCATTGGCCGAAGCGGTCGAACTCCTCACCCGCCCCAACCGATCATCGCCATCTGACATCGATCAAGGGTGAGACATGCAACTGAGTCTCGATTTTATCGTCCGTCTGCTCGGCTTCGGCTGGATGGCATATCTTGGCTTCTGGCTCGGCCGATCTTTGTCCGGGCCAAACCCAACCTCTGATCAAGAATTGGCCACCGTATTGCTGATGCTGGCCGGCGGCGGACTCGGTCTCATTCTCGCGCCCCGGATTATTTCCGATCCGCTCCGTGCCCTTTTCCGCCAAGCACGCACGACTCCGCTGAGCGAATTGATGCTTGTGCTCGCCGGGATTTTGCTGGGCCTGCTGGCCGGTGCGCTTAGTACTGTTCCTCTCGCGACATTACCCACGCCCTACGGCAATATTCTGCCCAGCGTTGTCACCGTCATCTTCGTCTATTTTGGCGCTTCGATTATGCACGTGCGCCATCGCGACCTAATCGAGTGGTTGACCCAATGGCGGCAACAACGTACCCAGCCACCACCGCCCCCGCCGGCCAGCGCCCCCCCTCCTTCCCAACCGAGCGGGCGCCGCTATTTGCTTGATACCAGCACCATTATTGATGGCCGCATTGCTGCCGTCGCGCGTACTGGCTTTATGGAAGGCACTCTGCTGATTCCGTCGTTTGTGCTTGCTGAACTGCAAATGCTGGCCGACTCAAATGATGATTTGCGCCGCCAAAAGGGCCGGCGCGGTCTCGAATTGCTCAACCAGATGCAGCAATCGTCACCACTGCCGATCGAGATTATCAATCACGATTTGCCTGATGTGCTGCGTGTTGATGATAAACTGATCGAGTTGGCCCGCCAACATCACTGCCCGATTATCACGAACGATTATAATCTGAACCGGATCGCCGGCTTGCAAGCCGTGACAGTGCTGAGTATCAATCAGTTGAGCGACGCGCTCCGCCCGCCGGTGATGCAGGATCAGCGGTTGCACATTTTGATTCGCAACGAAGGGAATACCCGCCAACAAGGAGTGGGATACCTTGATGACGGCACGCCGGTGATCGTCGAGAATGCTCGCCATCTCATTGGGCAAACCATTGAAGTGGTCGTAACTCGCATTCACCAGACCCAAACCGGTCGCTTGATCTTTGCTATTCCAGCCGAGGAGACGTAATGCGCGCAGTGATTCAGCGTGTCAGCGAAGCGTCAGTTACAGTCGATGGGTCGGTCGTTGGCACCATTGGCCGCGGGTTGTTGATCTTGCTTGGCGTCAACCAAACCGACACCATCGACGATGTTGATCTGCTGGCCGAGAAGATCGCCCATCTCCGCATTTTCGGCGACCACGAAGGCAAATTCAATCTCTCACTGCTCGATGTTGGCGGCGCTGCATTAGTGGTTTCGCAATTCACGCTCTACGCCGATACCCGCAAGGGCCGCCGCCCCAGCTTTACCACCGCCGCCCGCCCTGAGATCGCCGCGCCGCTAGTTGACGCCTTCGCTGATGCCCTCCGCGCCCGCGCCATCCCCGTCGCTACCGGCGTCTTTGGCGCAATGATGCAAGTGGCGCTGATTAATGATGGCCCAGTGACGATCGTGATGGATAGCGCTGAATTACGCTTGCCGCGCCGTTCAATCTAGCCCGACGGTCACACTCCGTTAATCCCCTTCAGGTATAATACGAGGTATGGAAGCGACGATTGTGCGCATTCAGCGTGAAGCCGATATTTATGTCGCTCTAAGCACCGGCCGCCGGTTGGCCGGTGAATTGCAGTTTACTGAAACGGATCGCACACGGATTGAGATCTGTATCCTTGAATTGGGTCATAATCTGATCCGGCACGCGGGTGGTGGTGAGATCGAAATCAGCCCCGTTCACCATTCACAGGATATGGCCGGTTTGGCCGTTGAAGCTCGCGATCGCGGCCCCGGCATTCCTGATATCGAACTGGCCCTGCGCGACGGCTATAGCACGACCCATTCGCTCGGCGCCGGTTTGCCCGGCGTGCGCCGGCTGATGGATGAGTTCTACATCCATTCCACCCCCGGCGTGGGAACGACGGTGCGCGCTGTGAAGTGGCGTACTATCCGCAGATGACGAGGCAATATGAAGCTTGTGTGGGGAGCAGCGCTACGTCCCAAGCTTGGTCAGAGTATAAGCGGCGATGCCTATATGGTGTTGCCATACAATGATGACCAGTTGCTGGCCGCGGTCATTGATGGGCTTGGCGGCGGTGATGCCGCTGCCGAAGCCGCCCGCCGCGCAGTCGCCGTCCTTGAAAGCGATCCGGCGGGCGATCTGACCGAATTGATGCGCCGAGCTGATCGCGCGCTCGTCGGCAGCCGCGGCGCAGTGATGGCCTTGCTGCACCTTGATGCCCGGATGCGCACCGCCGAGTTCGTCGGCGTCGGTAATATCGGCGCGCAAGTGTACAGCAATTTGCTGATTAAACCGATCTCGAAAAATGGCATCGTCGGATATCGGTTGCCCCAACTCTTACGACTTGCCTATACCTACAATTCCGGCGATACCTTCGTTTTATACAGTGACGGCATTTCGAGCCGGTTCACGACCGAACCGCCGCCCGATCTGAGCCGTTCGCCGCAGCAGATTGCTGATGAGATTTTAGCCCGCTTCGGCAAAGACAACGATGACGCGACGGTTGTAGTCGTGCGCAGTGAATAAAGAAAGCCGTCGATCGCCTGTATGAAGTCTGTGCTGAGCCATTGGCTGCAAAACCAGCAGGCTACCTTGCTGCAACAGTGGAATGATGTGCGCGATACGACCACGGGGTCGGTCGCGACCCAAGCTCAGCTCGATTTGCAACGCTTCGCGATCGCACTGGCTGCTGTCACCAACGGTGATGATCAGCCGCTGCGTGAGCTGTTTAGCAAATTGGCCGCTGCCGAACCCGGCGCCGATTTGCCCGCGCTGGTGCGCAACATTCATCAGGTACATCGCGCCACCCGCACCGCATTGCTCCACGATACACCTGATCTTGCCCTGACCGATACGCTGGCTGAATTGTTCGATCAGGTCATTACAACCTTAGTCGATATTTGGGCCGAACATACCAATCAGTTGATTCATGAGCGCGAATTTATTGCCGCTAGTCTTGATGCCGCCTCAGCGGCAGCCGACCAGCGCGCGCTGCAACTGAAGGCGCTCAACGATATTTCACAACGCCTCTCAGCTATCCTCGACCGCGATGAGCTGCTTGAGATCGTGATTGATAGTCTGCATCGCTTGACCGATGCTTACCACGTCGCGGTCTGGCTGACTGACCCTACCAACCAGCTCCGCGTCGCTGCCAGTCGGGGCAACGCTGATGGGCCGCCGATTGGTTATTGCTTGCCGCCTTCCAACCCCGTGATTCAGTCAGCATTTACGCACAGCGGCAGCACGTTCTGGCCGGTAGCGCCGGTTGATCCCGACCACGACTGGCTGATTGCCGGTTGCAGCGTGATGGTGCTCCCGATGATCGGCGGTGAACATCTGATCGGCGCAGTGACGCTGCAAGAACGCAATAATCCGCTCGATCTGCGCTTTATGCAAGATCTGGCCCAGAGCATCGTCAGCCAAGCAACGATTGCGTTGCAAAATGCTGACCTGTACCATACTATTCGCACGCTCAATGCCGATCTCGAACAACGGGTGATTGAGCGTACCCGCGAGTTGGAAGAAGAGAAGGATCGGCTCGCGACCCTACACGCCATCGCCTCACAGGTCAATCAGACGCTTGATCTCGATCAGATTCTCAACAACTCGCTTGAGATGTTGGCCCGGATTGTGCAGGCTGAACACGCCTCGATCTTGTTGGCCGAAGAAGACAACCCAAGCTTGTTGGTAACACGGGCTATTTTAGGGGCAAAGCTCACCCATGATAACGTCGTGCGCTTTGCGATTGGTCAAGGCATCGCCGGTTGGGCAGCCCAGCACGGCCAAACCGTGCTGGTCAATGATGTCTCGCAAGATGAGCGCTGGATATCGATCCCCGGCAGCACCCGGAAGCGTGTCGGTTCGATGATCTCAGTGCCGCTGTTTGTCCAAGGCGAGGTGATCGGGGTCATGACCCTTTCGCATTCGCACACCCATTTCTTCAACGAAGGCCATGTCCGCCTGCTCAATGCCTGCGCCGGCGCGATCGCGATTGGCATCAATAATGCGAATCTGTTCCACATGATTAGCGCCGAGGCCGAACGGCGCTACGAATTGCTCGATCGCCAACAGAAAGAGACGAGCCAGATCGCCGCTATTCTGCAAAGCCTCCTTGATGGTGTGATCGTTTGCGATCTCTACGGCAGCGTGTTGAGCATCAATCAGGCCGCGAGCCGCATTCTGCACCGCCCCGCCGAAGAACTCTTGCTCTGGAATCTCCACGATATCATTCAACGGTATCTGGGCAGCCATGCCGCCGAATTGCCGCTTGATGATCTGCTCCGCCGTCCGCTGAGCGTCACCGGTGAAGCGCGTACGTTTTCGACGACTGCCGTGATCAGCGGTCGCACGATCAATGTCTCTCTGAGTCCCGTGCTCAAAGAAGATGGCAACGAAGATGAAGATGAATCGCTCGGCGCCTTGTTGGTGCTGCGCGATATTACCCGCGAAGTTGAAGCCGATCGCATGAAGAATGAGTTTATCGGCACTATGTCGCATGAATTGCGCACGCCGATGACTGCGATCAAGGGTTTTACCCAATTGCTGGCGATGGGCGGGTTGGGGCAATTGAACGATACTCAACGCGAGTTCGTTAATACCATCTATAGCAATACCGAGCGCATGATTAATCTCATTAACGATGTGCTCGAAATCACCAAGATCGAATCAGGCAGCATTGATCTCGAATGGCGCTCACTCCACCTCGCCGAGGCCCTCAGCGGTGTAATCGCCGAGTTGCAACCGCAGATCGCGCAACGCCAGCATCAATTGACGATCTCGATCCCGCCCGGCTTGCCGCTGATTCGGGCTGATGCGATGCGCTTACACCAGATACTCTATCACGTATTGCTCAACGCGATTAAGTACACTCCCCCCGGCGGCAAAATCACTATTGCCGCCCGCGAGACGCTCAATGTCGATCTGCCCGAACCGGTGCGCAGCACACTGAGCGATAGTCGCCGCTATCTGCTGCTCAGCATTAGCGATACCGGCGTGGGCATTCGGCCCGAAGATCTGCCCCGCATCTTCGACCGCTTCTTCCGCACCGATAACCCGCTCAAGATTGAAGCGGGCGGCACCGGCCTCGGGCTGTCGATTGTGAAGCCGCTGGTCGAATTGCTCGGCGGGCGAATCTGGGTTGAGAGCACGGTCGGCGAAGGCAGCACGTTCTTTATTGCCTTGCCCGTCGCTAACGACCGCGCGTAGCCGTCACGCAGACTTGGCTGCCATCCCCCCAGAGGTAGGGCTTGCGCGATCGCGATCATTTCCGCGACTGATGATTCACTAGGATAGTATGTTATAATGCGCACTCATAATATCGGTATTACCGACCATGGAGGAAGCGCGCATGACGCCTCTGATCGGAATCTCCTGCGGCACCTTCCGCGACCGCGATTGGTGCCCTCCTTCATACGGCCATCGCCAAACCTATGTTGACGCCGTGCTGCGGGCTGGCGGCGCGCCGCTGTTGATCCCGCCCCTGCTCGACGCCACGGCGCTGCGCGCGATTTACGACCAGCTCGATGGCTTGGTGCTCGCCGGCGGCGGCGATATTTCGCCCAGTCACTACGGCGACCAACCCCACGAGCGCCTTGGCATGATTGACCCGCCGCGCGATATGGCCGAACTGCGCCTCGCTCGCTGGGCTGCTGCCGACGGCAAACCGCTGCTCGGCATTTGCCGCGGCGTGCAGATGATTAATGTCGCCCTCGGCGGATCGCTCTACCAAGATATTCCAGCCCAGCTTGACTCGCCGATCGATCATAACGCTTCGTATGCGCGCGAAGATTGGACGTTCCTTGCCCATCCGATTACCATCGCGCCCGATTCGCGCTTGGCCCACTCGCTTGGCACGACTGACCTCATGATCAATTCGTTGCATCACCAAGCGGTGCGCCACGTGGCTCCCGGCTTGCGCGCAGTGGCATGGGCGCCCGACGGCGTGATCGAAGCGCTCGAAAGCGAGGATCACACCTTTATCGTGGGCGTGCAATGCCATCCTGAGGCGTTACAGGAAGCAGCCGATCCGCGCTGGCAAGGTCTGTTTGCCGCCTTTGTCGAGAGTTGCCGCGACACGCGCCGCCAGAGCCGCGCCGCTTAGTCTGCCGTACCATAGAATGCTATGACTGATCACGCTCGTCCCCTGATCGGCATCACTGCGATGCATAGTGGCGCCAGCGCCGATGGCCGCGAGTTGCAGACAGTGAGGCCTACCTATCTGCGCGCTATCGAAGCTGCCGGTGGTATCCCGCTGATCATCTACTTGACTGATGATCTCAGCGCCGTGCGCGTGCTGTATGAACTGTGCGCCGGCATCCTCTTGCCCGGCGGCGATGATGTTGATCCAGTCTATTACGGCGAAGCGCCGCACCCGCAGCTCGGTCCGGTCGATCCGCAACGCGATGCGGTTGAGATAGCGTTAGCGCGCTGGGCTGACGCCGATGGCAAACCGCTGCTCGGGATTTGTCGCGGGTTGCAAGTGATCAATGTCGCCCTTGGCGGGTCGCTCTATCAAGATATTCCGGCTCAATTCGAGACGACCATTGACCATCGCGCCAATACCCGCACCCGCGCATGGACGGAACTGACCCATCTGCTGACGATCACCGCCGGTTCACGCTTGGCGACGGTCTTGTCGGCTGAACAGATCGGGTGCAACACGATGCACCATCAGGCGATTAAAACCCTCGCCCCCGGCTTGCGCCCGGTCGCCTATGCTCCCGATGGCATTATCGAGGCGTTTGAGACCACTGGCGATCACTACCTGCTGGCCGTCCAATGCCATCCCGAACACCTCTGGGATAGCAGCGAACCGCGCTGGCAAGCGTTGTTCGCTGATTTTATCGCTGGATGCCGGCCATAGCAGGGGCAGCGCGCGCTCTGCCCACCGCTCCTATTCCCAAAGTACGGGCAGAACGTGCTCTGCCCGGGTGCTGCTCTGCCCAAGCGATGCTATGCCTGTACCAATCGTTTGCTGTGACACCGATAACCCAACCTCATTATGATTGGCATTTTCGATTCCGGATTGGGCGGGCTGACGGTCACGCGCGCCATCCGTGACCAGATGCCCCACGCTGATCTGATCTACCTTGCTGATAGCGCCTATTGCCCTTACGGCCCGCGACCGGTTGAAGAGATCCGCGCGCGCGCATTGGCCTGCGGACATTGGTTGGTTGATCAAGGTGCGCGCATCGTAGTGGTCGCGTGCAATACTGCAACGGCTGCCGCGATTGAATTGCTGCGCCGTGAATTGCCAGTACCGGTCGTGGGGATGGAACCGGGGGTGAAGCCGGCGGTAGCAGCCACTCGCCGCGGCAAAGTGGCGGTGATGGCGACCAGCGGTACGCTCGCGAGCGATCGCTTCCGCGCCCTCGTGAATGCCTACGCCGCTGATGTTGAAGTCTATGCGTTGGCCTGCCCCGATTTAGTCGAGCAAGTGGAAGCTGGCGCCATCAGTGATGAGGAAACCCGTACGCTGATCGCTGATCATCTCGCCGCCGCGCCCGACGCCGATGTGATTGTGCTGGGGTGTACCCATTTTCCGCCCCTCGCCCCGCTCATCAGCGCCTGTGCCGGGCCAGAGGTCACGATTATCGACACCGGGCCGGCGGTTGCGGCCCAAACCGCGCGCGTCGCCGAGCGGATTGGGTTGCCGGATGGCAGCGGTGCGCTTCGCTGCTACACCACTGGCGAGCCGCAAGCCATCGCGCCGGCCCTTGCCAATGTATGGGGAGAGGCATTACCGTTGATGGGGGTCGAGATACCTTCATCGCTCTGACACTCCCGCCCCTACAGGGTGCGGGGTTCTCGGTTTTTGGCCCGCCCAACGGCAGCGCCTCCCCGAAGGCGACGCCCCCTGCTGCAAGCTCGTGAGCGCGGCGTTATGGTCACGGTGCAACCCACAACCGCACGACGAGCAGGAGTGCCACCGCGCGGCGAGC
>NZ_DAOUDC010000044.1:0-99989 GCF_034431535.1 Chloroflexus sp. | reverse complement strand
ATCGCACCAGACACGTTTCAGTGCTCTACCGTGAGCCGAAATTGTTGAAAGACAAAAAATACCCTCCGACCGCCCGCGTCCAGATGGCGGTTTCAGTGCTCTACCGTGAGCCGAAATTGTTGAAAGGGCCACTCTCTTTCTTCACCCACCCACGCTGTGATCACCCTCGCAACCTGCTTCCAGCTTCTCATAAGCCGTCCTACGCTGCCAGTATACTTCGTTTCGCGTCGCTTCGCAACCGCGATTGGCCATTTGCATCGCAAGTTGATGGCTGTTGCTAAACACCTGCGAGTTGCGAATGCCGTCCATCGCGCTCTGATGCGCATCGCGCCGATTCGACGGTTCTTTCAGGCGCGCCGGCAGCCGCTTGGCTCGACCGCCGGCGCGTGAGTTGCGAATGAACCGCTTAGCGCGCCCGTTTGGCCGCTGCTCTCAAACAACGTCGTTGCAGAAGCGGCGGAATTCGCAGTTGACGCATAACGCTCGACTGCTCGGCGGCGGCGGCAACGCTTCTGTCCGGATAGCTTGCTGTATCGCGTTGATCGCCTCGATCACGTTGCGCCGGAGTTGCGGACTGATTGGCACTTTTTCCGCTTTGCGCAGGGGAATGTGGTAGATCCAGCCTACTTCGACCGGGATGCCCCACACCTCTTCGATCAGCAGTGCATACGCTCCGACTTGCAGTTTGAAGTGCGGCCCCGCCGCCTGTTCGCTGTCTTTGTAGTCGATCACCACCGCTTTCGCCGCGGGGTCGCTCCGGTTGGGGACGGCAATCGCTAGATCGAGGATGCCTCTGACGCCGAGCCGCTCTGACCGCAGGTAGACGTTGAAGAACCGTTCGCCGCTTTTTAAGCCGTAGGTGCGCAGTGACCGCCGCGCTTCGCGATCTTCTTCCGCCCGATGGCTGGCCGCTCCCTGCCGCATGAGATCGGTCTTGGGCCGGATGGCCGGCAAGCAGTAGGCGTACCATACGATGCGCGGGCAGTAGCGCCATTGTTTGATGTCGCTGACTTCGATGGTGTCTAGATCAGGTATCGTCATAGTGTTGCTCCAGTGTCCGCCGTTCGCTCCACGTTTTGGCGTCGAAGGCGAAGAGTTGGACGTTGGCGGTGCGGCCTTTGACCCGGCGTGCGATTTCGCCGAACAGTGCGCGTTGGTGCGCGCGACTGAGGTTGCCGGCAAAGGCGCTGTACTGGATCCGTTGCAGGCCGTAGTCGAGACAAGCGTCGGCGACGCGCTGCCGCGCCCGGTCGTCGGGGATGTCGTAGATGACGAGACATTGCATGGCCGGCCTCGCTTACCAACCCATCACGAAGGGCGTGTAACTCTCGCGTTCGCCGCGCACAAAAGTGGCGATGTGGCGCGCTTGGCACTGGAGGATGTGCCGGAGCGGTTGCCGTTTACCTTCATACAGTTCGGTCGATTCGAGCCGTTCGAGCACTTTGCTGACGATCCGCTCGCGGGTGGCTTGATCGAGCCGCCCATCGTCTTCGCGCCCGATTTGCCAGCCGCGGGTAATTTGCCCTAACAACGGCCGGTCAACTACCGCTTGGCGGAATTCTTCGATCAGATCGAGCACCAGACTCGGTTTGCCCGGCCGGTCGGCATGCAAGAGACCGGCATACGGGTCGAGGCCGGCTAGAATGATGGCGTGTTCGACTTGGCCGTACAAGACGCCGTAGCCGTAGTTGAGTACTTGGTTGAACGGGTCGCTCGCGCCGCGGGTTTCGCGCCCCGGCCAGTTGAGTTCGGCCGGCACCAGTAGACCAATGGCTTGCCAATAGCGCGCCGCGTAACGGCCTTCGATCCCCATCAGCGCTTCACGCAGCTCGTCAACTGTCTCGCCCTGCAGCCGTTCAACCGCAATTTGATAGTCGACCACTTCGCCCGCAATCGCCATAAGCTGTTCGTAGACTTCTGGAGCCGTCTCTTTGCGGTTTTTTGCCGCGTAGCGCAAGAGGTTGGCTTGATTACCGAGTTTGCCCAGTGTGAAGGCGCGGGCAAGGGCGACGCCGGCCGGCCCCTCGTAGGCGCGCAATTGCGCGCGCCGGGTGAGGACGGTGCCGGTGAGGCCGGCGCTGTAGAGGCTGGCGTGCGGGGTGCCGTTGACGCTGATAAAGTGGATGGGAATACCCTCTTCACTGCACGCCCGCACGGCGTCGCTGCTGATCGCTACCCCGCCGCCGCAGATGATCACCTGCCGCAGGTGCATAATCGGCACCTCGCGTTTCTCGCCATTGTCGTTGGTAACTCGCAGCCGGCCTTGGTGTTTACCGACAAAACTGCCGCGTTCGCTAACGATGAGTTCCATGGCGCAGTCTTCCTTTCTGTACCGGCGTCGCCCGCAATGGGTGACATGCTGGTTGTTAAGGTGCAGAAACGATCATGTAGTGCGCTGATGGCTGCAATGCTGGCTCGGTTGTTGCGCACTGCCGGTGTGTTCACTGATACTCCGAAATGCCTGTCGTTGTCAAGTTCGCAAGGCAATGCCTCGCCGCTGGCGTTACGGCAAGACCTCCATCCCGACTGGGGTATACCAGCCGTCGCCTTTGACCGCGTTGCGCCCGACGTGGATCAGGCTACCCCAAACGATCAGCTCGCGCAGGGGCGCGAGCGGCCCGCTGAAGGTGGCGCTGCCGATCAGTCCGCCTACCGGGGTGCGCCGTTGCTGGCGCGACGAAACGCTTACCACGTCAACCCAGCGCGTCTGATCGACCGTCGTCGTGACCTGCTCGGCGATGGCGAGCAGGCCGCGAAAGTCGATCGCTAGCGGGCCGGCGCCATACGCCCGGCTGAGGTCGTCAAGCCGGCGCATGAGGCGCTGGATCAGCGGCCTCAGCGCGATCTGCTTCACCAGCCGGTCTTGGTCGATCAAGCGGGCCGGCGTATGAAAGGTGAGCGTGATCTGATCGGTCGGCAACCGCGCCGCGTAGTCTTGCACCGCCGTCGCATCGATCGGCAGGCTGGGAAAGTTGACGTTGCCGCCGGGCAGCGGGTAGAGCATCTGCCGCTCGCCGCTCAGCGGGTTGTACGCTTCAATCGCGTTGAGCTTGATCGTGCCGCGCCGGCGACCGAGTTCGGCCAAGCTGATGCCGATCCCGTCGCGTTCGAGTTCGCGCACGGCCATTACGATGAAGGGGAAGAAGATTTCGGCCTGACCAAAGAGGGCAAGGCCAAACCGGATGGTCTCGCCGGGTTGGTAGCGTTTCCCGCTGTCACGGGGCGGACGCACCACATACGGACGCGGGCGCTGCTCGCTGCCTTTTTCGTCTTCGCTGCGCATTGGCGCAACCAGCGCTGCGACCGGGCAATGCTGGAACAGCGGGCAGCCGGCGCAGGTGGTGGCGCTTTTGTTGGCGCAGAACCGGTTCCAGAGCGCGTTGGAAATTACGCCGCGCACGGCCGGCCCGCTGTGCGCGGCCAGCACGACCGGGGTGGCCGCGGTGGCGGTAAAGATGAGATGATGCACCGTCAGACTCATGCTTAACTCCAATCCGGATCAATCACGATGTCACTGAACGAGAGACCGTTACGCTCGTCGTAGGGAAGCTGCGCGACCCATACCCGCCGCTTGCCGGTCTCTTCTGCCGGACGCAGTTTGCCTTGGCTGCGCAAGATGGCAAACCGTTGTTTGCTGATGCTGACCAGATAGTTGTTTGCTTCGATAAATTGCTCCTCGACTAACCGCTCGATATAGTCGCGCTCGAAACAGTGCGGTACGACATCAACGGCGTCAAACATGCGCTCGAAGTCGTCTTCGCGCTGTTCGTCGCTCTGGAATGGGCGTAACCCGTTGATGATCAGCTCGACCTGCTGCGCCATCCGCCGGTAGGCCTCCGTCCATTGCTGGCTGAGCACAGGATCGGCGTAAATGCGGTCAAGCCACTCGTTGATCGCTGCCTCGTCGATAATCGCACCGTCATGCCGTTCGAGTTCGGCCAGCGTGACCCGCACGATATGGCCGGCGCGGGCCGGGTCGCGGTCACGACCATAGACGCCTTGCCCGTTATTGGGCCGGCGGAAGACGTAGACCGTGCAGATGCCTTTGGCGCCACGCCGGTTGGCGCGGCCAAACCGTTGCAAGAGGGCTTCCAGCGGGGCCGGGTCACTGTATACGGTATCGAGGTCAATATCGAGGCTGACTTCGACCACTTGCGTTGCAACCAGCGCCAGCGGCGGGCGCTGGCGAGCCTCGCTGGCGCACCGTTCCCGGATCGCCTGTTCGAGCCGGTTGCGGTCGCCGTAGGTAAACCGGCTGTGGATCACGATCAGTTGTTCTGCCCCCAAACCGGCTTGGACCAGTTTGCCGCGCAGCTCTTGCACCCGCGCTATCGTGTTAGCGCAGACCAGCACTTGCTGGCCGGCGCGCACTTGCGCCACGATTTCGCTGATCGTCGCCGGATCGGTCAGTTCGCCGTCGCGTAGGTGCAGGCGATGGCGGCGGAAGCGGGTAAAGGTTTCTGGCGTAGCACTGATGAACGCCGTCTCACCGAGCGCCTCGTCCAGACGGTCGCGGATGATCTGCGGAAAGGTGGCCGACATGACGAAGAAGCGGGCCGCGAACTGTTTGCGCAGATAGCGCATCAGACCGGTAATCAACGCCAGCCGCTCCGGTTCGTAGGCATGAATCTCGTCAAAGATGAAAGCGGCATGGGCGTAATCGGCCAGCATCGCCTCAAAGCCGCGCAGTTGGAAGAGCGCTTTGAGCAACTGGTAGGGACTGAGCACCTTGAGCGGGCGGGCATGCAGGATGTTCAGGTTTTTCTCCCAATGTACCCGCCGCGCCGCTGCCGCCGACCATTCCTCGCCCTCGCGGAAGCGGGCGTAGAGCGCCTGCGCCGCCCGGCCATGCTGCAAGCCAACCGCCTGATCGCCAAAACTGCGCCGGAGCCGGTCGTACATCGCGTTCATGCTGGCCTGATAGGGCAGGGTGTAAAAGATACGCGCCGGGGGTGCTGTGCCGTCACCGAGCGCCCAATAGAGTGCAGCTTCAGTTTTGCCGCTACCGGTTGGAGCCATGAGCAGCGCCGATTGGCCGCCGATCGCGCCGCTGCACCGCTGGTGCTCGTAGACCTGCTGCCCCGCCGGGACGAGGCGCTGCGCCAGCGCCGGCCACGCTTCGCTGATCGGCAGTGGTACGAGCTGCACATGCGCCGACGCCATGTGATCGGCGGTGGTGATCAGGCCGCGCAGCAAAATGCCGGGCAGGCGCGCGGCATAGTCATGCTCTAGCTCGGCTACCCAGTCGTGGTAGACCTGTAGCCAGTAGCGCACGCGCTTGGCGTTGACCGTCACCGGTTGCGGCGCGATTGACTCTGCCACCTCGGCCAATCCGAGTTGTTCGCGCCATGGGTTGGCGCAGGTCGCTAGCCACTCGGCCAGCAATCCGGCGGTCGCGGCATCCACTTCGTTGCACAGCTCAACCAGCGGGTCGTTGCGTATACCCAGCGGATAGGTCTGCGCAATCTCTGGCTCGTCGCGGTGATGGGAAACGATTGCAGCCACCAGCCACCGCTGCTCAGCGGCGCTGAACCCATGCGCAATCGCGTCCACAAAGGCCAGCGAGAGTACTTCGTGGCGGTGCGGCCACACTGGCCCGCTGCGTAGCCGGCGCTGAAAGCCGTGCGCCGCTTTGCCAAAATCGTGCAGAAACGCTGCCCAGTAGAGGCAGTGCCACAACCGGCTCTCGCCAGCGAGCTGCGGGCGCAACTGGTAGAGATCGGCCAGCCGGCAGAGCACCTGCCACGTGTGCGCCGCCAGCGTCTCGCCGCCGTGTTGCACACTCTTCGCCAGCAGATGATCGATAGCGTCAGGCCATGGTGATGGCTTCATCGGCGGCTCCCACAAAACTGTGAAACCATAACCCCAACGGCAACCCGTCTACCCGCGGTGCGGTCGGGTCGCTCCAATAGACCGGCTGCTGGTCGCCGAACCGCAGCATCTGCGCGCTCGTCACCCGCTCGGCCAGCATCAGATAGCGGGCAAAGGTTGGCCTCCGCCGGTCACGGTAGTTGATCCAGCGCGGCATCAGCGTCACCACGCCAGCCGGCACCTGCGCTGCCAACGCAAACGACAGCAGCGAGTGCTCGAAATAGACCTGTGCGGCCGGTTGCAGCTCGACGACCTCGATCTGGGTGTAAGCGGCCAAGTCTTGCGAACGGCCCAGTACGACTGGGTAGCGTGGCGAACGGAAGACGTCGATCCAGTCCGGCCGGTTCAGGTAGAGCACCAACCGTGGGAAGAGCAGAATATGGCGCTTGAACGGGTTGACGTTCCCTTCTAGCACCTTACGTTCGCCTCCCGGCAGCTTGCCCGATGCAGCGGATAGCACGTGGATGTGTTCGAGGTCTTGGCCCTCGCCGGCAACGGTGAAATGATAGGCAAACATCACCCCGTCTGGATCAAACCACTCACCAAGCGCACTGCATATATGGCCATAGATGGTCGCCGGTGGCGGTAAGGGGAACGTCGGCTGGACCCCCAGCATAAAATGCGGGTAGCGGAATGAGGTGGTGATCCCTTCGAGGACGATTTTGAGGACACGCATCGTTTCCTCCAAATGATTAACGCAAAGGTCTCTAACGCAGAGGCGCAGAGACGCAGAGATGTTAGGGCGCAAAGGGGTAAACGATGGAGTTTGTGAGCAAGGTTGGCGTCCAACAATATACAATTCTTCGCGTCTTTCGCGAACCCTGCGCCTTTGCGTTAACCCCTCTGCGCACTTTGCGCCTTTGCGGTTCAATCTTCGCGCCTCTGCCTACTCAGCGTCTCTGCGTTACCTAATCCAACCACTCTGGATGTGTATCACACGCGGCCACGAAACTCAAAAACGCCTCACGCGGATGGCTCAGCTCGATACGCGGCAAGCCATTCGCATCGGCATTCGCATTATGTTCGGCTACGAACTGCTCAAACGCCGCCCGTGCGTCATCGAGATACCCCTTCACCCAACCAACGTACACCGGTGAGCGGATACCATCGGCAAACACACGCAACGCCTCACGCAGGGCGTCGATTTTGATCTCAGGCTGACCAATACGATTCGCGCCTACGGTGTGGTGGAAGATATGATTCCCACCGTCGGTAACGGCAAACATGACCAATGCCGAGCTGACATCGGTATAGTGCAACGTTTGCTTAGCTCCACCCTCAAGCTGCGCCATCCCGCTGAACAGCGCCTTCACCCGTGTCAACCGTTCCTGCTTGGGTAAGCGGTATGACTTCTCTGCCTCTAAATGCTCGGCACCGGGATAGTCGCGGATCAGATTGAGTCGCTCGTCATCGAGATTGCGAAAACCGGTGCGATTAAGATACGAAAACGTGCCGCACGACCACAGATCAAGCGAGAAGAGACCCTTGAGCGTTGTGCGGTAGAACTGGTGCTCGTGCGGCACCGGATTCCCCTCGTGGCGCGACATCACGCCAAAATCGCTAGTCGGATTGACCGGCACAATCGAGACCAGCGTGCTCACCCGCAGCGGTGACGCCCGCGTGATCGTGTCCGTTACCGGCGTCGCATCTTCGAGCATCGACATCTGCTCACGACTCTTCTTAGCCGTATCCGACTTGCCCGGCGCGCGCATATACCCAAACAGGTCGTCATCCCAATACTTAATCGGGTTGGCATCGGTGTAGGCAATCTTCTCTTCACGGAAGATCGGCGATGCTTTCCATTCGGACACCCGCCGCTCGAGGGTGGTGCGCAACCAGTAGCGAAACGCTTGCGCCGAGACATAGGGAAAGTTACCGGCTTTGGTCGAGATCATTTTGACACCGACGGTGTTATCTTCCCGCTCACCGGGTGTCGAACCGAGATTGTTGAGTGCCGACGCCGGTGCGTCGATCAGAAAGAGACCGGTTACAAATGCCATTGGGTATCCTCCTTGTTGCTATCGTTTGTTCCTATCAAACAGTGCTTAGCGATCTTCGCGCCTTTGCGGAGCCAAACAGCCGTTCGGCTCTACCGCGCCGCTACGCCTCCACCACTTCCTCTTCGCTCGGAATGGCATCGGCGTTATTGGCGATCCAATCGCGCAACTGCTCAACCATGCGGATCAACACCAGATCGCGCATCAACCGCCAATCGCTGCGCAACACCTCCTCACCCTCCATAAACAGGGTAAGAAAACTATCGAGATCAAACAACGTCTCAGTTCCACGCTTATAACGTGTATAATCGATATTCGTCTTGTTCAGCAGGGTCAAAAAGTGATCACTCCGCTGCACGGTAAAGAATTGGCGGAAAAACCGCTTACCACCCTGATAGCGGGTATAATCGGCCAACTTATCGCCCAACTCTTTCAACTTCGCTACCCGATCATCGGTCATGAGCATTACCTCCTGCACAAAAAGTTCAACCAGCGGCCACGAAACAAGATCGGCTTCGCGACGCGTCGAATATTCGCGTCGCGGGTCATCGGTCGCGGTAGACCGATTGGGAATACGGAGAAAATAGGTACGGACAAACCGTGCTGCCTGCTGCGGCAACGTAAAGAGATCTTCGTACAGATAGTTAAACCGCGGTTCGGTTGGTTCAGCAACTTTTCGCCGCTTTGTCGGTGTTTCCAAACGTTGCCAGCTCCGCTGCACCAACTCATTCCAGATTGTGCGGTAGGCCGGAGTATGCACTGCCAGTAGAAAGCCGGTGATCTGCAACGGCAGATGGTAGATATCGAGCGAAGGTGACTGGCCGTTGTTGAAATAGTAAGCTGTCACCGTTGGCCGCCACTCGCGCCGCGCTTCCTCCTGCATTTGGCGACGGATAATCTCGGCCAGCGTCTCGATCAACAACGTCTTCAAGCTGCGCGCCGAGCCGGGCAGCTTCTCTTCGCCGGCGGCCTGCGCCTTGGCCACATCACTCAGGTTGCGTTCCAAGAAGCGCTTGGCGAAATCGATCGTCAACTGCTCGTCATCGCTATGCACCGCCAGCAAGCCGCCGCCAACCTTGGCGCAGCCGAGCGGCATCGCCTGCAAGGCCAAGATCGCTTCCGCCGCCATCGGCAAACCCGGATCGCCATTAATGAAGAAGTTGATCGAATCATCACCCTGCAACAACGGCATCTGCGCCCGTCCCACCCGGCCCGGTTGCAGCTTGCCCGACAACTCTTGCGGCGCTGCCGGCAAACCGGTAAAGAGACACGTCTCTAGCGAGGCCGCTGGTTGCGCCCACTGCCGCAAATGCCGCTCAGCCCAATACTGGCGCTTCTGGCGCGCTCCGGCCTGCTTTTCCGGCGTTAAGCCGGGCCGGTCAGGGTTAAACGCCGATTGGGCAAACCATGCGTTACTAGTAAACGCCATGGTCAGAAAGCTGCGCAACGGCTGCCGCACATAATTCGCTTCAATGTAATCGGCAACGCGCTGCAAATCGTTCGCATCAAGATCGACCAACCGGCACTTCCCCGCAAACGCGGCCATCGTCGCAAACCCTACATCGACAAATGGATGGCCGGTGTACGCTATCTGCTGCGCCATCGCTCTCCTCCCTCTTCCGATCTCCCCCCGCATCCGTTGCTGAGATTTATACCATCCCGCCATGACCAACTTGAACACTGCTAGTATAGCACATTACCCGTTCACAAATGTGGATTTTGTGACGCAAAGCAAACAAAGACGCAAAGGGCGCTAAGAGCGCAAAGAGTTTTGGCGTTGGCCTCAATTACGCTTATGCCTATCCGTCAACAATCCTTTGCACCCTCTGCGTCCTTCGCACCTTTGCGTTTGAATCCTTTGCGCCTCTGCCCCCTCTGCGCCTCTACCTCGTTTGCTCGACACTCATCAGGAACATAGAAACTCCCCCTTCTCCCGCGGGCGGGAGAAGGGGGTTGGTGGGATGAGAGCACTAAAGGGCTACACCCTCTAAATCGTCAACTGATACGCAGTGC
Source organism: Chloroflexus sp. (assembly GCF_034431535.1). Classification (GTDB taxonomy): domain Bacteria; phylum Chloroflexota; class Chloroflexia; order Chloroflexales; family Chloroflexaceae; genus Chloroflexus. The sequence continues at coordinate 90,108 of NZ_DAOUDC010000044.1, read as the reverse complement.
CGTTCACAATGACTGTGTACTGGCCGGGGGAAAACGGCCCCTCCAGCGTTACTCGCTGATCGAGCAGCGGCGCAATCGCCGGACATACCTGCGCGCCGCTATGCGTCGCGCTTACCGTGATCGTGATCGTGTTGCCATCACGCTGCTGGGTCATACCGGCGAAGGTCGTGCAACCATCGCCGAGGTAGCCAACAATGTGCGCCTGTACTTGCGGCGGATTCGACTCCATCACCAGCAAATCAACCTTCTCAATCGTCACAATACCGGGCCGCGCCGTTGGCCCCGGGGCTGCGGTGGCGCAAGCGGTCAGCAGCAACATCAGGCTGGCGATGACGAGTAACATAATCCGGTGCAACATAATCGGTTCTCCTGTAGCAATCTGTCTGCAACTCATCTTCTAGACGGCGCCAAGCGCCGTCCAGTTCCATTGCGCTGGCCGCAACGTGGTACAATGCATAGTGCTATGGAACAACGTTGCCTGTATGACTACAACCTAACCGAACTCACCGAGTTGCTGCGCAGCTGGGGCGAGCCGGCCTTTCGCGCCCGCCAGTTCTACCGCCAACTTTATGCCAATCTCGCTGCCAGCACCGAACAGATGACCGACTTGCCGGCAACGTTGCGCGCGCGGCTGGCTGAAATGCCGCTCTCGACGTTGCGCCTCGAACGGGTGCAGATTGGCGACGAAGGTATGACTCGCAAGGCGCTGTTCCGCTTGCCCGACGGCACCGTAGTCGAGACGGTGCTGATGGTCTACCCCGACCGTTCAACCGTCTGCGTTTCCACCCAAGCCGGTTGCGGCATGGGTTGCGTCTTCTGCGCCACCGGCCAGCTTGGCTTGCTGCGCAATCTGAGCAGCGGCGAGATCGTGGCGCAGGCGATCTGGGCATCGCAAGAATTGCGCGCGATGGGGGCCGCTGGCCCCGCTGGCCGGGTGACGAATCTGGTCTTTATGGGTATGGGCGAACCGTTCGCCAATTATGACCGCTGGTGGCAAGCGGTTGAGCGGCTGCACGACCCGCAGGGCTTTAACCTCGGCGCGCGCAGTATGACCGTCTCGACCGTCGGCTTGGTGAAGGGGATCGAGCGACTGGCCGCCGAGCAGTTGCCGATCAATCTCGCCATCTCGCTCCACGCGCCCGACGATGCCTTGCGCAGCGAGTTGATGCCGGTCAACCGCCGCTATCCGATCGCTGAGCTGATGGCCGCCACCCGTAAGTACATTGAAAAGACACGGCGGCGCGTCTCGTTTGAATATGTGCTCTTGCAGGGCAAGAACGATCATCCGCACCAAGCCATCGCTCTCGCTCGCCTGCTCCGGCGCGAAGCGCCGCGCGGCCCTATGCTCTTTCACGTCAACCTGATCCCATGGAATCCGGTGCCCGGCACGCCGCTTGGTCGTTCCGAATGGGAACGGGTCACAGCCTTCCAGCAGATTCTGACCGATTACAGCATCCCTTGCACGGTACGGGTCGAGCGCGGGGTTGAGATTGCCGCTGCCTGCGGCCAGTTGGCCGGACAGCAAGTGGTACTGGTACCGCCAAGCTAAGTATGGAGTGCGGCAGTTCCAATGCCGTATCCTTATAATAAGGATGACGTTTTCTACAGCGCAATTGAGAACACTATGCCCGTGATTCAAAATGTCAAAGGAATGCGCGACCATCTGCCGGCAGATATGATGCTGCGGCAGTATATTGTCAACACCCTCACCCGCATCAGCGAAGCCCACGGTTTTGAGCCGCTGCAAACGCCGGTGATCGAATATGCCGAGACGCTGGAAGGTAAGTTGGGTGATGACGAGAAGCTGATTTACCGCTTTGAAGATCACGGCGGGCGCCGGTTGGCATTGCGCTACGACCAAACCGTACCGCTGGCCCGCGTCACCGCCCAATACGCCAGCCAACTGGCGCTGCCGTGGCGGCGCTACGCCTACGGGCCGAGCTACCGCGGCGAACGGCCCGCCCGTGGCCGCTACCGCGAGTTTTACCAGTTCGATCTCGATATTGTCGGCAGCGCCTCGCCGCTGGCCGATGCCGAGATCGTCGCGATTCTGTGCGAGGCGCTGGCGGCCCTTGGCTTCCCCGGCTTTGTTACGCTGCTCAACCATCGCCAGATCATCGGCGGCATCGCCCGCGTCAGCGGTTTGTCGGAAGAAGCCGCCGGCGGCGTCTACCGCGCGATCGATAAGTTCGACAAGATCGGCGCCGAGGGTGTGCGCGCCGAGTTGCTTAAATCGGGGGTGGATGAAGCCGCCGCTGACCGCATCCTCGAACTGGTGCAGATTGAAGGCGCACCAGACGAGGTGCTGGCAGCGTTGGAACAGCGCCTTGCCGGGGATGAGCGCGCGCTGGCCGCGATCGCGAATCTGCGCGCCGTGATCGCCGGCCTAACTGCGATGGGAGTGCCGGCTGAGCAGTATCGGGTTGCGCCGCGCTTGGCCCGCGGCCTCTCGTATTACACCGGCGTTGTCTTCGAGGCGATCACCCCCCACTGGCCAGAGGGTTCGCTGCTCGGCGGCGGACGCTACGACGATCTCATAGGTCTGTTTGCCGGACGCAACATTCCCACCGTCGGCCTCGCTTTCGGTATCGACCGCCTGCACGACGTGATGCTCGAACTCAACCTCGGCCCGCGCCCGCGCACCACTGCCGTTGCCTTTGTCACCCTGTTCGGCCCCGAACAGGTCACCGACAGTCTGGCACTGGCCGCCGAACTGCGCGCCGCCGGGATCAATACCCTCATCGCACTCGAACCCGGCAACCTTGGCAAGCAATTCAAAGAAGCCGACCGGCGCGGCGTCCGTCTCGCGCTCGTGCTCGGCCCCGACGAGATCGCCCGCGGCGAGGTGGTAGTAAAAGATTTGCAGCGCGGCGAACAACGCGCCTTACCGCGTGCCACCATCGCCAGCCTCCTCGCCGAAGCGTTGACCGAAGGCGCGTAGGGGCATTGCCCGCAATGCCCCACCAAAGGTATCCCATGAACTTCACCCGCCCGTTGCTAATCTTGCTCCTCGCCGGCGCGAGCTATCTCGCCGCCCAAACTACCGGCCAGCGGCTCTTCTTCCACCTTAGCTATATTCTGGCCGGCCTGCCGCTGGTGGCGCTCGTGTGGACCCTGCTCAACCTCTATGGTCTCAGGATCGAGCGTGAACACGCTAACTTACGCGCCAGCGTGGGCGAATCCACCCGCGAGCGGATCACGATTGAAAACCGCTGGTGGCTGCCTAAACTGTGGATCGAGCTGCAAGACGAATCTGACCTGCCGAACCACGAATCCGGCTTTGTCACCTATTTGGGCGCTCGCGAGGCGACCCGCTGGACGACCCGCACCCTCTGCACCCAGCGCGGTCGCTTCCGGCTCGGACCAACCCGTATTATCAGCAACGATCCGTTTGGCCTGTTTCGCTTCTCACGCCTGATCCCCGGCAGCGGCGAAATCATTGTCTATCCGCCCACTGAAGAGCTTACCACGTTTCGCCTCCCCGGGGCTGAATTATCAATCGGATCGAGCAGTCTGATTCGCGCCCATAGTATCACCCCCAACGTCGCTACGATCCGTGACTACCAGTCCGGCGACAGTTTTAACCGCATTCATTGGCGCAGCACAGCCCGACACGGGCGGTTGATGGTCAAAGAATTTGAGCTTGATCCCGCCGCTGATATCTATCTCGTGCTTGACCTCAACGAACGGGCCGTCGTGCGCATGCCGACCGAACCAGCCCCCATCGACGAACGCGCAATCGTGCCGTGGTGGCAACACCAGCCGCCGGCGCGCCGCCGTCCACCTCCTGATTCAACCGAAGAGCACGCCGTTAACGTCGCCGCTGCGCTGGCCCGCACCTTGCTGACCCAAAACCGGATCGTCGGCTTGCTGGCATGGAGCGAACGGCTGGAAGTCATTCCTGCCGAACGCGAAGAGCGCCAACTGTGGAAGATGCTTGAACTGTTGGCCGTCGTGCGCGCCGCAGGCCAACACTCGCTCGCCGAGCTGCTGATTGCCGAAGGGCAGCGGTTTGGCCGCGACACCACCCTGATTATCATCACTTCTGACCTCGACCCGCGCTGGGTGACGGCGCTACAAAACCAGCTCTACCGCGGCATCCGGGCCGCCGTGATCTTCATCGATCCGCTCAGCTACGGCGGCTGGAATGATCCGGAACCATTGCTCAACCATCTCGCCGGTTTGAAGATCGACGTGTACCGGCTGCAACGCGGTGACACTCTCGCCGATGCCTTGCGCTAACCGCTAGTGCTGGTAGCATAAGGACAACCCTTCCTCGTAGCGTGGGTGAGGTGCGCGTATGTCCTTGCGAGGGTGCGGCGCGCCCGAAGCAATCTCCCGCTCAGGCGAGCGGGAATGCGTGCAGGGATGGCTCCCGTGCTCGTGGGAAATTGCTTCTCCGCCTGCGGCGGCTCGCAATGACAACCGGTGATCCGATCGATCACAACCGTTGTTCGCGGTACGATGCCTCAGAGCCTAACACTCCGCTCCCCGCTCCTAGTGGCGTGGAAGAGGGGCTAGGGGTGAAGGCAAACCCGCGCCCCCGCTGTCCTTGCGAGGGTGCGGCGCGCCCGAAGCAATCTCCCGCTTCAGCGCAAACGAATGCCGCAAGAAAAGCGTCCACTCCCGCACTATGAACGGGGAAGAGGTTAAAGGATTAGGGGCATGTATGCCATCAAATCCATTTGTTGGCACAATGCCGATTCGTTAACCTTGCCCCAAAGTAACCATTTCTTCTCTTGTTATCGCGCTCATTTCACTTTACACTACAACAGAAGTTCGTTGGGACAGGTTTTGCCGCTCTTATAGTGCAGAGGACAACTGCAATGACACCTCTGATTCCCTCTGATCTACAGCATCGCTACCTCGAAGCAATGCTGCAAGGTAGCGGACGAGCGGCTGACCGCGTTGTTGAACAGGCGCTGGCGCAAGGCATTCATGCACCGCGCATCTATCTCGATATCTTCCAACCGACGGCCTACGAAATCGGGCGGCTATGGCAATCAAACCGGATTGGCGTCGCCCAAGAGCATCTAGCCACCGCCATTATTGAGCGTCAGATGGGCGAGCTGCACCCCTACTTTCGCCCCAAAACGCGCCGCAACCGGCGGGTAGTGCTCGGCTGCGCGCCAGAAGAGTGGCATCGGGTTGGTGTGCGCATGGTAGCCGACTTTTTTGAAGCTGAAGGGTGGGAGGTCATCTACCTTGGCGCGGCAGTACCTATTCCGGCTTTGATCGATGCCATCAAGACCGCCCAACCTGATCTGGTCAGCATCTCAATGTCAATGGTCTTCAATGTACCCCATCTCACCAATCTGGCGTGCTCGTTGGCCGCCGCCGATCTTGATGGCATTCCCTTAATGGTAGGAGGATTGCCGTTTACCCGCCAACCCGGCTTGCACCAAGCCTTGAACATTCAACTCAGCGCGCCGAATGCCGCCGCTGCCGTCGTTGCGGCAAATAACGCCTTTCCGCCGCCGGCTCGCTTACCCCACCCAAACCATAGCGCCGAAACGTTACCGGTTCTCCGCGCGCGCCGCCGCCAGATCATCGACCGTGCGACCGAATTGGCGCTCCAACACCCCACCGACACCCTCACCTTGGGCGAACGCGCGCCAGAGGTGATTCGCGCCGGATATGAGTTTGTCACCCGCATGTTTGAGACAGCCCTCGCTGCCGGACGGCCTGAGTTGCTCGATGAGCAGATTCTGTGGGGCAACGAACGGCAACCACACGACGGCGTTCTGCCTGAACACATGCTGCACCGGTTTGAAATCTATGACGCCGTGCTCCAGCAGTTCTTGCCGGCAGAGATTGCCACCATTGCCCGAGAATACACCGGTAGAATGATCGCGCTGCAACGATCGTTGGTCGGGCACGAGTAATCACGCTCTGAAGCAGTACTAAGCGACAGAGGTATCAATTGCCTATTGCTGGACTAATCTGAAAAAGTTATGATATGGTTGTTGTATTGTGTGTCATAAACCCATCGCACTAGTTCTATCAAGAGAGCATTGTTATGACTCACTACGTTTCTGAAGCACAGCGGATCTGGCGCAGTAGAAAGCACGTCTTTACCCTCATTCTGATCGCTCTCCTCATCTTCACCGCCCTCTTTGGTGCCGTATTGACAGTCTTTGCTGCCGGCACCTTGACCGTGCGCGTCTACATTGACACCAACCGCGACGGTCTCGATAACGACGGGCCGGGCAATGGCGTCGCCGGCGTGTTGGTCTCGGTCTACACCGCCGACAGCGTGATCGTTGGTCTCAATACGACCAACAGCGACGGTGAGGTGGTGTTTCCCGCCCTGCCTGACGGCAACTACCGGATCGAAGTGAGCAATCTCGGCGCACGGGTGGTTTCAGTACCGGGAGCGGGCAATGCCGGGTTGCTCTCGTTTGTGACCATCTCTGGCAGTGCGGTAACGCAGCGGGTCGGCTTACGTCCAGCCACGCCGACAGATAACAACGCGCCTGTTGGCACCCGCAGCATTGCAGCGCGAGTGTGGGATGATCTTGACGCCGACGGGATTCAAGATGCCGGTGAGCCGGGTCTTGGCGGTATACCGGTTGCTCTCGTCGATAGCCTTGGCAACGTTGTAACCGGGCCGGTCAACACCGATAGCCAAGGCCGCGCGATCTTCAATACGGCCCCCACTGGCGCCGGTTATCGATTGCGCATCGTGGCTGCAACCTTCCCCAGCGGCTATATCCTGACGCAATCGTTTGTCAATGATGGCGCGCCTAACCCCGGCATTCGCGATTCTGATGCAGTGTTGGTGAGCGGCAACGCCGAAGCGTCGCTGCCCAACACCGGCAGGGGCGTAAACATCGACAACATCGACATCGGCTTTGCCCGCGGTGCAGTCAGTGGCTTTGTCTGGCGTGATAACAATCGCAATGGCTTGTGGGATGCCGGCGAGCCGCGGCTGAATGGCGTGACGGTAGAGTTGGTCAATACCGATACCAGCACCACCGTTGCGACCACCACCACCCGCCAGCGCATCGGATCGAGCGAGCCGGCTGACGGCGGATTCTTCGTCTTCACCGGCGTGCCGCTCGGTGTGAATTACCAAGTGGTTATTCCAGCTAGCCAATTTACGAGCGGAGCTGTTCTTTTCGGCGCTGCCAATTCGCCTAATGCTGCTGGTGGCGATGTTGGCTCGCCCAATGGCGTGCCTACCGGTAATATCGCCGGATCGAGCCTTTTGATTGCCAATGGTAATAACACCCGTACCGATCAGCTCTTCGGCTTTTACAAAGGCGGGATCGGCGATTACGTCTGGCTGGATGATGATGGCGATACAGTGCAAGATCTCGGTGAAATCGGCATTAACGGCGTGATTGTCTTTGTTGACGACGGGCGCGGCGGCGGCATTGCCAATAATGGTATCCGCGACGGCGGCGAAATTTCCACTTTCACAACCAATAATCCTAACAACGGCCAACCCGGCTACTACCTGTTCGATGATCTGCCCCTGAGCGCGACGCCGACGACGTACCGGATTGTACTCGATGAAGACAACTTCTTAACTGGCGGCGCACTCGTTGGATTAGGAACGTCAACCGGCACGGAAGCGACCAATGGCAGCGGTAACCGCTATATCTACCGTCAGGCGACGATCAGCGAGAGCAATCCAGAAGATACAGCGGTTGACTTTGGTATGACCCGTGCCCGCATTGGCAATCAGGTGTTTGAGGATCTCAACGGTAATGGCCGCCTAGATAGCGGCGAGCCGGGTATCGAGAACGTGATTGTGCGTGCCTATCGTGCCAGTGATGATGTATTGTTAGGTACTGCAACCAGTGATGGGAACGGTATTTATGCCATCCCCGGCTTGCCTGCCGAGCCGATCTACGTCACTTTCGATGTTACGAATGCGTCCTATTCTTTTGTGGGTAGCCTCCGTCCGTCCGGCACGCCAGTTGATCCCGACGAAAACACCTATCTTGATTACAGCGACCTTGACACCCAAGTTTCACCGAATGTCTGGCGGACTGAAATCTTTACGCCAGTTCAAGGCGCTGATAACCCTGGCGTTGATGCAGGGTTTTACCTGCCGGTGAGAATTGTGGTGCAAACGTTCGCTGAAACAGTGACCGTAAACAACACGCAAGACAGCGGTGAGCCTCTCCTTGGCGGGGCAAGTGTGAACGTTACCGGAACCGAGACCGCCACTGGGACCACAAGCACGCTGAGTGGTAACGTTATCTTCTTACTTCGTCCCGGTTCGTATACAGTGACGGTAACGCCTCCTGCAGGTTATTTAGCTTCACCCGGCAATACCGGTAACGCTAATTTTACCAATTTAGAAAGCCGTGATAATCGTAATGCTGATTTCTTCTATTACTTGCCGGGCCAAATCAGCGGTACGGCTTTCTTCGACGCGAATGGCGATGGGCTAGCCAACAGCGGTGAGCCGCGTATGCGCAGTGTGACGGTGACGCTGCTCGATTCCACAAGTAACGTCGTGAGCACAACGACGACCCTCAATAATGGCACTTACAGCTTCGCCAATGTTGTGCCCGGTAACTACACGGTGCAGTTCACCAACCCTGACACCACCAATTATACTTTTATTACCGGCGGCGATAGTGATGTCACCACTGCAGGGAACGTGGGAACTAGCAGCACCGGTACGCTTACGGTGCCGTATGACGGTTCGCTGACGAACATTGACGCCGGTTTCCGTGGTCAAACGACGGTCGGCGGGCGGATGTTTGAGGATAACAATGCTGACAACCTGCAAGACGCCGGTGATGTTGATCTGCCCGGCGCAACGGTGACGTTGACGGTCACAGCGAACCTGCCGAACCTCGTGGCGACCTATCAGGCGACACTCACGACAGCACCGCCGAATTACCAATTTACCGGCCTGCCCGGCGGCAATACCGACACGATCACCTATACCATCGCCTTTGCCCCGCCAGCTGGCGGCTACGTTGCCAGCGACGCGAATGTGGGCAGCGATGATGCCATCGATAGCGATGGCCCCACGGTCACCGTGGCTGGGCCGGCTACCGGCGGTACACTCGACTTCGATCAAGGCTATTTCCGTAATGTCACCATCACGGCACGTGTCTTCCGCGAACCGTCGGCTGGGCGCAACAACGTGTGGAATAATGGCGAAAACGGCATCCTCGACGTGCGCGTCTGGCTCGAACGACCCAATAGCACCCGCGTGCTGACCGGCACAACCACCACCGGCGGCCTCGTGACCTTTACCGTCCGCCCCGGTGATTACCAGTTGAATGTGGATGAAGGCTCGGCGGCGCTTAGCGGACTGTTGCCATCATCTGGCTCAACCGCAGCAGTTGCGGTCGCTGGATCACCACTGACAAGCGGCGGCAGCTCGCTGACTGAAACGAGTCCTCCCGGCACGACCAATGTCTTCGGCTTCTACACCTTTGGCACGGTCAGCGGGCGCGTCTTCTTTGATGGCGCGAATGGGCCGGCTGATAATCTCGCCACCGGTGAGCCGGCGATGAGCGGGGTGACGGTGCGGCTGCTTAACGCATCGGATACAGTCGTTGCTACTACTACCACTGATGGCAGCGGCACTTTCACGATCACCAACGTTGAAGGCGGCAGCTACCGGCTAGAGTTTCTCAACCCGGCGGCGGCCAACTTCAGCTTTGTGCCTGCCAATACCGGTGATAATAATGTGGCTGCGATCGTAAGTGACAATGGCCGCACTAATCTCTTTACCGTCACCGATGGCTCGACCACGACTCGCCGAGCGGCGATGGTTGGGCGCAGCACCGTGAATGGCATCGCCTTCGTTGATCGAGCGTATGATGGCCAAAGCATCGGCGATCCGGGCTTGGCCGGGGTAACGGTCAATCTGAGCGCGACCGTTAATCTCGCCAACCTCACCACAACTATCACCCGTACGGCGACCACCGATAGCACCGGCGCATACAGCTTTGCCGGCCTCCCCGGCGGCGCTTCGACAAGTGAAGTCAGCTTCTCGCTCACCTTCACCCCACCTGCTGCGACGCCACCGTATCAGGTGACGCAGGCCGACGAAGGGTCGGATGATACGGATAGCGATGGTGAGCTGACCAACCAGTGGCTCAGCATCGGTGCCACCGCCAGCCGCGACCAAGGCTATTACCAGAACGTCACCGTGCGCGCCCGCGTCTTCAATGAGACGGTGACGATCAACAACAGCTTCGAGACCGGTGAGCCGGGCTTTCGCGCAGTTACCGTGAGTGTGAGCGGGCCGGTCACGAGCAGCCAATTCACCGACCTGAATGGTATTGTTGCATTCAGCGGCCCTCCCGGTACGTACACCTTCACGGTGCCCACGCCGAGCGGCTTTACCCCCTCGCCGGGCAATACTGGCTCGGCCAGCACTGGGTTGGTGTTGAGCGGTGCGACGCCTGATTCAGTACCGTTTGGCTATTACCGCACGGCCCAGATCGATGGCATGATCTGGTTCGATACCAATAGCAACGGTTTGCTTGATAGCGGCGAACCGGGGATGGAAAACATCAGTGTGCGATTGGTTGGCAGCAGCAGCGGGCCAAGCGCGCCGGTTATAACCAATGCTAGCGGCGAGTTCTCGATCACCAATATCGAACCGACCGGGCTAACCAACGCGACCTATCAACTCTGCGTCACGGCGCCAACCGGATTTGTCTTCACCACCCGCGGTACAACCTTGACCGACGACAATAATAGCGATGTCGATCCAACCACCAGTTGTACGGCCAGTTTCACCGTCGCATCGAATGCAACGATTACCTATATCGACGCTGGCCTGCGCGGTACTTTGTCGATTGGCGATCTGGTGTGGGAAGATGCGAACGCCAATGGCATTCAAGAGAGCGGTGAGCAGGCGCTCGACGGAGTGACGGTGACGGTGCAGGTGGCAACGAGTGGCGGCGTGATCAACTCGACCAACCCGTCATTTACCTTCAGCGCCGTTTCAACCGCTACCAGTGGCTTGAACCCCAATTACACCATTGGCAACATCCCGCCGGGTAGCACAGTCACGATCCAGTCGGTGAGCCGGTTTGGCTATCTGCTCTCCCCTGCCAATCAGGGTGGCAATCCGGCGACCGATAGCAACGCTATCGGTGAGAGCTTTACCCTCAACGTGAGCACAACCGCGGTTGATTTCGGTCTCTATCGCACCACTGCGATCGGCGATACGGTCTGGTTCGATGCTAACGGCAACGGCCTGCGCGATACCGGTGAGCCGGGAATTCCCGGATTGACCATCGTCCTGCGCGATAGCAGCGGCAACACTATCACGACCACCCAAACGCTGGTTGATGGTAGTTATGCCTTCAGTGGGCTAACGCCGGGTGTCTACTCGCTGCGGCTGACGTTACCGGCTGGCTATGCGACGACCAATGATGGTAGCGGATCATTGACGACCGATAATGACAACGATTTCCACAGCGACGGCACAACGGCTGTCTTCACCATTCTCAGCGGACAGGCGCTTGGCAGCATTGATGCCGGTCTGCGCGGCTCCGGCGGCATAAGCGGTATCGCATGGTTCGATACCAATGAGAATAACCAACGCGATCCAACTGAAACCGGACGGCTCGCCGGCGTGCAAGTGAAGATCATATACACACCGACGTTGCTGCCCGGCAATCCGCAAACGGTGCAAACCACGACCGACGTCAACGGGGCATACAGTGTAACCGGTTTGCCGCCGGGAGAAGTGACCGTGACCTTTACTAACCTAAGCGGTTACTTGCCGGCCCAACCCAACATCGGCAACGATGCCACTGATAGCGATGGCCCAGTTGCTACCTTTATTCTCAGTGCCGGCCAACAAGCCGTGGTTGATATGGGCTACTACCAGCGGGTGCAGGTCTTTGTGCCAATGGCCATTGTGCAAATCCCGCCGGATCTGATCGTCAGCATTCAAGCTAACCCGGCCAGCGCAAACGCCGACACACCGGTGCGATACCAAGTAACAGTTACGAACACCGGGCGTGAACCAGCTAGCAACTTCTGGGTCGATCTCTATATCAACCCATCGCGTCCGCCAGAGGTCAACGAACCGTGGAATGAGTTAGCGCAACAAGGGTTAGCATGGTACGTTGAAGGCACGCTCCAACCCGGTGAGAGTGTGACGCTGAACAGTTTCCCCCGTAGACCAGCGAATCCTTTTGGCTACGATCCGGCGGCCAGCTCACCAACATGGAACGGACGGCTACCGCGTGGGGTCAATACTATCTACGTCTATGTGGATAGCTGGAACCGAAGCCCCGATGGTGGCCAACGCAGCCCCTTTGGCGCCGTGGAAGAGGGTAATGAAACCAATAACCGGGCTCAAGTGACCGTCATAATCAGTGATTGATGAGTGATCGGCAAAGTGATACGAGCAGGGAACAATACGTAGAACCGTGCTGGTATCACCTTCGCCATTCTTATCTCGGATGGAGTGTGGCAGGGTACTGCCACACTCCAAGAAAGGGTGGCAGGTTTTACGCGGTAGCAGACTTGCACAATGGTTTGATCGCACTCAAGCGTGCATTGTGTTACGCTTGAAGATAGCAACAAAACCATGATGCTACTTGCGCGATCAATTATTTGAAAACCAAAAATAATACTATCGTGTGCAACGGAGATATTTTTGCTATAATGGTAATCACGGCGATGGTTGGGTGCGTTTGCTGGAGTAGAAATTGCGCAAAACACGCAAGGAGTTGCGTATGCAACGTCGAATGATGAGCTATAGTATGATGATCTGCGGTGTGCTTGCGATGGTCATTGGGTTTACCCTCTCGCCGCTGCCGACGCCAGCAACCGCCGCGCCAGCGCTGCAACCGTCGCCGCGCCCGACTATTCCACCGGTGACAATTGTACCGGCAAGTTCGCCCACCCCCGTTCCGATGGGTCGCGTCACCGGCACCGTCATCGATCTGCGCACACACGCGCCAGCGACCCAGATTGCGGTCAAGATTGGTGATGCGGTTGTGTATAGCGATCAAAATGGCAATTACGATCGTTGGGTTGAGTCCGGTTTCTATACCCTCGCCCTGCAACTCACCGACGAGCAAGGCTCGCCAGCGCAGGCACCGTTGACGATTGCAGTTGGTCCCGGCGATACGGTGGTTGCCCACCTGTTCTTCACCAGTCGGGGTCAAGCCGAACCAGCAGCGCCGGCATTCACCATCGAAGCGCCGACCGCCGTGCCAACAATTGCGCCAGTGGCGGTGGCACCTGAGCTGCCGGCAGTGATACCGCCCAAGCTACCATATACCGGCATTGCAGATGATCCCGCTGCCGCAACTAACCAGCAACCTGCCTATTTGCCACGCACAGCGACCACGATCCCGTTTAATGCCCAATTCTGGTTTGTGGTTGGGTTCCTCTTGTTAGCGGGCGGGCTTGGGCTTCAGTTCTGGCCCAGCCGGCGGCAAGTAACCCCAGTGCCGGCAGATGAGCAATTCCTTGCCAAGCTGCTCAATACCCCGCCACCAGCGACCGATGAGGAGTTGCTGCGCGCGTTGTTGACGGGGAAAGGTTCTGCCGACGAGAAATAGGCATAGCTAACGTAGACGGGCAGGTGTGCAACCTGCCCATCTATGAAGTATACGGCAGCTATGCTATCGCAGGCCTATCATCTCGCTTACGGCACAATCACCGCCCGCCCGGCAATCCGCCGGTTCTTGAAGTCATCGATCGCTTGATTGATCTGATCCAGCCGGTATTGCTGGCCGTGCAGCTTGACTCGCCCCTCGGCATTGAGTTCCATCAGCTCGACCAGCTCAACGTAGTTGCCGACGAGGCTGCCTTCAATCGCGATTTCGGTGATGATCATGTGAACGGTGGGTACTTGCACCGCGCCGCCGTAGCCGACCACATAATGGGTGCCGCCTTGGCGCAGCATCTGCCACGAGACCTGCTCGGCCCCCAATTCACCCACGAAGTCGATCACCACATGCGCCCCGCCCCGTGTCAGCTCTTTCACTTCTGGCACAATCGTGTCGCCACCGTCGAGCACGTAGTGCGCGCCAAGATCGCGCGCTAGCTTGCGGGCTGATTCCGACCGGTCAACCGCGATGATCCGCGCGCCGCACAGTTCGCGCACCGATTGCAGCGCGATGTGACCAAGACCGCCAACGCCAAGGATGACGCAATACTGACCGGGGGTCAGCTTGCGGGCCGCTTTCTTGGCGACCCGGTAGGCGGTAATGCCGGCATCAGCCAGCGGCGCGACCTCGACCGGCGCCACGTTGGGGTTGAGCTTGATCAGCGCCCGTTCGTTGGTCAACATGTACTCGGCAAAACCGCCATCGCAGTTGAGGCCGGGGAAGCTGCCGTGCTCGCAGTACATGTCCTCGCCGCGCCGGCAGCCGAGACAAACGCCGCACGAACGCAACGGATGGCAGATGACCGGATCGCCAACTTTGACCGAGGTGACGCCGGGGCCGACCTCTTCCACCCAACCCGCATTCTCGTGACCGAGGATGTAGGGCAGCAAGGTGCGTTGCGGGTCTTGGATGTCTTTCCACACCCCTTCGATAATGTGCAGATCGGTGCGGCATAGCCCTGCTGCGCCGACGCGCACAATCACTTCGCCGGGTTTGGTAATCTTGGGCAGCGGCACATCGTCGAGTTGGAGCTGGACGTTGAGATGTTCATCGTACTCGTGCAGACGAGCAGCGCGCATAGGTTTGTCCTCTCTATCCAATCATCAGGCGGTCACCAACGCTAGAGTAGTCGTGTTGCCGTTCAGGGAAGAACTGCGCGCGCAACAACCCTTCGCATAAACTGGTGTTGAAGGCGATGTTGAGACGGGCCGAGCGCGAGTAGCGCAGGTAGGCGGCCAATTCCGCTTCGGCAATCGGTTGACCGTCAACGGTCGTGAAGAGCGGTGTATCCGCGCTCACCGGAAGCTGTAAGCGCCGGCGTTTGTGTAGGTAACGGAGCAGATCGGCAGCCGCTAGCGGCACCCAACGCGGCGGCGGCACGTTCAGGAAGAGATCGTCACCTTGCACTATCACATCGCTGATCTGCAGCGCCAAGATCGCGCTATCGGCCAAACCGGCTTGGCGCATCCGGCGGATCAACACATCCTGCCGGGCCAGAAAACCCTTGATAGTGAAAGTATGGCGCAATGCTGCCAGATCAGCGTTCTGATCGACATCGGCAGGGAACGTCTCGGCAAAGCTGCGCCCGGCATTGACGCCCCGGTTGATCTCGTCTTCGAAGCAGTTGTTGCGGACGAGCACCGTCACCTGTGTGACTCCCGGCACTCGCCCGACTTCATCGCGAATGTCTTGCGACATCATAAAGACGAAGTTGGGCGCGCACCAAAAGGTGGGGACAGTGTAGGTAACGGTGACGTGACCGTCAGCGATCTGCACCTCGTTGACGAAGCCCAATTCGGTGATCGGTGTGTCGAGTTCGGGATCGTAGACTTCAGCCAACGCGCGATTGATCTCGGCAAGGGTCGGCATCGGCAATTCCTTTCAGACGGTAGCCGGCGCGGCGCCGTCGAGCATGACCGGCATATTCCGCAACTGCTCTTTCTTCGCTTCCACGTCGATCCCGTAGAGGCGAGCCGCATTCAGGCCGAGAATCTTCTCTTTGGTCTCCATCGTCAGTTTGACGCCAAACTCGGCCTCAAGGTCTTCCGGCAGCTCAAAGGCCATAAACTTCTCAACCAGCCAACCCGGCGTCCACAGCGCATAGTCGCTGGCAAAGGTCAACTTGTCGGGGCCGAGCCAGTAGAGCAGGTTCGCCATCACTTCGGCGAAGTAGCGCGGGCGGGAATGGATGAAGGGCAGGGCCACGGCCAAACCGCCCCAAACATTCGTCTCTTGGGTCGCGATCCAGCAGAAGTCTTCGAGGCGCGGCAGGCCGCAATGCTCGATGATAAAGGTGAGGCCGGGGAAGTCGGTGGCCGCATAGTCAACGTCGGCCACATCGAACGAGTCGCGGTCGAGCGGCCAGATGGTCGGCCCTTTGTGAATATGAATGTTGGTGATGCCGAGCGTTTCACACTCTTCAAAGAAGCGGTAGGCTTCGGGGGTATTCAGCTTCCACCCCCGCGAGCCGTTGTGCCACTCGGCGGTATACAGCTTGACACCTTGAATGCCGTACTGTTGCTTGGCTTGGCGCAACGCATTCAGGCCGAGCGGGCCGTCTTCGCCGTGGCGCGGGTCAAACGAGCCGTTGAGAATGACGCGCTCCGGGAAGGCTTCTTTGAGCTGGGCATTGCGCTCGATCGGGTTGAAACCGGTGTGGTAGAACTCGAACAGATTGGTCGATTGCAAGATGCACATATCGACATAGCCCTCGACAAAGAGGTCGCGAGCCATATCTTCGACCGAGTAGCGCTCGTAGTGTTCGAGCGTCCACACTTTATCGGGCGGCGAGAGATTCTTGTGGTAAGCGTAGAAACAGTCGATCCAACCTTTGCCCAACTTGCCGCGCTGATTTTCCGGGCTAGCGTCCCACAGATGGGTATGGGCGTCAATGACGAAGATCTCGCGGCCATCAGCAGTGCGGTACATACACTCCTCCTGTCTCCGATGACATGCCGGTCACCACCATCGTGACGGTTGATTGGCTGCATGTGGGGTTGAGAGCATCGTAACAGGAGAAGGGCGGGGGTGCGGTGAAAAAGCGGTGAAAAACCGGCGGCCTACAATTCGAGCAGAATCCGCAGCGCGTCATCCACTTTCCGCAATGTGGCAGCCGAGACAGTTCCCCATAGGCGCGGGCCAAACCGATCTTTCACGATTGAGCGGATAGCGTCGCACAAGATAAAACTACGCGCCACGACGCCGCCTTCCGGCGGATCAATCGGGATGTGCAGCGGAATGCGGCGATCGGTACGAGTGAGGGGTAGAACGAAGCCCGTCTGTAGTTGCGCATACGATCCGTTGGCCAGCCTGCTGACCACGAGCCGGATTCAGATCAGCCAGATTTCGCCGCGATTTGGCAAGAGTACGGTCATACGTGATCCGCTAACCCATCAGCAATGGTTTGATCCCAAGCTGCCCGTTCGCGTTCCAATTCAGTCCATTGCGCCGGATCGGTGCGCAATGCTGCATAGGCCGCATTGGTTGCGGCAAGCAACTGTTGGCGGCGATAGTGTTCAAGCGCCGCTTCAAGCACAGCTTGCATCGAAACCCCACGCTGCTGAGCGAGATCACGAAGTAAGGCATGAGTTGCGGCTGGGACACGAATCGTAGGCATAGCAACACAACCAGATGACTTTTTTGTGGGCCGATCTATCGACACTGTAGCATTGCCGGCTCTTCTTATCAACCAAGTGCGTCACTTTCGACCCAACTGGTTGTGCGGTGAAAAAGTGGTGAAAAAACCGGCGGCACGAGTAGACGGGCGCGGGTGCAGCATGGTATAACCAGAATATCCACTCCGACATCAAACGCACTGGCGCAGGGAGGCGCTATGAGCGAAGCACCGCTGCACATTGCCGCTCCGGGAGACCTTGAGACGCTGGTTTGGCGGATGGCTACGTTGCGCGAGCAATTCCTCGCCAGCGGCGAGGTTGATCTCTCGCCGATGCGCGCGGTGATCCGCGATTCGTGGCAGCGTTGCCGGACGCTGGCGGTCAATGCCGAGGTGCAGCTCGCCCACTTTGCTACGGCCAGCGATCGGCAATTGGCCGAACTCCGTGAGCGGCACACCACCTTGTTGCGCGCGGCAAGCGCAATCCTCGCCCGGCTGCGGGTCACGCTCGGCGATGCCGGGTATGTGATCGCGCTCAGTGACGCCGAAGGCACCTTGCTGGAAGTGGACGGCGATCCGCACTGCCGCCGGCGGCTGGCGCGCAAAGGATTACTGCCCGGCAGCAACTGGAGCGAAGCGGTGGCCGGCACCAATGCAATCGGGGTCGCGCTGGCAACCGGACGGGTAGTGCAATTGGTGGGGGCCGAACACTACTGTAGCGGCTGGCAAGATGTCACCTGCACCGCCGCGCCGGTCATTCATCCCGATGATGGCAAGCTGATCGGCGTACTCGACATTACCGGCGATTACCGCTTGGCACACCCGTTCCTCACCGGCGTGCTCGCGGCTGCCGCCGCCGAAGTGCAGCGCCGCTACCGCTTGGAATGGGCCAGACAACCGGCCCGCCCGCGCACCTTTCCCGGCTGGACGCCACCCATCGCGAGCGAGACTCCCGCGCAGATGGCGGCTGCCCGGCCCGATCGCGCCACCCGGCTCGCGGCGGCGATGCGCGCCATTAGCAACGCCTTTGATCCGCTGTACACGCCGGCGGTGATCACCGAACAGATGGGCTGCCTGCTCGACGCCACGGGGGTGGCGTTGGTTGAAGGCGCATCGATTGATCGCCCGCAAGCCTATTTCTGGACTGTACCGGGAGAAGCGGGGGAGCAGGCGATGGTGCTCTTGCAAGCGGCGGTGCGTGATCCTATCGCGTTAGCGTGGCGTTCGCGCCCCGAACCGTTTGTTCACATGCCGCATCTGCTGCCGAAACTGGCCGGATTCCCGCTCCCTGATATTGGCGGGGTCATACTGGTAACGCGCCCGGCCCAAGCATGGCCAGTGACTGAGCAACAATGCGGCGCGACGTTAGCGGCGCACGGCGCGGCGATGCTGCGCTACGCCCGGCTTTACACCGACTTGCAAGCCTATGCTGCCCAAACCGAGGTCATGAACTCGCTGGTCTTTTTCCTCAGCACCCTGCTCGATCCGGTGCAGCAACTTGACGCGGTTGTCCAACGCATCCTCGCCCTCACCCGGCTCGATACCGGCTTCATCGCGCTGAAAGAAGACCAGCGCATCACCGTTGCCGGCCCACCGCTGAGCGCCATCGATCAGGCGCAGATGGCAGCCCTTATCGAGACTGTCTTCGCCACCGGCCAGCCGGTGTGGCTCTGCCGGCGCCATGCTGCACCCGAACCGCTGCCGTGGCCATTGGCCGATTTTTGCGATCTAGTGGCGCTGCCGCTGGTAGTGAATGCCACCAGCACCGGCGTGCTGGTGATCGGCAGCCGCACGCACCGCCATATCAGCGGCGAAGATTTGAGCTTATTGCTCACCATCGCGCAGCAATTGGGGTTGGCGCTGAGCAATGCGCGTCTGCGGCAAATGGCAAGCGAGAACGAAGCCTTACGGCAAGCCAACCAGCTCAAGAGCGCCTTTCTGACCAGCGTCTCGCACGATCTGCGCTCGCCGCTGACCGCCATCCGCGCCTCGGTTGAGGATTTGCTCGACCGCCAGCACGCCGTTTCAGTGACGGAAAACCGGGCCTTGCTGTGCAATATCGCCCGCGAAACCGCCCGCCTCAGTCGGTTTGTCGATCAACTGCTCGATCTGTCGCGGATCGAAGCCGGCGCCTTGCCGATCGACCGCGAGTGGGTTGAGCTGGCGGTGCTGGTGAAGGATGTGGTGACGAGTTTTGGTCAGCACGATCCGGTGTGCCGTATCGAAATCTTCATCTCGCCCACCTTGCCGCTGCTCTACATTGATCCGATCTTGCTGGCGCAAGTGCTGTGGAATCTGATCGAAAACGCGCATAAATATGGCCCGCTGGCGGGGCCGGTCACGGTTGAAGCCTTCTGCACCAGCACCCATTTGGTGATCAGCGTCAGCGATCGCGGGCCGGGGATCCCGCCAGCCGAGCGACAGCGCATCTTTGACCGGTTTTACCGGTTCGTCTCGCCCTTATCATCCTCATGACCGTTCCATCAGACTTACCCATTCCTGCTCAAACAGGAACAAAGCTGACTTCCTGCTTCACAGAGGCCGGTTTCGCCTTGGACTTGCACCCAAAGCCAGAGCCTTCCTCTCCACAGGCTTTACATCCGGCGGAACTCGCCGTAGGGCCGCTTAGGGCGGCCAGTCCATACGCCAAGAGATTCTTGGCAGCATGCACATCGCGGTCGTGCGCCGCGCCACAGGCCGGACACGTCCACTTGCGCACCGACAGCGGCAGCATGTCCAGCACATGCCCGCAGTCCGAGCAGGTCGTGCTCCTGGCAAAGAACCGGGCAGCGACGACGATGTGGCCGCCGCGCCGTTCGGCCTTGGATTCCAGTTGCCGTCGGAACTCGTAAAAGCCCATGTCGGCAATGGAACGAGCCAAGCGCCGGTTCTTCACCATGCCACGCACGTTCAAGTCCTCAATGACGATAGTGTGACACCGTCGCGTGCGGTCGGACGTGAGCTTCTGCAAGGCATCCTGCCGGATGGTGGCAATGCGGGCATGCAGCCGCGCGAGCTTGGGGTTCGCTTTGGCGCGGTTGCATGAGCCTTGTTGCTTACGACTGAGACGGCGAGCGAGTCTGCGCAGCCGATCCCGCAGCGCCTTGGGTGGCTGTGGGCCGGTGATGGGGTCTCCCGTCGAGCGCGTTGCCAGTGCCGAGACCCCCAGGTCCACGCCGACCGCGCCTTGGTGTTCGGCGCAGCGTTGGGGTGTGTCTTGGGTATCGACGGTGATGCTGCCACACCGGCGGTCGGCCACGCGGGAGATGGTGGCGACCAGGATGTTGCCAGTACAACGCAAGGACTCCCGCATCCGCACCCGGCCAAGATGGGGGATGCGAATGCGGCAGCCGTCGATGCTGAATTGGTCGTTGGTGAGCGTGAAGCGGTCGTCGCGTCCTTTCTTGCGCGCCTGCGGGTAGCTGGCGCGGCCAGCAAAGAAGTTCTCGAAGGCATCACCCAACTGGATGATCGCCATCTGCGGGGCGCACTTGGTGACTTCGAGCATCCAGGGGAACCGCTCGCGCTTGATGGCGTTCAATTGGCGGCGCAAGGATTGTTGCGACGGCTTGGGTAAACTGTTGTCGGCTTTCCAGGCTTCGTACTGCCGTTGCCACTCGGCCAGCGCCCAGTTGTAGGCAAACCGTGCCGTGCCCGCCGCCTTGGCGAAGGAGGTGGCCTGCACGTTGTTCGGGTCAAGCGCAATCTTGTGGGCGATGATCATGCCTGCGCCTCCTCGACGGCCTTTTTCACTCCGTCCAGAAGTTTCTGGTTCTTGCGCGACCGACTTCCGTAGCGCCTGGCACTCCATACCGTGATGATCGCCACCACGTCCTTAGCGAGATCGTCCTCGAACGTGGTGTCCTCGCCCTGGTTGAGAATGATGACTTCCACCTGCTTCGCCTCGCAACTGGCGAACACCAGTTCCGCGCCACAGCGCAACAGCCGATCCGTGTGGGTGATCACCAGCCGCCCGACCTGCCCACCGATGATGGCGTCCAGCAGGCGTTTGAGACCCTTCTGGTGATAGGTCATGCCGCTTCCAAGGTCGGCAATACCCTCGAACGTCCAACCTTGGCGGGCGCACGCGCGTTCCACCACCTGCTTTTGCCGCTCCAGATCATCCTTCTGGTCGTGGCTTGAGACACGGGCGTAGGCAATCGTGCGGCGCGGTCCATGCTCTTGCGCACGGAACAGCTCCGGCTTGCGCTTGGCGAGGTTGTCGCGCCTGCGTCCTCCCATCGTGCGCTCGGCGGGCTCAATGCGTCCCTCACGCTCCCAGTGACGCAGGGGCTGCGCGAGACACCAAGCGCTGGAGCGGCCTCATGGATCGGAACGAGCGTGCGATTCATACACAAATGATACATGAATGCGCAATGGTGAGCAATTGCATTGCGACCAGGTTAAGCCCTGCGTCCCGCGTCGTGGATGGCTGCTCCGGGATGGCGCGATGGCTATCGGAAGCGGGCGGTGCCGACCACCACAACCGCCTCACGGGTCGGGAGGAAGCCGAACCCGCGCACCGGCACCGTGATCCGCACACACGCCTGCGGAATCCCCTATCCGACCCGTGGACATCCGTCCCATCCGTTTTAATCCGTGTCCTCTTTCCCAGGGCCCACAGATACTGACGGATGCGACGGATGCGCACGAATGGGGGAAGCTGGTGAAGCTGTACGACCCGTGGACATCCGTCCCATCCGTTTTAATCCGTGTCCTCTTCCCCCTATACCTCCCCACTTTCTGGTACACACGTTGTACACACCCGAAACGGGATGCCATTCTCGCTGACGACTCGCACCTCAGCACGCGCGCCGCAATAGCGGCACACCGACAAGTTCTCGATCTCATCAGCGCGCCACAACTGGGGGGTATGGCTCAACTCCATTGGTGTCTCAGTGGTAAGCACGCCGATCCGGACACACACTGCGGCGGGGAAAATATCGGCGACACGGGCAGCCAGATGGTAGTGATGCGAATAGACCTCGTCGCCGATCATCATACCGTGTAAGCGGGGATGCGGTTGAATCTTCATACCTGTGCCAGCCGATCCATCAATTGCCGTAATTCATGCTCACTCAGCACGAATGGCTCATCATCAGCAAACATCAGCTCATCGAGTGCGTCGCGGATGATCGCTTCTTCGTCAAGCGGTACGATCAGCTCACCCTGTTCAAGTTCGTAAAACCGGTCAAATGCCCACGCCGCCAATTGACCACGCGAGATTCGTCCGGCCAGATGTTCGGCAATCGCCGCTACCAGATCATCGCAGGCAAGATCCATAAAGCTGCTTCCCGTTGCGTTTCTATGATCGTCTTATCACGAGCCAGTCGCTTATGCGAGGGCATCATCGCAGTGAGCGCGAAACCCGCAGCCGCGGCAGCGGGCTGCTTCATCGTGGTTGCGCGCGACATCATCGTCATCGAGCAGATCGCGCATTTCGGCCAGCGTTGCTACCACTTCATCACGTACCGCAGCAGTGTACCGCAATTGAAACGTCTCATCAGCGTAGCGCAGTAACCCATACGGAGGCGCGACGCCAGTCGTTTCTTCAATCAATACTAGATAGGCCGCTAGTTGGATGAGATCTGACGGATATGGCTGTGCTGTGCGCCGGTTCGGCTTCACTTCCACTGGAATCAGCGCCTGCCCGCGTTGCAGAATATAATCTGGTTTGCCGGTGAGGCCAAGCCGGGCGCTAAAAAGAGGTCGTTCGAGCGTGCGCTGTACCCCGGTGTCTGCGCCTACCACTCGCGCCCACGGCAAACCGCTGCGCCGGCGCAACATCATCGCCAGCGCCAAAACCACGACCGCGCAGAGGATCAGCGCAATACCGAGCCACGCCATCAGCTTGCCCAGATCACCAAGCCAATCCCGCCCACGAACAGCCCCAACCCGATCCAGAGGAGGCGCTGGCTGGCGGCCACCAAGTGGCCATGGCGGGCATGGCTAGCCGTCCCGGCGGCGCGCCGTTCCGCGCCGTCCGGCTCTTGCCCGGCGACGCGGCGCAGCCACCATGCCCGCGCACAGTAGTAATACTCACCTAGTTCACTTGCCCGAATGATATCCATCAGCGACCAAAGATCGGCGTACCCTGCACCGCGTTAATCACATCATTCACCGTCAGCAGCGCCATTAATCCCATCAGCGCCATAAAGCCGAAGGCATGCACCAGTGCTTCTTTCTCTGGTGGTAGCTTCTTGCCGCGCACCCACTCGATCAGCGCAAACAGAATGTGACTGCCGTCAAGCGCCGGAATGGGCAGCAGGTTAAGAATGAACAGATTGAGACTCAGCACTGCCGTGAGCGACCAGAACGCAATAAAGCCATCGGATTGGCGGATCACCTCGCCGGTAGCGCGGGCGATCCCAACCGGCCCCAACGGTTCGCCAGCCGGGGGCGGCGTGGGGCTAAACAGGCCGGCGATCGCTGCCGGCAGGTCGGCCAGCATCATGATCATCCGTCCGGTCAATTCGACGCTGTGGGTCAAACCCGCGCCAATGGCCGCGATCGGGTTAAGGGCCTGCCGGCTCACCTGCATGCTGTAACTAAAGCCAAGACCGGCACTGAACTCACGCCCGTCGGGCGCTGTCCATGGGCCGGGCACGACGGTTAATGTCACTTCAGCGCCCTCGCGGAGCACGACGGCTGTGATTGGTATCCCCAATCGCCGCTGGCCGATCTCGCGCACCGTATTCTCATCAAGCATTGTTTGGTCATCGAGCTGGATCAACTCGTCGCCTGCCTGAAATCCGGCGGCAGCAGCCGGGGTATTAGGGTAAACGGTGCTAATTTGGATCCGGCCAGTTGGAATCGGCACTCCGACTGTCGCAAAAAGGATGGTAAAGATCACCACGGCCAGTGCGAAATTCATCAATGGCCCGGCCAGCATGACGGGGATCTTGCGCCATGGCGGGGCAGCAGCGAGGCTACCGGCGCCATAAACGGCGTCTTTTTCGCCATCCATCCCGGCAAAGCGGACAAAACCGCCTAGCGGCAGCCAGTTGAGCGTATACTTGATCCCGTTACGCTCGAATAACACCAGCGCACGCGGCGGGAAGCCAATCCCAAACTCCTCGACTTTGATCCCCATGCGCAAGCCAGCCCACAAGTGCCCCAACTCGTGGACGAACACCAGCAGGCTGAGCATCAGAAGAAAGACGAGCACAGTCAATAATGGGTCAAAAATCCCGGTTGCAACTTGTTGCCAGATGTTGTTGAGTGTTGACGTGAGCATAATCCGCTCCAGCAGATAAGAGGAATAGCGGCGACGAGCTGATCGCCCGCCGCCGCTCGTGTCTACAGATAGTGTACCGGATCGACTTAGTCAAGTCAAGGGATTCAGATATTGACCCGTCGGTAAGTTACGGTTGTCGCTTCAGATAAATGTTTTCAAAACCGACATTGATGGTTGCCATTGTGCCGCTGATAGTCGGCGTAATCGATGTGCCATCGCGCGTGTAAGCGGCAATAACCGATGTAGCCGGTAACGTAATCTGGCGCAGTGTTCCGTCTACCGACCAGACCACATCGAGCACAAAGCCATTACCTTGGAAGCGATAGGCTTCGATGCCGGTACCATAGCCGGTAAATACTCGTGGTGGCACGCGCACCTCGTTCAGCCGTTGAATGGCGAATTGCATGGCGTTGTAGGCCGGCAATGGTTGCTGATCGCCAGTTAGCAAGCTCGTATAGCTCCACCCGGGACCTTGCAAGGTATACCAAATATACGCTTCAACCCCTTCGGTCATCGCTCGCACCGCTGTACGGATCAGATGGTTGGCTTTTGCCTGTTCAAACTGGGTTTGTATGGCATTACAATTGAAATATTCAGTCATACATCGCAAACCGGTTTCATTCAGAAAGAGTGGTTTGTTAATGCCGTAACGTTGCATCACGTCACGGAGGAAGCGAATTTTGCCGATTGTTGTACCTCCCCGTGTATACCAAGCACCGCGAAGGCTGTATTCATGGAGATCAAAATCGACATTGGGGACTCCCGGGAGATTGGCAATATAGCTCGGATAGCTATGAAACGCTAAAATGTCAAAATACGGGCCGGCACCGGCGCGTAGCGCACCCTCTAAGAAATTAAACGGTTTGCCATCTGTATCCGATGGTTTGTTCTCGGGACGGGCCAGCAACAAACCACCAAAGATGACTTGTGCGCCCGGATCGGCAGCCCGAATTGCGGGGGTTACTACCTTTAACATCCGGCCATACCGTTCCCCGCCGTAATACTCATCGGTAATATTGCCCCAACAACCAAATGCAGAATTAGTAGGAACAAGACTGGGATCAACATCTGGTTCGTTACCCAATTCCCAGTAACGGACTAAATATGGGGCTTGGCTGTATTTTGCAACAACTGCTCGTACAAATGTGGCAAATTCATCATGGTATTCGTCAAGAATGGCCGCGCAGATATGGCTGCTCCCGGTAGCCCACGATGGGTGATCGTCAATAATGGCCATTACTTGCAAACCGAGGGCATTGGCTGCCAGCACCTCTTGCTCAAACCGCTGGAAACTGGACGCACTCCAGTTGATCGAGCTAGTTGGAGTAAGTTGTGCTTCACGCCAACTCAGGGTGTTAAGCCGTACCCAATGCGCATTGAGGGCTTGTGCACGTGGTTTAACTTGTGAAGAGTACAGCCAACCTGTATTTGTTTCAAAACCGAGCGGGCGAAGGTTGTTTGTCGCCACAACCGGCACATAAACGGTTGTGATGGTGATAGGTTGTTGGGCCGTGACCGGCAGCGTAATGGTGAACAAACCAAGGATGAAGAGTACGATAATCACGCGATGTCGGTTCAAGGTGACACCTCATTGTAAGTCTTAAGGCCGGTAGGTGATGATGGGCAGCCAAATAGTTGTGCAAATGCGGCGTTGTTCCACCGTATATTCCTGTCCCCCTATTAGTGGAATCCGTAAACGACCATCACTCGTCTGATCAATGGTGAGTGTGCGGTTTGTTGGCGTCCAAATCTCAGTGCCATTCAGGGTTAGAACGGTCGATGCCGTAGGTGGCGGCATCCACAAGCTACCGTGCGTCCCTTGTGGCGCACTAATAGCAACCCGGCTCAGTTCACAACTCGGCTGTTGCCATGCTACGCGAAGCGAACCGGTTGGCAAAGGTAATATTCCCGCTGCGCTGCTTACTCCCTGCCAGGCGGGAGCAACTTCCCATGTCGTTGGTCCAGTCTGGCGCGCGCCGAGGATTGTCGTCGTGAGGAACCACGTTGGCGAGGCGCTCCAACTATGCGAGAGGCTGCCACTCCAGTGGTAGTTCGCATTAACATTTTCCCACCACGTAGTGGCTCCCTGTGCCAATTGCCAGCCGTAGAACTCTTTGATCAATTGAATTGCTTCGTTAATCCGGCCAGCCCGGCGTAGTCCTTCTAACGCCCAAAACATCCCGTAGAGCTGGAGATTGGGATGGGTGAGATCGCGCGAGATCAGGCTTGATAAAGCATCGGCCACCGCCGAGATTTCGGTAGGCGGCACGAGATCATACGCGAGCGCGAAGGCCTGCGCATGTGGGCCGGCTGCTATCGGTTGGCTATTGATGATCGTGGTAATGTAGCGATGTCTTGGTTGGTCATAGAGGTACTGGTTGATTCGATTGCGCAGCAATGCTGCTTCGCTTTCCCAATGGTTTGCTGCTTCTGTCTCGCCAAGCGCGATAGCAATCGCGGCTGCGGCGCGCAGGGTGCCGTAATACATTGCATTCACCGGTGTGGACTGACCATAGCGCGCAACGGTTACACTGCTGTCGAGATAAGTCGTTTGTGACCAATGCCCTGCCGGCAGGTCGAGCAGACCAGTGTCGTTACGGCGATACGTTGCAAGGTGGTTGAGAAAACGGATGATGGTCGGCCACAATTCACGCGCCAAGGCTGGATCATCGGTTCGCTGCAAATCTTCAGCAATGGCTTGTAGCCACAGCATGCCATAGTCGCGCATCCATCCACCGATATGAGGTGGCATTGCTACCGGGATGCCATCAGGAGTAAATTCGTCAGCCATTTGCCGCAAGCCACGGTGGAGCAACCAGCGATCACCGAAGGCAACCCGGTTGATATGGTCAGACACATAAGCATCACCCCACCATTGTCCACGTTCGCGCCATGGCGTGTCGGTGTAGGCGTCAGTCATATTGGGAAGGAGAGTGTCAACCCCTACTTGCCAAATTTGGTTCAGCAGGGGATCGTTACTGGTGAACGAACCAAGTTGGGTGACTGGATAGCGTTCTTCACGAACGTGCAGATGACGAAGAATCACTGGCTCTTTGCTCCAGACAGCAATGAGAATATATCTGCCAGCCCGTGCATCGATGGTTGTGATTGGATGGATCCGTCCATCAAGCCGCCACGAGTCAACTTGGTTCCACTCAGGATGCAGAATGCCGGGAAATGGTAGCGGAATGATTTGCTGCCATAGCCGTTCATCCCAGCCAATATCAACGATAGCACCATCTGATCCTTGGACTTCGGCGTATAGCCGGCCATGCACTGTCCGACCTAAATCGAGGATAGCGTAGCTGGCCGGCGGCTGAAAATGGAGAACGAGCGGCAATTCATTCTGCACAACCGCTGCTTGCTGATCAGGCTGCGGTGCTGCTAATAAAACCCGCCGTCCAGCCTGGGCAGAAGGAGCAAATACAGGAACTGTTGCTAACCCATCTCGTGAAAGTAAAATTGTCCAGCCTTCAGGGTGGTCACTCAAGCCGCGCAAACTCAGGGTATGTACTCCAACCGGAACATGAAAAGAGGCTGTCACTATGCCCGGTGGCCGGTTTGGTACCGTATTCCAGCTTAGCGACTGGCCGTTGATCGTTAACCGGCTCGTGAGTTCACTCTGTAAGCTTATTAGAGTGAGGTTCGTCGCGCGTTGCGTTTGCACCGGTACACTAGCTTGATCAACCCCGCCGGGAAATTCAATGGGCGTGAATCCCGGTGCAAGCCAACCCGTATCTAAGACATGGATTGGCATATCTACTTCTACCAGTTGTGGGATAGAACGTGGCGCGAATGCTGCTGGTTGGACCGTGACCGCCACTGCTGGATGCCATGCTGTTATTCCGCCATCGAGCATCCATTGGGGAGAAAGCAACGCCAAATCAACAATTTCGGTCGGACCAATCAATCCCCAGCGATGTACTGGAGCAGCGTCGCTACGATAGGCAGCTAACGGTTGCGCTTGCCAGTGTGGCCCGCTACTGATGAGCGGTTGCCCATTACTGTGTAGCAGCGCCCAAAGGAACGGTCGTTCAGAGACGCTACGCCGATTATTTGGCGCCCATTGCACACGAACGGTTAGGGTATGTCGGCCAGCAGCAAGATTACCAATCGCCAGTTGGTCGTATTCGCGCCGCAGCCGCGAGAACCGGGATGGGCCACGGCCAATGAGTTGACCATTCAAGTACGCTTCGTAACGAGTATCGGCGAAAATGACCAATGTTGTTGCTGGCGTCGGCGCAACCAAATCAACGGTTGTTCGAAATAGTGCTACTTCATGAGCAGCAGGCGGATCGGTATACGTCCAAATGGGAATTGCAGCACAAAAGCAGATACCGGAGGCTTGGACCGGCCATGGCCAAAGCAGCGGAACGAAGATAGCAAATAGCAGGGTAAGATAGCGCTTCATGCCGTAACCGTTACTTCCTCCAGCCATCCCATCAATTCAGCAACATACTGCTCGCGGACAGGCTTGGGCGATAAGGCTAAATCGTGCAAACCGCCCTCAATTGCAATCATCGTTACATCATCACCCAGCATTGGGCCATCGCGCCGCATGTGAGCCACATCGAGCACAATATCAGCTCGCCTGATTTCGGGACTGCCGGGGATAGGCCACGCTGACCGCGCCGAGTGCAAGATCAAAATCGGGCAGCGGATGCCGAGGCCGCGTCGCAGCCGGCGTTGGGCCAGCAAGATGGCCCGCGCTGTGCCGGCTCGCATCGGGATGCCGTTGATCGGCTTCCAGCGTTGGTCAAACTCCCATTCGCCGCCGGTGCCGCGATAGATCGTTTCGCCGTAGACCGATGACAACTTGCCCACGATGCGAGAGGGTTTCAGCCGGCCTAAGAGCATCACCAGCGGGATCGAGGCCCGCGTGGCGCGGTCGACCATAAAATCGAAAAACGGGCTATTCAACGCCAGCACACCTAGCCGATCACGCCGGCTACCTTCAGCCGCGTAGAGCGCCGTCACCAACCCGCCTGCCGAATGGCCGTGCAAGACCAGCCATGGCCGGTTGTGAGCCGCGTCGATTACCGCAATTGCCGCATCGATGAACGGGTAAAACTCGGCAATGTCGCGATAAAAGCAGGGAATTTGACCGGGTTGGATAGCGCGCCCGTGGCCGGGCAGATCGATCGCGTAGAACGCATAGCCATGCGCGCGGAAGACATCAGCCACGTGGGTTTGGAAAAAGTAGTCAGAATAGCCATGCACATACAGCACGGCCCGGCCTGTTGCCGGCGGATCGCACTGGCGCACCAAGACTGCGCGGCCATCGGCCAGATCAAGCGGCAGCATCTCAAAACCGGCCAATGTAGGATCAGGAATCCATTGTTGTTGGGTGACAGTTGGTGAAATCATAGCGTCAGCAACACCGCTTGATCGGTACGATAGCACTATAGCAAAAGAACAACGCCGGCTCAATGGGAAAAAAGCACTACAAGGTAGTAGATCACCGGTCCGGTGAAGAGAATACTGTCGATTCGATCAAGAATTCCGCCGTGGCCGGGGATGATAAAGCCGGAATCTTTCACCCCAACTTGTCGTTTAATCAGCGACTCGGCCAAATCGCCAAGCGGGCCAAAGATGCCGGCGGCCACGCCGAGAATCGCCGCTTCGACCAGTGTAATTGGCAAGCCCAACAGCGGCACGCAGAACAGCGCGGTTGCAATCGCGGCAGCCATCCCGCCGAAGAAGCCTTCCCAACTCTTTTTGGGGCTGAGCACCGGCGCCATCTTGGTACGCCCGAAGGCGCGCCCGACAAAGAATGCGCCAGTATCTTGCAACCACGTGATCGCCAGCGTAAAAAAGACCCATGCCGCGCCGGGCGGGATATGCGCGAAGGCCAGCCATCCGCCCTGCAACGGCGATTCAAGTTGACGTAACAAAAGGTAACTACTTAAGAGACCGCCGACGTAATACGCTCCTGCGAAGGTCAATGCCCAACTGAGCAGACTGGTCTGGCGATCGCGGCGGGCGATTTCGGCAATGAATGCGCCGATAATCGACCCAAACACCACTACCAATGCGAGATCGATCGTGGTGAGTGGTTGGAAAAACGTGGCTGCGCAGATCAACCAACCGATCGCAATCCCCTCGATCAACCGCGGCGCATACCCACCGTGACGAAAGATTACGAACAGCTCGCCGATCGCCAGCGCGATCACCAGACCGGCTAACAGCGCGGTGGTTGGCGGCCACCACACGCCGGCAATGATCAGAGGCAACAGCACCACCACACTGGCGATGCGCGTAGCCAAGGTATTAGCTCGACTCGGGGAGCCCGCCGAAGCGGCGTTCGCGCCGTCCATAGTCAAGAATCGCCTGATGCAGATGTTCGGGCCGGAAATCGGGCCAGAACACCGGCGTAAACCAGTACTCGCTATAGGCTGACTGCCAGATCAGAAAATTCGAAAGCCGCCGTTCGCCGCTGGTACGAATGATCATATCTGGATCGGGCAAACCGCGGGTTGACAGATGGGCGCTAATCACCTCATCAGTAATCTGGTCGGCGGTGATGCCACTGGCGACGATCGAACGCACTGCATCGACAATATCGGCGCGACCGCCGTAGTTAAACGCGATCGCTAGCGTCAGACCGGTGTTATGGCGGGTCAATTCAATCGCGTAATTAACCTTTTCGCGCAGATGGGGGCTCAGGCCATCGAGCCGGCCCAGATGGCGCAGATGGACATTTTGCGCATGTAGATTCCGGATCTCGCGATCGATAAACTCGCCCAAAATCTGCATCAAGCCCTGTACTTCCAGCGATGGCCGGTTCCAATTCTCGGTCGAAAAGGCGTACAATGTAAGCACGCGCACACCGAGCCGGGCGCATTCGGACACAATCGGGCGGATATTTTCGGTGCCGGCGCGATGGCCGGCAAGGCGTGGCAGACCGCGCTGTTGCGCCCAGCGCCCGTTGCCATCCATAATCACCGCGATATGTTGCGGAATTTTTGTGCCGGACGGTACACCATCCTGACTCATACAATAGCGCCTCTCAGCGACAGCGTTAGACCGCCATCACTTCCGCTTCTTTTTCCGCGCCGATCTGTTCGAGCTCGCGGATGCAACGGTCGGTCAACTGCTGGATCCGTTCTTGGCCGCGATGAAAGTCATCTTCGTTGATCAATTTCTCGGCTTCCAACTTCTTGAGATCATCGATCGCATCGCGGCGTTGATTACGCACCGAAATTTTGACTTCCTCGACGCGATGGCGTACCATTTTCACCAATTCGCGCCGGCGCTCTTCGGTGAGCGGCGGCACTGGCAGGCGAATGATCCGGCCATCGTTGCTCGGGTTGAGGCCAAGATCTGACTGCTGGATCGCCTTCTCGATCGCTTTGATCATGCTGGCATCGTAGGGTTGGATCACGATCATCCGCGCTTCAGGAACACTAATATTCGCCAATTGATTGAGCGGCATCGTCGTGCCGTAGGCTTCGACATGAAGATGCTCAACCAACCCTGCCGAGGCGCGTCCGGTGCGGATCGACGCCAGATGATGGCGCAACGCTTCGGTCGCTTTCTTTAAATGCGCCTCATACTCGGTTATTACATCGTTCAGCATTACGCGCCTCCTCGCTGACTACTCACAAGCGTGCCAACATGCTCACCCATCACAATCCGTTCGATGGTGCCGGGTTCTAGGGCATTAAAGACAATAATCGGCAAGTTATTATCCATACAGAAGGTCAGCGCCGTGCTATCCATCACGGTCAGACCACGGTTAAGCGCATCGAGGTAGTGAATGTGATCGAAGCGGGTTGCTGCCGGGTTCCGGCGCGGATCGTCATCGTAGACGCCATCAACGCCATTCTTGGCCATCAAGATCACTTCGGCATGGATCTCAGCCGCGCGCAACGCCGCTGCCGAGTCGGTGGTGAAGTAGGGGTTGCCAGTGCCAGCCGCGAGAATGATCACCCGCCCCTTCTCAAGGTGATGGGTAGCGCGCCGGCGGATGTACGGTTCGGCCACTTCATCCATCTTAATCGCGGTCATGGCGCGGGTATCGAGGCCATGGCGCTCGAGTGCATCTTGCATCGCCAACGCATTGATGATCGTCGCTAGCATGCCCATATAATGCGACTGAGCAGCATCCATACCGCGTTCGATCGCGCGATGGCCGCGCCAAATGTTGCCGCCGCCGACCACGACGGCTACTTCAACCCCATAGCGGTGAACGCGACCGATCTCTTGGGCGAGAAAATCGAGCATGTCGTAGCTAATCACCTCGCCGTCGCTACCCTTGATCTGTTCACCACTCAGTTTGATCAAAATCCGGCGATATTTTGGTTGTTGCATGGAACTTCTCGCAGCAAAGCAGAGAACCGGGCGGTTCGCCCGCTTGGCAAACCGCCCGATCAGTGTGGGTTAGGCGCCGACTTCGTAGCGCACAAACCGCCGGACGACGATATTTTCGCCAAGTTTGGCGATCGCTTCTTTGATCTTCTCTTCAATGGTGCGGGCCGGATCCTTGATAAACTTCTGCTCGAGCAGCACCGTCTCCTCGATGAATACTTGGCGCGACTGGCCGCTCTCGGCTACCATCTCGTCGGTCACTTCGCTCGCGCTGATAAAGCGCGGGTTGAGCGCAACGATATGCTGGGCCAGATCGTTAGCCAGTTGGCCGAATTCAGCCGTGCGGGCCACAAAGTCGGTTTCGCAGCTCAGCTCAACCATCGCGGCGATGCGCGAGCCATAGTGGACATACACGCCAATCAGGCCCTCGTTCGCCTCGCGCGACGCCTTCTTGGCTGCCGCCTCGATCCCGCGCTCGCGCAGAATCTCGATCGCCTTATTGATATTGCCGCCGGTCTGTTCAAGAATATCCCGGCACTCTTTGATGCCGGCGCCGGTGCGTTCACGCAATTCTTTCACCAGTTCGATTGATACCGCCACAGTCTTGCTCCCTTTGCCTAAGAACCGCTATCCAATGCCGTTGCCGGTAGGTTAGGTAGTGCGGATCGTGCGACGGAGGGGCATGCGCCCCCCCGTGCAACGTCGGTTTGCGCTCTTATGACCGGGGTGCGGCAACCTCATGTGAGGCCGCTTGCCCAGATCTGCCCCTGAGCAACCGGTCAGGTTTGGGATGCGCCTACAGTGTAAACCGATTTGATAGGATCGGGCAAGCGGCATTGCCGGTGCGGTGGTGATGCCCTTTACCCTTTCCCTTCTCCCTACGCGCAGAGCGAAGGGAACCACTCGGTGCGCCTAGTTGCTAATGTTGCGCTGGCGCATGATGCGACGCAGTGTTGGCTTGCCGCAGCGATCCGATCCGGTTATCGGTTATTCCTGTGCCGCTTCGCGCCGCCGCATCCCCTCGATGGCCGCATCGGCGATCTTGCCGGTCATCAGCCGAATGCCCCGAATCGCGTCATCGTTGCAGGGGATGACATAATCGATCGGGTCAGGATCGCAGTTGGTGTCAACCATCGCCACGATTGGAATGCCCTCTTTCGCCGCTTCGCGCACGGCCAGCTCTTCCTTGCGCGGATCGACGATGAACACAGCGCCGGGCAGTCGCTCCATCCCTTTCAGGCCGGCGAAGACGCGATTAAGCCGGACGATCTTCTCTTCGAGCTTAGCCGCCTCAGCCTTGGTCAAGCGACTAAACTCGCCGCGATCGCGCCGCTCTTCGAGATCGCTCAACAGCTTCAACCGGCGCTTGATGGTGGTGAAGTTAGTGAGCGTACCACCCAGCCAGCGGCGATTGATGTAGAATTGACCGGCCCGCACCGCCTCTTCCATAATCGCCTCTTGGGCCTGCTTCTTCGTGCCAACGAAGAGGATCTTCTCGCCGCGCGCGGTCAGGTCAGAAATGAACTGATACGCTTGGCTCAGGCCAGTGACCGTCTTCTGCAAATCGATAATGTGGATCCCGTTGCGAGCCGTGAAGATATACGGCTTCATCTTCGGGTTCCAGCGGTTGGTGGGGTGCCCGAAGTGGGCGCCTGCTTCCAGCAATTCTCGAATCGTGACGATGCGCGGCAATGCTTGAGTCATACCTTTCTTGCTCCTTCTCTGGTCGAAACCACCTCCACCCGTCGTGTCTCGCAGCCTGTACCGGGGTTGGCCGGCAGGAGCGGCTGCGCCTCAGGGTGTGCGTATTTGGCATTTTGCAATGCCGGCGAGCAGTATAGCATAAGGGAGCGCTGGCGGCAAGCGCTCCCTGCTTGCGATTGATGAAGAATAGCCGCAAAGAGACACAAAAAGCGCAAATGGGAATGATATGCTTTCGGGCAACCGGCGCAAGGGATCGAGCAGCGCCGGTATGCCGTACATATCGGCGCGCTGGTTAGAGCAGCGCCTTCAGCGCCTCAAGCGCGGCGTCGTAGTTGGGTTCTTGTCCGGCGACCGGCACGTATTCGCTGTAGCGGATCACGCCATCACCATCCACCACAAACACGGCCCGCTGTTCGATCCGGTAGGCCGGCACGTAGGTGCCATACGCCGCACCGAAGCTCATATCGCGGTGATCCGAGAGCGTCTGGATGGCATCGGCATTGTTGGCACCGCACCAGCGCGCCTGCGCGAAGGGCAGGTCGGCGCTGACGGTGATGAAATTGGCTTGGCCGGCCAGCCGGGCCGCCTCTTCATTGAAGCGGGTGGTTTGCTTGCTGCACACGCCGGTATCGAGCGAGGGCACCACGCTGATCAGCAGCGGCTTGCCAGCAAAGTCGGCCAACGTGATCTCTTTCAGTTTGCTGTTGACCAGTTTGAAATCAGGCGCTTTGTCGCCGGGCTTCAATTCCGGGCCAACGACCGTCTGGGGGCCAAAGAAGACGAACGCTTCCGGGCGCTCGATGGTCATAGTGTGTGTTTCCTTTCCGTCAAAGGGTGGTTCCTGCATAGTGTAGTGTAGGATATGGAAGTAAGAACTGTCAATATTCAGTTGCCCGCATCCCCTCGCCCCTTCTTCCACAACGTGGGAGAAGGGGAACTGCTGGCTTAGCGCAAGCGATGCAGCGTGGGTGTCGCTAATCAGCCGCAGCGGGGGCAGTAGCTGGCGCAGGCCGGCGCCCATCGGTGTAGTTGCGCAAGATTGGCACCTTCGCGGCGACCACGCCGGTCATCAACACACAGGCCAGCCCGCCGAGCGCCACCGAGAGTTGGGTGCCAAACAAGCGGGCAGCGATGCCGGCCTCGATCTCGCCCAGTTGCGGCCCGCCGGCGAAGAAGAGCATATTGACCGCCACCATCCGCCCGCGCAGTTCATCCGGCGTTTCGAGGTTGCGGATATTGCCGCGCACGGCCATGCTCACCGTGTCAGCCGCGCCGTTGATCGCCAGCATCAGCAGCGAGAGGCCAAAATGGGTGCTGATACCAAAGATGGCCGTACTGAGGCCGTAGATCGCGACCGACCACAACAACAACGGCCCTTGCCGGTTGCCGGCGCCCCAGATCGAGCAGATCACGCTGGCGATCACCGCTCCGACTGAGGGCGCGGCGTAGAGCAAACCTAAGCCTTGCGGGCCGACTTGCAAAATGGATTGGGCGTAGATCGGCAACAGGGTCGTAGCCGCGCTGAAAAAGGTGGCGAGAAAATCGAGCAGCATTGTGCTCCAGATCAACGGGGTACGCCAGACGAACCGTAACCCTTCGATGGCCGCGCGCAAGCTAATGTCACGTTTCTCGGCAGCGAGCGGGCGTGGGCGCATCAGCAGCAGCGCGACGAGAATGGCCGTAAAGCTCACCACATCCACCCAATAGACCAACCCCACTCCACCGCGTTCGATCAGCAAACCGCCGATGGTTGGTCCAACAATGGTGGCCAGTTGCCATGCCACGATATTGAGGCTTAACGCACCAGCGAGGTATTCGCGCGGAACGAGCGACGGGATGAGCGCCTGCCGGGCGGGCAAACCGAGCGTATTGGCGGCAGCGGCGAGAGCGGTGACGGCGTAGATAACCCAGAGCGCGGCTAGTCCTAGATTCGCGGTTAGCGCCAGCGCCAACGAGCAAAGCATCATCGCGATCTGCGCGCCGATCATTAAGCGGCGGCGGTCAACTGCATCGGCCAGCACGCCGCTGCCGAGGGCCAGCAACACCAGCGGCCCGAGCCGGGCCGCGCCGATTGTGCCGAGCGCCAGTGGGTCGCCGCCGGATAATTCGAGGATGTGCCAGCTCACCGCCGCCCGCGTCATTTCGGTGCCGGTGAGCGAGACGCAATTGCCGAACCAGAGCAGACGAAAATCGCGTGAACGAAAGGCGGCCAACGGGATGTGGGTGCTCATAGTTGCTCATGAACGCAGATACGGCTTGGGCGAGTAGGCTATTTACCGGTTGAGCGGATATTTGACAATGCAGAAAAGTATACCAGAGATTTGGGATTATGGTGAGCATGGGTGCAACTCGCGCCCTCATTCTTCGTTCTATGAGTCCCACATTTCGTTGCCCCAGCAACTAAGGAAGGAGAGTGCGAGATGCAACGCCCGTCGTTCACATCGTTTGCCGCCCTGCTTGCGTTGGTGATCAGCTTGGCAAATGCCTTCAACCAGACCGGCTATGCCCAAGGCGGCTCGCAGACCGTCGGTAGAGCCTTTACCTATCAAGGCCGGCTCGACTCAACATATTCCTGCCACGTAGCTTCATTCCCGATTCCCGGCGTATCGTAATAACGTTTGCCCCAATAGTGGGGACTGGTGATACGGCAATCAATCGATTGATCAGGAAATGAACACAGGATCGTCTGTGCATTGCCAACGATGAATAACGGCGCAGTGTGTTCTTCACCGAGATATGCAGTAAGTGCAGCGGTCTGCGATGGCGAATCGACAATGGTCATAGCCCCCCAAAAATGATGAGATAGTATAGCACAGCGTTTCATCCCCCTACCGCTCGCGGGTAATCTGCCGCACTGCTTCGCGCAGCAGGGCCGTGACGATGGCGGCGTCGCGTTGGCTGAGGTCGGCGCGAGTGATAATGGCGCGCAGGCGCTGGCGGAGCGAGCGGCCTTCACCACTCTTGACGAAGGCGGTGGCAGTGATGAGTTGGTCGAACATGGCGGCAAGTTGGTCGAGCTCAGCTTGGGTGGCGGGAGGTTCAGCAGGCGGCGGTGGCAGTACGGATGGCGGCGTGACCTGTTGCAATTCGTAGAGGGTGAGCAAGACAGCTTGGGCGAGGTTGAGGGTAGGGTAGGCCGGATTGACCGGCAAACTGACGATCTCGTGGCAACGGATCAGTTCGGCGCGACTAAGACCATTGCCTTCGGCGCCGAAGAGCAACCCAACTGGCCCAGCACTCGCGGCGCGCTGGCGGGTCTCAGCGGCCCACTGCCGCACATCGTTGCGCCATGGCAAACCGGAGTGGGGGCGGTCGCTTAGGCCAACTAGATGGTGAATATCGGCCAGTGCGCTTGTAAGGTCGGGGTAGATGGCGAGCTGCTCAAGTACTAGTTCGGGGCGATGGGCAACAGCGGCAATAGCAGCGTGATCGAACGGGACTGGCTCGACTAGCCGCAGATGGTGAAAGCCGGTGTTGAGCATAGCCCGTACTACCGCGCCGATGTTGCGCGGATCTTGCGGACGATGGAGAATAACGACGATTCCGTTCATGGAATGGTATTGTACCGCAGCGGACGCAGAAGGTTTTTTACCGCAAGGGCGCGGAGGACGCGGAGAGATTGGGAAAGGGATCATCCTCGACGTGCTCGGCACATGTACCCCTCACCCTCAACCCCTCGCCTGCTGGCGTGGGAGAGGGGCTAGGGGTGAGGGCTAACGCCGAGACGCAAAGGCGTTTCCCCGCCGAGCGCGCGGGAGAGCGCAGGGGATTTTTACCGCAGGGGACGCGGAGAGTGCAGAGGGTGGGGACGATCGTTCGGCGCTCGTGGCGTGTGGGCGTGACAGGCATAATGCGGATGGGGCTGCGCGTACTGGCAGGATCACTTCAGAATATAATACGTTGCCCGCTTATTGCCCACTTTCAGCAACAAACCTCGCGACACGAGATCGGACAAATCGCGGCGAATCGTCTCGGCACTCACATCAGGATACATCTCTTGCAGATCGCGGTTGGTAATGCGCTGATGCTCAACCACGAAGAGCAACGCCGCAATTTGGCGGTCATTCAAGCCCATTCGCCGCCAAGCGGTAGTATCAACACCGCCGGGCAGTTCTTCGGCCATAGGTTGGCCGGGGAGAATAACCAAAAAGCCGGCTGCCGTCTCGCGCAAGGTGGCGGGAGGAAGGCCAGCAGCGGCCAACTGGCGAAGCATCCGGTCAATCCCGTAGCCAAGACGCTCGACCAGACCGAGATCGGCCAGCACCTGCACAAGTGCCGGATTGCGCGA
The DNA here is from genome assembly GCF_034431535.1 of Chloroflexus sp. Taxonomy (GTDB): domain Bacteria; phylum Chloroflexota; class Chloroflexia; order Chloroflexales; family Chloroflexaceae; genus Chloroflexus. Next base: position 51,385 of record NZ_DAOUDC010000044.1, on the reverse strand, counting down.
AAAGCGTTCGGCGCGGATATTGTCGAGAGTGACATGGCCGGGCAGGCGCCCGGGAGAATAGACTTCGAGCCGGTCACTGAATAGCGTCATACGAATGCCTTCGCCGCGGGCCGTATAATCGCGGTGAGCCACCGCATTGACCAGCGCCTCGCGCACTGCACCGGGAGGGAATTGCGTCCAATCCTCGCGTTCGAGACCAACCATGCGCGACCCCTTCCGCATGTGCTCATTCAGCCAGCGCTCGGCGCGGCGGATCGCTTCAGGCAGCGGCGCACAAATATCTTCCCGCTCAAAGACATCAGCCGGCTCGCGCCCGCGGTAACGCACCAGCGTGATCTCAGCGTGAGGGAAACGAGCAGCGACATCGCGGCCAAACAACAGAAAACCGGCGTTGGTCGGCGCGCCGTCGATCAAGCAGCCACGGCGCGCGAGCAAGGCGAGCGGGTCGTCGCCAGCGGGAGGGCCAACGCGGCGGGCATAAGCAACGATCAGATCGGGATCGAGTTCGGTAAAGGTTGCGCCGGGAGGAACCTGCCGTTCCCAGCCGAGATCGGCTCGCTCGCTAAACAGACGGTGCAGCGCCGCCGGTGAGAGTGGTTGATTACTGGCGCCTTCGCGGCGCAGGTAACGGCCATTGACAGAATAGACATAAGGTAATCCGGCAGGAACTTCCACGACGACGACGGGCATATCGTGGTAGACAACGACTTGGGGCAATGGGATAATCAGTGGAGGCGTGCAGGCCAGCGCCGCCGATAACACCAGCTCAATAGCGGCGGCAGGATCGCGCAGGGGGGCGAGTTGCGAGCCGCGTCCGCCGCTGATCACCAGCGCGCCGCCGTGGGCATTAGCTAGCGCCGCCAGCGACTCGGCGATTTCGTCGTGGCGTTGGCGATCACCGGCAAAGGCAAGGCGCGACCCTGGCGGCTGGCCGGGCAAAGCAGCAATGGGAGACGATTCCATGCAAACCTCCGCCACAGAGCGAACACCTGTGCTATTATAGCATTACTTGGCAGGTACGGCGCAGCTTGTTACCGTAGCCGGTGCGCTCGTGCAGTATGGCATAGTACAATGCGGACGGATCGCATCCTCGCAATGACGTATAGCGTCGATAGGACAATGTCTGCTCATCCGCTGGTATACCCCAGTTGGTAGACTTAGGAGTAGCAATGTCGCGAATTGGGCGCGTGATGGGTGTTGGAGCGGCGCTTGTCATCATGATTGCCGCACTTTCGTTTATTCCACTGCCAATTCCAGCCGTGACCGATTTTCTCACCCTTTATGTGCCTACGGTTGGGCTGGCGCGAGGCATCGGTCTCTACGACTATGCCGCGCAATTAGGATTAGCGCGGCAACTCTTCGGGCCAGTCATCGACACTGTCAAATATCCTCACTACGTGTATCCGCCATGGTTTGCGTACAGCGTCTTCTTTCTCGGCTGGCTAACACCTGAGCATGCTGCGCGCATGTGGTTTTGGATCAATTTGAGCATGCTGGCTGGCAGCGTTATTCTGATCACGTTACCGTGGTCAGCCAAATGGCGAGTGGTAGCGTTGAGCGTGATGATCATATCGCCAACGGTGATTAGTCTGGTCATTGTTGGCCAGTTCACTGTGCCGATCTTGCTAGGGATTGCTATGGTCATCTATGCGGCCTCGCGCCAATCGGCCAGTTTATTTGTGATCGGGATGCTGTTGATGACCTTCAAGCCGCATGTTGGTGTATTGCCATTTGTAGCTGCAGGCGGCTGGCTCGTTATCCAGCGCCGGCCATGGCAATGGGGGGTGCTGGCCGGGGTGACAGCGGTGATCCTCGGCTTACTGGCTGGAGTAACGTTGGCTTATCCGCAGTGGCTGAATGATTATCTTGCTATGTTAGAGATATTTCGCAATCTGCCCGATTTCGGTGTATGTCCGAATTGTTCGGGCGGATCGATTATGGCCGTGCGTTTGTTGTTTGGCGCTCCCGTCATCTCATCTGCGCTTTATGCCGGATTGCTCTTTGGGCTGATGGCAGCCGGCTGGTTTTTGTGGGCAACGTCGCTCTCATTCAACATTGAGCTCGGCTTATACTGGGCAATGCTGGTAGCAATTCTCGCCATTCCCTATTTTAACAACTACGATCACGTCTACTCGCTCTTCCCCTTCCTATGGCTATTACAAACCAGCAAGCGCCGGCTTGAGTATTGGTGGTTAGGCGCAGCCTTTCTCTTGCCATGGGCTGGCGTCATATTGCAAGAACGCCAAATCTTCGCTGTTGGCCTTGTCGGACAAGCCTGCATCCTTTTTATTCTTATGGCGCTTCGGCTGTGGCACGGCCAGCGTGCCGTGAGACCATTGACCCAATCGTAAACCTATGCCATCCGCTCGCACTCATGATCTCATCACAGTACTCAGTGGCGCAGCGATCACCCCGCTGGCGTATTATGCCTATCTGGAATTCACGCCGATCGCACCAGACACAGCCCTCGGCTGTAGTCTCTGGCTCGGCGGCGCCCATCTGCTATCGGGGATCATGTTCTCGCCTGACCTCGACATTGACTCGGCGATCGACAACCGCTGGGGGATCTGCTTCTGGATCTGGCGGCCTTACATGTGGCTCATCCCGCATCGCGGCTTTTGGAGCCACAGCCTCGTCATTTCGCCACTATTGCGGCTCGGCTATTTTGCAGCGGTCGTGTACGGGTTGGCGTTTGCCGTCGTCTGGGTGCTGGGGCAACTCGGCATGACGACGCCGGCCTACCATCGCGAATGGGCAGCGTGGGTGCAAGGATTGATACGAGCGCATCCTACTGAGACTGGGGCTTTCGTCATCGGGTTCTGCACCGGCAGTGCCGCACACACGATCGCCGACTGGTTAGTGACGAACGGCAATTGGTTGTTGGGAAGCCATGGCCGGCGATTACGGCAGCGTTATCGCGACCACGATCAATGGCAGCCACGCCACGAGCGGCGACGGTGAACTTTTCGGATGTTCAATACGTCTTATCTAAGACAGAAAAAAGAGCGTGAGGAATTGCGCCGTGTGTAATATTGTGGTGCAGATAGCGTTACCATCTTGCTGGTGATAAAGAAAGGGATGATCTTATGCGCATTCAATCGGGCGACCGCTTTTTATGGGGTATTGTCGGCGGCGCCGTGGTCTTGGCGGTGATCGCCGTTGTGGTGGTGGTTACGCGCGCCGCACCGGAATATCGAGCCGGCAACGGCCCGGAAGACGTGGCGTTCAATTACATATTGGCGGTGCAACGGGGCGATTACGATCGCGCTTATAGCTATCTCTCGCCAACGTTGCCCGGCCATCCACGCAGTGCGCAAGCCATGCGCGAGCAATTGCAGCGCTTCGGTGTTTCTGATAGCGATACGAGCTACGCGATCATCAATACCGAGATCAACGATAATCAGGCCACGGTAACGGTACGAGAGACGAACGTTTATCGCGGCGGTCTGTTTGGCAGTGCCCAATCAAGCAGCACCTTTACGATGGAAGTAGAGCAGACGGCTGCCGGCTGGCAACTGACCAGCAGTTCCGGCTGGCGGATCTGGATGTGGTGCTGGGAGCAGAAGGAGGGCTGCTGATGGCAGTTGTACGGCGATGGTATCTCTACATCAGCGCCACGATCGGGTTGCAAGGATTTGCATGGTCGCTAATCTGGCTGCTGCACGGCGTCTTGGTCGCATCTATCCGGCCATCAATCAGCGCAACCGCGTTCCAACTAGCGGCGCTCGTGATCTGTTTGCCGCTCTGGTTGATCCACTGGCTATGGGGTGAGCGTCTGGCACGGCGCGATCAAGACGAGCGCGCGTCAGCGGTGCGCAAGCTCTACTTGTATGGCAATCTAGCAGCGTTGTTGATCCCGTTGACCGGCAGCGTCTATGAGTTGCTCGACACCGTATTCGCGTTGCTGAGCGGCGCTCGCCGCACCGATCTGCAAGCGCAAATCTGGTACGGTGTGATCGCCTCGCTGGTGTTAGGTGCGCTGTTTGCCTATCACAGCGTCGTGGCGCGCAACGATGCCCATCAAGCGCCGCTGGCCGGCGCAGGGGCGCTGGTGCGGCGGGTTTACCTGCTCTTTGCCGCTGGGGCCGGCTTGGTGATCTGGGTGAATGGCGTCATGGATCTCATCCGGCTCATTTTCGGCTCAGCGAGCGGCACCGCCGTCGTCCAACTCCTCATCAGCGCCATGCTGAATGTGTTTATCGGTCTCATTGTCTGGCTAGGCCATTGGTGGCGGGCGCAGCGTCTCTTTGCCAGCGCCGATGAAGACGAGCGCAGTTCGGCGTTCCGCAAGTTCTACCTCTATCTGGTGATTGTCGTCGCTGCCATTAGCGCCGTAACGAACGCCACCTTCTTGCTGGCTGGGGTGTTCCGCGGCCTGTTGGGCCTGCGGGTCGAAGGCAACCTCATCGACGTAATGGCGCCGATGGTCGTCTTGGCGGTGGTTGCGCTCTACCACGCTTCTGTCATCCAAACCGACGCGGCGGCGATTGCTGAAGGGCCGCGGCAGGCGGGGGTGCGGCGGCTGGCGTGGTATTTGGTTGCTGCGATCGGCCAAGTGGCAACGCTGGTCGGGATCGGCGGCCTGCTCAGCGTCATTATTCGCGGGCTTGCCGGCGCTGATGCGATCGCCGATCTGCGCGAACCGTTAGCGTGGTTTGGGGCGACTCTGGTCGTAGGCTTGCCAATCTGGGCAATATGCTGGCGGCAGATACAGCGTGCGGCCACCACGACCGGCGAAACCGGCGTTGCCGAACGCAGCTCACTGATACGGCGGATCTACCTCTTTGGCTTTTTGTTCGTCGCGTCGCTCACCCTGCTCTCGGCCTTGATCTACATGCTCTTCCGCTTGATTAGCATTGCGTTGGGTGAGTCATTCAGCGGCAACTTGCTGGCCGATCTGGCGCAAGCGATCGCGTTTGGCCTGATAGCGGCAGGGGTATTGGTTACGCATGGGTTCGCATTGCGCGCTGACACCCGGATGCGCGAAGCGGCTGAATTAAGCCGGCAAGCGCAGGTGCGGGTAGCGGTGGTGGCTGAGGACGAATTAGCTGAGCAGATCGCTCGCGTGTTACGCCAACAGTTTCCGCAACTGGCGCTTACGATTGCCGGTGGCGCGCCCGATGCCGATGCGCAACTGGCCAGCGCCGATCTCATTGTCGGCACGTGGCAGCCACCTGGCGATCCGAACCGGCTCAATCGCTACCCAGCGCGCAAGTTGCTCGTCCCAGTAGCCGACACCAATTGGGCTTGGGTTGGGATAGAGCCAGCAACTATGGCGAATATTCCGGCCCAGCTTGCGCAAGCCGTGCGGCAGACGCTGGCCGGCGAACCGTTACGCCCGCAGCGTGGAGTTGGGGCAGGGGCGATTGTGGGGGCGATCGTCGCAATCGTGATAGTGGTCTTCATCATCGTGGGGATGGTGCAGGTGGCGTTGTTTACGTTCACGTAACGACTGATCACCAAAACATCGCGAGACATGGGCCGCATCCCAGTGCGGCCCGCCAAGGGGTTAACGAGCAACCGGATCGACATGCTCCGATTCATCCGCCCGATCGAGCGCAATATCGGCCAGCGCCGCCGGATCGTTGCGCGGTTCGAGGTGGGTGAAGACGGTGCTGTTGGGTACCGCGGCACGCACCGCAGCCTCTACCTGTTCGGCCATCGCATGCGCCTGCTGGATGCTCCATGTGTCGGGCACGAGCAGGTGAAACGAGATAAAGCGGCGCGCGCCGGATTGGCGGGTGCGCAAGGCGTGATAATCACAGCCATGGTCACCGAGATCGGCGAGCGCGGTCTGAATAGCCGTTAGCTCATCATCGGGCAGGGCAGTATCCATCAACCCCAGCACTGCGCGGCGCACCAGTTGGATGCCGGTCACGGTGATATTCACCGCCACCGCCAGCGCAATCAGCGGGTCAAGGATATACCAGCCGGTAAGTGCCACCAACCCGATCCCGGCCACGACAGCGACCGACGTCCACACATCGGTCATCAGGTGCTGACCATCAGCCTCAAGCGTGAGCGAGTCGTGTTTGCGACCAGCGTGGAGCAACACCATCGCCACTGTGCCGTTAATCAACGTAGCGATGCCGGCTACGGCCAAACCGGCGGCGGCATGGTCGAGCGTCTGCGGTGCGAACAGGCGCTGGATCGCCGTCCAACCAATGCCACCGGCAGCGATAATAATCAGCACTCCCTCGATCACGCCGGCGAAATACTCGGCTTTGCCGTGGCCATAGGCGTGATCGTGGTCGGCGGGCCGAGCAGCGATGGTCAGCATCCAGAGCGCCATCACTGCGGCGGCAAGATTGACCAGCGACTCAAGCGCATCGGCCAGCAAACCGATCGAATCAGTCAGCCAGTACGCAACTAGCTTGAGGCTGATCGTCGCCACTGCGGCGGCAATCGAGAGCCATGCATAACGGGTTAACGTGTGTCGCTCCCTCACGTTCATACTCCTCTGTATTTCCCATCACTTGCAAGGATAGCCGGAAGGAAGCGGTTTTGGCAAGATCGCAGCCGATTCTTTAGGCGACGTGATCAGGCAATTTCGCGATAACGAAATTTGGTGATCGCTTCTCGTGTATACTACGGAGTAGCGAGTATCAGGCATAGAGACCTCTGGCAAGGAGCGCCATTCCATGAAAATTTACACGCGCACCGGCGATAATGGTGAAACAGCTCTGTTTGGCGGGCCGCGAGTGCGGAAAGACGTGCTGCGGGTGGAAGCGTACGGCACTGCTGATGAATGCAATTCAGCGATTGGCGTGGTGCGGGCCGCCGGAGTCGATGCGGCGCTCGATGCGGCGCTGGCGGTAGTGCAAAACCAACTGTTTGTAGTGGGATCGGATCTGGCTGCGCCAGAGGAATCGCCCTACATCCCGCGGGTAACGGCTGAGATGACGGCATTTCTCGAAGCGCAGATCGATGCGATGGAAGCCGAATTAGCGCCGCTCAAGCAGTTTATTCTGCCCGGCGGCACTGCCGCTGCGGCGTATTTGCATCTGGCCCGCACTATCTGCCGGCGCGCCGAGCGGGTCGTGGTCTCGTTGGCCGCCGAAGAGGCGATCAATCCTGAGATCGTGCCGTACCTCAACCGGTTGTCGGACTTTCTGTTTGTGGCGGCGCGTGTTGCCAATGCACGGGCCGGCGTGGCTGATGTGCCGTGGCAGAAGCCGTAGCAGCGGGTTGAGGATTCGAGCCGGCGGTTTGGAGTGCGACAGTGCAACTGCCGCACTCCATAATGAGAAGAGACGGATACCGATGCGACAGTGCAACTGCCGCACTCTCCAATTATGACGATAACGCCCCAAACAGTTGGTTAAAGAACGCCGGATCAAAATAGTAAATAGCGCCGCCAGCAATTGCGAGCGCCAGCACAACCGCGAGCGTAATAATCAGCCAGCGGGGCGGGGTGCGGCGGGTGATGCGCGTGTTAACGTTGCCGACGGTGAATGAGAACGCCGGCGATTTTTCGTCAACTTGATAGCGTGAGCGATACTCAGCTTCGGCAGCCGCCGAGTCGATACCGAAATAGCTCGCGTATGCGCGCATCATCCGTAGCGCTGCCGGCCCGCGCGGCAACAGCGACCACTGCTCATCTTCGATCGCCTGCAAATAATACATGCGCACCTTGATGTCGTTCTCGATCTGCACCAACGTCAAATGGCGGCGCTGGCGTTCGGCGCGCAAGCGGCGACCAAAGCTAGCCTGCTCTTCGCTTTCGGTCAATTGGCGGATCGGTTTGGTCTCAGGGTTGCGCAGCAGCGCCAGTTCCTCGGCCTCGCTCATAAAGACCGGCTCAGGCTCTTCCTCGGCGAGGCGGCGCTTGCTCGGCATCGCAGGGGTATCCTCAACGGTAGCGGCGGTCGCCACCGGCTTCGCCGGCGCGATCACTGGCGCTTCCGGCAGCATACGGGCTTGAATGCGGGCCAACAGCTCGCCGGTGCGGTACGGTTTAGTAACATAATCAGCAGCGCCAGCGGCGAACCCGCGCATAACATCTTCTTCCAACCCGGCGCTGCTCAGCACGATCACCGGTTGCAGGGCCGCCAGCCGCGGAAGCGCTTCCCAACCGGCATCGTGCTCAGTGCGCACTTCGAGCAACACCAGATCGGGGTGCTCGCGGGCACATTCGCGTTCGGCGTGGGCGATGATGCTCGTATTGAGCATGCGATAGCCAGCTTCGCTGAGTTGTTCTTTGAGTTTCGCCGTGAAGGCGACATCATCGTCTATAATGAGAATAGTGCGCATAGCGGTATCTTTATTATAGAGCGCGCACAATGATTGTTGCGCGCGGCGGTATTATACCATGCTCGTTTAGGTACTGCCGTGGCGGGTGGAAATGGCTACGGAAACATACAGGTTGTTATTGGGCGCGGGGCAGTGGCCCTACCCCAACTCTCCCTCTCCGGGGGAGGGAGACATGCTTCCCCTCCCCTAGCAGGGGTGGCGCGAGGGAGCAGGTTCTAGCGCTTGTGCCGCAGGAGACCGCGTTGCGCTTGGCGCATAATGACAACGAGGAGCGGCGATACGCTTGCTCGATGTCATTGCGAGGGAGCGGCGGCATCAAGCAGCGCCGGATGCCGCCCGACCGAAGCAATCTCTCGCTTTAGCGAGAGTCAACACTGTGCGGTTGGTGCTCGTGCTCGCAAGCGATTGCGTCACCGCGTGGGGTAAAGCTCCGTCTTACCCCTGCGATGTGTCCTCACCTTGATAAGGGGAAAGAGCAAACATTCAAAAACGTGAACGCTTTATTGATAGCACCATTCAAATAAACACACTGATATGCAGACACGTTACGATGTGATTGTCGTTGGGGCCGGCCACGCCGGTTGCGAGGCGGCCCACGCGGCGGCCCGGCTGGGGTGCCGGACACTGTTGTTGACGATTGATCTCGACAAGCTGGCCCATATGTCGTGCAATCCGAGCATCGGCGGGCCGGCGAAGGGTCATCTGGTGCGTGAAATCGATGCGATGGGCGGCTTGATGGGCCGCATCACCGACCGCAGCGCGATCCAGATTCGCTTGTTGAACGAGAGTAAAGGGCCAGCAGTGCAATCGTTGCGGGCGCAGTGCGATAAGCGGTTGTACGCACGGTTGATGAAAGAGACGCTGGAGCGGGCGTCGAACCTCGATCTGCGCCAAGCGATGGTGGAACGGATTGCGCCGCCGAGCGCTGACATCCAGTGCTTTACGGTGACGACTCACACCGGCTGGCGGTACCTCGCGCCGGCGGTGATTTTGACCACCGGCACCTTCTTGCGCGGGCGGGCGATTACCGGCGAAGCGATGTGGGGAGCGGGGCGGGCCGGCGAAGCGCCGGCGATGGCGCTGAGCGAAGACCTTGCGGCGCTGGGGTTCCCGCTGGTGCGGCTGAAGACCGGCACTCCGCCGCGGCTGGCGGCAGCGACGATCGATTTCTCGTTGACCGAATTGCAGCCGGGCAGCGATAAGCCGCTGGCGTTCGGCCACTATTACGCCGAATTGGGCGAAACGATACCGCCGCCGGACTATCACGGCCTGCCGGCGCCGGTCTACCCGCACCCGCAACTCGCTGGCTGGCGACCGCAGTTGCCCTGTTACCAAGTGCATACGACGCCGGAGTTTCACGCCATCATTCGCGAAAACCTGCACCGTGCGCCGCTCTTTAGCGGAGTGATCGAGGGGGTAGGGCCGCGCTATTGTCCGAGCATCGAAGACAAGATTGTGCGCTTCGCCGACAAAGAGCGCCACAGCCTGTTTCTGGAACCGGAAGGCTGGACAACCTCGGAAGTGTATGTGCAGGGGTGCAACACCTCGCTGCCCGAAGATGTGCAGTGGGCGATGCTGCGCTCGATTCCGGCGTTGCGCAACGTCGAGCTGATGCGGATCGGCTATGCCATCGAATACGATGCAGTTGCAACCGGCGAGATTACCGCCGATATGCAGACCCGGCGGTTGCGTGGCTTGTTCTTTGCCGGGCAGATCAACGGCACGACCGGCTACGAAGAGGCGGCGGCGCAAGGGTTGATGGCCGGCATCAATGCAGCGCGCTACGTGCAAGGCAAACCGCCGGTGATTTTGGGCCGGGCCGAGGCGTACATTGGTGTCTTGATCGACGATCTGACCACCAAAGAGATTCGCGAGCCGTACCGCATGTTTACCTCGCGGGCCGAATACCGGCTGCTCTTGCGCGGCGACAACGCCGACTTGCGCTTAACGCCGCTCGCCTATCAGCTAGGGTTAGTGGATGGCGAGCGGGCGGCGGTGGTTGAAGTGCGGCGCGCGCAGACCGATCAGGCGGTGCAGCAAGCGCGCGAGCGGCGCATCTACCCGGCGGCGGCGATCAACGCGGCGTTGGAAGAACAAGGCATTAAACCACTGAGCCAGCCGGCGACGGTGGCCGAAGTGCTAGCTCGGCCTGACGTGTGCTACGACCAGCTCCGTGCCGCCATCCCCGATCTGCCGGAACTCGCGCCGGCGGTGGCCGAGCAACTCGAAATCGCCTGCAAGTATAGCGGCTATATTGCCCGCCAAGAGCGGGAAGTGGCGCGCATGCAGAAGATGGAGCACCGGCGCATTCCGCCCGATTTCGATTACACCGCACTGCCGGGACTGCGCAACGAAGCGCGCCAGGTATTGATGCGGTTCCGCCCGGCGACGCTGGGGCAGGCCGGGCGGTTGGCGGGCATCAATCCGGCTGATGTGGCGATTGTGTTGTTTGCGTTGGAGCGGCGGGCAGAGGCGAACGCAACACCGCCGCAATCGCCGCCACTACCCGTTCCAGATCAGCCTGTTCGATAATCAACGGCGGCAACAAGCGCAACACGTTGGGGCCGGCGGGCAATGCCAGCACGCCGTGATCGAGCAGGGCGGCAATCACCGGTTGCGAACGGCTCTTGAGTTCGAGGCCGACCAGCAACCCCAAACCGCGCACCTCGCGCACGGCGGGCAAATTGAGATCGCGCAGCGCCTGTAGCAACCACGCACCCTTAGCCGCCGCCTGCTCAGGGATCCGCTCTTCGCGATAGACGCGCAGGGCGGCGCGAGCGGCGGCGCACGCCAGCGGGTTGCCGCCAAAGGTCGAACCGTGGGTTCCCGGCGGCAAAGGGCCAAACCGTTCGTGGATAGCGACAGCGCCCATCGGCACCCCGGCAGCGATACTCTTGGCCAAGATCAAGATATCGGGCGTCACCCCGCTGTGTTCAATCGCAAACAGCTTGCCGGTGCGGCCAAACCCTGTCTGTACTTCATCAACCAATAACAGCGCACCATTGGCCGCGCAAATCTCAGCTACGCCCTCGAGATAACCGGCAGGCGCGGGCCGCACGCCACCCTCGCCTTGTACCGGTTCAACCAACACCGCTGCCGTCTGCGGGCCAACCGCAGCGCGGAGCGCATCGAGATTACCGTAAGGCACATGGCTAAATTCCGGCACCAGCGGCAAAAATGGCTCGCGATACTTGCTCTCCCATGTCGCGCTCAGTGCCCCCATCGTACGGCCATGAAACCCGCGCATCGTCGCGATAATGCCGGGCCGCCCGGTAAGCAGGCGGGCAAACTTCAGTGCCGCTTCAACCGCTTCGGCCCCGCTATTGCAAAGAAAGATGCGGGACGGGAAGGGCAAGGCCGCCGCCAACTCAGCCAGATACGCCGCGCGGACATCGTTGGGGAAGATTTCAGGGCAACTGATCAGCCGTTCAGCTTGCTCGCGGATCGCGGCCACAATCGCCGGGTGACTATGGCCAAGGTTGGCCGCCCCCTGCCCGCCCACGCAATCGATGTACATCCGGCCTTCGGCATCGTACAGATGTGCCTCCTCACCGCGCACAATCGCCAACGGGCGCTTGGGGTACAGACCACTGGTATACTGCGCCTCTTGGGTAATAATATCGGCATTGGTCACGAAAGTATGGGTCACTCCGGTCTCCTTTCCACCAACCCGGCCCGCTCAAGCGTGGTACTGACTAAAGGCCAGATCGCGCGATGATCGGCCACATTCTGGTCGCGGCGAGTACGAATCTCAATCAAATGCAACCCGCCGGCCAAACTCGCTTGCAAAGCGGCTTGGGCCGCAGGCCAATCAGCGGCCAGCGTATAACGGGCACCATGCAAAGCAGCCAACGGCGCAAAATCGATCCCGTGCGGGGTGCCGAACAACAACTCAAACTGGTCGGTCTCGCTGGCTTGAGTCAAAAACGAGAAGATCCCACCGCCATCATTATTGATCAAGAGAATAGTGGCGTTGAGCTGATGCAATCGCGCCGCCAGCAAGCCATTGGCATCGTGCAACAGCGAGAGATCGCCGAGCGCCATCACCAACGGCGTTGCGCCGCCGGCAGCCAAACCGAGCGCAGTGGACACCAAGCCATCAATCCCATTCGCACCGCGATTGCCGAGCACCGCCAACGGCAACGCGCGCGGGCCGAGGAAACTATCGCAATCGCGCACCGGCATCGAATTGCCGACGAATAGCGTCGTACCGGCAGGCAGCCACTCGCCGAGGCGAGCAAACAATCCCGGCTCGCTGATCGCCGGCTGGGCCAGCAAATGCTCATTCATCGTCGCGCGAGTCACCCGCTCGGCAGTTAGCCATGCGCGCAACCACAGCGTCGGCCCCTCGCGTTGGGACGAGGCCAGCGCATCGGCTAACGCCATACAAAACCAATGCTCATCGACCGGCAGATGCTCGGCGGCGAGACTAGTCGGTTCGCGCCAACCGGCCCCGCCATCGATCACCAGTTGGCGGGCCTGCGGATGGCGCTGCAAATAGAGCAACACCGGCTTGCTAGTCGGCATCGCGCCAAACCGCAGCACCACTTCCGGCGCATACGCAGCGGCAAACCGTTCATCGCGCAAAAAGGCGTCATACGCGCCGAGCACAAAATCATCGACATGGCGGCCATAGCGCACGCCAGAGAGCGGATCGGCCAAAATCGGGAAACGCAAGCGATGGGCCAGTGTCACCAACAGCGGGCCAAGATCGGGCAGGCAATCGGGGCCGGCGATAATCAACCCGTGCCGGTACTCAACAAGGCTGGTCGCCAGCGTAGCCAGCTCGGTACCGCCGAGCATCCGGCGCGCCGGCGCCACCTGCACCGGCGTGACCGGCGCGGCCAGCAGCGACGCCAGCAGCGCGCGGTCGGGCACCAACGGCTCGCGGAAGGGCAGATTAAGATGCACCGGCCCAGCGGGAGCGCTTCGTGCTGCCCCAATCGCTCTGCCGAGCGTGGCGCGCAAAAACGGCACGAGCGGCGTATGCGGCGCCGGCAGATCAACAAACCAGCGTACATTCCGGCCAAAAATCCCAATCTGGTCAATCGTCTGCGGCGCGCCATTATCGCGCAGCTCAGGCGGGCGGTCGGCAGTGAGCAATAGTAACGGCACACGGGCAAGATTAGCCTCAACGACTGCCGGCAACAGATTCGCCACTGCCGTGCCCGACGTACAGAGCACCGCCACCGGCGCATTGCGAGAGCGGGCCATGCCCAGCGCAAAAAAACCGGCAGAACGCTCATCGAGATGCATCCACACTCGCAGGTGCGGATGGCGCGCAACGGCCAGCGCCAACGGCGTACTGCGCGAACCGGGACAGACTACCACGTCATGCACCCCGCTTACCGCCAGACCATTCGCAATCGCCGCCACCCAATGGGTCAGCGCATAGAGATGGGTTGAAGCATCGCTCATCGTTTCTACCTTGTAGGCCCTCACCCGCAGCCTCTCTCCCACGGGTACGGGAGAGGGGAGCGTAGCATCGAGCGTTGAGGCATCGCACAGCCAAAGATGTTGTTCGCCCCCCTCGCCGTACCAACGGGGCAAGGGAACCATGCTAGATTAGCAAGAACAGACTCTCGCGCTACCCAATCATCTCTTCGCCAGCCCCCAGCGCCCCCAGCATAGCGCGCAACTTAATACGAGTTTCGGCCAACTCCCGTTCCGGATCAGAAGCGGCCACAATCCCGCAACCGGCAAACAGGGTCGCCTCACGGCGGCCAATCAACGCCGAACGCAGCGCCACCGCAAACTCACCATCGCCACGGGCATCGACCCAACCGACCGGCGCAGCGTACCAACCGCGATCGAGCCGCTCGCGGGAGCGGATCCACGCCAGCGCCGCCGGGCCGGGTTTGCCGCCGACGGCAGGAGTCGGATGCAGCCGGCCAACCAGATCGAAAATATCGTAACCGGGCCTGATACATGCCGTCACCGGCGTAAAGAGATGCTGAACATTCCGCATCTGCATGATCTCAGGCGTGTCAGGCGCTTGCACATCATCACAATACTCAGCCAGCGCCGAGCGGATCATCTGCACTACAAACGCATGCTCAGCGCGATCCTTCGCGCTCTGCAACAGAGCAGTGGCCAGCGCCGCATCTTCATCAGGAGTCTTACCGCGGGGAGCGGAACCGGCCAGCGCTGAAGCGGACACCCGGCCAGCGCGGAGAGCGACCAAACGTTCGGGTGACGCGCCGAGAAAGGTACGTCCGCCGCGCGCGACTGCAAACACAAAGGTATGCGGATAATCGCGGCGCAGCACACCGAGCGTCGCCGCAGCATCAAACGGCTCAGCGCCGCGCAGGCGGACAGCGCGGGCCAGCACCACCTTCTCAAGCGCACCGGCGCGGAGATCGGCGATTGCATCGGCGACAATTGCCTTCCATTCGGCGGGATCAAGCGACACATCCACCTGCACATCGAGCGGCGGACGGCGGGGACGCCACGGCAAACCTATCAATGCTTGCAAGCGACGAGCGGCGGCGGCACCAAGCGCAAGCGTCGAACTGCGCTCATCAACCAGACCGTTCACAGTGAGGGTTGTCACCTCACCATGGCGAACGATCAGCAATCGCGGCAGCACCAGCAACGCATGAGGATAATCACGCCACAACTCGCTAGCCGGCTGAGCGGGGTCGAAGCGAAAACCGGCAATTGCCACCGGCCCCTGAACCGGCACATCAGGGTCAACATCAATCACCGCCTCAGCCACCAACTGCCGCCACGCCGCGGCGCTAGCGGCGAACCGATCAACCTCAAGTGGCGGAGTAAAACTCCATACAGCGCCGAGACCGGTCAACTCAAAACCGGCGGCGGGCATGCTCCACAACAAACGATTATGGGTCACACCAGCGCCGCGCGCAAAGAGGGCCAACGGATCGCGCAGCCCGACTTGGGTTGTCACACTCACCAACACCGGACGGCCCAAAGCGCGCGCGCGCCGGCGCGCAATCTCAGCAGCCGCCTCCATGCGCGGCACTTCCCGCAGTGCAGCGGTTGTCACCCGCACACCCACTAACGGATTTGACATAATAATTTATGAATGATATCGGGTCACACCGAAACAGCGCACTCTGCATCTCGACTCACTACATAGTAACACGTTTCCGGTCACGAATGTAAACCGCAAGCGCGCCGTTCGTGCGCTCCAGGATTTGCTCAAACTGCCAACATTGGTTAAAATTTGGTAATACCGATTCGCCCGGCACAGGTCGCCATCATCATGCAACAACTACTCAAACACTACGTCGCGCCGCCACAATTTCCTCCGGCCACCATCACCTTCATCACCTTCCCGCTGATCGATACCATCCCGGAGAAAACGCTGCTCCAACTGAAACAAGAACAAAACCGGACGCAGGCTACCATCACCGCGCAGTACACTGGCGCCGAGCAACTCCATCACCTTTACCAGCTTGTCCAGCATCACTTCGAGCGGCTCGACGCACTGTTGGATCAGGGCATTGCCGGCGGCCCGCAATGGCTGATTGAACCAGCGATTACGCAGATAGTCAGCGATGCGTTAGCTGAATTCAATGGCCGCTACTACCGGATGTTCGGCTACTGCATCATGCCCAACCACGTTCATCTCATCATTGAGCGCAGCAATGTGGTACCGATGTACCAATACTCGCTAGCCCGGCTGATCAAGCGTTTCAAAGGCCAGACTGGCCGGCTCGCGAATGAAGTGCTCAATCGCAGTGGCCCCTTTTGGCACCTCGATCACTACGAATACCCGATCTACCGGGCAGGGGAAGCCGAGCGCGTGCTGACCTACACCCAGCACAACCCAGTGCATGCCGGTCTGGTATCCCATCCGCGCGAATGGCCGTACCGGTTTGACATTGCGGAAGAATGGCGCGAGTGGTGAGGGTTTGCGAGAACATGGGTAGGAGAGACGGCTCTGCAAGTCGTCTCTTCTGATTCGGAATCCACGCCTTCCGCGAGGGAAGGCGACAATTGATCGTCGTGCTATATAAGAAACAATGGCGTGTTTCAATCCACGCCTTCCGCGAGGGAAGGCGACTCATACTTCACCACACACCCGCGGCAACGTGTCAAACAGTTTCATCCCCCACGCGCTGGATAGATACTCACGCGGATCGAAGCTGGCCGGTATCTGATAGCTCTCCTCGGTGAGTTCGGCGCGCCGGAGGCGCTCGATCTTGAGCGTCAACATACGCGCTGGCAGCCATCCACGTTTGTGCTGAAGCTGGGCTAAGCCAATGACGTGCGTGGTTTGGCCTATCGCGTACGGTTCGATGAAGTAGGGACTGAGCAGATATTCCGATACCTTCTCGCCGGTATCGCTCTGATGCCAGACTTTCACTTTGCGCTCGGCGGCCCAAGCTTCAGTGAGGGTCTCTAGCACGCTCAGATAGACCGGATCATCCCGCTGGACCGAATCGTCCATGATGTCGGCGGCCTGTAGCACATGCTGGCTAATGCGCTGCGCCCAACGCCCAATCGCATGGCCGAGTTTGCGCAGCGCGGCAGCCGCATGCCGGTTCTGCCGATCCATCCGTGTGGCTAGCAGCCGTGCTGCGAGATGCACGGCCATCGCTTCGTGCAGGTTCAGGCGGAGATTGATTAGATCGGCGTTGCGATCAATCTTGAGCCGGCCATCCGGTTCTTCAAAAATATGCTTTGGCCCATCGGCCAAATTGCGCATAATGGTCGAACGATCGACCCCTAATCGCCGAGCAATCTCAGCTTGCGTCAATCCTTCAGGATGGGCAAGGAGCAGTTGTTCGATCTGTAACAGGCGCTCGGCTTTGTTCGCGGCTCGTTTCATTGCTTGCTCCTAGGTGCGCTCATGGGCTAGGCTATGGGTAGCATAGCAGGTAGTTGTTGCACCTAACGCAACAGGTTGGATGGTTTCAGTATAAAACGAGTTTGTGACATGTACGGTCACATATTGAACGAATGTTGATAACAAGTTTATTCCCCCACCCCACCCCAAATCTTGGTATACTACTTAATACACCGTACAGTCCCCCAGAAAGGAGCGAAGCATGGCTGCGCGCCGGATTCTGCTGACGCTGATTGGCCTGTTGAGCGTGGTGATTCTGATCGGCAGCCTGAGCGCCGGTGTGTTGACCGTTTTGCTGATCACGAACCGGCCCGTCGATCAGAAGCTGCTGGTGGTGGGACCAGAACGCCGGTTGGCGCTGGTTGATCGTCACGGTACGGCGCAGGTGCTGGCTGATGATCGCAGTCCAGAGTTGTTCCGTTACCCGGCTTTGGCGCCTGATGGCAGCCGGATTGCGTATATTAGCCAGAGCGGTAATACCAGTGTGTTGCGGGTGATCGATCTGCGTACTGGCGTGCGGGTGGAACTCTATCGCTCGGCGACGAATCCGCCGCTGTATATGGTCTGGTCGCCCGATGGTCGTTATCTCTCGTTTTTGTCGAACCGCGGTGGCGGCGGCTTGGGGATGCATGTTGTGGCGGCGGATGGTTCGCGTCCTGCTGAGTTGGTCAGTGTTTCGCCGACATCGCTCTATTTGGCGTGGCAGCCTGATAGTACGGCTCTGCTGGTGCATATTGG
This sequence comes from Chloroflexus sp., assembly GCF_034431535.1. Classification (GTDB taxonomy): domain Bacteria; phylum Chloroflexota; class Chloroflexia; order Chloroflexales; family Chloroflexaceae; genus Chloroflexus. Next base: position 33,576 of record NZ_DAOUDC010000044.1, on the reverse strand, counting down.
CGGTTCGACCTTTGAAGATGGCCGTTTAGTGACGGTGCAACCCGGCCGTTCGCAGCCGTTGTATGAAGTCAGCGATCCCGGCTTTTTCCAGACGCCGGCGTGGAGTGTTGATGGTCAGAGTTTCTTTTATGTGGCGCAACCCCCGATTGATGGCCCGCCGGCAGTGGAAAAAGTTGAGAGTGTGTTGACGCGGGTGAAGGTGGGTGAGACCCAGCCGCAGGCGTTGGCCCGTGAGCCGCAGGCGGCGATTATCTTTAGCCGTTCGCCGCGCAGCGATGAGATTGCGTACACCACGATCGGCCCCAATGGGTTTGGCCCGCTCAAGCTGGTGGCGCTCGACGGCAAGGTCTATACCTTGTCGGCGCAGGATGATAATGTCGTTGCGTTTTTCTGGTCGCCGAACGGTGAGCAACTGGCGTATCTGACCCCAGCCGGGCGCACGTCGAATGGTGCGGTGCAGTTGCGCTGGCAGTTGGTCAACCGCACCGGCGGCGCGCCGCGCGCGTTGACGACCTTCGCGCCTTCACAGGAGTTTTTGGCCCAAATTAATTTCTTTGATGCCTACGCGCTGTCGTTCGATCTCTGGTCGAGCGATGGCCGGGCCTTGGTCTATAGCGCGCGCGATGGGGTGTATGTGCTGGATATTGGTCGCGGGATCACCAGCCGGCGCAGCGATGGCGTATTGGCGATGTGGTTGCCGCCGGAGAGATAGGGAGTGGGGAGTAGGGAACTCTGCATCACTGTATTTCCTACTCCCTTCTATCGCAGGGTACGAATCACGAGATTGCTGAACGTCGCTGTGGTGGCGTTCCGTTCGGCGCGGGCCAGCAGGCCGTAGCGCGCATCAGGTGGCGGGGCGGCACTGGTGACGATGCTCACTACTTGGTCGTTGATCCGCAATTCGATGCTCTGGCCTTCTAGTCGCGCGCTGAGACGGGTGCGTTCGGTGAAAGTGAACGCTCCTTCGGCGAGGAGGGTGCGTTGGTCGCCGTTACGTTCATCGCAACGGAATTGGCCGCTGACCGGATTGATCAAAAAGCTGAGGTAGCGCTGCGGGCCATTGAAACGCAGCATTAAGCCGCCCCAATCCCCAACGACGCTGGCTACCACTTCGATCACCATATCGGCCCCGATCGGCGAGGTGCGGAAGGCCCAAATGTCGCCGAGGCCGGCGTTGGCTTGAATACGATAGGCGCCATTGTCTGCGCTGACGCTCCAGCCGTTGCCGCTGGTCGTGGGCCAGTCGCTGTCGGGGCCAAAGCCGGCCTGATAGATGATCGGCCCGCTGGCAGCGATCGTTGTGGGCGATGGCGCGACGGTGGGTGTGGTAGTAGGTGATGGTGCGGCAGTGGGTGTGGTAGTAGGTGATGGTGCGGCAGTGGGTGATGGCGCGATAGTGGGGGCGGGCGCAGCGGCCGGCGCGGCAGTGGTGGACGGGACGGCGGTCGGCATATTCTCTAGCTCTTGCGCCGTCATTGCCCCCTGAAGTTGGCGCCAGCCGTACCAGCCGAGGAGGGCTAATGTCAGTCCGCCTACTGCTGCCGTTAACAGAGTGCGACGCGAGATGGTTGGCCCGGTGGCAGGAGTCGGGGTTTGGTATTCCGCTTCCAGCTCGGCAATCAAGGTTGCGCAATCACGGTACCACGGGTTGATGCGTTGTAGTTCGCGCAGGGTAGCCAGCGCCTGCAATCGTCTGCCGGTGGCGAGATGGGCTTGCGCTTGCGCGTACAACTCGGCTTGGTAATCACGCTGTACCGGTGTAACTGGCGCGGACGGTCGCCGCCGGCGCAGGTTCTGATACGCCTGATTGATCCGGCGCGCGCGGCGGGCAGCATACTCTTGCTCGGCGGGTGAGGCGCCGGCATACCGGTCAGGATGGTAAAGGCTGATCTGTTTGAGGTACGCCTGTTTAATGTCGGCTGGCGCTGCGCCGGGCCGGATGCCGAGGATGGCGTAGTCGTCAAGTTGTTCAAAATCGTCGTTCACGCAACCCCCTTTCGCGCCGGGCATTATAGCATGCCGCCGGTTTATGCGGTGGCAGATGTACGCTCTCATTGCGCAATTGTTGCTGGTACCATGAAAATGGTATCATGGCACATGGTTCATGCATTGCAATGTTCAAGGAATGCCTCTATGCCGAAGTATTGGTTGCTCAAGACGGAGCCAACCGTCTATAGTTTCGCCGATTTGGTGCGGGAAGGTCGTACGGTATGGGATGGCGTGGAAAACAACGTGGCCCTCAAGCACATGCGAGATATGCGCAGTGGTGATGAGGCGCTGATTTACCATACCGGCGATGAGCGGCAAGCGGTTGGCTTGGCACAGGTGGTAAGCGATCCCTACCCCGACCCGAAACAGAACGATCCGAGTCTGATTGTGGTTGATGTTGTGCCGGTGAGGTCGCTAGCGCGCCCGGTGACTCTCGCGGCGATCAAGGCCGATCCCTTCTTTGCTGATTTTGCGCTGGTGCGGCAAGGCCGGTTGTCGGTTGTGCCGGTGACGGCTGCCCAATGGGAGCGACTGCTGGCGATGGCCGAATTAGCTGGCTCGTAATGCAGCGGGCAAATTGTGGTATACTTCACAGCACGAATGGGAATGGTTTCATTCTGATGGCCGGCTCGGCGTGAATGCCAGTATCCAGTGCTGCGCATCATCCTTTGCCGGCGTAGGGTGGCGCAGCCAGCCAAAAACAAGTATTTCTTCCCCATATTCGGATTGTTTCTCGTTTGCTAGCGTGTGGTAACGCTACCGTTGTCACGTGACTTGCCCGCTTCCCGTCTGGGAAACGGCTCATCTGGCATAAGAACTGTTGCCTGCATCTCTACGACATACTGCCGCCATTGAAGGAAGCAGGGAGCGCTGCAATGGAAGCAGCTACGATTCTAGTGGTTGATGACGAGCAACCGATTGTCGATCTGGTGAGCAGTTATCTGAGCAACGAGGGCTTTGTCGTGCATCGGGCCTTCGATGGGCCGAGCGCGTTGGCCCTTGCTCGTAACGTGAAACCCGATCTGGTGGTGCTGGATGTGATGCTGCCCGGTCTTGACGGGATTGAAGTGTGCCGGCAGTTGCACCGCGGCACGTCGGTGTATGTCTTGATGTTGACGGCCCGCGCCGATGAAATCGATAAGTTGATCGGCTTGTCGGTAGGGGCCGATGATTACCTGACCAAGCCATTTAGCCCGCGCGAGCTGGTGGCGCGGGTGAAGGCGATTTTGCGCCGCAATCGGGCGTTGCGTTCGACCGAGACGAACCAGCGGCCAGTGTTGCAATTTGAAGGGTTGCTGATCGATCCCGAACGGCGTGAAGTCGAGCGGAATGGCGTGCGGATTGATCTGACGCCGCGCGAGTTCGATCTACTCTACGCGCTGGCCAGTTATCCGGGACGGGTGTTTACCCGCGAAGAGTTGCTGCAACGGGTGTGGGGCCCCGATTTCGCCGGGATAGACCGCGTGGTCGATGTTCATATCGGTACGTTGCGCCGGAAACTGGATGATGATCAGCACGGAACGCCGTTGGTGCAGACGGTGCGCGGCGTGGGGTATAAATTTATCGGCGGCGCGCGATGAAGAAGTGGTTGAATCAACTTCGCTGGAAGCTGTTTATCTCCCATCTGATTATTGTCTTGATGGCGTATGTGGTGCTGTTGGCGGCATCGAGCGTGCTGGCTGGTCTCGGCTTGACCGGTTTTGCGCCGCTGACCCTTGGCTCGGCAGCGGCGGAAACCGGGCAATTGGGCGCTGTCGGCACCAACGCGGCGCTTGAGTTGCAAGAGCAGGTGCAGTCGGTAATCCAGCAGGCGTTGCTGATTAGCGGTTTTGCGGCATTGGCTGCGGCAGTCGTGGTGAGCCTCTTTGTCTCGCGCCGGATCGTTGAGCCGATTCAAACCCTCTCGCATGTCAGCCGCCGCTTGGCGCAGGGGTTTTATCGCGAGCGCACGAGCATTCAAGCCGATGATGAAATTGCCCAATTAGCCCAAAGCGTGAACCAGTTAGCCGATGCGCTCGATCAGACCGAGCGCCGGCGCTTGGCGTTGCTGGCCGATGTCACCCACGAGTTGCGCACGCCGTTGGCAACCATCGGCGGGTATATGGAAGGCTTGGTTGATGGGGTGGTTTCGGCGAATCCAGCGACGTTCAATCTGATTTTGCGCGAGACCCGCCGCTTGCAACGCTTGATCGAAGACCTTGAACTGTTGTCGCGGGTGGAAGCCGGCCAGTTGCCGGTAGTGGCCCGCGCCATTGATCTACGTCCAGTGCTAGAGACGCAAATCGCGCAGTTTGAGCCGCTGTTTAGCAGTAATCAGGTCAATTTACGCCTCGATGCGCCTGAACACTTGCCGCAAGTCTGGGCCGATCCCGATCGGGTGGCACAGGTGGTGATCAATATTCTGGCCAACGCCTATCGCTATACGCCATCGGGCGGGACAGTAACGGTACAGGCGCGCGCTGATGATCACGAGGTGCGCGTGGCTATTATCGATACCGGAATCGGCATTGCTGCCGAACATCTGCCGCACCTCTTTGAGCGTTTCTACCGGGTTGACAAGTCGCGTGCGCGTAACAGCGGCGGCAGCGGGATCGGGCTGGCGATTGCGCGTCACCTGATTTATACCCAAGGGGGCGAGATTTGGGCCGAGAGTGATGGGATCGGTAAGGGGTCGCGGTTTATCTTTACCCTGCCGCTTGCCCTGCAGATGGCGGTCGTGCGGGTAGAACCGGTGACAACGGCTGATGTAGCATGAGCGCAAGTTTCTGGATTGGCCTCTTTCAGCTCTTTCTCGTGGTTGGCGGCGCATTGGCAGTGTCGCTGTTTATTATCGACCGCTTGTTCCCGCCGGTGCGACAGGTGCAAGGATCGGTGGAACCGTACAGCCCCCGCACTCCGGTCACGCGCACGGCGACCGTACCGCCGCCGCCGCTGCAATGGCCGCTGGCGCCGGAATGGTTGTCACAATATTGGCAGGAGAATCTGCGCTTGGTCGGCCCGCTGCTGATTATCTGGCTGTTAAGCGTGGTGTTGCCGGTTGTGTTGGCTGCGCCGCTGAATCAGATCAGCGTCTTAACCGGGTTTCCGCTCGGCTACTATATGGGGGCGCAGGGAACGCTGATCTGTTTTGTGCTGTTGACCTTTGCCTATAACTGGCGGATGCGGCTGCTTGACCGGCGCTTTGGCATCGATCCGGCTGAGTCTGCCGAGGAACGTCTTGCCCGCCGGCGCTATTCAGTGCGGTACCTCTTGTTCGCGGCTGGCCTGTTGGGCTTGATGGGCCTGTTCATTGCCCTTGAGACTTGGTTTGATCTGCCGGTGAACCTGATCGACTGGAGCTTTCTCGCGCTGGCGATCGGTCTCTACGCCGTGATCGGCATTCGCTCGCGTGCCGATACGCTCGATGCCTATTACGTCGCCGATCGCCAAGTACCGGGTATGCTGAATGGCTTGGCCACCGGCTCGGATTGGATGAGCGCCGCTTCGTTTATTAGCATGGCCGGCGCGCTCTATTTGCTTGGCTTCGAGGGGCTGGCCTACATCACCGGCTGGACAGGTGGGTACGTGTTGTTGGTGCTGCTGCTCGCGCCCTACTTGCGCAAATTCGGCCAATACACGCTGGTCGATTTTATCGGCGCGCGCTACCCCGGCGCCGGCGCGCGCGTGATCGCCGCCGTGTTCAGCATTATCATCTGTTTTACCTATGTCACTGCCCAAGTAACCGGAATTGGCATCATTATGAGCCGGTTTCTCGGTCTGAACTATATGGTCGGTGTGATTGTCGGTTTGGCGGCGGTGTTGATCTGCTCGTACCTCGGCGGTATGAAGGCGATTACGTGGACGCAAGGCGTGCAGGGGATTATCCTCGTCTTCGCGTATCTGTTGCCGGTGACGTGGCTGGCCTATAAGCTGACTGGTGTGGCGTTGCCGCAGGTGATGTACGGCGAGGCGCTGAGCAATATTGCCCAACTGGAAGAGGCGCAGGGCTTGCCGAGCTATGTCGCGCCGTTTAACGATTGGTCGGTCTGGAATTATCTCGCACTCAGTCTTTGTCTAATGCTGGGTACCGCCGGTATGCCGCATATTCTGGTGCGCTTCTATACGGTGCCAACCGTGCGCGATAGTCGGAGCAGCGTGGCATGGGCGTTGTTGTGGATCTGTGTGCTCTACTTGACTGCGCCGGCGTATGCGGCTTTCTCGCGTTGGGAGATTCTCGGTTCGGTGGTTGGCCAACCGGTGGCCGACTTGCCGGGATGGACGAACCGGTGGGCGAGTACTGGCTTGCTGACGATCGCCGATAATCTCGATATGGGGGGGAATGGCGACGGCGTGTTGCAATACCAAGAGTTGCAGATCGACCAAGATTTGGTGGTCTTGGCGACGCCGGAAATTGCCGAGTTGCCGGCCACGGTGGTGGCGCTCGTTGCGGCAGGCGGTATGGCGGCAGCCTTAAGCACCGCTGATGGCTTGCTGATGGTGATTGCTTCGGCAGTGGCTCACGATATCTACCATCGCACCCTCAACCCGCGAGCCGGCTCCCGCGAGCGATTACTCTTAGGGCGACTGGCAATACTGGTCGTGGCAATTCTGGCCGCCTTGACCGCTTTGCAACGGTTAGCGATCATCGTACAACTGGTGGCATGGGCTTTCTCGTTTGCCGCCGCGACGATCTTTCCGGTGTTGGTCTTAGGTGTGTTCTGGCGGCGGACGAATAGCCGCGGCGCAGTGGCCGGAATGCTGAGCGGTTTCTTGGTAACGGCTAGCTATATGGCGCTGACCTACCTCGCGCCAGAGTGGGCGATTTTGGGGATTTCCAGCTCGGCAGCCGGCATTTTTGGTATGCCGGTCAACTTTCTGGTCACGTGGCTGGTGAGCCGGCGCGGCCCGCCCCCCGATCCGGAAGTGTCGGCGTTGGTTGATTATGTGCGTTATCCGTGAACGTACTTTTGGTAAGGCTCTATGTCACACACCCGGTCGATTGAAGCGGTCATTTTGCAGACCGATGCGAGCGGCGCGCCGGTACGCTTGGAATATGTGCGCGGGCAGCCGCGTTGGGAAGCCTTGCCGTCGAGCCGGCACCAGAAGGCGTTGCAGCAGATCGAACGTTCAGTACGGCCAGCGCTTGCCGATCTGCCCGGTTGTGTATGCTTTACCCTCGCCGATGTCTTGATACGGTTTCCTGATCCTGATCGATCGTTGAAACGGCCTGATTTAGCCCTCTTTTGCGAGCAGCCTCCTGATAGTGATGAGGCGATTGAGCTTATCCCGGCAGCAGTGGTTGAGATTCTTAGTCCGGGGTATGAAAACAAGGATCTCGGTCCTGATGGTGCGCCGTTTTATCTGACGTATGGTGTGCGCGATGTGGTCGTGTTTGATCCGCGCCAGAAGTTGGCGACGCACTTTCAGGCCGGTGCGACGCCGGTGATACGGCATGGGCCGGCGACCATTACCTTGCTCTGTGGCTGCCTGCTTGATCTGCCGGGTTGAAGGAATGGCTGGTTCGATGTGACGAAATGGACACAGTGCCGCGATCCCGATGAGCGGATGCGTGCCGCACTCGCGGGGGATTGCTGCGGGCGCTGGCGCGCCCTCGCAGTGGCAGGAGGCCCCGTTTGTCATTGCGAGCCGAGCGGAGCGAGGCGAAGCAAGCTCCTCCGTTAGCGAGGGTGGTACCGCTATGCCATGGGTCTGCGCTTGAGCAGGGGATTGCTGCAGGCGCGGTGTGAATGCGCTATGATATGAGCATGCCCTTGCAGGAAAAGGAGTAGATGACACATGCTACACGGAGACCAACGATGACCACCGCGCCACGTTTGTTGTGGGAACCGCCGGCGGAATTGCGCGAAAACTGCACGATGCGCGCATTGATGAGCTGGCTTGAGCAACGGCACGGCTTACACTTCACCGATTACGATAGCCTCTACCGCTGGTCGGTTGATGAATTGGAAGCGTTTTGGGCGGCGTTGTGGGAGTATTACCAGATCAAGTCCTATACTCCCTATACAGCGGTGCTGTCAAGCCGCGAAATGCCGGGGGCGCGTTGGTTTACCGGCGCGCAGATCAACTATGCCGAGCATGCCTTCCGCCACGCTACCCCTGACCGTCCGGCGGTGATTGTGGCGTCGGAACGGCAAGCGCCAACCCCGCTGAGCTGGGAGACGTTGTGTGCGCAGACGGCGGCGCTTGCGCAGACGTTGCGTAATGCCGGGGTAGGGCCGGGAGATCGGGTGGTGGCGTATGTGCCGAATACCCCCCACGCGCTGATCGGCTGTCTGGCTACCGCCAGCCTTGGCGCGGTGTGGTCGAGTTGTTCGCCCGATTTCGGCAGCCCCAGCGTAATTGACCGGTTTAGCCAGATCGCGCCGAAGGTGCTGATCGTCGTTGACGGCTATCAATACGGCGGCAAGCCGTTTGATCGCCGGGCGGAGGTGGCGGCGATTCAGGCGGCGTTGCCTAGTGTCGAGCTGACCATCTTTATTTCGTACCTCGACCCGGCGGCGGAGCCGACCGGCTTGCGCAGCCCGCTGTTGCGCTGGGAAGAGGCGGTGCAGACGCCGGCTGAATTGACATTTACGCCGGTCGAGTTCAATGCGCCGTTGTGGGTGCTCTATTCTTCCGGCACCACTGGCTTGCCGAAGCCGATTGTGCATAGCCAAGGCGGGATTCTGCTCGAACATATCAAGTCGCTCGATCTTCATTTCGACATGCGGCCTGGCGATACCTTCTTTTGGTACACCACGACCGGCTGGATGATGTGGAACTTCTTGATCGGCGGCTTGTTGGTCGGCGCTATTCCGATTTTGTACGACGGCAGTCCGGCTTACCCTGATATGGGAGTGTTGTGGCGGCTGGCCGAGCAGACCAAGATGCGCTATTTCGGCACCAGCGCCGGCTACATCATCGCGCTCATGAAGAGCGGGGTTGAGCCGGGGGCGCAGTTTGATCTCAGTTCCATCAAAGTGATCGGCTCGACCGGTTCGCCGTTGCCGCCGGAAGGGTTTGAGTGGGTCTATGACCATATCAAGCGCGATGTCTGGTTGATGTCGTACAGTGGCGGCACCGATGTGTGCAGCGGCTTCGTTGGCGGTTGCCCGCTCTTGCCGGTGTACAGCGGCGAGATTCAGTGCCGCATTCTCGGTTGCAAGGCTGAGGCCTACGATACCGACGGCCACAGCGTGATCGGCGTGATGGGAGAATTGGTGATCACGGCGCCAATGCCCTCGATGCCGATCTATTTCTGGAACGATCCCGACAATGCGCGCTACAAGGCCAGCTATTTTGAGCAGTACCCCGGTGTTTGGCGGCACGGCGACTGGATCGTGATCAACGAGCGGGGCGGGATCGTGATCTATGGCCGTTCGGATAGCACGATCAACCGGCAAGGCATTCGCATGGGCACCAGCGAGATCTACCGCGCCGTCGAGACCATTCCCGAAGTGCTCGATAGTCTGGTGATCGATCTGGAAGGTCTCGGCGGGCGTTCGTATATGCCGCTGTTTGTCGTCTTGCGCGAGGGGGTGACGCTCGACGATGCGCTGCGGCAGCGGATCAAGCAAGCGATCCGCACTGCGCTCTCGCCGCGTCATGTGCCTGACGATATCTTCCAAATCACAGCCGTGCCGCTCACGCTCAGCGGCAAGAAACTAGAGGTGCCGGTGAAGAAGATACTAATGGGCGTGTCGGTTGAGCGGGCGGCCAATCCTGACTCGCTGCGCAACCCTGAGTCGCTCCAATTTTTTGTCGAGCTGGGGCGTACCTTGGCTGAGACGGCCAATCGCGGGAACGGGTGAGCTAGGTAGATAGAAGTTATGGCTTTGCGATGAGCCGATTCACCATCACCCCCAGCCCCTCTCCCACTGGCGCAGGAGAGGGGCAAGGCCGCAACGCGCGCAAAGACGCAGAGACGCAAAGGCGCGAAGGGCGCAAAGATTTTGAGGTGAGATCTGCTCACCGCTTGTCATTGACGGATCGTTGTCCGTTGCAGCAGGAGGCTGAGCTTTTCGAGTAGGTCACGTGAACGGTACGGTTTAGGCAGGAAGTCAGTATATTGGTTAATCGGCAGCGGTTGGTTGGTAATCTGTTCGGGATTGCCGCTCATCAGCAACACCGGTAGGCGCGGCGAATGGTGGCGAATGGCTTCCAGTAGTTCGAGACCATTCATGCCGGGCATTGCCAGATCAACCAAGGCGATATCAATATTCATCGCTGATTCGTTCAACAGGGTCAAAGCAGTGCGTCCGTCAGCCGCTTCGAGTGTCACCATCCCGGCCCGTTCGAGGATGCGGATGATAGTTCCGCGGACTGCTGCATCGTCATCGACAATCAATGCGGTGCCGGTAAGGATAATCGGTGCCGTCGCAGTCGCAGTCAGCGTCGGGGTTGTGGTGTTCGCGGCTGGCAGGTAAACGGTAAACGTTGATCCTAGCCCCGGCGTGCTCTCGACCCGGATAGCGCCGTGATGGCGGCGCACGATGCCTTGTACAGCAGCCAGCCCCAGCCCGTGACCTTTCGGTTTCGTGCTGAAGAAGGGGTCGAAGATACGGCGTTGGGTCGCTTCGTCCATCCCGATCCCGGTATCGCTGACGGTGAGGGTGACGTATTTACCCGGTGCAATGCTTGGTGTCAAGTTTAAGCGACGTAAATCGGTTGCGGTAAGCTTGGTCACGCTTGTGCTGATGGTGACCGTGCCACTGCGTTCGCCGATGGCTTCAATCGCATTGGTAAGCAAATTGAGCACGACTTGCCGGATCTGACTGGTTTCGACCACAATCGCCGGTAAATCAGGCGCTAGATCGTAGGTAATCGTGACTTGGCCGCTACGACTGGCCGGCAAGCGCAAGATGTTACCCATTTCGCGCACTAGCGTTGATAGGTCAACGGGTTCGAGCGAACGTTGGCCGCGGCCAGCGTAGGCGAGTAGTTGGCTGCACAATTCAGCGGCTCGTTGGGAAGCCTGATCGATGGCTGCGAGATGGAGTTGCAATTCGTGGTTAGACGGCAGATCGAGCAAGGCAAGGCTGGTATGACCCATAATGCCGGTCAGCAGATTGTTAAAATCGTGGGCAATACCGCCGGCCAGCAAGCCAAGACTTTCGAGTTTTTGCGTTTGCAGCATCTGGGTCTCGATCCGGCGCCGTTCTTGTTCAGCGTTAAAGCGTTCAATTGCTACTGCGAGCACATTGGCGACACCGCGCAGAAAGAGGATGGCCTCGGTATCTAATGGATGCTGTGCGTACGCCAATAGCGCGCCGAACAGTCGCTCTTTCCCACGAATAGGCAGACCGGCGCCGTACATAGCCATATCGTCGATCCGTGCAGCCAAGATTGGCGGTAGCCGGTTCCAGCCGGGATGGTCATTGGGAAGGTCGCGGAATACCTCCGATGGCAACAGCTCATCCGGCGCATTGCCCCATTTTGCGCGTACATACGGCTGATAATCGAGATCGAGTTCAACCAGCTCGATCCCGCTGAGGCGCAGCGTTTGCGCCGTTTGTTCAGCAGCGGCGGCAAACAAGGTGTTGAGGTCGGTATTTGCCAGTGCTTCACGGGCTAAGGTTGCCAACTGTTCTTGCCGTGCAGCGAGTTCGGCAAGGCGCTCGTTGGCATGGCGCAGCGGGGTCACGTCTTGAAACGCGACGACAGCGCAGAGATCTTCGGGCAGCTCAATCAGCTCAGCCGCTAGTTGGGCAAAGCCGGGAGCGCGATCATGCCGCTGAAAACTAAACTCGACGCCACTAATGGTTCCCTGTTTTTCTAACACTTCGGCGATAGCTGGCCATCGTTCGGGCAACTGCGACCGGCTCAGCATCCGAATCGGCTGCTTGATAATCTGTTCGCTGCTCAACTCAAAAAACTCACGGCAGGCCGCATTTGCATTCAGGATGAGTTCATCGTTGATCCGCACGATCAACATCGCAAACGGCGCCGATTCGAAGAGCCGGGCCAGCTTCTCTTCCGAAAGGCGGAGTTGCTGTTCAGCAGTACGGCGTTCATGGAGTTCTTTATCGGTGTCGCGTAATGACTGGCGAAAATGACTGATGAGCTGATTGATGATGTAAGCCGCAAGTAACAGATACAACGTATAGGCAACAAACCACGACAGTGGCGAGTGAGGGGTTAGCAGTTGGTGCAGCCGCTCGGCAAACAACGTAAAAATGACGCCGGCAGCGATTGAGAGGATCGCAACTGTCCACGTGCCACGCTGCCCGAAAAGCATGCCAGCCATCACGACCACGGTGGGCAATGCTGCAAAAGCTGGCGCAAGAATACCGCCGCTGATCGCCGCCGAGCCGGTTAATATCAACCACAATGAACTAATGACGATCAGACTCGCTTGCCCAACCCGGTTTTGGCGCAAGAGCCAGAATGCTGTAAGGAGGGCCACTATCAGAGGGACGACAATGATCAGGCGCTGTGGCATGAGTGACGGGTCAATTGGGCTAAATATAGTGTATCCAATGACCGCAAGGAGAGTGAGCCCGATCAGGAAGCGCAGTAATTGTGCGGTATGTTGCCGTATCCGCTCAGTGTTTGGGGAGGATGGATCGGTGAAAGCATCCATGGTTTGCTCCCGATTCGAACCTATCGTGAGATGAGATTCGCGCCGATCGTTGCCGATCCATCCATTTACCTACCGACCTATCACGTATCCTGATCGGATGACCTGTCAAGGCTATGGGCCAGCACTGTCCCGCTGAGTTGGATGATCGCCTCGCGCACCTCATCGGCGGCGGTTTGCCATGTCGCGCGCAGTTTTGGATGTGCTTTTAGATACAGCGGTTCGCCAAAACGCACGGTGACTTTGTAGGGGCGTGGAATGACTTTGCCTTTTGGCATGACGCGATTAGTACCGCCGACATAGGTAGGAATGACCGGCGTGCCGGGAAATTCGGCGATCAGGCGGCCCACACCACTGCGGAAGGGGCCAATTTCGCCGGTTTTGCTGCGCGTGCCTTCAGGGAAGAGCAAGAGAGCATAGCCTTCGCGCAGCGCGCGCGCCGCGTGGCGGAGCGGGTCTTGGCCGCCGCGCCGGTCGCGGGCGATCGGAATGGCATTAAACAAAATGCGCGAAAGGAACTGCATAACTCCACCGCGAAAAAAATAGTCTTGTGCGGCGGCAGCGACGAAACGAGGGCGCACTTCGCGTGGCAAGACGGTATAAATGACGGCCGTGTCAGCATGGCTAGCGTGATTTGAGGCAATAATGAAGGCTCCCTCATAGGGAATATGTTCAATTCCTTCGACTCGCGGCCGTACGTAAAGCCGGACAAAGATCCGAAACAGGGCCGGCACGAAATGGGCCGCAACGTGGCGGCTGCGGTAGAGACTCATAGCCCTTTCCCTACGATGATGGCACCCGCCAGAATAGCAAAGCGGCGGGATATTCTGCAAAACCGGCGACTCTTCATCTGTACGATATTATACTGTGCTGCGCCTCGCTTGGCGAGGGGAGGCTTCCGTTGTATCGATAGTTGGTTCTGAAACCGCCCTACCGGAGCGCCGCATAGCGTGCGACGCTCCAGTTTCCAGTTGTCCAAGACATGTGCCCGCTATTCTACGAAGCTGTTTGTAAGCGGCTGATCGCCTCGGCGTCGTAGCGCAAAATCGGCTGGCGAGCGGCACGTACTTCATCCAACCGGCGCACCGGCGCTTTGGTCGGCGCGGCGTGCAATACGTCCGGCGTCTCGACCGCTTCACCGGCAATCTGGCGCATTGTGGCGATGAAGCGATCGAGCGTCTGCTTGCTCTCGGTTTCGGTTGGCTCGATCATCAACGCTTCCGGCACGATCAGCGGGAAGTAGATCGTCGGCGGGTGGAAACCGTAATCGATCAGCCGCTTGGCAATATCGAGCGTGCGCACATCCTTGGGCGCGCCGGCAATTTGGCCGCGCAACACCACTTCATGCATGCAGATGCGATCGATCGCCTGCGGGTAGATATCCTTCAGCATGACCCGCACGTAGTTGGCGTTGAGCACCGCCGTTTCGCTGACAGTGCGCAACCCGGCGGCCCCCATTGAGCGGATGTAGCTCCATGCTCGCACCAGCATGCCGAAGTTGCCGTGGAAGGCTTTCATACGGCCAATGCTCTTTTCGGGGGTAAAGAACTCGTATGTGCCATCGTCGCGCCGGCGCACCCGCGGGCCGGGAAGGTACGGGGCTAATTCGGCGGTGCAACCGACGGCGCCCGAACCGGGGCCGCCGCCGCCGTGTGGGGTGGTGAAGGTCTTGTGCAGGTTGTAGTGCATGAAGTCGAACCCCAATTCACCCGGCTTGGCAATGCCGAGAATGGCGTTGAAGTTGGCGCCGTCGCCGTACATCAGGCCGCCGGCTTCGTGAACGAGGCGGCAGATTTCGACGATGTGCTCTTCAAACAACCCTAGCGTGTTGGGGTTGGTCAGCATCATGCCGGCGGTGCGCGTCGAGAGTTTGGCTTTGAGGTCGTCGAGGTCAACATTGCCGCGCGCGTCGCTCTTTAGCTCGATTACCTTCAAGCCAACCATGGCCGCGGTTGCTGGATTGGTGCCGTGGGCCGAGTCGGGCACCAACACTTCGGTGCGCTGGGTGTCGCCGCGATCGTGGTGATAGGCCCGGAAGACCAGAATGCCGGTCAGTTCGCCTTGCGCGCCGGCGGCAGGTTGCAGGCTGACCGCATCAAAGCCGCTGATCTCGCCAAGGTAGCTCTGCAATTCATACATTAGTTGCAGCGCGCCTTGGCTCAATGCTTCATCTTGCAGCGGGTGCGCGGCCGCAAAGCCGGGCAAGCGGGCGGCTTCTTCGTGCAGCTTGGGATTATACTTCATCGTACACGACCCCAGCGGGTAAAAGCCGGTGTCGATCGAGTAGTTGCGCTGGCTGATGCGGGTAAAGTGGCGAATCACTTCCGGCTCGGTCAATTCGGGAAAGCCGGCCAGATCGTCTTGGCGCAGCAGCTCGGCGGGCAACGGTGTGGTCTCAACGCCGGCTGACGGTAGATTAGCGCCGATCTTGCCCGGCTGCGAGTACGTAAAAATAGGCGGTTCTTCGTTATTCATTGCTCTGCACTCCATCTATCGGTTCATCAGGGGTGGCAATCACTGGCGGCGCATGCACCTGATCAAGCTGATCGGCGATGGCAAGCGCGAGATCGGCCCGCTCGCGCTCAAGCAAGAGGGCCAGCCGGTAGGGCAAGAGCGCAAACTCGCGCACCTGATCGTAGCGGCGGTCGGTCGTTTCGTCGTAGGCCACGCCATATCCGGCGCGCAGGCCAAAATACTCAGGATCGGCGAAGTTGAGGTGGAGGGTGGCATGATCCCACGCCGGACGCCATGCTTGGGCGAAACCCCAGCCAACCACGCCAACCAGCCGCCAGTCACGTTCCCACCGGCGGACAATAATCCGGCGAGGGTGGAGGTCGCCGTGGACGAGGCAGGCCGGGCGTCCGGTGGTCGTGATCCAACCGGCGAGGCGGACGTGCAGCCACTCGCTCTGTTCGGCGGTGAGGCTGCCTTGCGCTACGGCGTCAGCCGCTGCCGCCGCCACCCGCTCGCGCAGGTAGGCGACATCGGCATCAAGCATGGCTGGTTGTGCGGTGGGAGCCGGCAAAGCTTCGGCGCGCACCTGGCCGTAGGACGGGGCCAGATAGCTATGCACGCGCGCCATGACGCGCGCCAGCGCCTGCCCAATCGCAAAACGTGATTCTTCATCAATGGCGGTGATGATCTCGGACAGCGGTGTGCCGGCAAGGTAGCTCAAGGCGAGTGCCGGCGGGTCGTCGCCACTGGCAGCCGCTTCACCGACCACGCTCGGCAGTGGCATATCGATCTCAGCTTGCAGTGCGCGCAGCACGAGCGTCTCGGTTCGCAGCGCTTCGCCGGCCCAGCGATCGACGCCAGCCGGTAGGCGGAGCACAAGCTGCCGGTCGCTGAGCGTGACCAGCAGGCTTCGCGCGCCAAGCGGCGCAGCATCACGCACCCGCGCTCCCGGCAGGATGCGGGTGACGATGCGCTCGATCTGGTTGGGTGCAATCGCCTCGATCATCGGATTGATATTGCCCCTCCTAGTCCCTCTGCTGGGGGGGAGGAGGAAGTTAGGTTGTTAGCGGGCCGGCGGCCCGCGCCCCACTTTGTCACAGAGCAGCCAATGCGTATATCAACCGGTCAATCTCTGCTGGCGTATTCATCTCGGTGACGGCGAGCAGCATCGCGTTACCGAGCTGCGGTTCGTCGGCGCTGAGGTCATAGCCGCCAATGATATGCTGCGCGCGCAGCGCGGCATTGATCTCGGCCACCGGGCGCGGGCATTGCACCACAAACTCGCGGAAGAAGGGCTGGTCATCAAGCACGCGATAGCCGGGCAGGGCAGCAATCCGCTTGGCGGCGTAGTGGGCGCGCTGGTAGGTCACTTCGGCCACCATCCGCATGCCGCGCTTGCCCATCAGCGACAAGTAGACCGCTGAGGCCAGTGCCATCAAGCCCTGATTGGTGCAGATATTGCTTGTTGCTCGTTCGCGGCGAATGTCTTGCTCACGAGCGCGCAGGGTCAGCACATACCCCATGCGACCATCGATATCTTTGGTTACGCCGACAATGCGGCCGGCGATCTTATGCACGTACTTTTGGCGAGTGGTAAAGATGCCGAGGTACGGGCCGCCAAAGACCAGACCCAAACCGAGCGGCTGGCCCTCGCCGGTGGCGATGTCGGCCCCGACTTCGGCAGGAGTTTGGAACAGACCGAGCGCGATCGGGTCGAAGTGAACCGCAAGCAACGCGCCGCGGGCCTGCACCTGTGCGCCGAGACCGCGCAGATCGTGCAACCGGCCCAGAAAATCGGGGTTCTGCACAATGAGCAGCGCCGTCTGATCATCAACCAGCGCCAAGGCATCGGCAAGCGACGAACCCGGCATCTCATCACCGACGATCTCGACATCAAGCCCTTGCAGGTAGGTGCGAAGCACGGCCCGGTACTGCGGATTAACGCTGCGGGCCACCACAATCTTGCGCCGGTTGCGCACCACATTGAGCGCCATAATCGCCGACTCGGCCAGTGCGGTTGCGCCGTCATAGTGCGAAGCGTTCGCGATCTCCATACCGGTCAAGGCGCAGATCAGGCTCTGATACTCGAAAATGGCCTGTAAAGTGCCTTGGCTGATTTCCGGCTGGTACGGGGTGTAAGCAGTATAAAACTCGCCGCGGCGCAGAATCTGGTCAACCGCTGACGGCACAAAATGGTTGTATGCGCCTGCACCCAAAAAGATGCTATACCGGCGGGCATGGGCATTCAACTCGCTCAACCGGTTCAGTTCCGCCATCAGCTCCGGTTCCGACAGCGGCGGCGGCAGATCGAGCGACGGGAAACGATGGCTGGCCGGCATATCAACAAACAGGTCTTCAATGCGCTCAACTCCGATTGCTTTGAGCATTTCTTGCCGGTCGGCATCGGTAATCGGAATATAGTGAGTCATGCTTGGTTCCATCTAGACTAGAATGATCACTGGCGGTTGCGTTGTTGTTTAGTTACTTCCCTACCGACGATGTTAGCGCTAGAGTAGGGAATTTCGGCGGGCGCTGCGCGCCCGCGCAATGACGTTCAACCTCCGCCTAGTGATCAATCTCGGCTACAAACGCAGCATACGCCTCGGCATCGAGCAATTCCTCGCTCTCGCCGGTTGGCCGCACCCGCAGCATCCAACCTGCGCCGTAAGGATCGTTGTTAATCGGCGACTGATCGCTCTCAAGAGCGGTGTTGACCGCGACCACCTCGCCGCTGACCGGCGCATAGAGATCCGAACTCGCCTTGACCGACTCGACTACGCCGAAGCTTTCACTGGCAGTGACGGTTGCGCCGACTGCGGGCAATTCGACGTAGACCACATCGCCAAGCGCATGCTGGGCATAGTCAGTGATCCCGATCACCACCTCATCACCTTCGTGGCGCACCCACTCGTGGGTTTTGCTGTACCGCAGATCGGACGGAGTGTTGTAAGCCATATCGAACTCCTCTAGCGCTTGTAGCGCGGCTTGTAGAAGGGCATCTTCACGACGCGCGCGCGAACGGGCCGCTCGCGCACGATAACATCAAACTCACTGCCTTCGCTGCTGAGGTCGGTTGGCACGTAGGCCATGCCGAGCGGGCGGCCAAGAGTTGGTGAGGGCATGCCGCTAGTAACAAAACCAACCGGTTCGCCGGTCACGCGCTGCACTTGGTAGCCGCCACGGGCAATTCCTTTGCCGACCATCTCGAACCCGACAAGGCGACGGGTGACGCCGGCCTCTTTAATCGCCTGCAAGGCTGCGCGCCCGATAACATCATCCTTATCGAGCTTCACCACCCAACCGAGACGGGCCTCGTAGGGGTTGATCGTTTCGTCAATCTCATGGCCATAGAGGGCGAGACAAGCCTCAAAGCGCAAGCTATCGCGCGCGCCGAGACCGCAGGCTTGCACCGCATTGCCGCCAAGCGCCAGCAAACCGTACCAAAAGCGTTCGGCATGCGCTGCCTCGAAAAAGATTTCAAAGCCGTCTTCGCCGGTATAGCCGGTGCGAGCAATCAAAGCGTTTTGGCCGAAGATGGTGGTCATCGCCACCCCGTGAAAGGGGAGCGAGCCAATCTCAGCCGTAGTTGAATCCTCTGCGGTGGTGAGCAGGTGCTCGGCGTGCGGCCCTTGTAGCGCCAGCATTGCCCAGCGCTCAGATCGATCTTCTATCTCCACCTCAAACCCGGCGGTATGTTGCTGCAACCAATCCCAGTCTTTGGCGCGATTAGCAGCGTTGACCACCACCATAAACTCATCGGGCAGGTGGTAGATAAAGACATCATCAACAATCCCGCCATTGGGCCGGCAGAGCAGACCATAGCTGGCGTGACCGAGTGGAATGGAGCTGACATCGCACGTCACCATGCGTTGGAGGAACGCTTCGGCATTGGGGCCGCGCACCATGAACCGGCCCATGTGGCTGATATCGAACAACCCGGCCCGGTTGCGCACGGCGTGGTGTTCCTCGATGATGCCGCGATACTGGACCGGCATCTCCCAGCCGCCGAATTCGACCATGCGCGCGCCCATTGCAAGGTGCGCGTTGTAAAAGGGGGTTCGTTTCAGCATACGCATTTCCGTTGGTTATGAACGGTCTTCTTCCAAACCGACGCGCAGCCGGCGCAACAGTTCCCGGCAGGCAATCGCGTGACGGGCCAACTCTTCATCACCGCTAGCGCGAGCTTCGGCAGCAAATTCCCACAACGCCTGTTCAGCCGTCGCACTGAGCAAGAGCGGGTACTGGTCGATCACCTGCGCAATCGCATCTTCGTCATCGGCCACCAACAGCGCCTCGATAGCGGTCTCTAAATCGTTGGCGGGGGCAGGTGTCGTGCGAAAAGCCGCCAACATCGAGCGCCGCGCCTCTAACAGTTGGGCCAGCCGCTCAGCATCACTCGCCAGCGCCATCTCGATTTCGGCGGCCAGCAATGCATCAATTTCAGGGCGCAAGAGCAAGGGATGGCGGGCAATCACTTGTTCGAGCTCAGCGTCGCTATGGGCGCTCAACAGAGCTTGCAGGGCGTCGGGCGGAATCGCCGTGAGGCGTTCCGGTTCGGCGCGGCGGCTCATACGGGCGAGCAGATCGCGGGCATTGCGCAGGCCCTGCGCGATCTCGGCTTCACCTTGGGCGGCGGCGACGTCGGCCAATTGGGTGAGGGTCGCGATGGTCGCTGGTTCGAGCAGTTCGGGATGCTTGGCCAACACCAGTTCGAGATCGGCGGCGGTATCGGCGGCCAACAAGGTTTCGACCGCGGCCAGCAACGGTGGCGGTTCGGCAGCCGGCGCCGCAGCCGGCGGGGGTGAGGGCGGGGCGGACAGTGCGCGCCGGCGGGCATCGAGCCGGCGCAGCAGGTGGGCTAACCCGCTCATATCTTGGGCGATGTCAATATCGGCTAAATAAGGCCGCCGCTGCTCGATATCAATCGAACCGACCAGCAAGGCGTGCAGCTCGCGGGCCTGCTCGCGAATCTCGTGATCAGCCGCGCCGGGAGCGGGCGCAAACAACACCCGGCGGGCTTGGGCATCGTGATACAGCAACGGCGCGCCAGCCGGCCCACGCGCGCCACAGTGCGGGCAAGCGACCATGTTCACCTCTTCACGGCGCAGCGCCGCTGCCGCTGCCGGCTCCTCGTCGGCGTCGATAATCAACCAAATTTCGGCGCTAAAATCATTGCCGCAATGCGGACACGTCAATGGCGCCTGCTCGCGGTACGAAATGGGCATACGTTCTTGCAACCTTGCCGATCGGCGAATCCGTTTCCTCCGCTGTATTGTACCATCAGTAGACGTTCTGCATTGCGTTAGTGCGCGGATCCCAACGCTAAGGCGCAGAGTGGGCAAAGGCGGTCAACGCAAAGACGCAAAGCACCCAAAGGCGCTGTAGAGCCGGATGGTTGTCCGAATCCGCAGAGGGCGCAGAGGTTTTTGGGGAAGAGCCGCTCCCCGCTTGTCATTGCGAGCCGAGCGGAGCGAGGCGAAGCAAGCTCCTACTTCAGCGGGAGGGATGCCTTTACGCCATTGGTCGGCGCCTCAGCGGGGGATTGCTGCGGGTGCGGCGCGCCCGTGCAATGCCGTACTGCCGCTCCTCATCATCCTCTGCGTCCTTAGCGCTCTCGGCGGTAACAAAAGGGGCACGGGCTTTGCTCACTGGCCCGCCGCAGCTTCTACGACAGTCAGATGGTAGCGGTTGGTGAATTCCGGCCCGGCCCCGATCAAGCGGAACTCGATCGTGTACCGTCCGGGGTGAAGAAGAGTGAGGCGCAGATGATCGATCTCGGTGGCGAGTGAGTCGGCGGGCAGGTCGAGATAACGCACGACGGTGGCCAATTCAGCGTCAGCAGGATCGCGCATCGTGATGGTGACTTGCGCGCCGGCCAACGGTTGGCGGGCATCGTTGACAGCGTAGATTGGTACATCAATCACTTCGCCGATCACGAAGTCACGCGGTTCGATCAGGGTAAAGGCATAGTGCGGGCGGAAGCAATCGCGCAGGGCGTAGTACGAACGCTTGGGCACCCGCCAATAATCGATCACGCTCCACAGCACAGCCGGGTAGGGATCAACAAACAGAAACGCAATCATCCCGCCGGTCGGGCGATATTTGTGGTAACGCAAGCGATCGACGTAAAAGCGGTTGAGTTCGGCTTGATAGTTCTGCGACATCTCGATGACTTCGGCCAGCGAGGCGGCTTGTCGCCACGGATACCACGCCGACATAATCTCGGCCTGCAATCCGTGCCGTTCAACAAGGCGGGCAATAGCGGCATCATCGAGCGGGTCGGGCATGAAGCGCAGACTGCTTTCGAGGTTCGGAAAGCTCTGCGCGCCGAATTCGGTCACAAAGCGCAGGTTGTTAGGGAAGCGGGCGCGCACGATTTCGCCAAACGCCAACGTGCCGTAGGTGCGGTACCAACCAAAGTAGGCATGGGCATCGGTGCCGATGCGCACATAGGGCACGTCTGGCTCACCCGACGAGCGGATCACGGGGCGAGTTGGGTCTTCCTCTTCGACGATCTGCTTCAACTGCACATCCATCACGTCGCGGTTCCAGCTAAAAATGAACGCCGACTGGTAAGTGCGCAGGCGGGCGCCTAGCGACTCATCGGCAGTGTCTTCGAGATAGATCGCCTCGTTGTGCATGCACCAGATCGCGATGCTGGGATGGTTGCCGAGCAAGCGCACCATAGCCTGCGCCTGATGGCGCGCCGCCGGCAACACCTCGGTGCGATAGATCCACTGAAGCGGAAAATCTTGCCAGAGCAAGATGCCGGCGGCATCGGCGGCGGCGTAGAAGGCCGGATGGTCAATATGGGCATGGACGCGCAGCATATTCATGTGGCACTCGCGGGCCAAGGCGAGATCGCGATCGGCCCGTTCGCGATTCATCGTCGCGATGCGCATATCGCCGGGAGGGTAGTTATTGCCCTTCGCGAGGAACCGTTCACCGTTCAGGTGCGGAATCCAGTCGCGCAGCTCGAAGGTGCGCACGCCATAGGCAAACGACTGCTCATCGCTGAGCGCATCATCAAGCCAGATCCGCACCGTCACTTGATAGAGATCAGGCCGGCCAAGATCGTGCGTCCACCAGCGCCGCGGCTCGCGCAGTTTCAGCAAGCCCTGCACCGTCTGCGCGCCGGTGCGCAGACGCCGTTGCACGGTGAAGACCTGCGTCTCGCCGTGAAAGGTCAGCGGAGCAAAGACGATTTCGCTGCGGATCGCCACAGCCTGCGCAGCATCGAGGTCAAGGGCAAAGCGCAACTGGGCCAGCCGGGCATCGCAATGCTCGGTGCGCAGGCGGGCAGCGCGCAACCGCACCGGCCCGCTACGGTGCAACTCGACCGGCAGCCAAATCCCGCCCGGATTGGCTTGCGGATCGAAGCAATCCCAGTGGGAAAAGACGCCGGTAATCATGCGCTTACCGATTTTATTGTGCTCGTCGGGGCAATCGAGTTCGATGATAAGGGTATTTTCAGGCTTCAAGAGCGTGGTAAGCTCGTGCTCGGACGGCTCGAAATAGCCTTCGTGCGCGCCAAGATCGACCCCGTTGAAATAGGTATGGCGGTAATAGAACGCGCCGTTGATCCGCAACCAGCGCCGTTCGCCGGGCAGCGAGTCGGGTGCGGGATGGTTGGCAAACCGGCAGCGGTATACAACTTTGCCGCTGTGGGTTTCAAGGCCGGGCAATTGCTGCCAATGGGCCGGCACAATAGCCGGCAACCACCCCTGATCATTGCGTGGATAAATGCCTTGGGTAAATTCGGCTAGCGGGCGAATCTGCCAGCCGTCAGCCAACGTATCAAGATGCATAACGTTTAGCGTCCTGTAGCGCCGCACGGCGGTGCGGCTCCAACCGAACGGCCGTGCGGCGTCAATAAGTGTTCACATGATCGCCAATCTGTAATCTGTCGAGTGCATCCAACACCTGCCGGTAGGTCATAATCCGTTGCCGGCGCAAGGTGGGCCGGTGGCCCAACGCCAGTTTAAGCGTCTCGACAATCAATTCGTACTGATAGCCGAGCCAGATCAATCGGTGCAGCAGCGCCGCTGCCGGCCAACCGTACCACATCCGGGCCAGCAGCAAGCGGCTCGCTTGGAAATAACGGTAGCGGCCAACCGGAACCTGTTCACTGCTCTTGCCTTCGTGATGGATGACCGTAACCTTAGGCAAGTACCAAATCTGGCTACTGACTTCGACACTCTCGCATCGGGTATCGTTGGGAGGCGGCGGTGCCGGATGGCGCCATTGCAACCGCCACTGCCATTCCAACTCCTCACTATACATAAAAAATCGCTCATCGAGCAAACCGGCTTGGCGGATAGCGGCGGTGCGCACGAGCAAGGCTGCACCAACTAGCCAACCCACGCGCTGGACGCGGTGAGGATCGCGATCGGCGCAGTGATACCGGCGCTTCCACGGGTTGTTCGGCCACAGCCGTTCCCATGGCGTACTCTCCCAGACCATCGTAAGCGGGGTGGGGAAGCGGCGGCACGATGATTGGAGTCTGCCATCGCTGTAGAGTAAGCGCGGGCCGACTGCGATCGCGGCTGGATGATTCTGGAGAAAGGCGACCAATTGCGGGATCGCATCGGCCACCGGCTCGGTATCGGGGTTGAGCAAGAGGACAAACTCAGGGCCGCCGTCAGGCCGTTGCAACAACCTGCGCAGGGCCAGATTATTGCCGGCGGTAAAGCCAAGATTGGCGCCGGCTTCGATCACCTGCACATCGGGAAATTCGCTGCGTACCATTGCCGGCGTGCCATCGTGGCTATCGTTGTCAACCACAATGATCTCGGCAGCGAGATTGCCAGCCGCAAGCGAGGCCTTGACGGCGGTGAGGCAGCGGCGGAGCAGCTCTTTCACATTCCACGACACGATCACGATGGTCAGCATAGCGGTATGAGCGCAGCGACTATGGCGCAGTGATGGTAGCACTGGTATGTATCTCGTAGCTTTCAGTGTACCACAGCTCGGTTGCGCTTTTGACAGTCATTCATTCATTCTCTATCATGCGTATTGCATTCCATCTGTGCCACGCTGCGCAGGTTTCTTCCCCAAATCCCATTCCTACGGATGTGCTTCCGCTGCGCTTGGTGACCGGAGCTGTGCTATGCATCACAACATTTCATTGCTGGCAAATTTGGCCATTGCCTTGGTGGTAGCATTCACCGGCGGGGTGCTGGCTCGGCGGCTCGGTCTGCCAACGATTGTTGGGTATTTAGTGGCTGGGATGGCGATCGGTCCGTTTACGCCGGGCTTTGTCGGCGATGTGGAAGATATTAGCCAACTGGCCGAGATTGGCGTGATCTTTTTGATGTTTGGGGTTGGCCTGCATTTTTCGCTCAAAGATTTGTGGGCAGTGCGGCAAGTCGCCCTCCCCGGCGCGATCTTGCAGATGGCGATTGCCACGTCGCTCGGTTTTGCGCTCAGCCAGTTGTGGGGCTGGGCGCCGGTGTCGGGCCTGCTGCTCGGCATGTCGATTTCGATCGCGAGCACGGTGGTCTTGTTGCGCGGATTAATGGACAACGGCTTGCTCAATACCAGCGCCGGGCGGATTGCGGTGGGTTGGCTGGTGCTGGAAGACCTTGCAACCGTATTGATTTTGGTCTTGTTGCCGATCATCTTTGGCAGCCAGAGCGAACAATCGCTGCTCTCCGGCGCTTTTTCGCTGCTGAAGGCGGCCCTCTTCGTGGCGGTGATGCTGTTTGCCGGACGGCGACTTTTGCCGAAGTTGCTGGATGTGATCGCCGGCACGCGCTCGCGCGAACTGTTCATTCTGGCTGCGGTGGCGATTGCGCTCGGCACCGCTTTTGGCGCGGCTGCCTTTTTCGATATCTCGCTGGCGCTCGGCGCATTTTTGGCCGGCGTGGTGCTGAGCGAGTCGCAGTTTAGCCATCAAATCGGCGATGATGTCTTGCCATTCCGCGAGACGTTTGCGGTCATCTTTTTCGTCTCGGTCGGCATGATTATCAACCCGCTCTACTTGTGGGCGAATGCGGGGCAGGTACTAGCGCTAACCGCACTGATCGTGCTCGGCAAGGCCTTCATTACCCAACTGCTCGGCTTCTTTTTGCCGGCAAGCGGGCGGACAATGTTGGTGGTTGCAGCGGGACTCAGCCAGATCGGCGAGTTTTCGTTCATTCTGGGCAGCGGTGGGATGGCGTTGGGCTTGCTCAATCAAGAGCAGTATTCGCTGATTTTGGCCGGTGCGTTGCTGTCGATCATGGTCAATCCGCTGATGTTCCGCCTGATCAAGCCGATCGAACGGGCCATGCAGCGGGTTTCCCCCCGGCTCTGGCAATGGTTCGACAGCCATCCTTTGCAGCCGGCTGAGCTCGCCTTGCCACGTGAGGGCCACGTGGTGGTGGTCGGCTATGGCCGGGTGGGCCAGCATATTGTGACCGTGCTGGAGAAGCTAGGGATACCGCGACTAGTCATCGAAATTGACTCGGGCCGTGCTGCCGAATTTAATGCTCACGGCGTGCCAACCCTCTTCGGCGATGCGGCCAATTCGGATGTGCTCGTGCATGCTGGGCTTGAACGGGCGCGCGCGTTGGTAGTGACGTTGCCTGATGAGATGGCGACCGAAATGGTGGTGGCGGCGGTGCGCAAAATTGCCCCCAATCTGCCCATTATCGCTCGCGCTGCCACTACCAAAGGCGTTGGGCGCCTGATCGACCTTGGCGCGCGCGATGTGATTCACCCTGAACTAGAAGGCGGGTTGGAGGTCATGCGCCATACCTTGCTCTGCTTGGGGTATCCGGCTACCCAAGTGCAAGGTTACACGGATGCCGTGCGGCGCGATGAGTACGATTTCACCGTCTCTAGTCCCGCCGAACATCAGGCGCTCGATCAGATGGTGCGGGCCGTGCGCGGGATCGAGATCGCGTGGCGGATGGTGGGCGAACAGAGTCCGATCGTTGGTCAGACGTTAGCTGAAGCAAATATTCGCGCGCGCACCGTCGCTTCGGTGATCGCGTTGATCCGCAATCAACAGTTGATCGCCAACCCGAAATCGAGTACAGTGTTTCAGGCTGGCGATCTGGTTGGATTGATCGGTGAGAGCGACCAGATTGCTGCCGCCGAGCAATTGATCAGCGGCGCGACGGTTGCGCGCGAAGCGGTGTTGGCCGACAGGTAAGTAGAGCCGCACAGCGGTGCGGTTCCACCTAGCCAACAATCACTCATACACCAATTCCACCGCACCGCTGCGGTGTTGTTCGACAAAGAGCAGCAGCTCGTTGTGTGCCGCTAACCATGAGACCGGCAGCTTATACGCTTCCTGTGGCCCAATCTGCCAGAATCGCCCGCAATTCTGGCCGTTGAGCCAAATGTGGCCTTTGTCGAGGGTGCCGGGGCGCAGCGCGAGGCGCTGAATGGCGGCGGGTAGATCGGCGCGGGCAAAGATTGCTTGTACGAAAGCTGGGCCGGCAGGCGGGGCCGGTTGGTCGCTGACGGTCACACCGGCGCGAAAGCTCCACTGGGCCGGTAGCGGTTGGTTAGCGTCGTAGCTGATCAGCGTCGCGCGCCACGGCGCGCCAGCGTAGTTGAGAATCTGCAAGGCGAGTGTGTTGGTTCCCGGTTTCAGCAGATCGGTGATGTCAGCGTCAATCAACCCGCCGCTGCGATGGCGGCTAAACCGTTCGACAGCGACGCCGTTGACGAAGAACGCGCCAGAGTTGCGGTCGCCGGTGATATGCACCCGGTAGCGCCGCCCGGCCTGCACCTCGATCAGACGGATCAGCCACACCATCGGCCCAGCCCACGCAAACCGGCTCAGGTGAACGTTGCCGGCGTCGGGACGCGCGGCCCACGGCTTGATGTTGGCAACCGCTTCGCCGGCAAATTGCACCTCTTGCCAATAGGCATACCAGCCCGCCGAGATGTCTGCTTGGTTGCCATTGAGATACAAGGGGGCGAGCAAGCCTTTTCGTTCCCCCAGATTCAGGCCATAATTGAACCGGCCCAGATTATCGACTAACAGGCGCAGATCATGGCGGCCAGCCGGCAAGTCAAGCGCGATCGTGTAGCGCGGCCCGGTCGGCGCGACGCCCAAGACACCGGCGAACTCGCCGTTGATCAGCACCAGCGCCCGATCGCTGAGTTCGGGTGCGGCGATCGTCGTGTCTAGCGGCGCGTCAAGCTCGATCTCAGCCCGATACCACCCATAACCGTAGGGGCAGCCGAGCTGTTCGAGCGGCGCAGGGGCAGCGATTGGCTGCCAACCAGTGTCGTCAGTCGCCTCTGCCACTGCAAATGCGCGGGTGGTAAGGACGCTGCGGTGCGGTTGGGAGGGTGGTGGCAATGGTTGGCTGCCGTAGCGTTCGGCCAGCGCCTGCGGCAATAGTTCGATCAAGAGCGCGTGATCCTCCCACGCTACCTCGATCCGGCGACCCTCAGCAGTGATCCAGTAATCGATCCGGAGCAGATCATTGCATAGCGTCACCCGCGCTGTCAAGCTAACATCATCAGCGTAGATGCCATCGGGCGATGACGGCAATCGCAGGGTGAGCGATCCTTGCTCGCCTTCACGGCCATAGATAACGAATGTGCCCTGTTCCGGCCAATAACCGAGAATGCGACCGGTATGGCTGGCAATGGTAATCCCGCTCTCGCCGAGCGGCAGGTTGGCAAAGATCGGGCGAATGCTGGTTGGTTCAACTTCAACGCTCAGATGCTCACCCGAAGGCATGAACACTTCATAAGTCGTGGCTTCGAGGCCGGGGTTGGCAAGGAAGGTGGTGCAGAAGTCACGCCATGCTGGCGGTGCGGTGGGGCCGGCGCGCACGGTACGGTAGGGCTGCGCGCCGCCCTCGCTCCTGCCAGCAATCGCCGCTGGCGGAATCACGGTGATCCCGCCGGGCATAGCATCGGCTAATACCGCTGACAACGCCGCGCCGAAGCAGCTAAGGAAGAGATGATGGCGGCGGGCAACCAGCGCCTTTTCGGTCAAGCGGCCATACTCATCGACCGGCGCGTCATAATCGTAACTCGTAGTCATGTGGATCAAATCGCCGCCGACGGTGCGCCCGCCCCAATAGCCGAAATTGGTGCCGCCAGCCCACATCCAATGGCTGAATCCGGCGCACCCCACCGCCGTCAGTTGGTGCAGGGTTACATCGAGTTTGGCCGCCGTCTTGCGAGTTTGGCGTTGGCCGCCCCAATTATCGAACCAACCACTCCACAGCTCCGAGACAATCATCGGGTTGTCAGGCCAAAGCTGGCGCGTCTGCACCAACTTCTCAGCGATCCCGCTCCAACCATTACGGAACTCGGGATAGCCGGGGGTAGCTCCCATACAGGTATACTGCGGCACCTCGATCCCGTGTTCGAGCGCGGCGCGGGCCAGTGTCAATTGATGCTCATCGGCCCCGTAGACGCCCGATGCCCAGTGCTCATTTTCGATCTGGCAAAGGATAATCGGCCCGCCGCGGGTATGCTGGCGTGGCACAAGGATTGGCATTAGGGTGTCAAACCAGCGCAACACCGCGGTTACGAAGGCTGGATCATCGGTGCGCAAGCGCACATCGCCGCTAGCCGTCAGCCATGCCGGCAACCCGCCATTTTCCCACTCGGCGCAGATGTAGGGGCCGGGGCGCACAATTGCCTTCAAACCCAGCTCGTGGCAAAGGTCGAGGAACGCGCCAAGATCGGCTTCATCACTAAAATCGAACACGCCGGGTTGCGGCTCGTGGCGGTTCCACGGAATCACGGTATCGATTGTGTTGATCCCGGCCCACCGTGCCTGTTCAAGCAGCGGGCGCCACTCGGCGCGCGGCCAGCGGAAATAGTGAATACACCCAGAGAGGAGATAGAAGGGTTGGCCGTCAAGTTCGATCCCGTTGCGGCCAACGGAAACAGTAGCGCTCATATTCAACCTCGCTCATCACACCACATCAGCTTTGACGCGGTATGCCCTTAATCATGACATAGACGGGTGGAACTGTCGAATGCAAACATTGTGCGTAGAAGCGCAAAAAACTGCTTGATATACGGTGCTTTAGCAAGAGGCAAGCGTGTTATGAAACCTTAAAACGGTGCGTAAAACGACCGCATTTCGGGTACTCGTGCGCTCATAATAAAGGCCATACGGTCATCCCGCGCCTAAGCTGCGGTGTTGTTCAGATAGACGCATCAAGCGATTGGGGGGGGTGTATGTAACGATCACTGCGGTTTGGGTTAGCCGCCCTCATGCTGGCACTCTTTTTCGGACTTGCGATTGTGATGGGTGTCGTCTTGTGGCAACTCCTGTCATCAGTCACTGATGAGCAGGCCAATACGCGCCAAGCGACGGCGACGGCGGTACCGCCGGCATACATCTGGGAGTCCGGCGGGTATCTTTCGGCAGTCTTTGTGCCGGATGGCCGGTTAGTGGTAGCGAGCAGCTACCAGACCACTATCCTCAGCTTTCCAGATAACCAACCGCTCACGTTCTTTCCCACTTTCCCACCGGCAGCTATCTGGCCGTGATTCCCGATAGTTCACGGTTGGCGGTCGGGCAACGGGGCGCGGTCACGATCTACGATCTAGCCAGCGGCAAGGTGCGCGCGTACCTTGTTTGTTGATTAACGCCGGAAGAGTTGACAGAGATGTGGCTCGCGTTTTCACTCGATGGCTGTACCTTGGCCGTGACCGAAGCGAACCCTGCCCATGGCCCCGAAGTGCAGCTTTGGGATGGCGTGAACCAAGACCAACTGTGGTCAGTGCGCATCGACGACCCAGCTATCACGGTAGCGCGGCAACTGGCTTTTAGCCCCGATGGCCGGTATATCGCCGTCACAACTTTGCCGGAGGGAGTCTGGCTGATTGACGTGGTGCAGCCGGCAGTGGTGCGCCAAATTCAGGCGGAACCGGTGGGCAGCATCGCGTTTAGTCTCGACGGTTCCCGGCTCAGTGTGGGGGGCTATACGATCAAGACCTATGATACCACAACGTGGGAGCTCGTTCACGAACAAACGTTTCCTGTATCAGAGGTGCCAACCGTTACCGAACCGTCGACCTTGACCAACACCTTCCGCTTAGACAGCATGCGCGCTGTCATAAGCCCTGACGGGCAATGGTTAGCTGCGCCGGCTGCCGATCCTGCGTCGGGATCTGACTTCTTCGTTGGCCGATATCCGCTAAGGCAACCGATTACGCTGCGCTGGCTGGCTGATGACCGGCGGGTGCGGGTGTTGAGCGGATCGCCGCGCAGTTTAGATAAGCTTTTGGTTGGTCCTGACAGCCGGTGGTTGATCGACGTTGGTCTCAGCGAGATTCGGGTCTGGCGAGTAGAAGAGTAGGCCATCTGTCACGGCGCATCTTCGCCGCAACGGGGCACGGGACACGAATAAACACGGGTGTAACGGGTGGGGATGGATCGGGCGCGGCGCGCAATGACAGACGGGGAGCGGGACATGTGCGCGTGTCATTGCGAGGACGCACAGCGCCCGAAGCAATCTCCCGCTTCGGCGCAGACCAATGGCGTACAGGCATATCTTTCGCTGACGCAGGAGATTGCTTCGCCGCCGTTGGCGGCTCGCAATGACATAGGCTAACCGTCACATCGCTCTGTCCCTCTGCACGGCTCGCAACGACAAAGATAGAGAAGCAACGTTAATGCTATTTATACGTGATATTTTTTCTTCCGTTCGCGTATTGTCAATTGCGATGAGTTGAACTCTATCAACTTATCCCAATTAATCGCACCTCGCTCATTACAGAAATCGGAAATAAAATCAGCAGTGAATGCATTAATAATCTCAGCATATGCTTGCTGAAATGCTTCATTGCGCTCACGCGCTTCAAATCCGAGCGGCTCGATAATGTGCTTGTACAGTTCCTCTTCACCGTTTGAGATAAACGACCAGAAGGCTTGACCACAGAGTTTCCAATAGTCGCCTTTATCTGGATTGGCATCTTGGCCATAGCAACAGCCATTAATGGCAACTACCTCGATACCGGATTGTTGTTGCCGGATTTTATCGGCTGCCTCACGAAAGTTTTCACGCATCTTGCGAATTTGATCGGCATTGCCCCAATTGGGACCTGACTTAATCGAAACGATGTAATAAACGCTTTCCTTACTGAATTCAAGATCAATGCTGGGAAAAGCAGATTTTTTGCCGGCGAATGTTTGATTGCATACGTGTATCGCCAGACCTTCTAGAAATTCACCAAATAGAGTCTCTTCCTGCGAAGACAAGTGTGCTTCCAGCAAGAGACGAATGAGATCGGAAGCAACGAGAATATTTTTAGCGCGGAAGAGGTAAGGGTTTTTACGCTTAAGAATCTGCTTGAGCTCGAGATTGCGTAAACTATTGAGGCGCTTTTCATGAAATGCGCCAATATGCGCTCGGACGTAATGCCGAGCCTCGGCGACAAGATCATTACTGCTTATAGTAATCTCGGCGCCTCTTTGGCCATTTCTTCTTCGGCCAGCGCAAAATACTCCGGCAGAATCTCAATCCCGATCCCACGCCGGTTCATCCGGCGCGCCACTTTGATGGCGGTTCCCGATCCCATAAATGGATCGAGAACCGTATCGCCTTCTTGGGTAAACAGTTTGATAAACCACTCAGGCAACGCCTCAGGGAAAACGGCGCTATGGCGACGATTTTTAGTTTCAGTGGCGAGATGCAGGACATTCGTCGGATACACGTTATCGCGGCTCAACCAATTTGCCACTCGTTTCCCAAAACCGCTGCCAACCCGTGAGTTGTCTCTGATGAGATCGGTTTGGCTCAGGTTTTTGAGCCGTTTCTCAGCCCAGTCACCCATCGGCGCCATAACCGCTTCTTGAAACATCTTGAAGCGCTTGGTTTTGTTAAACTGAATCAAGCGTTCCCACGCATCACGAAAGCGATTCGGCCACTTACCGGGATAGCAATTTTTCTTATGCCAAATAAATTCTTCCGTCCATAACCAGCCTTGTTGGCGTAACGCTAAAATAAGCTCAATCACATAGGTGTGGCGTTCACCATGTTCAGCTTTCTCTTTGATATTGAGAATGAACGTACCATCTGGTTTGAGAACACGCAACAATTCTTGACCAATTGGCAGAAACCAATCCACATATTCTTCAGGAGCAATACCGCCATACGTGTGTTTACGCCGATCGGCATACGGCGGCGAGGTGAAAATAAGGTCAACCGAATCGGATGGCAACGTTTTTAAGACATCTCGGCAATCGCCAAGGATAAGTTGCACAGTGTTTGGTGCTTCCATAGTGGTCAAGACATCCTTTGGTAAACATAGAACATCTTTTCAGATTTTAGCTTATTGCTCGACCCTCGTCAAACCTCCACCACCCTTGCCGCTGCCCGTCGCAGCCGGTCACGGAGGGCGCGGCCAAGGCCAGCGTCGTCGAGGTCGCGGGCCAGCATGCGATCGGGCTGGCGCGCGTCGAGGGCGCGAAGGGCGGCGTAGAGGCGGTGGGCCATCGTGGCCGGGTCGTTGGCCGGGCCGAGCGATTCGATCGCGACCGGTAGATCGTGTATGAAGGTGAGATCGTCGTCGGGCAAGAGCACGCCGACCCGCAACCCGGCGCGTAGCGCCGCTTCCGCTTCGGCGCGCAGGCGGGCTAGGGCTGCTGCCGGCGGGCCGCTGAACAGCCATAATTCGTGATCGGGCGCGTAGTGGCGGTCGAGCAGGCCGGGTGACGCAAGTCCGTGCTGTTCGGCAGCAGGAGGGCGGTTGCGCACCTGTACCGGCCCGATCACGGCACCCAACGCTTCGAGGCTGATCCCGCCGGGACGGAGCAGGGTGGGTGGGGTGGTGGTGCAGTCGAGCACGGTCGACTCGATCCCGATTGGGGTGGCGCCGCCGTCAATGACGGCAACAATCCGGCCCGCGAGATCGGCCAGTACGTGGTCGGCGGTAGTGGGGCTGGTATGGCCGAAACGGTTGGCGCTCGGCGCGGCTACTGGCACACCGGCGGCGACCAGCAGCGCATGCGCTACCGGGTGGGCCGGCACACGAACAGCCACCGTTTCGCGTCCGGCGGTGACGGCGAGCGGCACCCGCGGGTGACGGGGCAGAATGAGCGTGAGCGGGCCGGGCCAGAAGGCGGCGGCCAGTTGGGTGGCTAGCGGCGGTGTTGCAGCGGCTACGATTGGCAAGTCGCTGGCATGGGCCAAATGCACGATCAGCGGATCGCTGGCCGGCCGGCCTTTGGCGGTAAAGATCGCCGTGACCGCTGTCTCGTCGAGCGCGTGACCGCCTAGGCCGTAGACGGTCTCGGTCGGGAAGGCGACAAGTTCGCCGCGCCGGAGTAATTCGGCAGCGTGTGCAATTGCCGCCGGGGATGTGTCAAGCCGTTGGGTTTGCATCAATCTACTGTCATGCGTTTAGACGTACCGCAGAAGGTTATGATCAGGTATTGTACTCTATGATCCGGATAGCGATTTTTACCGCATAGGGCGCAGAGGACGCAGAGGGGGGGTAGGCGGTGGGGACATGTACCTCACTTCCCGGTTGTCATTGCAAGCCACGCCATGCGCGGTGAAGCAATCTCCTGCGAGCACGGGAGCGGATCCTGTCCGCCGAAGGGGGAGATTGCTTCGGTCGGGCGGTGTCCAGCCGCGCTGGACGCCGCC
>NZ_DAOUDC010000043.1:0-1648 GCF_034431535.1 Chloroflexus sp. | reverse complement strand
GCGGAGTATGCGGGCGGCGGCGTTGCTGGCCGGACGCACCCCGCCGCCGCAGGTGCTGGAGGGAGGTATGCTGGCGTGGGAAGCGGCCAATTTGCTTGAAGCGGTAGAGTAACGTGCAAACAGTTGCAGCGGATGGGATAAAACCCAGTTCTCGCAATGCCAGAGCGGTGCAACATCGTGACGAAAATCGCGGTATGATAATAACCATATTCACAAGCAGTTCCCGATCACGATGGGATAAGCGGGCCAGCGGCCCGCGCCCCTGAGGCGTAGGATTGCCGGATGCACAACTAGCTATCCAGCACGTTTGGATCGGCGGGCCAGCGGCCCGCGCCCCTGAGCACGACGCTATGCTTGACTACATACGTTCGGTTACCATCCTCTTCATGCAGCCAATCCGGTTGGTGCGCACCTACCCGCTCGAAGCGTTGCGCGCTGATCTGTTCGCCGGCCTGACTGTCGGATTGGTCTTGTTGCCGCAAGGGTTAGCCTTCGCCATTCTGGCCGGATTACCGCCGATCGTCGGCCTGTATAGTGCGATGACCGCCACCATTGTCGGCGCGTTATGGGGATCGTCATCACACCTCAACAGCGGCCCCTCCACCACCGGCGCGATTTTGACCCTCTCGGTCTTGTTGCCGGTTGCGCAGATTGGTAGCGATCAGTTTGTGCTCGCGGCAAGCATGATCGCTGTTATGGCCGGGATCATCCGGTTACTGATGGGCATTGCCCGGCTGGGTATGCTGGTCACGTTTATCTCTGATGCGGTGGTCATCGGTTTTACGGCTGGATCCGGTCTGCTGATTTTCTTCAATCAGGTGGGGTCGATCGTGCGGATCACCATCCCGCCCGGAGCGGGTATTCCGGCGATTATTGCCGAGACATTCGCCCAACTGACCGCCATTCATTGGCCATCATTGGCGGCCGGAGCAACGACGATTGCACTGATCTACCTTATCCCGCGAATCACGCGCAAACTGCCGGCTGCACTCTTGAGCATGGCGATTGTCACCCTCGCGACGGCGCTCTTGGGCGCAGAACAATACGGCATCCGCCTGATGGGCGACATCCCGCCGGGTTTTCCGCCCCTTGCCAACCTCCCCATCTTCGATCTCAACTTGATTGGTCAGCTCGCTAACGGCGCGCTAGCCTTGGCCATTATCGGTCTGGTCGAAGCGATAGCAATCGGGCGCGCGATTGCCGGCTACACCGGCCAGCGCATCGACAGCAACCAAGAGTTTGTCGGGCAGGGATTAGCGAACATCATCTCCGGCACCTTCTCCGGCCTGCCCTGCTCTGGCTCGTTCAACCGCTCAGCGCTAGCGTATCAGACCGGCGGCAAGACGGCTCTCACCGCTGTCATTTCAGGGGTAACGGTGTTGCTTGGAACGGCGGTTCTGAGCGATATCCTCGAGCTGATCCCCCGTCCGGCGATTGCTGGCACGCTCATGGTCGCCTCCTTGGGAATGATCGATCGCCGCGGCATGGTACGGATTTGGCGCGGCTCGCGCGGCGAAGCGGTGATTATGGTGGTCACGCTGGCGCTGACCCTGACCCTGCCGCTGCAATTCGCCATCTTGATCGGCGTGTTGATGTCGCTCGGCTATTACCTGCTGCGCACGGCAATGCCGCGGGTGGAAGCCGTGAC
>NZ_DAOUDC010000042.1:0-45361 GCF_034431535.1 Chloroflexus sp. | reverse complement strand
AAGGTGGCAGTGGGGGCCGGGGGTGAGGGCCATCAGCCCGCGCAGCGGGTTTCGTAACCCTAGCCCGGCCCTGAAGGGCCGGCTCCCCTTCGCCCCAGCGGGGGATGTGGCCCCCGGCCCCTCAACCCGCTGGGGGAGGGGAGCTATGAGTATAGCCACCAAAAGCCACAAGAGTCACAAGGGTTGTTATGTGGCTTTTGTGTATGTTCGTGGCTATTCCTACAACATCCCCAGCGCGACTGCGCCAATAATCAGCACCCCAGCCACAATCCGGTAATAACCGAACACGGTGAAGTTGTGGGTGGCGATATAGCGCAGCAACCAGCCGATACAACCATACCCGACAATCATCGCCACTGTTGCGCCGAGCAACAGCCGGCCCCAATCGGCGGCCTGAATCTGGTCAAGGCTGCCGATCAAGTCAACCAACGTCGCCGCGCCGAGCGTGGGAATAGCAAGGTAAAACGAAAATGCCGTCGCGGTGGGCCGGTCGAAGCCGGCCAACAATCCGCCGACAATTGACGCGCCAGAGCGCGAGACACCCGGTACCAGTGCGAAGATTTGGGCGATGCCGACCGTCAAGGCCCGCCGGTTCGAGACGGCGGCAAAGTCAACCGCGGCACTGGTGCAGCCCTTGGCGCTACCCCGTTCGATCCAGAGAAAGATGATCCCGCCGATGATCAACGCCGCCGCGATGACTAACGGCGACTCGAACAGCACTGCTTTGATGAAATCACGGGCCACAATGCCTACCGCTGCCGCCGGCACAAAAGCGATGATTACACCGAGCCAGAGCTTGCGCGCCGTGGCGATCGCCGCCGGCTCGCCGCGCCCAATCAGGGCCTGGGCTTGGCCGAGCAAATCGCGCCAGTAAAAGAGCAACACCGAGCAGACGGTGCCGAACTGGATCGCAATCTCAAAGGTGCCGCCAATGCTGCCCTGATAGTTGAGCAATTGGCTGGTCAGCAAGAGGTGCGCGGTCGAAGAGATCGGCAGCCATTCGGTGATGCCTTGCACCATCCCCAACACCACTACCTGCCACCAATCGGGGTTGGCAGGCGCGGTGATGAGTAAGGCGAAAGCGAGCAAGACGGCAAACCCGATAAAGAGACTGGAACGGGGCAACGCGATCGATTGTGTTTGCATGATGGAATTCAAACCTTAATTGGTTACGTGAAAGATGGATCGAATACCTGTGCCAGCAGAGCGCAACGCTCAGTATATGAGAGGGTGTCTGCCGCTAAATGGAACGTTCTCTTATGGAATGCGGCAGTGATACTGCCGCACTCCATAGATGGCTACACACCCTCATCCTCATTCAACACCATCTCAATTGATGCCGCCACTGCCGCGACCGTTGCGCGAATATCCGCCTCGCTATGCACCGCCGAGACAAACCCGCTCCGCCCGCGCATCAGATCCACGCCATTAAGGTGCAGCGCCATACGCAACCGGCGCAAGAGCTGGACATCGCCGCCGCGCTTGAGCGTCGCGAGCGGCAGATTGCGCGGGATGTCGCCGGGGGCAAGATCAGTGGCTGGATCGACAAACACGTGGAAAATGGATCCATCGCCGAAAGCCGTCCACCCGCGCAACCCCTTGCTCGCAAAGAGTTCGTTCAGCATCTTGACCAGTAATTCGCCGCGTTGCGCCGCGATCGCGCCGAGTTCGCCGGTCGCGACGGCGCGCAGCATTGCGATCCCCGCCGCCGCTGAAAGCGGGTTAGCGTTAAAGGTGCCTTGTTGGCGAATGCGCCCGCGCGGCCCGTGCTCGTCGTGGGCCAGCAGGTCGAGCAGCTCGGCCCTGCCGGCCAGCGCGCCGCCGGGCAAGCCGCCGGCCACAATCTTGGCCAGACAGACCAGATCGGGGGTGATACCGGCCCGCGCGCAAGCCCCGCCGGGTGTGACGCGAAAGCCGGTGACGATTTCGTCGGCGATGAGCAAGACGCCGTAGCGATGGGTAATCTCGCGCAGGCCGGGCAGGAAATCGGCAGGCAACGGGATTGAACCATACGATGCGCCGGTTGGTTCGAGGATCACCGCCGCCACATCATTGCGCGAGGCTAGCGTTGCTTCCACTTGCTCAAGATCCGTTGGCAAAATCATCAAGCTCGCCAACGTCTCTGGCAACACGCCGCGATTAGGATCATCGGGGTCGGCGCCGGGTACCAGCGCGTCGTGCCAACCGTGAAAATGGCCGGCAAACCGGATCAGTGTCGTCTTGCCGGTGGCGGCGCGGGCAAGGCGCAGCGCCAGCGTGGTTGCTTCGCTGCCCGAAGCGGTAAACCGGATGCGCTCAGCTCCCGGAATCAGCGCGGCGATCAAATCGGCCCATTCCAGCTCCAGCCGGTGGCTAGCGCCAAGATGGGTTGACACCGGCGCTTGCCGTTCGATCGCCTCGACAATCGCCGGGTGGCCGTGGCCGAGCAACAGCGCGCCGTGGCCGCACCAATAGTCGATCATCCGATTGTCATCCACATCCCACTTATACGGCCCGTTAGCGCGTTCCATGAAGAGAGGGAAAGGATCGGCGTAGCGACCATCGTGAGTCGCGCCGCCGGGAAAGCGTTGCAAGGCGCGTTCGGCCAAGACAGCCGAACCGGCGAATCGTTGGCGGTAGAGTTGTTGGAGTGACATACGCATTACATCCCTACGCTGAGGCGATAGATCAGCGCCGCCGGCAAGCCATAGCTGCGCATCTGTTCTTGAGTGCGTTGCACATCGTAAGCTACCCGCTTAAACGTCAGGATCTGCTTGTCGGTGTCGAGGATAGCGTAGGCGGCTCGTGGATCGTGATCGCGCGGCTGGCCGACGCTGCCGGGGTTGATGAAGTAGCGCGCATCACTGGTGAGCGTAATGTGGCTATTTCCTTCCGGCATGATCCGCTCGCACCGGTCTTCGTCGTTGGGGCAACGAAAGGCAAACTGGACGTGCGAATGCCCGATGAAGCAGACTGGTTCGTGAAACCATTCGAGATTGGCGAGCGCCTGCGATGGCATGAGCAGGTATTCCCAGATCGGTTCGCGCGGACTGCCGTGCGCAAGATAGTAGCGATTGTCAGCCGTGTGGGCTGGTTGGAGCGGCAACATCCATTCACGGTTCGCCGGTTTGAGTTGGGTGCCGTTCCAAAGATTAGCCCGCCGGGCATCAGGGTTAAAGTCGTTGAGGCTAATCTTACCCAGACAGGCCAAATCGTGGTTGCCGGTTAAGATAACCGTGGCGTGCTTCTGCATCAATTCAATGCACTCGTTCGGCGCCGGCCCGTAGCCGATCGTGTCGCCAAGGCACCATAACGCATCAAACGAACCGGCATCGGCTAGCACTGCTTCAAGTGCGACGATGTTGGAATGAATATCAGAGAGGATCAGAATCCGCATATCTTTACGTTTTGACGATGCTCGCAGCCAGATCGTATAATTGGCAGCGACCCGGTTATCAGGAGCGTCGCCGTTATGGTTGAACCGTCAGGACACTGCCCGTACCTTGGATTAAAACAGAATCAAGCGATCCGGTTTGCGTCGCCGACACCAGAGCATCGCTGCTATGCAGCCGGGCAGGCGCAAGAGATTCCTCAAATTGAACCTGACTATCAAGTTCGCTATTGCTTGTCGGCGTCCCATGTACGTTGCCCAT
The DNA here is from genome assembly GCF_034431535.1 of Chloroflexus sp. Classification (GTDB taxonomy): domain Bacteria; phylum Chloroflexota; class Chloroflexia; order Chloroflexales; family Chloroflexaceae; genus Chloroflexus. The sequence goes on along the minus strand of NZ_DAOUDC010000042.1, from coordinate 41,729 downwards.
TATACATGGGGATGCCATTACCTACAACGTCCACCCCGCTGGCAGCGGCTGCGCCGTCCGGGGCAGCGCCGGCTGCGCTAGCGCCGGTCTCAGCCTCACCTGCGAGCGGTCTGCGGGCATGGTTCGCCGATCTAGCGCCGCGTGATCGCGTCATATATGGTGGATTATTGGCAGTGTTACTGTTGGTCTTGTTCGGATATGCGCTGGGCGGCATTGCCTTTGTTGGCGCAATGCTCAATCCAACCACCGCTCCGACTGTAACCGGTTCCACGGTCGCGCCGCCGCCGACGGCAACTTTGACGACGCCTTCACCGACTGCTACCGAGTCTTCCTTACCCACCGTGACGTTGTCGCCCATAGCGGCCGCTTCGCCAACCGCAACTCTGCTCCCTTCGCCGACAGCGACGCCTTACGAATTGATCCCGGTGACGAACACGCCGACGATCCCGATTATTATTCCACCGCCGCCGGTATTCTTCACGGCCACCCCGACGCCATCGCCGGAATTACCACCGACCGAGCTGCCAGTTGCCACGCCAGACATACCACCGGCAGAGACGCCAACGGTACCGCCAACGGAAGCGCCCACAGCGGCACCCACCGAAGCGCCGGTGGAAGTGCCAACGGAAGCACCCACAGCGGCACCCACCGAAGCGCCGGTGGAAGTGCCAACGGAAGCGCCCACAGCGGCACCCACCGAAGCGCCGGTGGAAGTGCCAACGGAAGCGCCACCGCCTACGGCAACCCCTTAAGTGAGGACGAATCTGAAGTGCGGCAGTTCAACTGCTGCACTCCAGACTCCATGGTATGGCTGCGCTTTTACCCCGCCGCCGGCGCAGTTGCTTGGGGCGCTGGTGCAGCTCCCAATTGCTTTACCAACTGGTCGCCAAGGTACAATATTTGCTGTACAAAGGGATGTTTTGGTTGCTCGAGGATCAGCGGCATGCCCCGATTGACAGATGTCACGACCAGTTGGCCGCCGCTAATGACGTGGAAGTTGATCTTGCGCCGCAAGACGCGCTCGATTTCACCGACGCCGATCCCGACGCCTGAATTGGTCCGATTCAAGACAACGCTGATCGCGTTGGGGTTGATGCCTAACTGGTTCGCTAAGCTAAGGAACAGACTTGTGTTCTTGAGCGGGCCAATTTCCGGCGTAATCACCAGCAAGACGCGATCGGCCCGATCAAACACTGACAGCGTGCGATCGTCATAGCTCGTTTGGCAATCAACGACGACATAATCGGCGCTAACGGCCAGCAAATCAAGGATCTGGGTGATGTGATCGGGATTCACCAAGTCCGCCTCTTCGGGGCGGGGCGGTGCCAGCAGGGCCTGCAAGCCGGAAGGATGGGCCAGCAGCACCTGATTGACCATTTCACGCTCAATCTCATCGCCGCTGCGCACAATGTCAACAATGCTGCGGGTTGGTGCAATATTTAGGTGGACAGCAATGTCGCCGAAGGTGAGATCGGCATCGAAGATAATCACGCGCTGGCGGGTACGCAAGCGAATGGCGAGCGCCAACGATACCGCAATGGTGGTTTTGCCGACGCCGCCTTTCGCGCCAAATACGGCGATAATTTTTCCCTGCCGCAATGATGCGCTCGGCGCTTCGCTGGCCGTGCGGGCGAGCAAGTTTTTCACCCGATAAACTAGCTCTGGCGGTTCAAACGGCTTGGCGAGATAATCATTCGCGCCTGCTTCAAAGCCAGCGATCTTGGCGCTAATATCGCCTTGTGCCGTCAACATCAAGATCGGCAGCGTTTTGGTCAACGGGTGCTGGCGCACGCGCTTGCAGAGGGTATAGCCATCAATGCCGGGTAGCAGCACATCGCAGATGAGGGCATCAGGCGGAGCTTTGTAAATCTGCTGCAAGGCCTCTTCGCCGCTAGCTGCCCGCCGCACCTCGTAGCCGGCATTGCGCAACATCACCTCAAGCATCTCGGCGACAACGTCGTCGTCATCAACGATGAGCAGTGTTGGCAGTTTCATGAATGACTCCTCTCGGATGCAGACAGGCGATCGAGCAGGGCTGGCAAAGCCCCCGCTGCTAGCGGGAGCAAGAGATAGTCATCGGCGCCGAAGGCGATCGTGGCAGCGGCGCGCGGTTCAGCCGCCGCCGGCGCGATCGTCACGACCCGCGCCGCAGGAAAATAATCGCGCAGCGACATCAGGTGCGGGGTTCGCACCCCTTCGATCTGGGTCATATCAACCAGAATCAGGTTGGGCGGAATGGGCGATTCGTACTTGAGCGCATGTTCAACCGTGTTGATCACATCGTATATGATGTTGTGTTCGGTTAGGGCTTGGCGCAGCAACCGGCGCTGAATGCCATTGGCGCTGATGAGCAGCGCGCGCCAATTGAATTGCTGGCTGGCCGTCGAGGGGACGGTTGCGGCTATTGTGATTGCCGAAGGGGCTTCGCTGCTGGTCGTGTCAACCACCACCCGGTTGCGACCAGCCCGTTTGGCTTGGTACACGGCGGCGTCAGCGGCCTGCATCGCCTCGATCTGACTGCGATGCTGCGGATAGCCGGCAATGCCGGCGCTAAAGGTGACACTGAACACACCCGCCGTCCCGTAGTGGCGCAGGGCGGCAAAACTGTTGCGAATGCTATCAATCAGTGTGCGCGCTTCAATGACGGACGTATTAGGTAAAGCGACCAAAAACTCTTCGCCGCCGTGCCGCCCGATCAGATCGCTCTTTCGTAACCGTTGGTGCAAGAGCCGGGCAAAGCTGCGCAAGACCTGATCGCCGACAACATGGCCATAGCTGTCGTTCACCCGTTTGAAGTGATCGATATCGATGATCGCGATGGCCAGCGGTTGTTGCAACCGTTCGGCGCGGGCAAACTCGCGCGTTAATTCCTCCTCGACGGCCTGATGGTTGAGCAGGCCGGTCAGCCCATCGCGTAAGAGAAAACGCTGAATGGAGCGCGCCCTCCCGGCCCGAGCCGAAATTGCGGCGACCAGATCCTCTGGCGTGATCGGTTTCGAGAGAAAGTCATCCGCCCCCAGCGAGAGGGCTGATTGCTGTTGGCTGCGGTTGGTTTCGGCTGACAGAAAGACGATCGGTATGCCAACGTAGCGATCTTGTTGGCGAATGACGCTGGCCAGTTCTTTGCCGCTGCAAATCGGCATGTACATGTCGAGAATGATTAAGTCGGGTTGAAAGGCCTGCAACTGGTCGAGCGTCTCGCGCGGGTCGGCAACCGCGCGTGCGTACATCCCGGCGGATTCCAGACTCTGCACGCAGCGCCGACCAAAATCGGGATCATCATCAACGATCAACACTCGCAGCGGCATATTCTCTTCCGCGCCGGTCAGGCGATCAAGCGCGTCGATCAACCGGCCAGCGTCTACCGGCTTGGCAAAATAGGCATGCCCGCCGCTGCGCACTGCCGCTAAGCGGGCCGTAAAGTCATCCCGTTGCGAGATATAAATGACCGGCACCGGCGCCGTGCGCTCGCGCTGAATGGCGGCAATCGCCTCGGTGCCGGCGAGATCGCCGCTGGGAAAAACGACATCCATTATAATCGCCGTCGGGTTGAGCGCGCGTACCAGCGTTGGCAAGCCTTCCAGATCATTGGCGAGATGGACATCGTAGTCGAAGAGCCGAAGCTGTTCGCTCAAATTGGTTGCAAAGTCCTTATCGTCTTCCACCAAGATAATCGTATGCGGGCGACCGTTCGGTTCCCGTGATGCGGATACGCACGGATAGATGGTTGGCTGTTGGGATGGTATTTCGGGTGGCGGCACCGGCACCGCTGGTTGATCGGTAGGGGTTAGCGCTGGCGCCTGCGCTGGTTCCGATGCCGATTCCGGCAAGACGGTCGTAACTTTGCCTTCCTTCACCATCCGCTGCAACAGCATCATCTGCTGGGCTAAAGCATGGCGTGCGGTGGTATCGAGCGGCTGGTCATGTTCGAGCCACGCTTTCAAGCCAATATCAATCTCGCGGGCAACCGCACCCAAATCGGCAAAACCGAACATCGCCGCCGAGCCGGCCAGTTTGTGAGCAAGTTGGCGGGTCTCCATCCCAGCCGTCTTATCCCACTGGCTCTGCTCGAGCTGGCACCAAGCCGCCACAATTGCCTCGACCCGTTCGTTAATCTGCGCGGCGTAGCGCCGGCGTAACGCTTCAAACTGTTCAGCAGGATCGGGTTTCATAGGCTTTCGTCCAGATTGCAGCCACCTGCGCTGATAACGTCATCGGATCAAATGGCTTCGAGATGACATCGGCTGCTCCGAGCGCCAAGTATTGCTCGACTTCGTGGCGCTGGACGCGCGCCGTCATAAAGACCACTGGCGTCTGCGCCAGCGCCGGTTTCTTGCGCAGTTCGACCAGCGTCGTCGGGCCGTCTATCCCCGGCATCATCACATCGAGCAGGATCAGATCAGGCGCAAATTGTTCAGCTACCACCAACGCTTCAGTGCCTGAACTGCACATCTGCACAGTGTAGCCGCCAACCGCTTCTAAGGCTAATTGGGCCACCATTTGAATATCAGGATCGTCTTCGACGAAGAGAATTTTCTGGAGTGATGCCATGCCAATTCTCCTTTATTTAGTCAATGTGGGCGAGGTTGCGGTTGGAGCAGCCTGATCGAGCAGGCGCGTCACGGCGGCCAAGAGTTCAGTATTCGTCGTGCGTGATTTGACCAACGTGACGGCGACGCGATTGGCAATGTCCGGGTCGAGATCGCGCACCGAGAAGAGGATGACTTGCAGCGGCGGTTGCTGGCTCTCGATCAGTGGCAAGAGTTCGATCCCGTTGCCGTCAGGCAAATTCTGATCGAGAATGACTAGATTAAACGCTTGGGTATGCAACAAGTGCTGTGCTTCAGCGATGGTGGCCGCCTGTTGCACCTCAGCAATATCAGCTAATAACAGCCGCACGACGGCGACCACATCACTATCATCCTCGATATGCAGGACTTGGGGCCGGTTCGCGCCAGCGCGCCGCGCTGCCCGGCGCAACGCGATGAGCAGCCGTTGCTGATCAATCGGCTTTTGCAACCAGTCTACCACATCAACGCCTTCCCCGCTGATCGTTTGTTCTTCGTCGGCTCGTGCCGATACCACCACGACCGGGAGATTGCGCGTGCGCGCTTTGTCGCGCACTTCGCGGATAAAGGCGCTGCCGTCTTCGTTCGGCCACATCAGATCGAGCGTCATCGCCCGGTAGTCGCGTTGTTGCAAGAGTTCGCGCGCCTCGGCCAAAGTGTGGGCAACGTCGGTGGCATAGCCGGCTTGCTGCAACATCAGTGACAGCAGCGCCGCAATGTCGGGATCGTCTTCGCAGATCAAGATCCGCGGCGCATGCTGCGGTGTTGCCGGTATCGGCAAGGAGGTGGCGTTTGCCCGATATTCGAACAAATCAACGTAGAAGCTTGTGCCGACGCCGGTGGCGGTGACGAAGCCAATCTGGCCGCCGTGCCGCTCAACGATGGCCCGGCTGATGCTCAGGCCAAGGCCAGTGCCGCCTTGCTGGCGCGTGTTTGATGAGTCGGCCTGCGCGAATTTCTTGAAGATGCGATCGCGGAACTCGACCGGAATTCCCGGCCCGTGGTCGGTAACGGTCACGCGCACCCGCCCCTGTGGTTCGCGACCGATCGCCACTTCCACTTTGCCCCCCGCCGGCGAGAATTTGACCGCGTTGGAAATCAGGTTGGTGAAGACCTGCGTCATTCGATCGGGATCAACGTACACCTGCACATTGGGCAGGGTGGCGGTCAATTCAATCTTGACATCGTATTGCTGGCCGTAGCCGCGATTAGCTTCGATCGTCTGCCGCACCAGCGTATCAAGCACGACCGGTTGCAGCTTAAACACCATCTTGCCCGACTCGATCTTCTCGATGTCAAGGATGTCGTTGATTAAGCGCACCAGCCGCTCGCTATTCTTGAGCGCAATATCAATCATCGCCGCAGCGCGAGGCGGCAATTCGCCGGCCACCCCTCCCGCTAGTAAGCCGAGCGAGCCGCGGATCGAGGTCAGCGGCGTGCGCAATTCGTGCGAGACGACCGCCACAAACTCGTTCTTCATCCGCTCGACTGCCCGCCGTTCGGTCACATCTCGGAAGAACCAGACTCTACCGTAGTAATCGCCTTCGGCACTGATGACGGGTGCGCTATAGCGCTCGAACGTGCGGCCATCTTTCAGCTCGATTTCGGTTTTGCCGGTCAGGTGTGGGTTCGCGTAGAGTTCCTCGATCTCGTTGCGCACCCGCTCTGGATCGCAGACTTGAGCCAGCATAGCTTCCATACTGGCCACGCAAGTCGCCTGTTCAATCGGCAGATCTTCGAGACCCCACATCTCGCGGAAGCGCCGGTTGGCATAGAGGCAGCGTCGTTCGGGCGAAACGACCAGCACGCCGTCGGGTGAGGCTTCGGTCTGGCATTCGAGCAGCGTCTTCTGGAAACGCAACTCTTGCTCGGCCAAGCGGCGGGCCGTAATGTCGTGGAAACTGGCGACAACGGCATACATCTGCCCGCGTTCATCACAGAGCGGTTGGGAATTGATCGAGATCCACGTCAGATCGCCGCTTGGTTTGCGCACCCCCATAATCACATCACTTTGCGGGCGTCCGGTGGAAAGTGTGATCATTGCTGGGTGCTCTTCGCCGGGGAAGGGGCTGCCGTCTTCGTGAATCGCCTGCCAGCGCGGATCGAAACTAGTGCGGCCTATCAGTTGGTCGTAGGTCAAGCCGAGAATCCGTTCGGCGCTAGCGTTGCAGGTCTCGATCATGCCAGCCTTATTCATCACCACGATCCCCTCGCTCATCACGGTGATGACCGAGCGATAGCGGGTCTCGCTGGCGCGTAGCTCTTCCTCGCTCTTCTTGCGCGCGGTGATGTCAAAACGCACCGAAAGGTATCGTTCAGGTTTGCCATCTTCGCCAATGAACGGCACAATCGTTGTATCAACCCAAAACAAGTGGCCATCTTTGGCCCGGTTGCAGATCTCGTTGCGCCAGATGTGACCAGATTTGATCGTGTTCCACATCTCGGCAAAAAACTCCGGCGGATGCACGCCCGATTTGAAGATACGGTGATCCTTCCCGATTAACTCATCGGGCCGGTAGCCGGTGATCGCGCAGAACCGTTCGTTCACTTCGAGGATACGCCCTTCGGGATCGGCAATCGACAGGATCGCTGATTGATCGAGCGCATTCATCACGTCACGACTCTCTTTCAGCGCCGCGCGCAGCATGCGATCCATCTCTTTTTGATGGGTAATGTCTGACTCGATCGCGATAAAGCGGGTGAGATTGTGCTGATCATCGTAAACCGGCGAGATGTCAAGCGCGAGCCAATAGTGCCGGCCTTGCTTCGTGTAATTGACGATCTCGACTTTGATCGATTCCCCGTTGCGCAGCGCTTGGCTGATCGCAGCTACCGTAGTCTGATCGGTTGCCGGTCCTTGTAAAAACTCACCCGGTTTCCGCCCGCGCACTTCGTCGAGGGTGTAGCCGGAAATGCGGGTGAAGCCTTCGTTGACCCATTCGATCAGACCGTTGCGGTCGGTGATGATCACCGCGTTGTCGGTATAACGCGCCACCAGTGACAGCATGCGCAGTTGGTCAGCTTCGCGGCGGGCGCTGCGGGCAAAGGGGCGGATGACCAGCAACCCGCCAGCCGTCAAGAGCAAGAGGATCATCACCAACACACCCGCTTGCATCAGCGAAACCTGATCGCGCAGGGCTTGGCTTTGCATGAGTAAGAGACTGCTAGTGGCGCTCAGATCGCTCTGCACTGAGATCAGGTTGGTCTGAATGGCGCGCAGATCGAGGTTATCCCGGTTCAGTTGATCGAGTGGCGCTTCAACTAAGTTGTTGACGTAAAACAGAAAGCGATCAAGTGCCGGAGTCAGATGATTAATCGGGGTTGCCGGCGCTTCCTCTAGCAATCGTTGGTGAGTCTGGTGCAGTTCAGTGCTCAGTGTGCGCAGTTCGGCCCGGATCGACGCCGCTTGTGAGGCATTGGCATACAGGGCGAGCTCAGAGGCAAGCAGCGCCGTTTGCTGGGCGCGGATCTGCTGGCGGTGGGTCAGATCGAGCAGCGTATCGTACTGCGAGAGCCGCAGCGAATTGATCGCGAGCAGCGAGTAACCGCCGATCGCGAGCAAAGCAATCATCACCAGCCCGCCAATATACGTGCGCGTCAGTCGTTGAATCGGTGAGATGTGCGCCATAGTCAAGCCTCTTCGCGGAGGGCGGCAGGGAGGGTGAACCAAAAGGTTGCGCCCTGTCCCGGTGTGGACGAGACATCGATCACGCCACCATGAGCCATCACCACCTTCCGGGCAATGGCAAGCCCAAGCCCAGTGCTCTTTTCGCCGCCGGTTGGCCGGGCTGATAACCGGCTAAACGCTTCAAATAGCCGGCTGCGTTCATCGGGGCTAATCCCCGGCCCTTGATCGGAGACCGCAAATTTCCACCAGTCGCCGTCACGTTCGGCGTTCACGGTAATGGTGCTGCCGGGAGGCGAGAATTTGACCGCGTTCGAGATCAGGTTGTCGAGCACTTGGCGGAGACGCAATGGATCGGCATACACCGTGCCATCAATCGCCGTAGACAGTTCGATGCGGGTTTGTTTGGGGTTTGCTAACAACTGGTGGCGGTTGATCGTCTCTTCCAGCAACGGCTTGATCGCCACTGGTTCGGGTGCAATCGTCACGGTGCCATTCTCAATCTGGCTCAGATCGAGCAGATCGTTCAGCATTGCCAGCATGTGTTGGGTTTGGCGATAGATGTCATCGAGCATGCGCTGGCGCTCTTCCGGCGGGCGCTGTAATTGTTGGTTGCGCAAAATAGCGGCCATCATCTGGATAATCGCTACCGGGTTGCGCAAGTCGTGGGCCACCATGCCGAGCAGGTTGTTCTTGAGCGCCGACAAACGGCGGAGTTCGGCGTTTTGCTTTTCGAGCAGCTCTTTCTGCGCCGCGAGTTGCGAGACGAGGTCGCCTTTTTCCACGATCACCGACAACTGTTCAGCGATCTGCATATAGCGTTCGACGTGCTCGTTGGTGTAGGTGTTGTCTTTAACGCTCGAAAAGAAGATAAAACCGACCGGTACGCCGTTGGCGATCAGCGGGCAGGTCAGCGACGAGCGAATCCCTTCGTTGACGATCAGACGGGTTGATTCCGATTCGGGCTTGCGGCGCAAATACTGCACGAGATCGTTGATAATGCGCGGTTGGCCGGTCTGCATAATCGTCTCAAGGCTGCTACCGGCCATCGGCGCTGAGTAACCGCGTTTCAAATGGACTGCCGGCAAGCTGGTGCGAGCCCAGCGCGCGCGCAATACCTTACCACCGTCTTCGAGTAGAGCAAACCCGATCCGCTCGTAGGGAATCACTTCACGAAAATCGTTGTAGACGCCATCGAGGATCTCATCGAGCAGGAGACCGGCATTAATGCGGGTGGTAATGCGGTGCAGCGTCTCAATCTCGCGCTGGCGGCGGGCAAGGCTGGCCGCCAGTTCACGGAGCGAGGCCGCCAGCCGGCTGATCCGTTCGTCGTGACTTTGCACTGCTGGCACCTCAATCGCGAAGTCGCCATCGCGCAGGTGTTCGGCAATTTCGACGAGCCGTTCGATCTCATCGGCCGTGTGATCGGTGATTGATGTCATAGCGCGGCTCCTCGGAGTAGTGCGGCGACTCTTTGGTGTATTATACGTCGCTAATCTTTCCATAACATTGCTGTTTAGCTACGAAAGGCGCGAGTTGCGACAATTGCGCCTATAACCGATCAATTGGTGCGTTTTTCGCTGCACCAATTTGTTACAATACCATCACGCAAGCACCCACCTTGCGCTGGTGATGCTATGAAGAATAAATCACTTCCAACCCAGTACCGTGTTCGCTTGACTGGCGGCTATATCCTGATCGCGACGATTTGGCTCTTGATCGTGCATTTCTTGATGCAGCAGAGTCAAGCGCTGCCGTCTTGGACGCGATTGCCGCTCGATATCAGTTTTATCGCCGCCAGCGCCTTGTTCGGCTATAGCCTCATTACCCAGCTTTGGCATCAAATCGACTTGCAACGCGGCTTGAGCCGTTTAGCCACCCGGCTGCATCAACTATCCATTAACGCGCCGCCGTCACCGCTCTTCGAGCAGGAAGTGTGCCGGTTGGCGATCGAAGAGGTTGGCTTGCGCCTTGCGTGGATTGGACTGGTTGATCCGGCGACCCAGCAGGTTGTGCCGGTAGCGCGCTGGGGGCCGGCCAGCGATTATGTGGATGTAGTGCAGATCCGGTTGAGTGATGCTGAGCGTAGTCGGGGCCCGACCGGAACGAGTTTGCGGCTCGGCCAGCCGGTGGTTGCCGCCGATATTGCAACCGATCCGTGGATGAAGCCGTGGCGTGATGAAGCCTTGCCGCGCGGGTTGCGATCGTCGGCGGCGCTGCCGCTGCATATTGATGGCCGGGTGATCGGCACGCTGAATCTGTATGCTGGGCAGCCGAACTTGTTTAGTGACATGGTGATTGATATCGGCATGTTGTTGGCCGGGAATTTGGCCCGGATCGTCGAGTCGCGCCAACGTGCTATGGAACGTGATGCGGCTCAAGCGGCATTTCAGCAGAGCGAAGCCCGTTTTCGCCGCTTGGCCGAACAAGCGCCCGATATTATCTTTCGCTATGTGCTTACACCACAGCCGCAGCTTGATCTCGTCAACCCGGCGGTACGCGATATTCTTGGCTATGAACCGGAACAATTGCTCGCGCAGATGCCGGCGTTTAGCGAATTCATTGATCAACCGCAGATCGAGCAAGTTGAATGCCTGATCGCCCAAGGCCGCGGCCAGACTCTGCTGCATACCCGCCGGAGCGATGGCCGGTATGTCTGGCTCGATGTGCGTTTTGTGGTGGTTGATGGCGCTGTCGAAGGGATTGCGCGCGATGTGACAGTGCAGGTCGAAGTGGCGGCCCGGTTGACGCGCTACGAGTTGCTAAGCGCCCATGCCCGCGATATTGTCCAGTTTATCCGCGGCAGTGACGGCCAAATCCTCGAAGCCAATACTGCCGCCGAACGTGCCTATGGTTATAACCGGGCCGAGCTCTGCGCCAAGACGATTTTTGACTTGCGTTCGCCTGAGACGCGCCAGATCATGCATGATCAGATGACGAAGGCTAATACGCAGGGGATTTTGTTTGAAACGACGCATCTGCGCTGCGATGGCAGCGTGTTTCAGGTTGAGGTGAGTTCGATCGGCGCTGATATTGGCAACGAACGAGTGCTGTTGAGCGTGATCCGCGATATTACCGAACGCAGAAAAGCCCAAGCCGAGCTTGATCTGCTGCGTACGGCACTGAATGCGTCAGCGCAGGCGATTGTGATTACCGATATTCACGGTGTGATTGAATGGGCGAACCCGTCGTTTACTGTGCTGACCGGCTATCCGGTTGCCGAAGTCATTGGCCAGCCTACCCGTTTGCTGCGCTCAGGTAAGCATGATCAGTCGTTTTACGCCGCGATGTGGGCGCAAATCCTGAGCGGCCAACCATGGCGAGGCGAGCTGATCAATCGCCGCAAAGACGGTTCGCTCTACTACGAAGAGATGACCATTACGCCGGTCAAGTGTGATGGCATGATCGAGCATTTCATTGCCGTGAAGCAAGATGTTTCCGAGCGAGTGCAACGCGAACAGAAGCAGGCAATGATTGATGCGTTGGCTGAGGCAATGCGTCCGGCCCAAAACCGGACTGAGTTGGCGTGGGTGTTGGGGACGCAATTGCATGAAATAACCCAAGCCGATGCGGTGGCCTTGTGGCGGAAACTGGACGATGAATGGCAGATCGAGCAAGTGTGCGGCGATGCCGTCCGCTTTGATCGGTTGGCCGAGCAGTTGCCAAGGTGGCAGGAGCAGTGGGAACATCGCCCCTTGTTGCGCGAATCGGCCCCCGTTGATCTGATGCCCAATGGTGACATCGTTGTCGTTCCATTCCGCTGCGTTGATTGCACTAACGATCATTGCCATGCGGTGGCGACATTGATCTGCGCACATCCTATCTCGGAACAAATTGTTGATATCTTGGTGGCTGCTGCCGAGCGGGTTGGCAACGCGCTGCGCCGCACCGAGTTGTTTGAACAGATTCAGCGCGCTAATGACGAATTGCACGCGGCCTACGATGCCACCATCGAAGGTTGGGCCCGGGCCCTCGATCTCCGCGATCACGAGACTGAAGGTCATTCGCGCCGCGTGACCGAACTGACGATGCGCATCGCCGAGTGGATGGGATTTTCGGGCGAAGAGCTGGTGCATATCCGGCGGGGTTCGTTGCTGCACGATATTGGCAAGATGGGCATCCCCGACGCGATTTTGAATAAGCCCGGCCCGCTCGATGAACGGGAATGGGCGATTATGCGCACCCATCCCACGCTGGCGGTCTAATTGCTGCGCCCGATTGCCTTCCTTGCTCCGGCGCTGGCCATCCCGTGGTGCCACCACGAGAAATGGGATGGCACCGGTTATCCGCGCGGTTTGCGCGGCGAGGATATTCCTTTGGCCGCGCGGATCTTTGCCGTGGTGGATGTTTACGATGCGCTGACCAGCGCTCGCCCGTACCGGGCAGCTTGGTCGCCGGAACGCGCGTTGACTTATATCGGTGAACAGGCGGGCCGTCATTTCGATCCGCACGTGGTTGAGGTGTTTTTGGCGCTCTACGCCGAGAATGGGTATACGTGGGACGGGTTTGCCAGCGAGGAATCACACTATGCTTGATCGCTGTAGTACCGATGTGACGCTCAGCAAAGAGGAATATCAGCAGACTGCTCCTGAATTGCAGGCGCGGCTCTTTGATCTTGAGCAGATGTTGCTTGATGCTCGCATCCCGACTATTTTCGTCTTTGAAGGTTGGGCCGGCACGGCCAAGGCCCGCACGATCGCTACCCTGACTCGCCGCCTCGATCCGCGCGGTTTTCGTGTGCATTCTATCACGCCTCCCCGCACCTATGAACAACAGTATCCGTGGTTGTATCGCTTCTGGCTGAAGGTGCCGAGCTATGGCCAGATGACCTTCTTTGATCGATCGTGGTATCGCGAGTTGCTGGCCGCCTACACCACCAAGGGCGATCGCGATCAGTGGCGCACCCGGTGCGAAGATGCGGCAATCTTCGAGCGCCAATTGGCTGACGATGGCGCGCTGATCCTCAAGTTTTGGCTGCACATTACGAAGAAACAGCAGTCGCGCCGGTTTGCTAAGCTCTTGGCCGATCCGCTCAATGCGTGGCGTGTGACCGAAGAGGATCGCTGGCAGAACCGGCATTACAAGCGGGTCTATCGTGCCGTCGAAGAGATGCTGGTTCGCACCGATACCGCCTTTGCACCGTGGCACATCATTCCGGCGGCTGATAAGCGCTATGCACGCTTGACAGTGCTGCAAATCATGGTCGGAGCATTGGAAAGCCGGTTAGGGATCACTGCCGCCGATCGCGGCACCAGCATTGACGATAGTGGGGTGGGGTTGCGGCGCTACAATGTAGCAATCCGGATGCCGGTGTTGGGTGCGATTGATAGTAAGCCGGCAGCAGTGGTGGCTATGCCTATTGCCACGACGAATCACCAGATCGAACCGATCCCGACGCCAGTCGTTACCACGCCGGCTGTGCCGCTGCTGCGCGCAGCCGGGCCGTTGCAGCGCGTCGATCTGAGTTTGCGCCTTGATGACGATACGTATCACCGCGAGTTGAAACAGTTGCAGGCCAAACTGTATCTGCTTGGTTTGCAAGTCTACCATCAAAAACGTCCGGTCGTGTTTGTGTTTGAAGGCTGGGATGCCGCCGGCAAAGGCGGCGCTATCCAACGCCTGACAGCCGAACTCGATCCACGCGCCTATACCGTGCATGCCATTGCCGCGCCTGCCGGCGACGACAAAGCGCGCCACTACCTCTATCGCTTCTGGCGCCGCTTGCCGCCCCGTGGCCAGTTCGCCGTCTTCGATCGTTCGTGGTATGGCCGGGTGCTGGTCGAACGAGTCGAAGGCTTTGCTCGGCCCGATGAGTGGCGGCGGGCCTTTGCCGAGATCAATCAATTTGAGCGCCAGTTGGTCGATTTCGGCGCGATTATTGCTAAATTCTGGCTGCATATTAGTCCTGAAGAGCAACTGCGCCGGTTTGAAGAGCGCCAGCATGTGCCGTATAAGGCTTGGAAACTGACCGATGAAGATTGGCGCAACCGTGAGAAGTGGCCGCTCTATCTCGAAGCCGCCGATGAGATGTTGCTCCGTACCAGCACACCGGTTGCGCCGTGGACGATCGTCGAGGCGGAAGATAAGAAGTACGCCCGTATCAAAGTCTTGCGCACAGCAGTGCATGCGCTTGAATCGGAGTTGGGGCCGGTGAAATTGGAGTAGGATGCGATGTTTGCTAATCGATGGCTGCGTTGGAGTATAGCCATTATAGCAGGGTTGATGGTCGCGATCGGCTTGGAGCTGGCGCTTGGCCCCGGCGGTGGCGGCATGGGTGTGGCCTTGAGCCTGATCGGCGGCGGCGTGATTACTCATTTGCGCCAGCGGGCCGCTATCTCGTGCCGGATCGATGGCCCGCGTCTGCGCCCGTTGCAAGTCAGTGCGTTTGGCTTGATGGGCCTTGGGGTGCAGTGGTACCAGTTGTACGGCAACGGCGCGGTCGCTACCCTCAGCGCATTCTGGCCGGCGCTCGGCGCATCGTGGTTGCCGTTGGCGCTGGTGGTTGCCGGTGTGGGTTGGTTGGCCTTCCTGAGCATCGGCAGCGATTGCCGCGATGAGCAGTTGCTGGCCGCGATGGGCGAACACGAACGCCCGTAAGGGCAATGCATGCGTCGCCCTCAACATGCGGTACAATAACCCTATCATCCGCGTTAAGTGGCACGAATCCGCCTATGCAGACACTCTGGCACGCTCTCGATTCGCAAGCCGAACGCCAGCCTGGTCGCGTTTTCTTGCGTTTTGCCGATCAAGCGTGGCGCTACGCCGAAGCAGCCGGACTAGCCCGGCGCGCCGCTGGTGTCTTTGCCGAGCTTGGCGTGCGTCCCGGTGATCGGGTTGCGCTGATGCTCGGGAATACACCTGATTACCTGTGGGCATGGTTTGGCAGCGCGTGTCTCGGTGCCGTGACAGTGCCGATCAATATTCACCTCAAGGGTGATGTGTTGCACTACATTCTTGACCATGCCGGCGCAACGGTGCTGGTCATCGAGCAGTCGTTGCTCGATCGCGTCGAGACGATGCGCGATCGCTTGCCGGCGTTGCGCCATCTCATAGTTCGGGGTATGGCAACAGCGCCGGGCAGCTTCGCATGGCACGATCTGCTCGCCGCTGCGCGGCCCGCCGATCCTTCTCCCGGCAATGCGACCGATCTGCACAGCATTCTCTACACCTCCGGTACTACCGGCCCGCCCAAAGGGGTGATGCTCAACCACCACGCTTATCTCCACTCGGCGGCGCTCTTTGCCGATGTCATGATCGGCGCGACGGTGGATGATGTTTTTGGCACCAGTCTGCCGCTCTTTCATATTAACGCGCAGGCTCATACCGTGTTGCCGGCGATCTACCGCGGTACGACGATCGCGCTGCTCGAACACTTCAGCGCCTCGCGCTACTGGCGGCAATTAGCTGATCTAGGGGCGACCATCTGCAATCTGCTGGCTGCGATGATCCCGATCTTGATGAAACAGCCGTCATCGCCCGATGACCGTACCCACTGGGTGCGCATCGCGGCCTGCGCGGCCACCCCGCCCGATCTGTGGCGCGCATTTGAAGAGCGGTTTGGCCTGACGATTATCGAAGGCTATGGCCTGACCGAAACTACCGGTTTCTGCGTCGCTAATCCGCGTGACGCGGTGCGAGTGGGTACCTTCGGCACCGCTATGCCGGGGTTTGAGCTGGCGATCGTTGGTACCGACGACACCCCGCTTCCGCCCGGCGTTCCCGGCGAGATCGCGATTCGCCCGCAGCGCGAGAATCTTATCATGATGGGGTATTACCGGCAGCCTGAACAGACCGCGACGGCAATGCGCGGCGGCTGGTTCCACACCGGCGATCTGGGTCGGCTCGATGAGGCGGTGTATGCGATCTTCATCGACCGGCTCAAACAGTCGATCCGGCGGCGCGGCGAGAATATCTCATCGTGGGAAGTCGAGCAGGCCGTCAACACGCATCCAGCCGTGCTTGAGAGCGCCGCCGTCGGCGTGCCGAGCGAATTAGGAGAAGAAGAAGTCAAAGTCGTGGTGGTGCTGCGCCCCGGCGCGACGCTCGATCCGCTCGAGTTGGTGCGCTGGTGCGAAGAACGGCTCGCCTATTTCGCCGTGCCCCGCTACATCGAATTCCGCGACAGCTTGCCCAAAACGGCGACTGAGCGGGTCGAGAAGTACAAACTCAAAGCTGAGGGGGTTGGTAACGCATGGGATCGCGAGGCGGCTGGCTATCGGATCAAGCGATCGCGCTGAGATAGGGGACGGGCGGGTTTCAAACCCACCCGCACACCTTACGCCTACATCCCTACGGCCAATGCACGCTCGATCAATCCTGCCGCCGGTTGCTCGCGCAAGCCAACCTCGACAATCTGATTGGCGATTGCTAGCGCCGCCACCCCTGCCTCACCGCTAACGACCGGTTCGGTGCCGTTTCGCACCGCTTCGCAGAAACTGCGCAGCTCTTCGTACAGCGGTTCGCGCCGCGGCACCTTCAGCCGGATGCTGCGCCCCTCGCTGACCCCAATCAGCGCCAATTCCGGCCACGCCCGCCCTTGGCACGAGTCGTTCTCGTAGAAGGTCAGGTCTTGGGTGAGGTAATTGGCCACGAACATCCCCCGCTCACCGACGACGCTCAGTTCGCGGATTTTGGTCGGCGTCAGCCAGTTAATGTCGAGTACGCCGATCATGCCATTTTCAAACCGCAGCAGCGCCGAGAGCATGTCTTCGTGGCTCTGGTGCAGGTGACGGTGCAACTCGACATGCATCCGCGTGATCGGCGAACCGATCAGGTAGTTGAGAATATCGATCTCGTGCGTCGCGAGATCAACCACCACGCCGACATCCATAATTCGGGCCGGGAAGGGGCCGACGCGGCGTGACATAATCTGGAATAGGTTGCCTAACTCGTGGTTGTTCAATTGCTCTTTCAGCGCGATGATCGCTGGGTTAAACCGCTCGATGTGGCCAACAGTGAGGATCACGCCTTGCCGCAGCGCTGCTTCGATCAGCATCCAACCCTGCTCGACGGTCGCGGCAATTGGTTTCTCAATCAGCACATGCACGCCATGCCCAATCACCGTGCTCGCCACCGCAAAGTGGTATTTGGTTGGCACCACTACTGACACGAGATCGAGATTCTCGCTGCTCAGCATGTCGTGGTAATCGGTATAGACGTGACAACGGTAGATGCTGGCCAGACTGTTCGCAGCCGCGAGATTGGTGTCACAGACCGCAACCAGTTCGACCCCCGGCATACTCGCGTAGACGCGGGCATGGTTGCGACCCATGCTGCCAACTCCGATCACCGCTGCACGTAGTGTGCGTTGTTCCATGGCTCCCCTCCCCGTGCTATGACATATGATCAATAGGCCCCTTCGCCCTTCAAGAGCGCCGGGATGGTGCGATAGATGATCAACAAATCCAACCAGATCGAATAGTTGCGGATGTAGTGCATATCGAGCCGGACGCGATGCTCATAACCGAGATTGCTCCGCCCGCTGATCTGCCACAACCCAGTCAAGCCCGGTCGCACGGTCAACAAATTATGCTGCCAGCGTCCAAAGTGATGCATCTCGCTGGCGGTGATCATGCGTGGCCCGACCAAGCTCATCTGGCCCAGCAACACATTGAAGAGTTGCGGAAGCTCATCAATGCTCGTGCGGCGCAAAAAGCGACCGATCGGCGTGATCCGGGGATCATCCTTCAGCTTTCCGTGGGTGTGCAATGTTTCCCGCTGTTCCGGCGTGAGGCGCTTATCGCCGTCAACGTACATGGTGCGGAACTTGAAGGCATCGAACTCGCGGTAGCCGACCCCGATCACACGCCGGCGGTGGAAGATCGGGCCGGGACTATCGAGCTTAATCGCGATGGCAACCATCAGAAACAGCGGCGCGAGCAAGATGAGTCCAACCAGTGCCCCTACCCGATCGATGATCGTCTTTCCGATCGCATGCAAGCCGGTAATGCGCGTCTTGTTGAGGCTCAAGAGCGGCACCGCGCCTTGCTCGCGCACCTGTACGCCAATCGTGAGCAGGTCAAACAACCCCGGCGCCAGCCGCACTTCGAGTTGGTTCAGCAGATCCATGGCGCCGTTGACGTTGATCAGGCGTTCGCGGATCAAGTTGGTATCGGCAATAATAATCGTCTCAACATTTTGCTCTTTGACCAGTTGCGCAAAATCAGTGGTTGTCCCCAATACACGCGCCTTGCCGGCAATCACTTCACTGCCCACCGGCAACCGGTCATCAATAAAGCCCACAATCTGCGCGCCGGCCCGTTGCTCGGCCAGCAACTGCTCGGCAATTGCCCGGCTCTCTTCCGTAGCGCCAACCAACAAGACGCGCTCAAGCAGATGGCCGCGTCGCCGTAACCAGTACACGATGCGGCGAAAGCCGAATCGCCACGCGATCGTCAAACTAAACGAGAGGATCCAGCTCATCACCAGCCAGCCACGGGCCACGACAATATCCGGGAAGAAGAAGGTGAGCATCACGACCAACAGCATTCCTTTGCTGGCGGCGTTGAAAACCTGATTGTATTCGTGGGTGCCGTTGAACAGGGCCATGCTCTGGTACAGTCCATGCATCGCAAAGAGCGCGATCCAACCGGGCACCAGCATTGCAATCAAGAGACTATAAAACTCTGGTTGCATGGCGCCTTCGGCGAAGATGGGCAAGTTGGTGAAGAAGCGCACCGCATACGCGAGCAGGAAGCTCAAGGTAATCACCGCTGCGTCGCCCACAATCAGCGTGCCGGTCAGCGCTAGCCTCCGGTACGAGATCGCCTCGCAGTTGGAATGGGTGGCGGTTGGTTTGGTTAGCTCAACACTGGTCAGGCTCATACTTCACCTCAGGCGAGTGATAAAGCGGCTGCCGACGGCTGCCGGGTAACGATCGGCTGGATCTGTTCTGCTACCGAGCGCGCAAAGGCACAGACCGATTCGCCATTGGTGAGTTGCGGGTAGATTTGGCCGGTATTGGCAAGGAACAGACCGTGAATGTCCGTGGCGATCGGCGGGATCAAATCAGTTGCGCCAATCGGGTGAATCGGTTCCACATACCGTTCCCGCCCGATCCGGATCGCAGCGATATCATCATCACGCAGATCGGGGAACATCTGCCGCAGATAGCCGAGGAAGACAGGCCGCAATTCATCGTCAGGCATGCGGGCAAACCGGCTGTCGGCGGCGACGTATTTCGGTAGATAGACGAGGTGATACCCGCCCACATACTGCGGATCGATCAAGTTGGTCGTCTCGATGACGCCGGTGAACGGAATGCGCTCGTCGGTGATATTGAGCGTGTAGTAGGGCGTCAGCCGGCGGCGCAGCACGACCAGCATGCAGACGATGCCCAAAAAGCCGTCGAGTTGGCCCCACCACGCTGATACGGCTGCCGCTTCCGGCGGCAACAACTGGCGAGCAATCGGGGTTTGGGCCGTAATCACCACATGGTCGGCTGGGATTTCGTGACCATTGACAACTAACCCGCTGACGCGCCCATCCTCAACCTTGATCGTGTCAATCGTCGCGTTCAGCTCAATCTGGCCGCCGCGCTGCCGGATTGCCGCCGCTAGCGCATCGATCAGCTCTTGATAGCCGTTGGGCAGGTAGCACATCAACTCTTGGCTGCCGCCTTTGGTGCGGGTATCGGTCGTGCGCACCAGCCGCGACCAAATGTAGGTGGCCGGCACTTGGCTGAAATCGCCGTCGAACTTGGCCCGCAGCAGCGGCGTCCACACATGGCGCACCGTGCGTTCACCGCTCAGGCGGGTGAGCCACTCGGCGACCGGGAGTTGTTCGAGACGGCGCCAGTCTTTGATCTGGCGGCAGGCGAGAATGGTATAGGCAAGGCGTAGGCGATCGATCAGGCGCAGCGGCGGAAAGCGTAGAAACTCGAGTGGCGTTGACATCGGGTAGATGTTGCCGTCGTGGTAAAAGCCCATCTTGGTCGCGGTATAGCGCAAGCGGCTGCGCAGTCCAAGCTCATCGAACAGGTTCATGAGGGTACGATCGCTGCTGAGGATTGCGTGATAATAGCGATCGCACGCCATCCCGCCAAGCTCAGGAAAGCGCGTGCGGCCCATGAGTCCGCCAAGCGTGCTGGCGCGTTCCCACACCCGCACCGGTGTGCCGCGCTTGAGCAGCTCATAGGCAAGGCTGAGCCCAAGAATGCCGCCGCCGATAATATCGACCATTGATTGCATCTCCCTTTCTTGACCTTGTTGCCCCTCGCCCGCCGCCAGCAGCGGCAAACGGTCTGGTGTTACGACGTTGCTATGCAGCCACCGGCTCGTTCACCGTCAACGCATTGACCGCCGCCGCGATCTGGTGTAGCTCGTCGTTGCTCAACGCCGGATGCACCGGCAAAGCGATAATTTCGCGCGCCACCCGATCAGCTACCGGGGTTTCAGCTTCAATGCCCAATTTGCGGTATAGCGGTTGTTGCGGGATCGGCAGTGGGTAGAAGATCGCCGTGCCGACGCCGGCTGCGTGCAGTTGTTTGATGGCCGTGTCGCGATCACCTACCACCCGGATAGTGTACTGGTGGAAGACGTGCCGCACATCGGGTTGGACAAAGGGCGTAATTACGGCTGGGTGGCGAATCTGTTCGCTGAGAAACGCGGCGTTCGCGATCCGTTGCGAATTGAACCGATCGCACTTGGCCAATTGGGCCCGACCAATCGCCGCCTGCAAGTCGGTCATCCGGAAGTTATAGCCAAGCAGTTCGTGGTAGTAGCGCACCCGGCTGCCATGGTTGCGCAGTAACCGTAACCGTTCGGCAATGGCCGGATCATTGGTCGTGATCATGCCCCCTTCGCCGCTGGTCACGTTTTTCGTCGCGTAGAGCGAGAAACACCCAACCCCAAAGCTGCCGACCGGTTGGCCGCGGTAGGTCGCGCCAATCGCTTGCGCCGCATCTTCGATTACGGCCAGATGGTACCGCTGCGCCAACTCCATAATCGGCGCCATATCAGCCGGTTGCCCGTAGAGATGCACTGGCATAATCGCCCGCGTCCGCGAGGTGATCGCAGCAGCGATCAGATCGGGATTGATGTTGTAGGTGTGTGGATCGATATCGACGAACACCGGCGTCGCGCCAGTCATCAAGATGCTGTTGCCGGTAGCGATGAAGCTGAATGGCGTCGTGATCACTTCATCACCCGGCCCGATATTGTGGGCCAAGAGCGCGAGGTACAGCGCAACGGTGCCATTCATCACGGCAACGGCATGGCGCGTGCCGCACAACGTGGCAAATTCGGTCTCGAACCGCTCTACTTCTGGCCCTTGCGCGATCATGCCCGACCGCAGCACAGCGAGGACGGCCTCTTCTTCTTCACGCCCAATCAGAGGACGGGCAACCGGGATCATAGCTAACCTCCTACTGCAACTGTCTGCAAGATTGCCGGCTGGAGCGACAGTTCAATCTGCTGGCCCAAGTTGACCGCCAGCGCGTGGCAGATGGAGCTGTGAATGTCTTCCACTTGCGGCATCACGTGGTTGTTGATGTGCAGACCGATCTGGGCAATCTGGTGCAGGCGCCCGCCGTTGAAACCGGTCAGGCCAATCGTGACAGCGCCAACCTCATTGCCCCACTCGATGGCGCGCACCACGTTCGGCGAATTGCCGCTGCCCGAAATGGCGACGATGACGTCGCCATCGCGATAGAGCGCCTTTAATTGCTCGACGAAGACATCGGCGTAGCTTTGATCGTTCGACCATGCAGTAATGAGGGGTACATTGTCGGTGAGGGCGATCGCGCGCACCCGGCGCGCTGATGATTTGATCGTCCACTTCGCCAAATCACAGACAAAGTGCGAGGCAGTCGCGGCGCTGCCGCCATTCCCGCACACAAAGATGGTGGCATCGCGCTCATACGCTGCCCACAGTGCATCAGCCACCTGTTGCAGCGACGCCTGCGGCAGTTGCTCAAGCGTCTGGCGGATTTGGCTAAAGTATGACGTGAGTATGTCCATGATCCTCCCCCCATGCGGTAATGTGAACGATAGCTAGGAACGTGCAACCATCAACATACCGGCGCAGATCACAAGCACGCCGGCGGCGCGCAGCGGGTTTACCTGTTCGTGCAACACGAGCCATGCCAATAGGAAGATGATGATATGGTTGAGACTCACGAACGGGTAGGCCACGCTGAGTTCGATTCGCGAGAGGGTGATCAGCCAGAAGAAGGTGCCAATGCCATAAATGAGCAGGCCGCCAATGACCATCGGCGAGGTGACGATGCGCAAAATAATGCTGGGAGTCGCGTCTAAGGTCAGCGCCAATGGCCCCATCGCGCCCATCCCCTGCTTTAGCATCATCTGACCGATCACACCCAGCGCAGTGGCGATCAAAATCAGCATAATCGTGCTCATAGCCAGTTTGCCCTTTCGTGGCGTTGGTTGCTCGGTTTCCGCGGCGTCTGCAAGTGCGGTCGTTACAATTGTGCGTTCTTCCACCTGCTGCATGCGTTTCTCCCATCATCTCGCAGTCGTTGCTTAGTGGCTGCGCGGTAGCGCTTTAGTTCGCGGTTGCGCCCCTAACCGGCGGCGCAGTATGCCGGCCATGTACCGGAGGTGGGTTTTCGTGATTTGCCACACCCGCGCTTTCGATTGCCCGTACTGGCGCACCCGCAGGGTGGTGGGGTATTCGGCGACGCGATAGCCGCTGAGGAGCGCTTCAACTAACCATTCAGTCACCATCAAAAAGCCGTCGGCAGAGGTGGTGACCCGTTCGATGACTTCACGCCGGCAAGCGCGGAAGAGGGCAGTGTAGGTGTGGATGCGCGGATTGACCAGCACGCGATAACAGAGCGAAGCGGATTTGCTGATGAAGACCCGGTAGGTCGGTACGTTCTCGATCCTGCCGCCTGCGTGGTACGGCGACGCTGTCACCAGATCGACATCGGGCGTGAGCCGGTCGAGCAGCGCCGGGATCTCGCTGAACGGGTAGGTGCCATCACTATCGCAGGTAACAATTACATCACCCGTGGCATGCGCGAAGCCGGTGCGTAAGGCGGCCCCTAAGCCGCGATTGGTGGCGTGATGCGCAATGACCGTATCGGGCCAGCCGCCAAAGGTCTGTTCCAGTAATTCGCCGGTGCCGTCACGGCTGCCATCATTAACCAGCACCAATTGGATCCGCCCGCGCTCGCGGAGGGTGACCAGCGCCTGTGCGAGCCGCTCGCGCATTACATCCATGCCTTCAGCTTCGTTATAACAGGGAATCACAATCGATATGTCGTATCCCGTCATGACTTTCTCCTCAGTAAACAGGCGCTAGTGATGAGCGAGAAGGTGATGTTGAACAGAAAGCGCTACTAAATGCCATTCAAATTATCTGTGCATGAGCTAAAGATGCTCTGAAGATTAGTGTGGAAAAAATGAACATTTTTTTATCGCTAGTAGTGATACAGTGATGTGCCGGCTGAAGCGTAGACGGCTTCCAGCCGGCTCACACTCTGCTGCCAGTTGTGGTGGCGCTCGACGTACAGCCGCCCCGCTTGCCCAATCGCAGCGCGGCGCTCATCATCATCGAGCAAGGTGAGGATGGCGTGGGCGAAGCTGCCGGCATCGCCGGCCACAACCAGATCGTGTCCGGGTTGCGCGCTGAGCGCAACCGTCGCTTGCCGGGCGGTAATGACAGGGGTGGCGGTGGCCATGGCTTCCAGCACTTTATTCTGCACCCCGACGCCATAACGAATCGGTGCAACCGCCAAGGTGGCTTTGGTGAGGTAGGGGCGGAGTTCAGGGACAGCGCCGGTCACGATGACCCGCGGATCGCGGGCATAGGCGCGCAGGCGCGGCCCCGGCTCGGCCCCGGCCAAGGTAACGGTCACTTCGGCCCGTTTGGCCCATACCAGCGGCATAATGTCTTCAATCAAGTAGCGGGCGGCGGCCTCGTTCGCGTGATAGCTCATCTTGCCGGTGAAGACAAGGTGATGCGGTTGGCGCGGGCCGGTGTAGGCTTGAAAGTAGGTTAGATCAACCCCGTTCGGCACGACGATGATCGGGCTGCCTCCCGGACGGTCGAGGGCGCGGCTGAGGGTGCGTAATGCCCAGCGGTCTTCCGCCGATGTCACCGCGATTGCGGCGAAGCGATGCGGGTAGGCGGCTTCGTAACGCCGGGTGCGGGCCAGATCGATCAGGGCGCGCAGCCGGCTGCTCAGGTTGGCGCCGCGCCGTAGCGTGCGCTCGAATAAGAGGGTGATGCTGTCAACGGCATCGAGCACGGCGGGAGGGCCGTCGCCGCATTGGTGCAAGGCGGCGCGGACGATCTCAGCCGCGCGGAGGTGTTCGATGTGGATGACGTGATGTTCACCCTGCTTGATTTCGTGCGCAACTGCTGCGACCATCGCTGGGGTGAGGCAGTGCGCCGTTTGCAGTGGTAATTCGCTTGGTACGGCGCGCATATATGCCAGCAGGTGATCGGTGCGCCGTACCGGCACCGCTACCACTCGCTGGCAGATCGCGCGCAGTTCGGTGAGGGCCGCCGCGTTGTCGGCGGCGCACACCAGCGTAATCGCATGCCCGCGTTGGGCTAAATGCCGGATGAATTGGTACGGGCGCACGCGGATCGGTGATGGAGTGTAGGGCGCAACAAACAAAATGTTCATCATCGCTGCCCCGCTGGCAGACTATTGGCTCGTTGCAGCGCCGTGGCGTACAGGTGATCGATTGCCGGGCAGACTACCCGCCAGTCGTAGCGTTCTTCGGCGACGCGCCGCCCTTGCACGGCTAATCGTCGCCCTAGTTCCGGATCGCGCAGGAGCCGGATCAACGCTTCGGCAAACGCCTGCGGTGTGTCTCCCACTAGCAGGTGTTCTCCCGGCGTGAGATCAATCCCTTCGTACCCGATGGTCGTTGAGACGATCGGCAAGCCGCGAGCTAAAGCTTCCAAAATCTTCACCCGCATGCCGCCGCCGGCATGTACCGGCACAATCAAGGCTGCCGTTCGTTCGAGGTATGGGCGCGGATCGGCGACGTAGCCGGGTACTTCAATCGCGGGATCGGCGGCCAACTGGCGCACCGTCTCCGGCGGTCGCGAGCCAACCAATGCCACCCGTGCCTGTGGTACGGCTTGCCGCACTAAAGGCCAGACTTCGCGGGCAAACCAGAGCACGCCATCGACGTTGGGCGGCCAAAACATCGTCGCCATACTGAGGATCGTATTGGGCGCGCTGTGCCGTTGTACCGGCGCTTCGCTGCGCGCATCAATCGCGATCGGAATGATCGCCGTGGGCGGCAATGCGACCCCAGCGTCGGCGGCGGCTAGCTTGAGAAACGCATAATCCGGTTCGCTGACCGCCAGCATGCCATCAAAGCGCGCGCACAACCGCGCCTCGGCCCGTCGCAGACGACGCGCTTCGATCTGCAATCCGATCCGCCGGATCAGATCAGACCGGGCCGCCATGCGGGCGACGATCGTCCACACGGCATTGTGTTGATCAATGATCCGCGCCCCTCCCGGTAAATCAACCGCAAAAGGCGCCATATTGAGCTGGTCGGCATGAATAATGTCAAAATGCTCACGCGCCGTCAGTAGACGCAGCAACTGGTGCAGTTCCGGCGAGGCGTCGCGGCTGAGAATGAACGACTCGCCGGTGAGGGAGCTCTTGAGTAAAAAGTGCGCATCTTTCCAACGCGAACGCTGAAACGGCACCGTGTACACGTCACGGCAGATCCGGCGGAGCGATTCGGCATGCGCACGCTCTTGCTCGTTTCGCACGAGCGATACCAGCGTGACCTCGTAGCGCTCGCACAGGTACTGCAACACGTTGTAGGTCTTGATCTTGGGTCCGCTGTCGGGCGGGTAGGGCGCGATCAGCGTCAGCATCAAAATACGCATGAGTTCACCTCTGGGCAGGCGGCGCCACGGGTGTGGTTGGCGGTGTTGCGGCTAGGCGTGCAGCCGTGCGCTCGGACGCTTCCAGCGGGTGCAATAAGATGATGGTGCCGGCGACCAACCCGGCGAGCAGCGGCAATAAGCTGGCCGCTCCCTCAAGTTGCAAGACCATGCCGGCGTTGCGGGCAATATCGCCCTGTTGCCATGCCGGAATCACATACTCGCGCCATGTGGCCCGAATGGCGTCGCTGGGGAAGAGCTGGGTTGCGGTTGTCTCCATCCAAATGAGGATCAATGAGACGCTGAGCAAGCCGAATGCGCCAAGGCGCCACCCGATCCGGCCCCAGCAGTGCCCGATCAAGAGCGCCGCCGGCAGGGCAAGGAAGGGGAGCAGCGGCACCATGTAGCGCGGCCCGGCGGCAAATCCGCCCCACCACATAATCGACGACCCGTAGAAGAGCAGAAAGGCCAGTGGCACCAGCACCAATACCCACCACTCGGCCCGCTGCTCGCGCCGGCGCCAGCCGATCCAGTAGGCCGGCAACGCGAGCAAGAGCCACGGCGCGCGGAAAAAGAGACCGCGGAACTCGCTGAAGGTCAATCCCCAGATGGCCTCCCATTGGGGCGACGTGAGGCTCATGAAACCGGTGTGGTGCTGCTCTTGCCAGAGCGCGGAATAGGCGTAGCCAATAGGCCATGGCGTGCCAAAGGCGGCAAGGTCATAGCTAATCAACAATGCTCCCGGCAACGCGCCTCCCGCTGCCATCGCTGGCAGCCAGCGCCAGCCGCGCCGGTAGAGCACGTACAACCCGATAATGGCGGCTGCCGGCGCTGCCGGGTATTCGCTGATCACGGCCCAACCAAGCAGCAGGCCAACCAGCGCACCGCTGGCCCACGGCGACCAGCGCGCCGGTGGCGACCACGCCAAAGCGAAGGCGGTAAAGAGGAGCACGGCCACTAATTGGTGGGCGTAGAAGTTGCCGGCGTACGGCGCGGCGCTGGTGGCTAACCCATACCCCAGCGTGCCGATGCTGGCCGGTGCCGGCGCCATGCCGAGCCGTTGCAGCACTAGAAAGAAGAATCCGCCGAACAATGCCGCCGGTAACGCTATTACGACCAGCGTGAGCAGGTACTGCACCAACGCAAACCGGATCTTGTCAGCCCGTAAGCCGCTGCCATCGGGGTTGAGCGTCTCTTCAAACCGGCTGCCGATCCGCTCGAATTGGGCTTGCACCGGCGATGCATCAAACAATGGCCGGATAGCGGCGTAGACCGGGATGCCGAGAAACGACAAGCCCGGCGGTTTATCGGTGTAGGCGTGGCCGTTGTAAAGCGCATAGTCGCCGGTATTTGCAACATAGCGATCAATTTTTGGCGTGCCATCGTCAACCAGAGCCAACACTAAGTTTAACCGCGAGTTCTGGTTCCAATCTGACCAGCGCGGTAAGACGTAGGCATAACTGAAGAACAGCAGAAAGACGATCAGCCAAAAACGACGCATAGCGATCCTTTCGTCGGGTTATGGTTCCCGTCGCTGCCACAGTGTGTACGGTCCGGTGCTGTAGATGATGGTGTACTCACGCGCTAAAGTATCGACAAGATAGATGCCGGTATACGCGCTAAATGGCCCGGTCAGCACGTATGGCGGCTGGGCAGCAAGGCCATCGTAAGCCACCGGCGGCCCGCCCAACCATGCCTGCCGCACCGCCGGATCAAGCAGTTCGGTTGGCACGTAATGGTAGGTGTGGTCGGTGAAGGTAGCTAATTCCGGTTCCCATGTCTCGATGATGCGGTCAGTGGGAACGGTCTGGTTGAGGAACGCCGCCATCCGGTGCGCTGAATCATCGGGCGTAAACACCACCTGTGCAGTCAGGCTCAACGAGAAGCCAATCACCAATGCTAGATATGCGCCGGCGGCTCCGGCCAGCAGTGGTTGCCGGCGTCGCCAGAGCCAACCGATCAGGTCGGCGATCATCCGCGCCACTGCCGGCGCGCCGAGAGCCACTGCCGGGAAGGCGTAGCGCGGCCAGCCGAGCGATATAAGGTACCACGCCAGCCAGAGCGCCGCCAAGAGGGTTGGCGCCAGTTCGGCGAAGGCAGCGGTGCCTCGACGCCGGCAGCGCCAGAGGCTGTACACCAGCGCCGGCACGAGCAAACCGCCGTACACCTGCACCAGATAGCGCATCGCACGCAGGATCGCTTCCAGATCAAACACAAAGATGGCGCCGCCGGCTGCTTGCCGGGTCTTAGCGAGATTGGCGCTGAAATCAGCCGGGCCGAGGAAGGCCAGCATGATCAACAACCAACCGGCAAACATACCACCGGCAATGATGGGCGGCGCTAAGCGCAACCACCAGTCACCCACCCGGAAGTAGCGCCAGTCGAGCAGGGCCAGCAACCCTAAACCCGGCGCGACAATCAACGCAAACTGGTTTTTGGTGATCAGGGCCAGGCCAAAGCCAACCCCGGCGAGCAGCGCGTAGCGCCGGCGTAGCTCCGGCTGAAAGATGGCTACCGTGTACGCCAGCAGACCAGCTCCTAGCCACGCTATTCCCGGCACCTCACCCAACACTTGCCGGCCATATTCGACCATGCCTTCAAAGCCGCGAGTGCGTGAGGCGAGCAGTAACAAAATCGTCAGCAGCGCCAAGCGCCCCCCGTGCAGGCGGCGGGCCAGTTGATAAAAGATCAGCAGTGCAGCCAAGAGGTATGCTACGATCACCAGCCGCGCCGGCAGCAGATCAACCCCAACCACTGCAAAGACCGCCGCCACCGGTAACATCACTGTCGGCCCGACCCCGATCGTCGGCCCAAAGTAGCGAAACCCTTCGCTGCTGATGTCGGCATAGACCCCATAGCGCACCAGCGTCTCTGGCACGTGCAGATGCGATCCTTCATCGAACCACGTGCGGGGCGCGTAGGGCAGGTTGATCAAGGCGAGCATCGCGATGAGAACAACGACGATCAATGCTGTAATCCGCTCGCCATAGTGAATAAGTGTGGTTGGCAAGCTTCGTGGTTGGGTGGCGATGGGTTGATTCATACTCCCCCGCTGCTAACGTCAATGGCGTCCGGCGGTATTGTGCTCGGCGGCTCTGGTGGCGGCCCAGAACGCTGCGCGCTGCGGTGCTGTATTTCCCCTCTTCTGCAAGGTTGAGGAGCGGGTAGAACATGTGGTCGAGTGAAACCGTTGAACGCTGTGCAATGCCTCAACGCTTGGCGCTGCGCTCCTCTCTCCTGCGCCGGTGGGAGAAAGGCTGGGGGTGAGGGCCAGCAGTCTGCGCAGCAGGCTTCATATCCCTAGCCCGGCCCTTTAGGGCCGGGTGCCGGATGAGCGGTTCCGTCCACCCTTCTCCCGTGATAGTGAGATAGGGGCTGAAGGACGCGGCGAATGCCGCGCATACCGTTACAGTATCGCCCCTCTCCCACCTTGTGAGAGAGACGGAGGTGATCTACATCATGCCGCTGCCGCTCAGGCGGCGCAGACCTTCATTGCGCAAGCTGCCGCCGATCCACTTCAGATGGTTGACGCCGATCTGCCAGAGCTGGCCCCACGTTTCGGGGTTGGATGCGCCCTTGAGGAAGGTCATGATCGGGCGTGGCCTCAGTGACCACTCGCGCGCCGCTCGCTTGGCCCAATACTCCAGATCAGCCGAGCTGAGGTGCGGGTAGTTCAACACTGTGTGGGAGTACATATCGTAGTCTTCCCACTGATTCATCCGGATCCAGCCGTTGGCTACCGCTTCGTAATAGAAGGGCGTGCCGGGGTAGGGCGTAGCGATATGGAAGAGGGCAATATCAAGCGGCAACCGCTTCGAGAGGGCGATCGTCTGCTGAATCGTCTCGACCGTCTCACCTGGCAGGCCGATGATGAAATAGCCCCAGTTCATAAGCCCGGCCCGGTGGCTGGCGGCAATCGTCTCTTCGATCCGCTTGACGGTAGTGCCCTTGCGCGCCCGCTTCAACACCTCTTCGCTGCCGCTCTCAAGGCCCCACGCGATCATGAAGCAACCGGCCTTGCGCATCAACCGCAACTCATCCTCATCAACGAAGTCAACCCGGCTGTTGCAGCTCCAGCGCAGCTTGATACCCTCTTTGATAATTGTGTGGCAGAGATCGTAGACAAACTCCTTCTTGACCGTAAACAAGTCAGCTTCGAAATGGATGTGATGCATGCCCATCTCTTTGAGCATGATCATCTCTTGCAAGACGTGGTGCGGGCTGCGGTGGCGCACACTCGATTGATAGGTCACGTGCTTGATGCAGTAGCGGCAGCCGGCAGGGCAGCCGCGGCTGGTGAGCACGAAGGTGTAGGGACCGCCGACGATCGGCACTTTGTAGCGCTGCCACGGCAACTGGTCGTGCAACGGGATGGGCAAGGTGTCAAGATCTTCAATAAATGGTCGGTCAGGATTGATCTGCACCTCGCCGTGCTCGTCGCGGTAGCCGACGCCGAGTGTTTCGCGCATGGCTTTGGTGATAATCTTGGGATGCACACCGAGAAACCGCCCGCGCGTGGTCAGATACGAAGCGTCAGGGAAGGGCAGTTTGCGCCACGGTGCAGTGAGATCGGGGTTGCCGACCGGCACCGTCTCATCGGCATGCTCTTGCTGAACCACGCGGTCGATCGTGCGGATGACATCAACAATGGTCAGCTCTGGTTCCCCGCGCACCACGATGTCAAGCGTCGGGTAGGCTTCGAGCGTCTCGCGGGTCATCGGCGTGACGTGGGTGCCAATCGCCATCGTGATGGTACCCACCGCTTTGCCGATGAACGTCGTCCGCATGTCGTTCGTCAAAGTGGGAGCCGTCGCGTGGATGATCATGTAGCGCGGCTTCTTTTCCCACATATACTTCTCGAACGACTTCCAATCCATCATGAGGCCAATTGCATCGATCACCTCGACCGTGTAACCGGCCTCTTTGGCAACTGCGCCGATTTGGGCCAACGCGGTTTGCGGCCAGATAATACCGTCGCGGGTGCGCCGGCCAACGCGGGCGATATCACGCAAGAAGAGATCACCGTCGGGCGATGGCGGGTTTAACACCAGCACATCAAGCCGGGGCGTCTTCTCGCGCGGCATTTCAACAAAGCGGATCTCACCGGCGCGTTCGTTAGGCCGGGCCGGGGCGAC
Organism: Chloroflexus sp.; assembly: GCF_034431535.1. GTDB lineage: Bacteria > Chloroflexota > Chloroflexia > Chloroflexales > Chloroflexaceae > Chloroflexus. The sequence goes on along the minus strand of NZ_DAOUDC010000042.1, from coordinate 10,575 downwards.
CAGCTTAATGCCGGTCGGTTTATCGCCTGGTGCTTGTTTGCGTTGAGTTGGCGTCGTTTCCTGCTCGCTCATGGTTCTCCTCTTGTGGTTTTGCATCACGTGATGCGGTAGTGCCGCTTGTTGTCGTATTGGTGCGGGCAGGGTAGCAGCGGCGGAATGCGTTCATCATAGACGATCCGAACGAAAGGTACAGACCGTGAAACACCATCAGAAAGGTGATCAGGACGAACCCCGTATTGATCACTGGGCCGACGATGAAGTGCAGCGGCCGATTCCAGTGGGCGATTTCCAAGCCGAACAGCATATCGATTGCGTGATGAAGTTCGCCAGCCACATGTTTTTCGTATTCGTACCCGATCCCAAATAGCAGCGCGCTAAACAGCCAGACGGCATTAGCCCGTAATGGTCGCCGATAGAGCTGGATACTGAAGAACAGCGCCGCTGCCAGTGTGACCATAATCGGCCAGTTGTGGCTCACCAAGACGATCAGATAACCGATCACATAATGAGTCTGGCCGAGGTTCTGTTCACTCCATACGTAAAACTGTTCCACGTTCTTGCCTCGCGCTAGGCTATTTGCGCTACCGGCTCAACCGGCGTTGTCAGCGGTGTATATGTCCAGTTGAGATCGGCGGCTTGCTCGCTCTCGCGCCGGCTCAGTTCGGCCAAGACTCGCGCCAGCCCCCACGCGCTGACCAATTGCACTCCCATCAGCACCAGCATCGCGCTGACTACCGGCGCGAACCACGAATTAGCTAGTACCGGATTGGTCAGATCAAACGCGACCGCGGCAATGTAAGTGGCGATCCCGCCAAGGATGGCCAGTAAGCCCAACCACCAGTAATGGCGCTCGATCCGGCGCCCGTTGCCGCGCTGGCCAAACAAGCCCTGCCGGATGGCGCGCTTGTGGAAGAGGGCGACCAGATAGCTGAACGAGGTGCCGGTGGTGTAGAGAGTCACACCGGCGACGGCGAGCACTAGCGCGCCGAAGAGCTGCGGGAATGACCAGCCGGACAGTAGCCCTAGCCCGATCCCGATGCTCTGCCCCAGTGTGATCAGCAAGGCTAATACCAGCAAGGCCAGCCCGACACCGCCAAAGATCCGCACCGGGTTATAGGTCAGCGCCGTCCAAACGATCGATTTGGTAAAGCGCAGGCCATCGCGAATCACGTGGAGCTTGCTGCGACCCGACCGCTCTTTGTACGGGATGGGCACTTCAACCATCCGCAACCCTTCGTGGAGGGCGCGGGTGCTCATCGCCGGGGTGAAATCGAGGGTGTTGGGCAGCGGGTAGATGACCGGCAAGATGGAGCGGCGCAACACGCGCTGGCCGCTGGCGCTGTCGCTGATCCGCACGCCGGCTACCAGCGAGAGCATCGTAGCGAAGATCGTGTTGCCGATCCGGCGCACCAACGGCATCTCGCTGTGCGCGCCCGCCATGCGGCTGCCGATCACGATGTCGGCGCCTTCCAGCGCGACTTTGCACATCTGCGGGAAGTATTCGGGCGGGTAGGTGCTGTCGGCGTCGAGGAAGCCGATCAGCTCGCCGCGCGCTTGACTGAAGCCGGTCTTCAAGGCGCCGCCATAGCCGCGATTCTGCTGCCGGATCAACCGCACCCGGTCGCCGAAGCTCTGCACAATCGCGGCGGTGCGATCCTTCGAGCCATCGTCAACCACAATGCACTCGAGATCGTCAACGCCAACCTTTTGCAATGCCGGCCTGATCGCCAAAACTCGTTCGACAATGGCTGCGATCCCGTCCTCTTCATTGTAGGCCGGTATCACAACGGAAAGCGTGGTCATGTCTTCCCCCTCCCTTTGGTCGCACACGTGCAACCCTACTGGACGCACCGTCGTGCGCCTCGCTGTTTAATACACGGGAATTGCCAATTGTTCGATCGGTAACGGATCGGTGCTCAGATTGCGCACCACCCGGGCTGGATTGCCCACCGCAATGCAGTAATCGGGAATGTCTTTCGTCACCACTGCGCCCGCGCCAATCACGACATTCTTCCCAATCCGCACTCCGTCGAGAATGATGGAGCCGCTCCCGATCCAAGAGCCGTCGCCGATGCTGATTCCCTGTGCGGTGATGCCTTGGGCGCTGATCGGGCGAGTCGTATCGCTAAAGACGTGATTAACCGCTAGTATTTGCACGAGCGTCCCCAGATAGACATCATCGCCGATGGTAATACCGCCTTGACCGCGTAGAATGCAGCTCTCGCCGATGAGCGATCGCCGTCCGATGGTGATATGGCTATGGGGGAGATTGCGAAAGTTGTAGACGTGGAGAATGGCGTTTTTCATCACCATGCTTTCGGCACCGATGGTGATGCCACCCGGACAAGCGTGGAGGTAGACGCCATGATCGAGGTATACTCCCGTCCCTAGCCGCACATTGCTGGCAAAGCGGATGCGCACGCCGTCTTCAATGGCAGCGATGCCGTCCATGTGTATCATAGCGCGGTAGGCGATCGCGCGGACGCCAATTCCGATCACGCTCGGTATCCAGCCGAACATACTCTGCACGAGCTGTTCGGCAACGTACCGTGGCAGAGAATTGGCTTGCCGGCTAAGGTAGAGCTGCAATCGATCGGTCATGGTTTGTACTCATCCGCCCACACATCGTTATTCTAGGTGTTGCCAGCATAACTGGCAGGTCTGAACTTTGACTAACTACTGATAGGCGTGGGTATGAAAAAAACGTAATGAGGAATCTGAAGCGACGTTGCATTGTAACGTCGCTCTGAAGAGCCTGCCAAGCGTGGTTGCTACTGCGCGTATGCAGCCATAATTGCCACGGCTCGCTCGGCGGCCCCGCTGATAATCGGCGAGCGCGCCGCACGCAGGCGAGCGAGTCCAGCAGGACTGAGCCACGTCGCGGTGCCTGCGAGTATACTCTCATAACGGTTGCCGATCAGTACCGCAACCCCTGCGTCAACCAGATAGCGCCATTCGGTCTCGTTGCGCACCAGCAAGATCGGGGTACCGAGCACGGCGGCCTCTTCTTGCAACCCACCTGAATCGGTGAGCAGGGCTTGGGCCGCTTGCACGAGGCAGAGCGTGTCGAGGTAGCCAAGCGGGCGTGTGGTCAGGATCCGTGGTGAGAGCTGCAACCCTTGCCGTTCCAGTGCTGCGGTGGTGCGCGGATGCACCGGGAAGACGATCCGGTGGCTTTCGGCGAGTTCGTTGAGCACGCGCACGATGCCGGGTAGCACCGCCGGTTCGGTGTTCTCGGCCCGGTGCAGAGTGAGCGCGAGGTATTCGCCCGGATGGAGTTCTAATTGGGTTAAGATCGCGCTCTGTTTGGCCCGCTCACGGTGCAGCAGCGCTGCGTCAATTGCAGTCGAACCGATCACGTGAATACGCTCCTCCGGCAACCCCTCCGCGCGCAGGTTGTTGGCGGCAATCTCGTCGGCGGCCAGCAGAATCTCAGCAATATGATCGACAATGATCCGGTTGAGTTCTTCAGGCATAGCCCGGTTGAACGACCGTCCTCCCGCTTCGAGATGCACCACCGGAAAGCCGAGTTTCGCCGCGCAGAGCGCGCCGGCCATGGTCGTGTTGGTGTCGCCTTGCACCAGCACCAGATCGGGCCGTTCTTGCAGCAAAATCGGTTCGAGCCGGGCCAGAATGCGCGCCGTCTGTTCGCCGTGCTGGGCCGAACCGACGCCGAGGGTGTAACGCGGCGCTGGCAAGCTCAGCTCCTCGAAGAAGATAGCGTCAACTTCGTAGGAGTAGTGCTGGCCGGAATGCACCAAAATATGATCGAACCGCTCCTCCAGCAGCGGAATGAGTGGTGAGAGTTTGATAATCTCAGGTCGGGTGCCGAGCACGGTGAGGACACGAGCCATAGCTTACCTCGCTTCGTATTCGAGTTGGATGCCGTAGTATCGCTGCAAGAAGGTGCAGAGCGAATCGAGCGGCGCGGCGTGGCGCGGACTGCGTCGGTTGGTGGTCAGGTCGAGCCACAGATCCGACGGTGGCCGCCAGTTGCGCCGGCAGATCAGCCAGATGGCAGGGTGGGTGGGATCAACCGCCGGCACGTCACTTGCAGCCGGCGCGATCGCAATCTGATAGGTCTGCCGTCCGGCCTGCACGAGCGGGTGGGGCTGTTCGGCCAGCACCCGTAGATCGCCGTGCGCAGCCGCCAGCGTCACGAAGTGGCACATCATCTGCCCGGCGATTGCGTCGAGCCGGCGCGGGGTGATGGCGCGTTGCATGCGGCTCATCGCGTTGATCACCCGCGCCGGGTTGCCTTCCACGATCGAATCGGGCGGGATTTCGCCGCTCACCACCGCGCGCGAGTTCACAAAACTGTTATCGCCGACCGTCGCGCCGGGATGCAAAAAGACCCCGGCGGCGCACCAGACCCGGTTGCCGACCATAACTGGTGCGAAGCGCACCCAGTAGCCTTCAGTGTACGGCAAGAACGAGCCGTGGGTATAGACCATACACCGCGCGCCGAGCGCACTCCAGTGACCGATCCGTACCTCTTCTTCGGTGTTGATCAGCGACTGCGGGCCGATATAGCTGTGATCGCCGATGCGCAAGCCATCAGCGCCGTACACCAGCGTAAAGCTACTGATGATACTGTAGCGGCCAATACTGATGTCGCCGCCGCAGTTAATCACCGTTAGCGCGCGGATAGCGCTGTAGTCGCCGATGCTGATATGCCGGCCCATCACCGTGGCGAACCAACCGATCGAAACGCCGCGCCCGATCTGCGCACCGCAGCAGATGCGCAAGATCGCCGGCTTGGTTGCCGGCGGCGCGATGAAGAGCACGATGAAGATGATGGTGCGATACAAGTTCATAAGGATACCATATCTGTCATTGCGAGGGAGTTCAGGGACACAGCGCCGCTGTGTCCCTGAACACATCTGCAGGCGAGCTGCCCACGTTCCCTTACGACCCTTCCGGTTGCGGGCGAGCCGCCTGCGCTCCACATAGGTGCCGGGGCGCGGGCCGCCGGCTCGCAAGCTGCCCCGTTGCTCGGCTCGCAATGATCGGCCAGTCTGTCATTGCGAGGGAGTGGCGGCTCCCCGCACAGCGGGGGCCGCCCGACCGAAGCAATCTCCTGCTGGAGCGGCAAGCATGTCTGAGCGGTTGCCTCCCGTGCTCGCTGGGGATGGCTTCGCCGCCTTCGCTATGTCATTGCGAGGGGGCGCAGCCCCGAAGCAATCATCTCCCGCTAGAGCGGAACCGCTGCTTGTACGTACCGGGTGCGGGCGAGCCGCCCGCGCCCCTCCGCTCGGATCGCAATGACAAGCGGCGAGCGGCAAGCATGCCTGTACGCATTGGCTGTGGACGAACCGCCCGCGCTCCCCTACGACCCTTCCAGCTGCAAGCGTGCTGCCCGCGCTTCGCCGGCATTGGCGCATTCACGGCCCTAACCCCTCGCTCGCTGCCGCGATCTGCGCTGCGCGTTGCCACCAGTGTTTGGCGATCGTTGCCGGCGTGGCGAACCAGACTCTCCCTCGTGCGGCCAAATCTTCCCACAACGCACGGTAGGTTGCCGCCCATCCCGGAAACAGCTTATCGTCATAGACATAATCATGCACGTCAACGAGCAGTAAGCCACCCTGTCTCGCCACCGTCTCGCGCAGCTCATCGAGCAAGGTTTGGCGATCGCCGGGATTAAACGGTTTCTGCCCAAATAGGTGGTCATCCATCCAACCAGTGGGCAGTTGCAGGGTGCGAATCTCACGGCGCAACCCGCGGTGCCATGGGAAGAATGGCCATACGCTGCTGCGCCGCCAACCAAGGTAACGGTTGTGGGTCAGCGAGGCATCGTAGCGAAAGCCGACCTGCTCGTGCATCAGCAAGGTCTGTTCGGGTTGGTGCGGGTCAAGGTGCCAGTAGTGGTGGCGGTTGCCGTCAACTGGCTGCCCGCTGGCCGCAGCGAGACGAGCGCGTTCAGCGGCAAAGAGCGTGCGGTCGGTGTAGGCGCGATAACTCGCGTGCAGCCCGATCTCCCAACCCGCTGCACTGAGATCTTGAAACAAAGCCCGAAAGTGAGGCGCTTGCACGTCGTAGAAGGGATCGGGCAGGCCAGTGGCGTATTCCAACAACGAGCCTTGGCGAGCGACGAAGTAAAACGCCGAGCGCGCCCCGATCCGCTCTTCAAGCTCCATCCACGAGCGAAAGTGCCAGTGCGTGCGGCGTCCACTGATGACATCAACCGCCGCGCCGAGACCGCGTGTACCTTGCCGCAACAGAATGCGCAGCGGTTCGAGCCAGCGCACCACTTCCGGGTAATCGACATCGTGGCCGCAGGTGGCGGCGAGTTCCGCCCCATTTGGCCAGCGCGGCAGGCCGGGTGGCAAGCCGCAGTGCTGGAGCAAATCGGCTAGCCAGCAACCAACCGCCGAGGCTAAGGCGTGGCGCAGCAGGCCCTGCTCGATCATCGGTGTGCCGGTCAGGTCGCGGTAGCCGTGTTTGACCGTCGGGTATTGTTCCTCTTCGTAACCGCTGAGCAGCCAGAACGCGGCGAAGATGGGGTCGTCGGGAATATGCAGCGTACCGTTGCTGGTTGTTGGCTGAGCATCGGCCTGATCACCCGCCAACAGCGGCAGCTCATACCCATCCCACTGCTTCGCGCCAAGCAGGTGCGCTTGGGCCGGGTTGGCCCACCGGTCGGGCCGCGCGTGGATCACGATCTGGGCCGGCGGGGGTTGGGCCGGCCCAGCGGTGTACGCAATTGTCACCCGCTCGCTGTCCCACGGTTGTTCGCGCCAGCTGTACCCTATGCCAGTGAGCAAGGTGCGCCAGATGTAGCCGATCTCGGCGCGATGCGCCGCTAGCGATGGATCAATGGTAAGCGTGATGGTTGGAATCATGGTTTGGATGCTTACGCTTTCCGCATCTTCTTAAATCGGGCGCTGTGCTGTTCGTTTTCAGTGATGATGATCTTGACTGGAATCTTGTACGGCGCTAACCGGTTGCGGCAGAAGGCGCGCACCCGTCGCTTAAACTCGTTCGGGTCTTCTGGCTCGAACAGGTTGAAGCGAGCGGTGACGATCTGGCCGGTGATTGGGTTGCTCTCACCTACCACTGCCACGTCTTTCACATTTGGCACTTGCAACAGCACGCTCTCGACCTCTGCCGGGTAGACCTTCTGCCCGCCGACGTTGATGATCTCGCTCCGCCGGCCCAAAATGCGGATGTATTCGCCATCAACTTCGACCACATCCTGCGTATTCATCCAACCCTCTTCGTCGAACGGGCTCGGTGCGTTGAGGTAGCCGAGCATGGCCGATTTAGCCCGCACCCACAGCACGCCCTCGACGATCTTTATCTCGAAGCCTTCGCCGCCGACTTTGACCCATAGTGAATTGGAATCGCGTGACTTCGAGCGTAAAATGCCGAGCTCTGAGAGGCCATACGTTTGTAAGAGCTGCACATTGGGGAAGAGGTCGTGAATCCGGTGCAAGGTGCTCTCTGGCATCACCTCGGTACCGTAGGTGATCAGCTCAAGCGACGAGAGATCATAGCGCCGGTAGGCTTCCGCAATCAACAACAAATTGAGAAAGGTCGGCGACGTCGGCAGGGTTTGCACCCGGTGCGTCTCGATGGCGCGGCAAACGACATCGGGATCGCGCGATTGCACCGCCACCACTGTGCCGCCGTTGGCTAGCGTATAGAAGAGCGTATTGATCCCGCCGATGTGGTCGAGCAGTAAAAAGGTCAGTGTCACCCGGCGATGGCGCGGCACTTGGAACTTCTCTAACAGCGGGATGAAATCGTGCAAGGCAGCCTTGCTCTTGCCGGTCGAGCCCGACGAGAAGAGCACCAACCCCGGATGGCCGCGTTCGATCAACTGACGGGTGAGCGGATTGGTCACGGCAACGGCACGGCGCTCGATCCGCCACTGATCATTGTCGTCGAAACTGACTACAACCTGCACTTCGGCGATAGCCAGAAACTCGTCGCGCTGCGCAGCAACGCTGCGGGTCAGCGGCACGACAATCGTGTTGCGCTCGATCAGGGTCAAGAGCAAACTCACCGCATTCGGCGAATAATCGCCTTCGATCGTCACGACATAGCCGGGGCCGACATCGTGTTGGTCGAGTGCCGCGTGCCACGCTTGCATGCGCGCTAGCAGGTCACGGTATGAGTAAGGATGGTCGTTCCAGACAATGGCCGGGTGATCGGCCCACTGTTCCATCCGTTCACGAAGCCATGTGATGCTCATAGCAGCCTCCATGCGGCAACCGGCGTCAGCCGCCGCCGCCGAGATAGATCACTTGGCCGGTGATATAATCACTGGCCGGATTGGTAAAAAAGTCAATCACATGGGCCACATCGGCAAAGGTGCCAAAGCGCCGGATCGCAAGCGTGTCGATGATATGCTGCAACTTCTCGCGCGGCACACCCCGGATCAGATCGGTCTCGATAGGTGTTGGCCCAATCGCGTTGACTGTGATCCCAAAGGGCGCAAATTCGCGCGCCAGCACGCGGGTCAGCATTTCGACGGCGCTCTTCGCGGTGGCGTAGAGCGCCTCTCCCTCAAGCCGTAGCGGCACTGCGATGGTACTAAAGTTGACGATACGACCATAGTTGTGCCGGCGCATCAGCTTGGCCGCTTCCCGGCAAACCAGAAAACTGCCCAGCACGTTAATGTTCAACAGGCGGCTGGCCGTTTCTCCCGGCGTCAGCATGGCATGGTTCATCGCCGCAATCCCGGCATTGTTGATCGCGATATCAAGCCGGCTATGCCGGCGCTGAATGGCGCTCAACATCGCTTTGACCTGCCCCTCGTTGCTGACATCGACTTGATGGTGCGTGTAGCCGGGCAGTTCCCAATCGACTGCGCTGCGCGCGCATCCTTCAACCAATGCGCCGCGTTGCAGAAAGTGCTCGACCAGAAAGCGCCCGATCCCGCGGCTGCTGCCGGTAATCAGCACCACTTCCTGCTCAGTCACGTCCGTGCTCCTCGATGATCAATTGATCGAGGTAATCAACCAATGCCCCAACGCTATGGAACGGACTGTTGCGCTGCGACATCGCCCGATCATCGGCTAAGGTCAACGTCAACCCATACTCTTCTTCGAGCCGTTGCTCAAGATCGACCACCATGGACACGAGCGCCAAAGAATCGAGCAGTGCTCCCTTGCCGAAGAGGAGCGTGGTCTCGTCAATCGTTTCCGGCAAGGGACGTCCGCTCTGTTCGAGCACGTCGCGCAAGCTGGTGATGACGAGGTTGGTGAGGTTTGTTCGGTTAACGGGTAGGCTGGTCATACGCTGGTTACTCCTGTATCGATGATGCTTGTACGCTATGCGAACAGCTGATCAGAGGTATATAGATACGAATTTCTTGGTCGTCTTCCGGTGGCGCGCTCACTGTTGTTAGCGTAGTGGTCGGTGTCGTAGTGACAGTGCTCACCGAGGTAGTGGTGGCGGTGTTCATCGGGGTAGTGGTGGCAGTAAGCGCCGGGGTGCTGGTGTCCGTAGGTGTACGAGTAGCCGTAGGCGCCGGGGTGCTGGTGTCCGTAGGTGTACGAGTAGCCGTAGGCGCCGGGGTGCTGGTGGCAGTGGGAGTGATCTCGCCGCCAAACGGCGTATCGGTTGACCAGTGCTGGGTTGGGTCGCCATCGCGAGGTTTGAGCTCGCCGGTGCTGATTCCCCCCGGTGCGCTGTCGGTGATAACCGTTCCCGCACCTTCATCAAACCGGTAGAAGGCCACAGTATCCGCATCAACCGGATGCGGCGCGGTTGGGCGGAGAAAGGCGTCAGTATAGCGCACAACTCGCGAGAGGTGGAGATCGTCGAGCAAGCCGTTGTAATACCGGCTGCCGGGGTAATCGTGCTTTTCGGCTCCCAGCACCAAGAAGGGGTCGCTAGCAGGGTACGCAGTGGTGCGATTGAGCCGGTAATCGATCCGTCCGACTGGGCCGGCAAGAACTCGATCGGGTTGGCCATCGACAAACAAGCGCACCTGCCCGTTTTCGGCACGGGTGATCGCGATGTGATGCCATTGCCCGTCGGTTACGATCGTAGTGCCGGTCAAGAGACGGTCATCGCTGCCAACACTCACCCCCACCGCCAGCCGCTGATTGCAGATAGCGACGCCGTAATCGCCATAATCGCCGGCGCCAAACACATCGCGGTCGATGAGGATATTGCCAGTATACCAACCGCCGGGACAGGCCGGGGCAGGGTTGTTGGTAGCCGTCGCTTTCATCCAGAACTCAATCGTGAATGTACTACTTACATTGACAGGATACGACGTAGTAAGACGGCCACTAGAGTCGATCAAACCAAGCGGAATCTTAACACGATCATGATCGGTAGCGCCACTTCCGTAGAAGCGTAGCGATGAACCTCGCTGTGCTTGCAGTGGTTTAACCAGATTCTGCATGTCGAACAACATCGTAAGGCATAGCAGCCCAGCCAACATGAGTTTGAACGTGGCTTGGTTGAGATAGTATCCTTGGAGGGTCTGCATCCCTTACCTTCCTCCTTTACGGTGCTGCCGGCGTGGTTGATGTTACCCAGAGGGGGTCGTCGGCATCAGTGTTGGGGGTGGTGCCAAGGGTCAAGGTGCGATTATTGCCGGAACGGTCGGTGGTG